>NZ_JAPEOR010000003.1:0-601554 GCF_026341125.1 Streptomyces sp. NBC_01142
TGTCCACCTCGGTGTCGAGGCTGTCCGGCTTCATCGGGACTGCCCTTGGGAGTTCGGCCTGTCTACGCTCCCGGCAGTGGGGTGCAGGCGGTACGGGGACCGGGAGTTGATGTAGGCGGGGCCCTGGTAGGGCAAGGACACCAGGTCGACTCGCAGGGCCTCGCGCATGTGCGCGGTGTCGTGGTGGAACGGCCCGAACACCAGGGAGGTTCCGTACAACTGGTGCCCGTGGTCCATGAGATGAGTGAACGGATCTCCGAAGCGCGGCTGTTTGAGCTTCAGCCACTGCACCGACCGTTGCGGGCGGAACTCATGCGTCGACAGCCGCTGGGCTACGTGTGCGGCGCCGGCCATCCGCAGCGGGTCAGCCCACAGCGGCGACAGCTCCGGCTCGCCCTGGGGCCAGCCGGTATCGGTGTCGGTGAAATGGAGCACAGGCCGGAGTTCCGCCTGGGCCCTGGACAGCATGTCGGGGGCGAGGCGCTGGGCGGCGATGGCGGTCAGCGAGGCGAACTCCGTCTCCCGGGCGGGACTCTTCCGGTGTTCCGTACAGCCAGCGCAGCAGCCGCTTCTGCCCCTCAAAGGCGTGTCTGTCGGCGAGCGGGACCGTCGCGCCCTGGTCCAGGCGCCCACGGCACACGGTGGCATTGTCACCTTCCGGATGCGGGATGCGGGATGCGGCTGGTGAGCGAGGGGGCGGAGGCTCGCCACCGCAGCCGGCACACGCGGCTGTCCCAGCCCCAGGACAGCCCGCTCTGTACTCGCTTGCACCGCGGGCAGCAGTTGCGCAGATACACCCGGTGATCCAGGCAGACGAAGCTCCACGGCAGCTTCCACTCCAGCCGCCACTGTCCGTCCCGGGCGAGGCACTTGGGGCAGAAGTTGGAGTGGCGCCGAAGAACCCACGCTCCGACAACCCACGCGGTCAGGTCCCCTCGATGCTGAAAGGGTGGGGACGGGAGGTTGGGCAAGGCGGTGGCGGCGAACCGCGACAGCAGCATGCCGCCGATCGTTTCAGCGGGTACGCCCGTCGCCGCGGAGAGTGTGTCCAGGGACGAGGGCGCAAGAGCCAGGCCCGCCGTCGTCGGGCGCATCTCCCCTCGGACCGCGAGCCCCAGACAGGCGAGGATGTCCGGCTGGTGGATCCCGTAGAGGAGACCGATCCGGTTGATCCAGCTGGGCAGTGACTCCCGTGCACCGGGCAGGGGAACAGCCGGCAGCCGACGCGGCACCCCGACCTGTGGGGCAGGCGGGCAGACGCCTGGATCCAGCATGAACACGGGCCGTTACTGGTGGTCCGCACCCATGTCCTGGAACAGCTCGGAGGGCGTCACGCCCAGGGCCTTTGCCAGGGCCGGGATGCGGTCGACGGAGATGCTGTGGACGGAGGCCTCGACCTCCGCGTAGAAGGACCGGTCCATCCCCGCAGCGGCCGCCACCGCGGTCTGGGTCATCCCCGCACGCGTACGCAGAGCCCGCAGACGCCGCCCGAAGACCAGCCGCTGAGCCGGGACGCCCGCACCGGAATCACTGTTCGCCACAGACGGAACCGTAGTACGGTCCCACGATTGTAGGAGATCTCCTACAAGATCGAATCGGGAGGAGGAGCCGGTGGACCACCGAGGACTGCCGCGTCGGCTTCCGTCGGTACCGGTTCCCGTCGACGGTGAGTCGTTCCCGTCCTGGCTCAGCCGCGCGGCGGCCGACTGGCAGATCGCCCCGGGCCAGGCCGCGCAGGTGCTGGGCCTGGCATGCCACCCGAGCTACTCGGGGGTGAGGCCTTTGTGGTTCGGCACCGCGCTCACACAGCGAAGCCTTCAGGGCATCAGGGCGGCCACCGGCCTGGACGCGCCGGTGATTCAGGCGATGCAGCTGTCGCGGTATGCGGATACCGTGCTGGACTTCACCGGGCCCGACCAGCCGGCACAGCAGGAGGAGAGCCTGGCCAGGCTCCGCAACCGCGAGTGGGCGCTGTTCACATCCAGCCGCGCGTGCCCGAAATGCCTGGCCTCCGCTCCGGTGTGGCCGCTGTGGTGGCGTCTGGGCATGGCCGCCGTGTGCCCTGAGCATCGTGTCCTGCTGGTGGATACCTGCCGGCAGTGCGATGCGCGTCTCGGTTCCGGATACGCCGGCCACCCCCGCGGCTTGACCACCCGCCGCCAGATGCTCGACCTGGATCTTTGCAACAACCGGCGTTCTGCGAGCAGGAGGCGCAAGGCCGGGTTGTGCAGCCGGAGGCTGGCCACACACCCCACCGTGCCGGTCCCGGCCGAACTCGCCGACCTGCAGCAGCGCCTCCTTGATGTCGCCGACGGCGGCCCCGCGCAGGTGGCAGGCAGCGAGGTGACCGGGGCGGAGTTCTTCGCCGTGGTGCGGTTCACCGCGGCCGTGGTCCGGCTGGTCACCACCGCCGAGGAGATCAGCGCCTGCAGCGCGCTGCCCGGTGCGGCAGTCGAGGCGTTCACCGCCGACCTGCATCAGCGGCAGCTCGCCAGCCTGGGCGGCGGGCGCAGCCAGCTCCAGGCCAGCCCGCCCAGTGCCGCGCACGCCGCCGCTGTCCTCGCACTGAGCGCCCCGGTGCTCTTCGCCGAGGACCGCGCCGCCTGCCAGGGCGCCCTGGCGGCCTGGATGGACCGGGCCGTCGCGCTGCGCCGCAGGCCCGGCAAGAGCGATCCGCTGCGCCCGATACCGCGGCCTGCCGCTCTGGAGCCGTTGGTGCGCGCCGCTATCCGGCCCGCATCCCGCGTCGCTGGCGTGCTGGCCAGCCGCTCCCAGAGCCAGGCGCCGTTCACCGCCCACCACGTGTGCCACCTCGCGGATCCGGGCGACTACCGCGAACTGATCGCCCGGCATCTGCCCGGCACCGCCGAGATCAGCGGCCGGCGCCTGGCCGCTATGGCGCTGGCCCGCCTCGCAGGCGCCACCAGCTGGCAGCGGGCCGCGGCCGCGCTGGCCATGGACCCCCTCAAAGCCGCCCGCGCAGCGAACACGCTGGTGCAGCGGATCGGCGACGCGGGCGCGTTCTGGCAGGACATCGAACGCCTCGGCGCCCGCCTCGTCGAGCACGGCCTGATCGACTATGCCGCCCGGCGCTGGGCCCTGTCCGGCCTGACTGAGGTTCCGCACCTGGTGCTGTTCGCGGTGTGCCACCCCCTGGGGTACGACGTCACCGAGCAGCGCCGCCGCCACGCCGCCGCCTGGATCTGGCAGCACTTCACCGGCGGAGACGTCCGCGACGCCCCCGCATACGCCCCCCACCTGTGGGCCCCGACCGGCATGACTTCCGTCCGCGAAGGCGCCAGGCGCTTCGCAGCCTGGCTCCCCGCATCCGTCGCCTGTGAACTCACCGCACACGGACAGGCGCTCCTCGACGGCGCCACCGAAGGAAAGCGAGGGGCATGAGTCCGAAACGACCCAACACACTGCGGCCCGTACGCAGCGCGGCCCACCCCCTGTACATCCACTACTACGACGCCGACTGCACCGAACGGCTCCTGCCCGCCGACCAGGCCCGCGAGGTGCGCTTCGAGACCTGCATGCCGGCCCGCGACTTTCCCACCTACGAAGGACAGGAACACACCCCCGGCTCCTACTGGGCGGCCAGCAGCGACACGGTCCTGGACTACGAGAGCTTCCTGGAAGCCCGCTGGATGAAGCTCCTCGACTTCGACGCGAAGATCGCCTGCTTCGCGGCCCAGCCCTTCATCTTCGAGGGCATCGACGCCGACGGCTCCTGGACCCACTACCCGGACCTGTTCGTCCGCCGCAGTGACGGCTCCGTGCTGCTGCTGGACGTCAAGAACCCCGAACAGCTCGACAAGTCCAAAGTCCAGCTCCAGGCCCGCCGTAGCGCCACCGCATGCCAACAACTCGGCTGGGACTACCAGATGGTCGGCGAACCGGACGAGCAGCTGTGGGCCACCGTCGAATGGCTCGCCGGCTACCGCAGACCGCTGAACGCCGCCGCCCCCCTCGTGGACATCCTGCTCTTCCGCGCCCAGCACCCGGTCACCATCGCCGAGCTGCTCTCCATCTGGCCTGATCCGGATATCGAACGGGCCGTCACCTACCACCTCATGTGGCACGACCGCCTGCTGTTCGACCTCACCCGCCCGCTGCGCGACCACACCCAGGTGTGGGCCGCACCCGAACCGGAGCACACCTGATGGACCAGCGCCACCGCATCGCCGTCGAAGACTGGATCGATTTCGAGGAAGAACAGCACCAGGTCACCGGCATCACCGGCGCCCTGGTCCGCCTGCGCTCGATCTCCGGACGCCACCAGACGATCATGCTCAGCATCCTGCTGACCGACCCCACCTTCCGCACCCTGACCGCGCCGCCGGCCACCTCCGACAACGGCACCGCGGGCCTGGACCCCGGCGGCGTTCTGGCATCGCTGACGAACAAGCAGGCCCGCGACGACGCCCTGGAACTCGAAGCCCACCTGTACGAGGCCACCACCGGCTTCCGCTCCGGCTCCTCCTTCGACAAGGAGCCCGGCGAGCCCCGCCCCCAGTACCACCCCGACCTCCTGCTCTCCGAGCGAGTCGTGACCAAGGCGGCCGAGCTTGGACTGACCGAGCGCCGCATCTGGCAGCTGCTCGAGGAGTGGGAAGAGAAGGGCCTGTGGGCGCTGGTCGACGGCCGCAAAGCCCGGTTGAAGAACCCGCTGCGCAACATCGACGAGCGGGTGATCACCGCGATCCGCGAGCAGGCCGCCGCCGAACAACGCGACAGTTCCTCCAGCGTCTCCACCCGCTTCCGGCGCCGCACCCAGAACCGGCTCGACGCGGACTACGGCCCCGGGACCGTCGAACTGCCCAAGCCGGACACCTTCCGCCGGGTGGTCAAACTCCTCCTCCACCGTAGTCCCTCCGACCCCGCCTACCAGCGGATCTCGGACGCCAACCAGCCCGACCGCACCTTCGGCAACGTCATCGCCCACCGGCCCGGCCAGGTCGTCATGCTCGACACCACCCCGCTCGACGTCCTGGCCTACGACCCCGCGATGAACGACACCTACAACGTCGAACTCACCGTCGCCATCGACGTCACCACCCGCTCCATCCTCGCCTGGCGCCTCACCCCGCTGGGCACCAAGGCCATCGACATCGGCCTGCTGCTGGCGGACGTCATGACGCCCGAGCCGATGCGCCCCGAGTGGGCCGACGCCCTGCGCTACCAGATGCTGCGCGTCCCCTTCGAGCGTCACCTCAGCGTCGACGAACGCCTCGCCGAAGCCGCAGCGAGGCCCGTCGTCTACCCCGAGACCCTGCTCTACGACCACGGCAAGCCCTACAAGTCCGACGTCGTCAAGCGCGCCTGCCGCAAATGGAGGATCGACCTGCAGGACGCCCGCAAGCTGAAGCCCACCGACAAACCCCACGTGGAACGCCTGTTCGGGACAATCCGGGAACAGTTCTCCATGCACATCGCCGGTTACAAGGGCTTCAACGTCGCCCACCGCGGCAAGCACGTCGAAGAACAGGCCCGCTGGACCCTGGACGAGATCGCCGAGTTCTTCGCCGAGTACGTCATCGCGGTCTACCAGAACCAGCACCACCGAGGCCTGACCCTGCAGGGCTTTCCCGACCTGAACGTCTCGCCCAACGAGGCGTACGCCATGGCGCTCGGAGCGGCCGGCTACGTCGACTGCCCCCGCGACCCCAAGATGTACTACGAACTGCTGCCCATCGCGGATGGCGGCCGCGCTATCAACTCCTACGGCGTCGAGCTCGACTACCTGGTCTACAACGAGGACGTCCTCTACAAGTTCCGCCGTGCCAAGTCCCCCTACGACAACGGACGCTGGCCCATCCGCTACGACCCCCGCAACCTGCTGCACACCTACTTCCACAACCCCCGCAACGACACCTGGTACACGCTGCGCTGGACCAAGGCGCTCAGCGACCTGCAGCCCTTCACCGACATCACCCTGCGCGAGGCCAGGCGTCTGGTGGAACAGCGCGGCGGCGACCCGAAGGACAAGGACTTCCAGGAGCAGATCGCCAAGGCCCTGTGGGACCTGCAGAACCGCACCGACGCCCCCGAGATGTGGACCAAGACCGACCGCACGCGTCACACCCGCGACCGGCACCGCGGTGAAGCCCAGGCCCAGGACGAAGCACGCTCCACCCCCGCGGTCCCCGCCACCGTCCCGCCGCCGGTGCCGGAAGTCGTCGAGCCGACCGTCCCCGCGCTCCACGCCGTCCCCGACTTGCCCGGCGAGGACGACTTCGACCCGTTCGCCGTCCAGCCCGCCGAGGTCTGGAACCCCCACACCAGTCAGGAAGGCTGACCGCAGTGCCCACCCCCTTCCCCTCCGACGACCTGCCCGAAGAGCCGTACGGGCCGGGCGACTTCAGGCACCCCGGCCTGTCCGAGCCGCGCACCAAGGAGGAATGGCGCGAATACCTCGACTACATCCTCCCCCTGCAGCCGGTCCTGCTGCCCCTCGCGGACTACGAGCAGCTTGACGCCGAGGAACGGCACCGGCACAACATGGCCCGCTTCGCCCACCACAGTGCCCTGGTCATCGTCCGCACCAGCCAGATGAAGACCATCCACCACCAGATCCGCCGCCGGATGATGACCAACGCCTTCCAGCCCGCCGGGGCACGGCGCAGCATCGTCCTCGACGGTCCCGCCACCCTCGGCAAATCCACCTTGGTCAAGACGTTCGCGTACGACTTCGAGCACGAACTGCGGCGCAACCACCCCGAACGCTTCGAGAAGCGGTACATCGTCGACGGGCGGCTGATCGACTACACGCCCGTCGTCTACATCAACATCCCCTCCCAGGCCACCCCGAAGGACCTGTCGGTCGCACTGGCGCAGTACCTCGCCCAGCCCTACCGGTCCGGCGCCACCAAGAGCGACATCACCCGCCTCGTCCTGGACAACATGCGCCGCACGGGCGTCGAGCTCGTGATCATCGACGACGCGCACTTCATGGACCTCTCCCTCAAGGAGGGGAAGGTCGTCAACGACCACCTGAAGTTCATCGCAAACCACACCGCCGCCACCTTTATCTACACCGGTGTCGACCTGAAGTACTCGGGCCTCTTCCTCGAAGGCACCGGCGACGCGCGCGTCACCCAGACCGCTGGCCGCAACACCCTGCTCCACATGACCCCCTACCGCATCGGGACCAGGGACGAGAAGGCCGACTGGGTCTCCGTCATCACCGCGATGGAAGACGCCCTCGTCCTGTACAAACACCGGCCCGGCACCCTCGTCGGCCAGTGGGAGTACCTGTACCGCCGCACCGGAGGCAACATCAGCTCTCTCGCGGAACTCATCCGCGAAGCGGCAGCCGACGCGGTCCTGACCGGAGCCGAGCGCATCGACCGGAACCTCCTGGCCAGCATCACGATCAACGAGCACGCCCAGAGCACCTACGAGACCGACTGGGGTCACACCGACCCCACCCCGCCACCTCCTGGCGACACCCAGAACCCCGACGAAGAAGACGGGCAAGCCGAAGCCAGCTAGGGCCTGTATCTGGTTGTGATCAATCTGTGGGGACGCCTGCGTCCTGTGCCGCGATCTGGTAGATCGTCGTGCATGACGCGGGCGCAACTCACCGACGAAGCATGGGAGTTCATCGAGCCGTACTTGCCGATCGGCAGGTTTGGCCCGTATCCCGAGCGGCTGCGGCAGCAGTTCGAGGGCGTGATCTGGCGCTTCAAGACGGGCGGGCAGTGGCGGGAGATGCCGACCGAGTTCGGCGCCTGGTCCACCGTGCACAACCGCTTCAGGCAGTGGCGGGACGCCGGTGTCTTCGAGGCCCTGCTGGAGGGTCTGACAGCCGAGGCCGCCAAGCGCGGCGAGGTGGACTTGTCGCTGGTCAGCGTGGACTCCACCACTACCCGCGCCCACCACGACGCCGCCGGGGTGCAGCTCGACGAGGAGGTGCTCACCGCCCTGGAGAAGGCCGCCGAGGAGGAGAAGACCCAGTCAAAGGGGGCGATGAGCAAGGACAAGACGGGCGATCCGCCGACAGTGACCCCGCCCGGGAGGAGCGACGCCGCCTGCGAAGGCGACACCGACTCCGGCTGAGGGCCGCTCTGCTCGGGCGCTCGCGCGGCGGACAGACCAGCAAGGTCCACCTCGCTTCCGACCGCAAGTGCCGTCCGCTCGCGCTCATCCTGACCGCTGGACAGGCCGCCGACAGCCCGCAGTTCATCCCCGTCCTGAAGAAGGTAAGGGTCCGCGGACCCGTCGGTCGTCCCCGCACCCGGCGCGACGCGGTGGCCGGGGACAAGGCGTACTCGTCCCGCGGCAACCGCGCCTACCTGCGAAGACGCCAGATCAAGGCGGTCATCCCGGAGAAGAAGGGCAGCCGGGGTGGTCGGCCCGTCGGCCACGACATCGACCTCTACAAGGAGAGGAACACCGTCGAGCGCCTGATCAACAAGCTGAAAGCCTGGCGGGGCATCGCGACCCGCTACGACAAGAGGCCCGAAAGCTACCTCGCCGGCCTGCATCTTCGTGCCTCCATGATCTGGATCAAGGACCTCACGCGAACCACCCTCTGATCACAACCAGATACAGGCCCTAGTACTGCAACGGTGCTTGCCGTGACGGTTGGGCAGGTCGGTCGTTTATCAGGTCATGGGTGGGGAACTTGCTGATGCCCGGTCGTGGGCCGGTGAACTGAAGGCCTTGCACGAGCGGTTCGTGCACCGTTTCTCCAGGTCGGAGCCGCGGGAGTCGGCTCTCGCCTATATGCGGGGGCTGATAGCTCCGCTGGAGCGGAAGAACGGCTGGACGCTTGCCGAGGAGGCCGGGCATGGCGGCCCGGACCGGATCCACCGGCTGCTGAACCGGATCGACTGGAGCGCGGACGAAGTCCTGGACGACGTGCGGGACTACGTCGTCGAGCACCTCGGCGATCCGGATGCGGTGCTGATCGTGGACGACACCGGGTTCCTGAAGAAGGGCATCCGCTCGGCCGGGGTCCAGCGCCAATACTCCGGAACCGCCGGCCGGACGGAGAACTCCCAGATCGGGGTCTTCCTCGCCTATGCCGGCGGACGCGGCCGCACATTGATCGACCGCCGCCTCTATCTGCCCACCTCATGGACCGATGACCGCGACCGGTGCCGGGCCGCGGGCATCGACGACACGGTCGCCTTCGAGACGAAAGTGGTGATGGCCAAGGCCATGGTCCGCCGGGCGATCACGGACCGGATCCCGTTCCGGTGGGTGACCGCCGACGCCGCCTACGGCTTCTCCAAGGGCTGGCGTTCTGAGCTGGAGCGGGCGGATGTCTTCCACGTGATGGCCACCACCCGGCATGACACCGTCGTCACCCGCTGGGCCATGGACCACCCCGTTCACGATCTGTTTCCCGGGCTGTCCCGGCAGAAGTGGAAGCGCCGTTCCTGCGGCAACGGCGCCCACGGCCCGAGGGTCTACGACTGGGCGAGGGTCGAGGTCCGTCCCTGGCACCGCGAGGACCGTCGTCACTGGGTGATCGCCCGCCGAAGTGTCCGCCGGCCCGAGGAGATCTCCTACTACATCGCCTACTGCCCGGCCGACACCACACTCGACGAGCTGATCCGCATCGCGGGCAGCCGGTGGGCGGTCGAGGAGTGCTTCCAGACCGCGAAGCAGGAGTGCGGCCTGGACGACTACCAGGTCCGCCGCTACGACGGCTGGCACCGCCACATCACCCTGGCCATGGCCGCACACGCCTGCCTCACCGTCCTGCGGGCCCGTGAACTCGACACCGGGAAAGCAGAAACGGATCCTCCCAGCTCATACCCCTGACCCTCCCCGAACTCAGACGCCTGATCACCCGCCTCACTCGACCCCGCCCAAGCACCGACCACGTCCTGCACTGGTCACACTGGCGCCGCAGACGACAACACCAAGCCCGCATCAGCCACTACAAACGACGCGGCCACACACCACCAGAAGCCAACAAACCATCAGAGCAAAGACCGTTGCAGTACTAGGGTGCGTTTCAGAAGTGGATCTTGATGTGTCAAGATCCACTTCATGGGGCGGCACGATCTGACGAATGCGCAGTGGACGAAGCTGGAGCCCTTGCTCCCGGTCGGCAAGAAGCCTGGCCGGCCGCCGGTGCACACCAAGCGGCAGTTGATAGACGGCATACGCTGGCGCACCCGCGCCGGTGCTCCCTGGCGGGACGTGCCCGAGCGGTACGGCCCGTGGGAAACGGTCTACGGCCTGTTCCGGCGCTGGCAGCGGGATGGCACCTGGCACCGTATCTTCGAGCAACTGCAGGCTCAGGCCGACGCCGAAGGACTGATCACCTGGGACGTCTCGGTGGACTCGACCATCGCCCGCGCCCACCAGCATGCGGCTGGTGCTCGCAATCTGCAGATCGAGCCGCCGGGTGGTGTCTTCACCGAGCCCGAGGACCACGGGCTCGGACGCTCCCGGGGCGGGCTGACCACCAAGCTCCACCTGGCGGTCGAGCAGGCCCAGAAACCGATGTCGCTGGTCATCACGGCCGGACATCGCGGCGACTCCCCGCAGTTCGAGGTGGTCCTGGGGCGTATCCGGGTGCCCAGGCTCGGGCCGGGCCGCCCGCGCACCCGGCCGGACAAGGTCCGCGCCGACAAGGCGTACGGGTCCCGCGCGAACCGCGCCTACCTGCGCAAGCGCGGTATCCGATGCACCATCCCGGAGAAGCGCGACCAGATCGCCAACCGCAAGAAACGCGGCTCCCAGGGTGGCCGGCCACCCACGTTCGACAAGGCCGACTACAAGGAGCGCCACGCGGTGGAATGCGGAATCAATCGCCTCAAACGCCACCGCGCGGTCGCCACGAGATACGACAAGCTCGCCGTCCGCTACGAAGCGACCGTGCCGATCGCAGCCATCAACGAGTGGCTGTGACCAGCACTTTCAAAACGCACCCTAGATCCACACCCTGTGCCGCCGAAGAATGAGCCTCTACCTGAAGGCCGACCGGAAGCGGGCCGACGCGCCTCCCGGGCTCACCCGGGAGGCGACGGGGCTCGGCAGCTCGGGAAGCGGTACGAAATACCCCGACGGCGCGCTGATCGAATGTGATCGAGGATGCATTGAATTGTCTCTTCGCCGCCAGTGAGGATCGAAGCATGACGGAAATCGACCCCTGATGATCGCAATGCTATGTGCGCAAAAATGACTTTGCATAGAGGGGCTTGAGGGGCCAGCCCCCCTGTTCGGCGCGGTAGTTTCCTTTCAGGCCCGCTCGAGGGCCCGCCCGGGAAGTGTGCATCCACGTCCCCGGGGACGAACAGATCGACAAGGAAACAAACAAATGATCGAACCGATTCGCCGAGGGCGCCTGCAGCTGCCCTCCGGGCAATTTAACGGTACCAGTTTCAATATTGTCCCCGTGGGGATTCACGCCGACCCGGGAGGCCATGTAGCGGTGCGGCTGAGTGCTGTTCTCGCCGCCTTCGTCCTCACGTGGACCGTGGTCTCCGGCACCGCAGTTGACACGGTCCAGTCCGCCTTCATCGTCACCATGCTCGGCTTCGCCTGGCATGCCGGTGTCCACTTCAGCTGGGGCCTGGGCGAGTAGCCCTGGGCATTTCGGCCTCGCGTTCCCATTGAGCGCGAGGCCCATTCCCTTTGCCGCCTGTACATGCGGCATTGAGCACAGGGGCCGGCGCAGCGGTCCCGCGCCCTTGAGGAGCCCTCATTCTCTTCTCCCCTCGTTCCGCTGTGCCGCAGAGCGGTCTCCCCATTCGCTACCCCGTGCCGACGACGGTTGCTGCGGTGGCCGCGGACCTGGGGTTCGCGGCCTTCGTCGAACGGAACCGGCCGCGCTACATGCGCTACGCCGGAGCTCGCCTGCCTGCTGAGGTGGGTTCTTCGGCCGTTGTAAGCACCACGCTGATATCCGCCCGGGAGCGCTGGGGCTGGTTGTTGAGCCAGCCCTGCCCCGCGGCCGAGGTCTGGCAGGAACTTCGCCTTCGGGTGGGCTGGCAGGCCGACCGCACCGCGCCGCACGATCCGGCCCTGACCGCGTTGTACGGACAGCTTCCGGACGGGTGCGCCGACAGCGTGGTGCTGTGCTGCCGACTTGGCTTTGACGTCGACGAGGCGGCCGAGCTGATGGGTGCCGAATCGCCCACGATCGAAGCGGCCCTCACTGTCGCGCAGCGCGCGCTGCCGTATCTCGTCGAGGGGAGGCGCCTCTGACTCACCTGTGAATTCCTCCGGCATATTCGCTCTCTGGCCACGCTCGCTCGGATGCGCCACTTTCTGCCAGCTTGTGCCACCCTTCACCCGTACCGGCGGTGGTGCAGTTGCGTGCTGCCCTTCTAGGATGGGCAACTTCACTCCGATCGGGGCGGAATCGGTTAGGGGACGGGCCGTTGGTGGAGAGAAAGCATGTCGATTTGTCGGTGCCGAGTGCGGCGCGGATGTACGACTGGCTGCTGGGTGGCAGCAATAATTTCGAAGTAGACCGGGTTGCCTGCCAGTTATTGCTGGAGGTGGCGCCCACGTCGCGTGAGATCGCTCTGAACAACCGGTGGTTCCTTCAGCGTGTGGTCCGGGTGCTGGCCGAGGAGCACGGGATCAAGCAGTTCATCGACTTCGGTTCCGGCCTCCCGACCCAGCGGAACGTGCATCAGATCGCGCAGGAGGCCCACCGCGAGTCACGGGTCGTCTATATCGACACCGATCCGGTCGTCCTGGCGCTGGGCCAGTCTCTGCTGGATGAGAACGACAACACCGCGCTACTGCCGGTCGACATGACGGACACCGACACTATCTTCGGTCACCCGGACTTCACGCGGCTCATCGACTTCACCCAGCCGGTGGCCGCCCTGTTCGTCTCCGTGCTGCACTGCCTGCCTGACAGTGCCGGTCCCAAGGCTCTGGTGGAGCGGGTGGCCGACAGGCTCGTCCCGGGCAGTTTCGTCGTTGTGTGTCAGCTGGTGAGCGACGACCCGAAGGTCCGCGACGAGGTCACCGAACTCATGCGGACCCAGACCGGGGGCAACTGGGGAAGGGTTCGCGAGAAGGCGGACGTGGAGGAGATCTTCGAGAAGCTCCTCGTAGAGGAGCCAGGTCTCGTCGATGTGACCGACTGGCGACCTGACTCCGAGATCCAGCAGCGCCAACGCAGCGTCGAGTGGACGGAGTTCGGCGGGCTGGGGAAGGTGCCGTCCGGGAGTAGGCCCGGGGGCGCCGGCTAGGAGTACCGCTTGACGGCTGCCTCCAGCATGCGCCGGCTGTCCGCCGGTGAAGCGCACGCCTCACCCTGGATGCGCAGGAGCAACTGAAGGTGCCGCTCGAACTCGTTGTCCTTGGTCGGCCACGGCTTCGTGCGTTCCTCGGCGCTCCGTGCGGGCTTGTTGTAGTAGTCGGCCTTGCCGTAGCCCTCGACGTAGACGAGGTCGGGCAGTCCGCCGCGGCCGAACTGGAGGTGGGCCATGCCGCCCGCCATCGATGCCTCGTTGCCCGCGATCATGCGGTCGAGGAGCACGAACCGGAGGGTGAGGTGAGGGAGGTCAGCTATCTCAAGCAAGTGGAGCATCTGCTCGAGCATCACCTCGTTGGGGCCGACCCGTCGGAGCAGGACGGACTCGTCCATCAGGAATACGCAGCGTGGCGGGTCGGCCTGGCCGAAAACCCGCTCTTGGCGCTCCCGGCGCAGAGCGACGCGCATTGCCATCTCCGGGCTGTCCCACTCGCTGATGTGCAAGCCGGTGCGGATGATGCAGTTCGCGTACTCCGGTGTCTGCAACAGGCCCGACACCAGGCGCACGTCATATGTGGTGAGCACGATGGCCATGGACTCAAGGCCGAGGAGCCGGCGCAGGTACTCGGCTGTGAAGTCACCGAACCTGCTCTGAAACCACTCCGGCTCCTCGGCGCGGGAGAGCAGCATCGTCAGCTCGTCCCGCGCCGGGCTGTCGAGCTTCAGTTGATTCATCACCGCTTCGACCGTCCGCCGCTCGGGCGTGGTTTCCGCATTCTCCAGGCGGCTGATTGTTGAGTTCGAAACGAGGATCGCTTTCGCCAGGGCTGTCTGCGTGAGGCCGGCCTTATCACGCAAATCCTTGACGGCAAGTCCAAGCATGATGTGGGCCGCTGTCTTTGTTGCGTCTGGCCCGGCAGTGCGCCGGGCCAGACGGATGATCGGAATCGGATCCGGGGACACGCCTTCTCCTTCAACGGGCAGTCGTATTCACATGATGACACGCCCGAGCTGAAGGTGGCGGCCGAACTTATGTACGCCGATGCCTAGTTGAGGGTGCAGAGGGCGTCGAACTCGCCCTTCTTGGCGCCATCGATGAACGCTTCCATCTCCGCGCTGGAGACGATCAGCGCTGCCCCGGCGGGATCGGTCGAGTTACGGATCGCGATGCGGCCCTGGGGGAGCTCGGCGAGCTCGATGCACATGCCGTTCGCTTCGGACATGCGGCTCTTGACCCATTGCCCCGGGATGAGGTCAGCGGCCATACCGTTCGTGAAGTTCTGCATCGAAGAGGCACCCTCTCTGTTCGATAATCCCATTTTTTCTACCTTCCTCCTCGCGGCCACGAGACTGCACAGGTGAAAGCCCCATGAAATCCCGTGATGCAATTTCATGGCCCGGCGTGGATGGAATGCTAGCGGCCCAAATTCGAACAAGGATGTCCCACGTACGGGTGGGTCGCTCAGCCCCGGAGGCCTCTCGTGGCCGCCAGGCAAGCGTGGTGCCACGGCGACTTCCATGCGGAAGCAATGGCCTGCGTACCCGTCCGCGACCGCGCCCTGGAAGGCCACCTGCTCGCAAGCGCGGCAAGACCATCGGGGGCGCGGGCCTTACCGAAGACCACATGCTCTCTGTGGCCTCCACCTGCGTGAGCAGGAGATGAGTCTGCGCGACATCGCCGCCCGGCTCGTCATCACCAAGGGCGCGAAGAAGGGTCAGGACCTGCCGCCCGCGACCGGCCATGCGGATACTCCGCGAGCACAACGAGCAGATGGCCGCGATGGAACCCGCGCCCTGACCTGCGGACCACTCCCTAGCGTTGCTCTTCCGGCGGGAGCTACCGGGACCCCTTGTGACGACAGCCCAGCGGCCACTCAGCGTAGGACTACGGAGAGTGGCCCCGGCGCGGGTTGCGCCCAGAGGGCGTGTAGCGCACTGAAATCATTCGTGCGTCGGGTGTGACTCAAGTCACCGCACAAATGATTTCAGCGCCCAGGTCAGAGACACGCCCACTGCAATCTTTTGTGCGTCCCGACATCAAGGTAGGTGACGTACTCACGGGCTGCGTCACCCAAAGCGGACGCTAGATGCAGATTCACTGAGACGTATCACCGCGACGTGCAGATTCGCTGAGACGAAGTTGATTTGGTGCAACTTAGATGAGATCCACGTCAGCTTCGTTGAGACAGGTCAGTTGCTGGACCGATTGACGATTGCCATGCGAACTATTCCGATATATCATTGACGTATCGCGACAGATCAACGATGGAAGGAGCGTAGCGATGCGTTCACATGGACAAGGCCAGGATCACGAACACGGCCGAGGGCATGGGCACTGCGGGCCCGGCCATCAGGGTCGGGGCGAGTACGAGGGGCGGCGCGGGGCCTTCGGTCCGTTCGGGCCGCCGTTCGGCGGGCCCTTCGGAGGCGGCCGCGGCCGTGGCGGCGGTCGGGGACGGGCGCGGCGCGGTGACGTGCGTGCCTCAATCCTGGCGCTGCTGAAGGACCGGTCGATGCACGGTTACGAGATGATCCAGGAGATCGGCGAGCGCAGCGGCGGGGCCTGGCGGCCCAGCCCCGGCTCGGTCTATCCGACACTCCAGCTGCTCGAGGACGAAGGTCTGATCACCAGCGCGAGCGACGGCGGCAAGAAGCTGTTCACGCTCACCGACGCGGGGCGCGCCGAGGCCGAATCGGGGCCGGAGGCTCCGTGGGAAGAGGCCGGCCGCGGTGTCGACTGGGAATCCGTCAATGAGGTCCGGCAGGCCGGGTTCGGTCTGATGGAGGCGTTCGGGCAGGTCTGGAAGACCGGCTCCGCCGAGCAGCGGCAGAAGGGCGTCGCCGTCATCAACGAAGCCCGTAAGAAGCTCTATCTGATCCTTGCCGACGAGCACTGACCCGTGATGCGAGAAGGGCCCCGCGCAGCCGCGCGGGGCCCTTGCTCGTGCTGCCGGCGTTCTGGTGCTGTCGGTGTCCTGGTGCGGCCGCTTGTCCTCGCGCTGCCGCTGTCCTCCTGTGGCTGGTGGAGGGGTCAGGCGATGAGTCCGCCCAGCTTGCGGAGCGACTCGTGGAGCGCGGCGGTCGCCGAGTCCTTGAGCTTGCCGGCCATCAGGGACACGGCCGCGCCGGTGAACTCCCCGTCGATGCGTACCTTCGTGCCGGCGCCGTCCGGTGTGAGCGTGTAGCGGTTGCCGACGCTGACGCCCATCGGGCCCTTGCCTCTGATCCCCAGCACCCGGCCGGCCTCGAGCTCCTCCACGGTCCAGGCCACTTCGGCGGGGAACCCCATGAGTTTCATGTTCTCCTCGTAGGTGGCTCCCAGCTCCAGCGACGCGGGCCCGCCCTTGGGGAAGCTGGTGTGGGTGGCGTTCCACTGGCCGTACGTCGTGAAGTCCGTCAGCTGGGCCCAGACCTTCTCGGCCGACGCCTCGATACGGGCCTCCGCACTGACTTCGGCCATACGACCACCCCTTCTCGTCCGGTTACGGTGTCGCGGAACGTAGCGGGAGCCGTCCGAACATTCAATGCTGATGAACTGTCAGATCTGCTCGATCAGCTGCACCTGCCGGATCTCCGGGCGTAGGGCAAGGCGGCGCGCGCCCCTGGAAGAGAACTGTCGCAATCTCATCCGTAAGGAGGAGGAACCGGTCGCGCGTGCCCAACCTCCGTGGGAGGGGCAAATCGGTCCCCGCGGGGACGCCCGGGCCTCGGGGAGCTGATGAGGTAGGAGATGTGCACAGCCCTACCCCGCGGGTGCCCCAGCAACCCGCCGCGACCCGTACAGCGATCGAATCCAGACTCACCGCGGAGTTGGCCTCGGTGGCCGCGGGTGCGCGCCGGAGGGTGCTGCGCGACGGCGATCGTCAGATCGACACGGCTCATCTGCTGCACTCGCTGATCGAATCGGATCCGGAGGTCCGCACCGCTCTTGGCGAGGGAGCGCAGGTCGCGCGGGTGCTCGGCTACCTCGTCCAGCGAAGCATCGGATACGGCCTGCGCTGGCAGGGCTCGGTGGAGAACTCCGGCGCGGTTGCGGTCGTACGGGAGGCGCATGTGCCGGGATGGTCTCCCTCGGCGGTCACCGCCATGGAGAGGGCCGTGGAGCGGGCCGAGCTGCGCGGCGAACCGAGGGCCCGCGGCATGGATCTGCTCGGCTGCCTCGCCGCGGACCGTGCATACCGGGCGGTGGAGGTGCTCGAGCGGGCCGGGGTGGATGCGGAACTGCTGGCCGAGCGGATAACCGAGGCATCTCGACATGTGTCACGGGGGTGACGGTCCTGACTCACGCTGACATGATGTGCCGATGCACGCGTCTCAGGGAAGGAGCGCCGGCCTGGGACTCGCCCTGGGCTCGGCGTTCGCATTCGGTGGATCAGGTGTCGCGGCCAAGCCGCTGATCGAAGCGGGTCTCGACCCGCTGCATGTGGTGTGGCTGCGAGTGGCCGGCGCCGCGCTCATCATGCTGCCGGTGGCCTGGCGCCACCGTGACCTGGTGCTGCGCAAGCCCGCGTTGCTCGTCGGCTTCGGGCTGCTCGCCGTCGCGGGCGTACAGGCCTGCTACTTCGCCGCGATCTCCCGGATCCCGGTCGGTGTGGCGCTGCTCATCGAATATCTCGCCCCCGCGCTCGTCCTCGGCTGGGTCCGCTTCGTCCAGCGCAGGCCCGTCACCAGGTCCGCGGCGGTCGGAGTCGTTCTCGCCGTCGGCGGTCTCGCGTGCGTCGTCGAGGTGTGGGCGGGGCTCACCTTCGACGCGTTCGGACTGGTCCTCGCCCTGGCCGCCGCGTGCTGCCAGGTCGGCTACTTCGTCCTGTCCGACCAGGGCAGCGACCGGGAGGACGCTGCGGACCCGCTGGGTGTCATCGCGTACGGACTGCTCATCGGCACCGTCGTACTGACGCTGGTGTCCCGGCCTTGGGGCATGGACTGGTCGCTTCTCGGCGGCAGCGCGGACATGGGCGGGACGCAGGTGCCCGCGGCGCTGCTGCTCGGCTGGGTCGTACTGATCGCGACAGTGATCGCGTACGTCACCGGGGTCATCTCGGTCCGCAGGCTCTCCCCGCAGGTGGCCGGTGTGGTGGCGTGCCTGGAGGCGGTCATCGCGACCGTCCTGGCCTGGGTGCTGCTGCGTGAACACCTGTCGGCGCCGCAGATCTTCGGCGGTGCGGTGGTACTGGTCGGGGCGTTCATCGCGCAGTCCCAGGCGCCCAAGGCGCCGTCCGGACCGGTGGCGGCCGGTGGACCGGCGGCCGAGGTGCCGGGCACGGGCGGCAGGGATGCAGTCGGCAATGATGCGGGCGGCAGGGTTGCGGGCGGCAAAGGTGCGGGCGGCAGGGATGCCGTCGCCGAGGGAGAGTTGTCGGCCGGGCAGGCCGCCCCGTAGGGTGCCGATCATGCATTTGACCGTACTTCCGCCGCCTGCCGCTTAGCGCGGGCGGCCCTTCTTCGACGAAGACCGGGCTCGGGGTGTCCCCGAGCGGTTCGTCGCTGCCCGCGTGATGAAGCCGAGCGGCCAGCCATCCCGTCTTCACACGGAGAAGTCACGTGTCGAATCTTCCTTCCACTCCTTCCGTCGGTGTGCCCACTGTGGGCGTGCCCGTCGGGCGGAGCCTCATCTATCTGATCTTCGCCGGGGTCGCGTGGGGAACCGCGGGCGCCGCTGCCTCGCTGGTCTTCCAGGTGAGCGATCTCGGTCCCCTCGCGCTGTCGTTCTGGCGCTGCGTGGGGGGTCTGGTGCTGCTGCTGGCCGCGCTCGCCCTGCGGAAGCGGCGGTCCGGGCGGTCCGGGTGGACAGGCGCGGCAGCCGCGGTGGGCGGTGCCCGCACAGGCGCGGAGCCGCGACGCCGCCGGTTGCTGCGCATTCTCGGTACGGGCATCGGGCTCACCCTCTTCCAGAGCAGCTACTTCGCGGCCGTGCAGTCGACGGGCCTCGCGGTCGGCACCGTGGTGACCCTGGGCGCGGGCCCCGTGCTCATCGCCGTGGGCGCGCGGCTGACCATGGGGGAGCGGCTCGGCCGGGGCGGCGTCATCGCTGTCGCCGGAGCCCTGGCCGGTCTCTTCGTCCTGGTGCTCGGCGGCGAGGGCGGGACGGTGCGGCCGGTCGGCGTCGCGCTCGCGCTGCTCTCCGCGGCCGGATACGCGGCCATCACCTTGCTGACGCGTTGGCTGGGGCGTGACGGGGGCGGCGGCGATGCACTCTCCACGACAGCGTGGGCCTTCGCCATCGGGTCGGTGGGGCTGTTGCCGACAGCGATCGCGGAGGGGCTGCTGCCGCACACCGCCGAACTCGCCCGTGTGGTCTGGCTGCTGGTCTATGTGGCGGCGGTGCCGACGGCTCTCGCGTACGCGCTCTACTTCGCGGGAGCGGCCGTGGTCCGGTCCGCGACCGTCTCGGTGATCATGCTCCTCGAACCGGTGAGCGCGGCGGCCATCGCCGTGAGTGTGCTGGGGGAGCGGCTGACGACGGCGACGGTGACGGGGACGTTGCTGCTGCTGACAGCGGTGGCGGGCCTCGCGGCGGCGGAAGTCCGGATCGCGTCCGTACGCAGGAGGGCCGAGGCGCCGGCGTAGCCGACCCCGCCTCATGGCGCCGACCCCGCCTCATGGCGCCGGCCACCCGAGGGGTGGCCGGCTGCCGGTCGGAGCGCCGGGAGGGCGTCGCAGCGTGAGCGAGGGTACGGACAGGAACGCGGGCGACAAACTCACCACGCTTCCGGTCACAGGGCGGTAGACCTGCGCTTCTTCGGTCTGCTCTGGGTGAGGGCCGCGCCCGCCAGGACGATCAGCGCTCCCACCGGGGTGTTCCAGCTCAGCTGCTCGTCCAGGAGCGTGACGCCCGCCGCGGTGGCGATGACCGGGATGAAGTACGTGACCATCTGCGCGGTCGTCGGGCCGACCTCCGCGACCAGTCCGTACTGGAGCAGTAGCGCGAAACCCGTCCCCAGAGCGCCGAGCGCGATCACCGCGAGCAGCGGGACGAGCGGGAAGGACGTCGGCAGTGTGGTGAACAGCGGCGTGACCACGGCGAGCTGGACGGTGGCGAGAAGCAACTGGGCCCCGGTCAGGGAGAGGTGGGAGTGGCTGCTGCCCGCCAGGGTGCGGCGTATGTAGATCCAGCCGATCGGGTAGCTCAGCGAGGCGAGCAGCGCCATCGCCGTACCGCCGAAGTCGAGCCCGGAGAAGCCCTGCCAGGCGCCGAGCACGGTCAGTACGCCGAGGAAGCCGATGCCGAGACCGGCGACCCGGCGGCGGGTGGGCCGGTCCTCGGAGAGCGCGACCACTGACAGGACCATCCCCCACAGCGGTGAGGTGGCATTGCAGATGCCGGCGAGCGTCGAGGGGATCGTCAGCTCGGAGTAGGCGAAGAGCGAGAACGGCAGCGCGTTGAGGAGGAAGGCGGCGACGGCGAGATGCATCCAGGTGCGGATTCCGCCGGGCAGCCGGTCCCTGCGCACCACCATGGCGACGGCCAGCACCGCCGTACCGAAGAAGAGCCTGCCGAAAGTGACCTGGAAGGGCGCGTACGCCCCGGTGCCGACCTTGATGAGGAGGAAGCTGAAGCCCCAGACGGCCGAGAGCACCGCGAACCGGATGCGCCAGTCGACCTTGCGGCGGCGTACGGCGCCGGTCGGTGTGCGGGTGGGTGCAGGAGTGGGGGCAGGAGTGGCGGCGGCAGGGACGGACGGGGTCCGCGAGGGGAGGGCGGTGCTCATGACGTCCATGCTCGGCGTTTGAATCTCGTAGGACAAGCGAGAATTATTTGAATGGTTCGCTTAGCATTGCTTACATGTTGAATCTGGAGCGCCTGCGGACCCTCGATGCCCTGGCCCGCCACGGCTCGGTGAGCGGAGCGGCCGACGGGCTGCATGTGACGACCTCGGCGGTCTCCCAGCAGATGGCGAAACTCGAGCGTGAGGTGGGCCAGCAGCTGGTGGCGAAGAACGGGCGCGGGGTCCGGCTCACCGATGCCGGCCGCCTCCTTGCCGACCATGCGGCGCGCATCCTCTCGCAGGTCGAGCTGGCCCAGGCCGACATCGAGGCACAGCGCGGCGAGGTGGTCGGGGAGGTGAGGGTGGGAGCGTTTCCGACGGCCGCCCGCGGGCTCTTCCCCGCGGCGATCACCTCACTGCGCAAGGACCACCCCGAGCTGCGCGTCCACTCGAGGGAGCTGGAGCCGGAGCAGGCGGTCAGGGAAGTGGTCAGGGGCGACCTCGACCTCGCGGTCGTGCTCGACTGGAACAACAAGCGGCTGCCCGTGCCGGGTGGGCTTGCGCAGGCCCATCTGCTCGACGACGTCCCCGATGTCGCCATGTCCGCGGATCATCCTCTGGCGGGCCGGGCGGAGGTGGATCTCGAGGAGTTCGCCGACGACGAGTGGGTGTCCTGGCCGGAGGGTGAATTCTGTTACGAGTGGCTGATGTTCACGCTGCGCTCCAAGGGCTTCGAGCCGCGCATCGCGCACATGGCGGAGGAACACCACACCCAACTGGCGCTCATCGCCGCCGGCCTCGGGGTGTGCGTCGCGCCGAGGCTGGGCCGGGGGCCCGTCCCGGAGGGCGTCGCACTCGTTCCCGTACGGCAGCGGATGCGCCGGCACGTGTACGCGGTGTGGCGGACGGACGCGGACCGCCGCCCGTCGATCAGGGCGGCGGTCGAGGCGCTGCGCGCGGCCGCCGGGTCCGGGATGTCGCGCGGGTCCGAGTGATCGCGCGGGTCCGCGATGTCGCGCGGGGCCGAGTGATCGTGCCGGTCCGAGGGATCGCGTCGCGGGTCCGAGGGATCCCGTGGGTCAGAGGCCTGACAGCTTCCTGAAGTCCCAGGACGCGATCGTGTCGGGGGTGAGCCGCAGCCAGGCGTGCCTGCCGTCGTGCGGCATCTCGTCCATGGCGAAGTTCTTCCGGGCGAACAGGCGCTCCGCTACGTCCAGTTCGGGGCACGGCTCACCGGTGCGCGGGGCCTCGCCCACGAAGGCGGCGGTGCCGGAGAGCTCGACGCCGCGCAGCTCGCCGTACTCGTCGCCGTCGTCGATCACGACGGCCACGCGCGGATCGTGCCGCAGCTCGGCCCAGCGGCGGCTGCGCGTGATGGAGTACAGCCACAGCGAGGTCCCGTCCCAGGCGAACCACAGTGCGCTGACATGCGGACGGCCGTCGGCGGAGACGGTGGCCACCCGGCAGGTGCGCTGCTCGGTCAGGAACGCGTCCAGCTCGCCAGGAGTCATCATGATGCGACGGCCCCGGCGCTGTGTGACGGCCATGTGCGGCCTCCCTCCTGGTGCTGACTAGGTGTCAGAAATCATGGAGGCTCTTTCTTCGTCGCGCAATGGCGGCTACTGTCGCGCGCCCGGTCCGATGCGATACGAGAAGAGAGCGTGGGAAGCCTTGCCGTCTTTCGAACAGCTCGCGGAACAGCTGGATGCGACCGGCGCGGTGCTGCTCACCGTCGAGTGTCAGGTGGGTGTCGTCGGAAAGGACAGCGCCCTGCCCGAACTCGCCGCGCAGGCCGCTTCGTCGGGCGCGCTCCACAATGTGGCACGCCTGGTCGCGGCCGCCCATGAAGCCGGTGTCCAGGTGCTCCACGCGGTTGCCGAGCGACGCCCCGACGGCCGTGGCGCCAACCACAACGCACGGCTCTTCCGGGCCGCGGGCCGACTGCCCGTGCAGCAGCACACCGGCACGACGGCCGTCCGTATCGCACCGCCGATCGAGGTCGCGGACGAAGACCTCGTCGTACGCAGACTGCACGGGCTGTCGCCCATCGCCGGCACGGACGTCGATGCGCTGCTGCGCAACCTCGGCTGCCGCACTCTCGTCGTCACTGGCGTCTCCGCCAATATCGCCATCCCCAACGCCGTCTTCGACGCGGTCAACCTCGGCTATACGGCGGTGGTCCCGAGCGACGCGATCGCGGGGGTGCCCGCCGAGTACACCCCCGCGATGATCCGCAACACGCTTGCGCTCGTCGCCACGATCGCCACCACCGACGAGGTGCTCTCCTGCTGGAAACGGCCGCGCCGCGTCACGCGAGCTTGATCGAGTCCCCTACGACGGTGATCGACGCGGGGGGCAGCGGCGAGGTGGCGGGCCCCACCGTGACGCTGCCGTCCGCGGCGCTGAACTTGCTTCCGTGACAGGGGCAGTTGATGGTGCCGTCGATGACGTCCTTGACCGCGCAGCCCTGGTGGGTGCACTTGGACGAGTACGCCTTGAACTCGCCGGCCTTCGGCTGTGTGACCACCACATCGCCGATGACCTTGCCGCCGCCCTCGGGAATGTCCGTGGTCTTGGCGAGTACCTTGCCACCGGCGTCCCCGCCCGCTTCTCCGCCGGCGGGCTTGTCGTTCACCGTCTGTCCGCCGTCGTCCGAGCCGCCGCAAGCGGTCAGCGCGACGGCGAGACCGGCTCCGCCCACCGTGGCGATGACGGTGCGGCGTGCCACGGTCCGTGCGGCTCCCTGCGATCCGGTCATGATGGCTCCCTCTCCACGGCCGGCCCTGCATCGGCCGGTTCGTGATGTGGTACGGGTGGCCGGTACCTGCTGTTCAGATCCTCAAGGACTTCTTGAGGAAGTCGGCCTCGAGCAGCATGAGGTTGCTCGCCGCGTCCTCCTCGGTGACCAGATGTGTCGCACCGGAGAGCGGCAGCACGCTGTGGGGCCGGCCGGCGGCAAGCAGCGCCGAGGAAAAGCGCAGCAGGTGGGCGAAGGCCACATTGTCGTCGGCGACGCCGTGGACCAGCAGCAGCGGGCGGGTCAGCCTGTCGGCGTGCGCGACGAGCGAGCAGCGTTCGTAGTTCTCAGGAGTCACCTCCGGATGGCCGAGGAAGCGCTCCTCCCAGTGTGTGTCATAGAGCAGACGATCGGTCGGGGCGGCGCCCGCGATCGCGGCGTGGAAGACCTCGGGGTGGTGCAGCACCGCACCGGCCGCGAGATAGCCGCCGTACGACCAGCCGCGGATCGCCACCGAGCTGAGATCCAGATCGGGGCAGCGGGCGGCGGCCGCGTGCAGCGCGTCGATCTGGTCCTCCAGGACGGGTGTCAGCCGGTCGCCGTGGATCGACTTCTCCCACCCCCGGCCGCGGCCCGGGGTGCCCCGCCCGTCGGTGACCAGTACGGCGAAACCCTGCTCGGCGAACCACTGCGAGACGGCGGTCCACCACCCACGGGCCCGCACGACCAGCTGGACGGCGGGCCCGGAGTACGGGCTGAGAAGGACGGGCAGCCTGCCGGAGCCGGGCTCGTACCAGGAGGGGAGGTGGAGCCGGCTGCGCAGTTCTCGTCGGCCGAGCGTGAGCAGGACCGGGCAGGAAGCGACCAGGGGCTCCTCGGCGAGCACGGCGATCTGCCCGGCCGGCGTGCCGCCGTGCAGCACTGTCACGGTCTGTCCGTCGTCCGTCCTGCTGTCCAGTACGACGGTGTCGCCGCCGACGGCCGCGGTGTGGACGCCGGGGCCGTCGCTGATGCGGACGAAGCCGGCGCCGGGGTCGTAGGACCAGACATGGATCTCGGTCGGCTCCTCGCTCGCGGTGAAGAACACCCGCTCCCCGACGGCGCCGATGACCTTGCGGACGTGGAGTCCGGCAGGGGACTTCGCAGAGCCGATGTGCAGTCCGCGTGTGTCGTCGGTGTTGGCCCGGGTGACGACCGGGGTGCCGGAGACCGTACGGCCCGGAGCGCCCGGCACCAGATCGACCCACGCCGCATCCCGCTGCGTATGCAGCAGGTCCGTCTCGCCCGAATCCGGGTCGACGGACAGGAGACACGCGGTGCGCTGGTCGCGGGTCTGCACATGGACGAGCGGGCCGCGCGCGTCCCAGTCGGCGGAGGTGACGTACTCGAAGGCCGTGTCGGTCCACTCGCCCGGCCAGTGGTGCTCCTCCGGGGCCGCGGCAGGAATCCGTACGCGCACCCTCCCCCGGCCTTCGGCCGGGGGGACCCCCAGGCCGCTCCGCCCGTCGTCCAGCCGCACGATGTGGAGCGTCACTTCCGCGTTCGCCGTGCCCGCCGCCGGATACCGCATCGACCTCGGCGGCTTCGTCGGGTTGGCCGGGTCGGAGATGTACCGACGTTGCACCGGCGAGGTGTCCACCCGCGCGACCAGCAGCGCGTTCCCGTCCGGAGACCACCAGTAGCCGCGCAGCCGCCCCATCGACTCCGCCGACACATGGTCCGAGAGTCCATAGGTCACCTCGGGTCCCTCCGGCGCCGCCAGCAGCCGGTCGTCCGTTCCGTCCGTACGCACGACGCGGAGGGCGCCACCCGTCACGTACGCGATCGAGGTGCCGTCGGGGGAGGGGCGCGGGTCCACCACCGGGCCCGCGGCCGCGATCCTCTGCGCGTCGCCCCCGTCCGTCCGCAGGACCCAGAGCTCGCCGCCCAGCGCGAAGGCCACGACCCGCACCTCGCGGTCGGTCGCGTACGCCACCACCCCGGACGACATCTCCCTGGCGCGCTCCCTGCGGACCCGCTCCTCCTCCGGCACCTCCTCCGGCACCTCCTCCGGCACCTCCTTTGCCCCGCCCAGCGACAGCGGGTCGGCGAGCATGCGCTCCGCACCCTCCTCGTACAGCCACAGCCGGCTCACCGGGTCCGTACCGCCCGTGCTCCGGACGAAGAGCACGCGCGCGCCGTCCGGAGAGAGGGTGAAGTGCTGGGGGACACCGAGCGAGAAGCGCCGGGTGCGGGCGAACTGGCGGGGAAATCCTTGGGTATCCATCAGGCATCGTTGTCATCGATGCCGGCACTCTGGCAAGCGAATTTCCGGGCGGCTGGGGAGAACCGAGTGGGACGCTGTGGGGCGGAACGGCCTGGCCTTCCGCGACCCGCTGTCTTCCCGGGCTTCACGCTCATACGGGCAACGGCTGCCGCGTAGGACGGGGCCTGGTGGGCGAAGCGGTCCTCTCAGGCGCGCGAAGCTCGGCCGGTGCCGCCGGCCCCTCCGGCGTGCCGTGCTGATTCCAGCCCCGTGGCGATGGCACAGGGGGCCTCGCCGGGCACGTGCGGCGCGACTACGACGCCCATCGCCCCATCCTTCGTCCGCCCGGGCCACAGATGCATCCCGCATGACGTGCATGTGCGGCACATGCGAAAGTGCCCCGAAGTCTCGCCTGGCACATGCGTGATTCCGCTTGATCTCACAGTGCTGGTCCAGCGCGTGTGTGACGGGCGTTACCGTCCATGATCGGCCGAAGTCACATCGGCGTAACGGGCATTTCGTACCGTCGGGGGCACGATCCGATCCACAGAGAGGCCACCCGGTGACCACACACGAGTCGCGGACCGGTAGCGCCCAGGTTCGGACGGTCTGCTCGTACTGCGGTGTGGGCTGCGGCCTGGTTCTCGACATCGCCTCCGGCCCCGACGGCAACCGCAAGGTCCTCAAGGCATCGGGTGACAAGGCCCACCCCGCCAACTTCGGCCGTCTGTGCACCAAGGGCGCGACAACGGCCGACATGCTCGCTGCCCCCGGCCGGCTGACCACCGCACTGGTGCGTCCCGAGCGCGGGGCCGAGCCCACACCCGTTCGTGTGGACGAGGCGATCACCGGCACGGCACGGCGGCTGCGGACCATCATCGACGAGCATGGGCCCGACGCCTTCGCGTTCTACGTGTCCGGGCAGATGAGCCTGGAGGCGCAGTACCTGGCGAACAAGCTGGCCAAGGGTTTCATAGGAACCAACCAGATCGAGTCCAACTCCCGGCTGTGCATGGCGAGCGCGGGCACCGGTTACAAGCTCTCCCTCGGCGCCGACGGTCCGCCCGGTTCCTACCAGGACTTCGAACACGCAGATGTCTTCTTCGTCATCGGCTCCAACATGGCGGACTGCCATCCGATCCTGTTCCTGCGGCTGATGGAGCGGGTGAAGGCGGGCGCGAAGCTGATCGTCGTCGACCCGCGGCGCAGCGCCACGGCTGACAAGGCCGGTCTCTTCCTGCAGATCAAGCCCGGCACGGATCTTGCGCTGCTCAACGGCCTGCTGCACCTCCTGTACGAGAACGGCGACACGGACGCCGGCTTCATCGCGGAGCGCACCGAGGGCTGGGAGGCGATGCCGGAGTTTCTCGCCGACTATCCGCCCGCGACGGTCGCCGAGATCACGGGAATCCCGGAGGCGGACATCCGCCGGGCGGCGGAGTGGATCGGCGAGGCCGGAGAGTGGATGAGCTGCTGGACCATGGGGCTCAACCAGTCCACCCACGGCACGTGGAACACCAACGCACTGATCAATCTGCATCTGGCCACCGGTGCGATCTGCCGCCCGGGCAGCGGCCCGTTCTCGCTCACCGGCCAGCCCAATGCCATGGGCGGCCGCGAGATGGGCTATATGGGGCCGGGTCTGCCCGGGCAGCGGTCGGTGCTGGTGGACGAGGACCGCGCCTTCGTGGAGGAGCTGTGGGGACTGGAGCCCGGCACCGTACGCGAGGACGGATCCGGCAAGGGCACCGTCGAGATGTTCCAGCGGATTGCCGAGGGCGAGATCAAGGCATGCTGGATCATCTGCACCAACCCCGTCGCCTCGGTCGCCAACCGCAGGACGGTCATCGAAGCGCTGGAGACGGCCGAACTCGTCATCACCCAGGACGTCTTCGCCGACACCGAGACCAACGCATACGCCGATGTCGTTCTGCCCGGTGCCCTGTGGACCGAGACCGACGGCGTACTGATCAACAGCGAACGCAACCTCACCCTCGCCCAGCCGGCCGTGGACCCGCCGGGGGAGGCGCTCGCGGACTGGCGGATCATCGCGCGCATCGCCTGCGAAATGGGATACGAGCATGCCTTCTCCTACGACAGCGCCGAGGAGATCTTCGAGGAGATCAAGCGCGCAGCGAACCCGAAGACCGGATACGACCTGCGGGGCGTGACCTACGAGCGGCTGCGCACCACGCCCGTACAGTGGCCCGCCACCTCCGTCGACGGCCCGGACCGCAATCCGATCCGCTACCTGGCCGAGGACGGCGGTCCGGTGTTCCCCACGGCGAGCGGACGGGCCGTCTTCTTCGCCCGTCCGCACATTCCGGCTGCGGAGATGCCGGACGACGACTATCCGTTCGTCCTCAACACCGGGCGTTTGCAGCATCAATGGCACACCCTCACCAAGACCGGAAAGGTCGCCAAGCTCAACAAGCTCAGTCCGACGCCGTTCGTCGAACTGCATCCGCAGGACGCCGAACGGCTGGGGATCGGGGAGGGTGACTCGGTGGAGGTCGCGTCCCGGCGCGGCCGGGCCGTGCTGCCGGCCGTGGTGACGGACCGGGTGCGGCCGGGGTGTTGCTTCGCGCCGTTCCACTGGAACGACCTGTTCGGTGAGTACCTGAGCGTCAACGCGGTGACCAGCGACGCCGTGGACCCGATTTCCTTCCAGCCCGAGTTCAAGGTGTGCGCGGTGACACTGGCGAAGGTCGCCACTCCGGTAGCCGTGGCTCCGGCGCCCGTTGCCGCCCCCGCCGAGGAGCCGGCCGCCGTCGTGCCGACCACTGTCCAACCCGGCGCGGCCTCGGTCTTCGGGCTGGAGAGCACACCACCGCCCGTGCTCGTCGAGCACGAACGTCAGTACCTGATCGGCTTCCTCGCCGGGCTTGAAACCGGCGCGCCCGGTGTTCCCGTGCTGCCGCCCGGCGCGCCGTTCAGCGCAGAGCACGCGCGCTGGGTGAACGGCGTGCTCGCCGGCATGTACTCGCGCACCCCGCAGACCACAGCGGAATCGACGACGACGCAGGCCACGTCTCATGGCCGTGAGGTGGTCGTGCTGTGGGCCTCGCAGACCGGCAACGCCGAGGAGTTCGCCGTGGCCGCAGCCGACCGACTCACCGCAACCGGACACCGTGCCGCGCTCGTCGGCATGGACGACGCGGACCCGCGCGCCCTCCCTCCCGCTGCCGACCTCCTGTTGATCACCAGCACCTTCGGAGATGGCGACGCGCCCGACAACGGGTCCGGGTTCTGGGACGCTCTGACAGCTGCCGACCTCCCGTCCATGGACGGCAGGCGGTACGCGGTCCTGGGGTTCGGGGACTCCTCGTACGACGACTTCTGCGGCCACGGCCGCCGCCTGGACCAGCGCCTGGACGAGCTGGGAGCCGTACGCCTGGCCCCGCGCACCGACTGCGAACCGGACTACGAGCCCTCTGCCCATGCCTGGCTCGACCAGGTCCTCACCAACCTCACCGCACAGCCGACGACTGGCGATGCCCCTGCCCCGGCTGCCGCACCTGTCCGCAGCGCCAAGCCGGCCCCCGCCGTAGCCCGGCTGACCGGCAACCGGCTCCTCAGCCTCCGCGGCGCGGGTAAGGAGGTCCGCCGGTTCACCTTCGACACCAGCGACAGCGAGACTCCGCTTGTCTACGAGGCCGGTGACGCTCTTGGCGTGCATCCCGTCAACTGCCCCGATCTCGTGACCGAATGGCTGGCCGTCACCGGCCTTGACCCTGCCGCCGCTGTCGACGTCGCCGGTGTCGGCGAGGTTCCCCTGACCGACGCCTTGCGCCGACACCTGGACATCACCAAGCTCACCCCCGCCCTGCTCGGGTTCATCACCGAACGCTCCGGCGACCGCGACCTGAAGAAGCTGCTGCGCCCCGACAACAAGGGCGAGCTCGCCCGCTGGTCGTGGGGCCGCCAGGCCGTCGACGTCGTGGTCGAACATCCCGTGCGCGCCACCGCTCAGGAGTGGGCCGGCGTCCTCAAGCGCCTCCAGCCCCGCCTCTACTCCATTTCCTCCAGCCCGCTCACCGCCCCCCACCAGGTCTCGCTCACGGTGTCCGTGGTCCGCTACGAGAATCTCCACGGTCGCCCCCGCAAGGGTGTCTGCTCCCCCTTCCTCGCCGATGCCGCGCCTGACACTCCTGTGCCGGTCTTCGTGCAGCGCTCCCCGCACTTCCGGCCGCCGGCGGACCCCGGCACCCCGATGGTGATGGTCGGCCCCGGGACCGGAGTGGCTCCGTTCATCGGCTTCCTCGAAGAACGCCGGGCCCGCGGCCACCGCGCCCCCAGCTGGCTCTTCTTCGGCGAACAGCACCGTGCCACCGACTTCTCCTACGAGGACGAGCTGAACGCCTTCCTCGCCGACGGCGCCCTCACCCGCCTCGACACCGCCTTCTCCCGCGACCAGCGCGCCAAGATCTACGTCCAGGACCGGATGCGCGAACACGGTCCCCAGCTCTGGTCCTGGCTCCAGGACGGCGCACACTTCTACGTCTGCGGCGATGCCGCGCGGATGGCCAAGGACGTCGACCAGGCGCTGCGCGACATCGCCGTCACCCACGGCGGTCTCGACCAGGACGGAGCGGCTCTGTACGTCAAGCAGCTCGCCGCCGACAAGCGGTATGTCCGCGACGTCTACTGATCCGCGCTGGTCGAGCAGGAGTGGGCTCCGGTTCCCGCTTTTGCACGTTGCGGCCGACAGGGACGGCTGCGACACGAGGCGGGCGGCGGCCGCTCGTGCGAAAGTGCCGTTCCCGGGCGAGCGCGACCAGGTTTGCTCCGGCTGACGCAGCAACACGGCTCGCTCCCCCTGTCCTGTGAAGGCTTGCCGGTCAGCGTCCCGCCCGGTTCGCGCGCGGCGGGAACGGCTCAGAGGGCCACGACGGTTGCTTCGGTCGCTTTGACGCTGGTCCAGACGGGAGTTCCGTCGGCGAGGCCGAGTTCGGCGGCGGCCTGCGGGGTGATCTCGGCGACGAGGTCCGGTGCCTGCTCGGACGTGATCAGGACACGTAGCCGGCTCCCGCTGGTGGTGATCTCCCGTACGGTGCCGGGCCACACGTTGCGGGGGCTGCCGCTGGGCTTGTCGCGGTGCACGGCGACGGCTTCCGGAGCGATGATCGCGAGGGCGCCGATGCCGACGGGGAGAGGGTCCGCGACGACGAGCGTGCCGCCGCCGGTGAGCTGGATTCCTTCGGCGCCGGCGGTGCCGGTCCAGGCGTTACGACCGAGCATGCGAGCGACCCAGGGGGAGCGGGGGTGCCGGGTCACGTCGGTGGGCGGGGCGTCCTGAATGGAGCGTCCGTCGTCGAGGACGAGGACCCGGTCGGCGAGCGCGACGGCTTCGACGGGGTCGTGAGTGACGATCAGGCATACACCGCCGAAGCCGTCGAGATGACGGCGGAGGGTGTGCCGGACGTGGGCTCGGGTGGTCTGGTCGAGGGCGGCGAGCGGTTCGTCGAGGAGGAGGAGCCGGGGGCGGGCGGCCAGTGCCCGGGCGAGCGCAACACGCTGGGCCTGACCGCCGGAGAGCTGAGCCGGTTTGCGATGGGCGAGGTGGCCGACGCCGAGCCGGTCGAGCCATTCCCGGGCGGTGCGGCGGGCCTCGGTGCGGGGGACGCCGTGGGCGCGCAGTCCGTACGCGGTGTTGGCGAGGGCGCTCATGTGCGGGAAGAGGGCACCGTCCTGCGGGACCCAGGCCACGCCCCTGCGGTGCGGAGGGAGCGCGGTGACATCGTGGTCGCCGAGCCGGAGTTCGGCGTGGGCGCGTGGGGTGAGGCCGAGAAGTGCGCGCAGCAGGGTGGTTTTGCCGGCGCCGTTGGGGCCGACGACGGCGATGGTGGTGCCGGGTTCGGCGTCGAGGGTGAGCCGGTTGAAGCCGGTGACCTCGGCGTGCAGGGACCAGAGCTCCTGCGGAGCCGCGTGCTGTGCGTCGGCGGGCTCGGGGGCCGGGGCCACACCCGGTTCGGCTTCGTCCACCGAGGGGCTGGATTCGGGCGAGCGGACGGCGGGCGTACCGGTCCAGCGGCCGCGCAGCGCGATGAGCACCAGCATCGCGATGGCGAGCAGCAGCAGAGAGACCGACGTCGCCGCCTCCGGCTCGTCCTGGAGCAGGAGATACACCTGGAGCGGCAGCGTCTGGGTGGTGCCCGGGAGATTGCCGGCGAAGGTGATGGTGGCGCCGAACTCGCCCAGCGCCCGCGCCCAGGTGAGGGCCGCTCCCGCGATGAGGCCCGGGGCCACCATGGGCATCGTGACCGTGAAGAACACCCGTACCGGCGAGGCCCCCAGGGACGCGGCGGTCTCCTCGTAGCGGGGACGGAGTCCGCCCAGCGCGCCTTCGAGGCTGATGATGAGGAAAGGCATGGCGACGAAGGTCGCGGCGAGGACGGCCCCGGAGGTGTGGAACGGCAGGGTGATGCCGAAGCTGTTCTCCAGCCAGGGGCCGAGCAGTCCGCGGCGGCCGAACGCGAGGAGCAGTGCCACACCGCCGACGGTCGGGGGCAGCACCATCGGCAGCAGCACGAGGGACCGTACGAACGACTTGCCGGGGAACGGCACCCGGGCCAGCAGCCACGCCAGCGGTACGCCCAGGACCAGCGACAGGCCGAGCGCCCAGAGCGAAACCAGGAGGGAGAGCCGCAGCGCCTCGGTGGTCCCCGGCGCCGTGAGATGGTCCGCGAGTTCACCCCACTGAGTCCGTACGAGGATCCCGATCAGCGGCAGCAACAGGAACGCGACGGCCAGCAGCGCGGGGATCGCCAGGGTGATCGGGGTGCGGGGACCCGGTGCCCGACTGCGGATGCGTTTCATTGGAGATCCCTGGGACTCGCGGTTCTGGATGAGTGAAGGGGGCTGTCCGTTCCCCCGGAACGGACAGCCCCCTCACGGCAGTTGCCGGGGCTACGGCTTCTGGAAGCCCGCGTCCTGGAGGATCTTCTGTGCCTCGGGCGTGGACAGCCACGCGACGAACGCTGCGGCGGCCTCGGCGTTCTTGGACTGCTTCAGCGCGGCGGCCGGGTATTCGGCGATGGCGTTCTGCGCGTCGGGGATCTCGACCGCGTCGACCTTGTCCGGGGCCGTTTCGGCGTCCGTCTTGTAGACGAGACCCGCGTCGGCCTCGTCGAGCTCGACCTTGCTCAGCACGGCCCGGACGTTCGGCTCCTGCGAGACGGGCTTCACGGTGATCTTCTGGGCGTCGAGGATCTTCTTGCTGTACTTGCCGGCCGGTACCTCGGGGGCAGCGAGGACGACCTTCAGCTTCGTGTCCGCGAGGTCCTTGAGTTCGTCGACCTTGTGGGGGTTGCCCTCGACGGTCGCGATGACGAGGCGGTTCTTGGCGATGACGGCCGGGGTGCCGGTGTCCGCCTTCACGCTGTCCATGCTCTTGGTGTCGGCGGTGACCAGGGCGTCGGCCGAGGCGCCCTGCTTGACCTGGGCGACCAGTTCCTGGGATCCGGCGAAGGAGAACGTGATCTTCGTCCCCGGGTTCTTCTTCTCGTACGCGGCGCCGGCGGTCTTGAACACGTCGGTCAGCGAAGAGGCTGCCAGCACCGTCAAGTTGGCCTTGGGAGCCCCTGTGGCGGACCCGGTGGACTTCGCGCTGCCGGTGTCCTTCTCGGAGTCGTCGTTGCCGCACGCCGTGAGCGGAACGAGGAGTGCAGCGGCCAGTACGGCAGCGGCCGCGCGGCGTCTGGTGAACGTGAGGGACATGAGGGTGGAACTCCCTGGGGGACGTGGTCGGCCGGTGCCGTCCGAGCGGATGGTGATGAGCCGCGCCGGTGACGGGCGACGCCGCTTGGTTGCGCGAGGGGTCAGGTGCGGTCGATGTGCACGCTGGTCGACTTCACGCGGGCAGTTGCCTGCATGCCGACCTCGAGTCCCAGTTCCTCCACGGCCTCCCGGGTCAGGAGTGAGACGAGCCTGTGCGGCCCGGCCTGGATCTCGACCTGCGCGGCGACGTCGCCGAGCTTTACGGCGGTGACGATGCCGGGGAAGGCATTGCGGGCCGAGGTGTAGGAGGAGTGGTCCTCGCCGTTGCCGCCCTGGGCGACCTCGATGGAGAAGGCGGCCAGATCACGGCCGTCGATGAGACGGCGGCCGCCGTCGTCGCGATGGGTCGCGACACGGCCGGCATCCGCCCAGCGGCGCGCGGTGTCGGGACTGACGCCGAGCAGACGTGCCGCCTGTCCGATGGTGTAGGACTGCATGTGCGACACCGTATGGCGTTTCTCCTCTCATTTGCAATTGATCAGTCGATTCTCCATGGCAGGTGCTACGGCGATTGGAGGAATGAGCAATTGCGCCGCGGAGGGGCACCCTGTCCTGCGATCGGGCGGAAACCGGGTCTCCTCTGGTTTGCCGGGCCGGACACGGAGACGCCATGGTGCTTGCGATGCGTGACTGAACCGCTGCGACGGGTGTGGGTAGAGTGCAGAAGGCGCTGCAGGATGTAACCGACATTCCGTCCAGTAATCGAGGCGTTTCTCCATGGGCCTGAGCATTCGTAACCAGATCCCCGGCACCGTCACATCGGTCACCTCCGGCGAGGCCATGGCGACCGTCAAGGTGCGCCTCGACGGGGGCCAGGACATCACAGCCGCCATCACCGCTGAGGCCGTCAAGGAGCTGGGACTCGCCGAGGGTTCCGCCGTACGCGCCCTCGTCAAGTCCACCGAAGTGGCTCTGGCCACTGGCCCCGTCGAAGGGCTGAGCATCCGCAATCAGATCCCCGGAACGGTGAGCGACGTGGCGGCGGGTGGCGCCATGGCGAGCGTCAAGGTCGACGTCGAGGGCGGCGGCCTCACCGCGGCGATCACCAAGGACGCCGTCGCCGACCTCGGTCTCGCCTCGGGGTCCTCGGTCGTCGCGCTGATCAAGTCCACCGAGATCTCGCTCGCCAACGTCTGACCCCGCGGCGGACCCCTCCGTCGCGATCACGGGAAGGCCCGCACGCGCCCTGTGCGAGGTCGTTGGCTCAAGTCGGCGACGCGGCGGTCAAGGCCACAGCAACCGGCCTGCCCCGGACGCCTTCGTGAAGCGTGTCGTCGAAGCGCCTCGGCGCGTGCCCCCGTGGAGCCCGGGTGCCGCCCATGTGCGCACTTCTCCCTCGATCAATCCGAGTTGTTCCGGTGGCTCATACGGTGGCCTGCTGCCCCGAGGCGATGCGCTCGTCAGGCAGCCGGCACGCGCCGATCCAGATGGTGGTGATCGCGCTGATGTAGCGCGCCCCACAGCGGTCCGAGGGGACGACGAGCTGACTGCCTGCCGTGTCCAGGTCGCGGTCGTCCATGCGGGTGGCCAGCAACATCGGTGTATTTCCGAAGTCGGCGTCGATCTCGGCCCAGGACAGCACCGTGTGGTGGCCGTCGCCGCCGCTTACCATCAGCAGGAACCGAGAACGATCCTTGCGGCGGCGCCGGTCGAAGGCGGGGCCGGCTGTGGTCATCACCTCGCGCAGCAGCGGACCTTCGAACGAGTGATGCTGGGGGCCGCTGGTGGCGCATTCGAAGATCACGTCGGCCCGGTGCTGCTCCCAGCCCGACCGCAGGTCGGCGACGCTCAGGGCCGTCGGCCGGTGGACCTCCCCGCAGACGGCGAAGGTGAGGGGTGCGGTGCTGAGTCGACTCATCGGCTTCCCCTTCGAACGGTCGGCGCGGCGCTGCGGCCAGTACTACCCGACCATCGCTCCAGGGAATCGTGCCTGCAAGCCTTCTACGCCGTTTTCCCTTGCGATTGTGAGCTTGCTACGAACGCTGCCCCGGCATCTTCCAGGCCATCGTCCGATCCGGTGTTGCATGGCACGGCACGAGCCTGCCGGTCGAGGGCGAGCCAGACGCGGTCCCGGGTGAGGGGGAGTTCGGTGAAGCGGATCCCGGTCGCGTCCCGCAGGGCGTTGGCGAAGGCGGGGGCGACCGGGTTGAACGGGCTCTCGCTCATGGATTTGGCGCCGCCGGGACCTGTCCCGCCTCGACCACAAGCTCGACCTGCGTGCCGCGCTGCTCTGCCGCTGACACGTATCGCTCGTCACGGGAGGTCGATGTGCACGTTCGTCGACTTCACCCGCGCAGTGACGGTGACACCGACCTCGATGCCGAGCTCCTCGACGGACTCTCGTGTGACCAGCGAGACAAGCCGGTGCGGACCGGACTGGATCTCCACCTGGGCTGCCACATCGTCGACGCGTACGGCGGTCACGATCCCGGCGAACGAGTTGCGTACGGAGGTGGCCACGGCGTCCGGTACCGGATGCATGCCCGCGGCCCGCTCCTGCGCGAACGCCGCCAGACCCACCCCGTCGATCACGCGGTTCCCCGAGCCGTCCCGGTCCATACGCAGCCGACCGCCGTCCGCCCACCGGCGAACGGTCTCCGAACTCACACCCAGCAACTCTGCTGCCTGCCCAATGCTGTACGACGGCACACCCGCACTCTAGGCCAGTGCCTGGCAGGGGCCGTGGCGACCATGTCGCCGGCGATGCTGCCGCGCCCGGTGCGGATGTCTCCGGGTGCGAGAAGACCGGACGTTGGGCCCGATAGCCTGGGAAAATGCTCACAGAAGTAACCGCGACCCGCTACGTCACACCCCTGCGGGAGGGCGGATCACTGCCTGGCATTGTCGAGGCCGACGATCTCGGTACGTACGTCATGAAGTTCACCGGTGCGGGACAGGGCCGCAAGACGCTGGTCGCCGAAGTCATCTGCGGACAGCTCGCGCGGCGGCTCGGCCTGGGCGTGCCCGAGTTGGTCAGCATCCAGCTCGATCCCGTCATCGGTCTCGGTGAGCCCGACCAGGAGGTGCAGGAGCTGCTCAAGGCCAGCGGTGGTCTGAACCTCGGGATGGACTTCCTGCCCGGCTCGCTCGGCTTCGATCCGCTCGCCTACACCGTGGATGCGCGGGAGGCCGGCAAGGTCGTCTGGTTCGACGCGCTGATCAACAATGTCGACCGCTCCTGGCGCAATCCCAACATGCTGGTGTGGCACGGCGATCTCTGGCTCATCGATCATGGGGCCACCATGATCTGGCACCACAACTGGCCGGGCGCCGCCGCCTCCGCCGCCAAGCCGTACGACGCCTCCGACCACGCCCTCGCCCCCTTCGGCCCCGATGTCGCCTCGGCCGCCGCCGAGCTCGCCCCGCTCGTCACCGAGCGGCTGCTGACCGAGGTCGCCGCCGATGTGCCCGACGAGTGGCTGGTCGACGAGCCGGGCTTCGAGACCACAGACTCACTGCGCCGCGCCTATGTCGAGGCGCTGCTGCCGCGCGCCGCGACGGTCCATGAGCGGATCACTCTCGGCCCGCCCAGCAAGGACAAACCCTCCCGGGCGCCCGGCTGGCTGGCCGGCCCCTGGCCGCACATGGAGGGCGAGAAGTGAGCAGGCGCGAGGTCTTCGAGTACGCGCTGCTGCGCGTCGTGCCGCGCGTGGAGCGCGGCGAGCAGTTCAACGCGGGCGTGGTCGTCTACTGCCGCGCCAAGTCCTTCGTGGCTGCGCGTACCCACCTGGACGAGGCGAAGCTGCGGGCCCTGGACCCCGCCGCGGACGTGAGGGGGGTACGCGCCGCGCTGCACGCGGTCGAGGGGATCTGCCGCGGCGGGGAGCACGCGGGACAGGCCGCGCGCGACGACGCGGGACGGCGCTTTCGCTGGCTGATCGCGCCGCGTTCCACCGTCGTACAGCCGGGGCCGGTGCACACCGGCCTGACCGCCGATCCGGAGGCCGAGGTCGAGCGGCTGCTCGACCTGCTGGTGCGCTGATCGCCGTGTGACACATGCCCGTCACCCGGCGGGGCCGTTGACACCGCGTGCCAGGGCTTCTAGCGTCTCGATTGCTGAAGGTACTAAGCGGTCGCTCACCAATGGGTCGTACCGCGTGAGCCGCATTCCAAGGGCGAGGAGAACCAGCATGTCCACCACCGAGCAGCGCGTTGCCGTAGTGACCGGGGCGGCGCGCGGCATTGGCGCCGCCACCGCGGTAAGGCTTGCGGCCGAGGGCCGCGCCGTAGCCGTACTCGACCTTGACGAGGCGGCCTGCAAGGACACCGTCGAGAAGATCACCGCGGCGGGCGGCACGGCCCTCGCGGTCGGCTGCGACGTGTCCGACAGCGCCCAGGTGGAGGCCGCCGTCGCGCGCGTCGCCGCCGAGCTCGGCGCGCCCACGATCCTCGTCAACAACGCGGGCGTGCTCCGCGACAACCTGCTCTTCAAGATGAGCGAGTCCGACTGGGACACCGTGATGAACGTCCACCTCAAGGGCGCGTTCCTGATGGCCAAGGCCTGTCAGAAGCACATGGTGGACGCGGGCTTCGGCCGCATCGTCTCCCTCTCCTCCAGCTCCGCGCTCGGCAACCGCGGCCAGGCGAACTACTCCGCCGTCAAGGCCGGTCTGCAGGGCTTCACCAAGACCCTGGCCAAGGAGCTCGGCAGGTTCGGTATCACCGCCAACGCCGTCGCCCCCGGCTTCATCGTCACCGAGATGACGGCACAGACGGCCGCCCGCGTCGGCATGGGCTTCGAGGAGTTCCAGGCCGCTGCCGCCACCCAGATCCCGGTCCAGCGCGTCGGACGGCCCGAGGACATCGCCAACGCCATCGCCTTCTTCACGGGCGAGGACGCCGGCTTTGTCTCCGGCCAGGTCATGTACGTGGCCGGCGGACCTCTCAACTGAATCGGGGATCGACGTCATGGCAGCTGAGGCAGCAGAGGTACAGGACAGCGGAAAGGTCGCGCTCATCACCGGCGCGAGCCGCGGTATCGGATACGGCGTGGCCGAGGCGCTCGTCGCCCGCGGCGACCGGGTGTGCATCACCGGCCGCGGTGAGGACGCGCTCAAGGAGGCCGTGGAGAGGCTCGGAGCCGACCGTGTGATCGGCATCCCGGGCAAGGCCCACGACGAGGCCCACCAGGCCGCCGCCGTCGAGCGCACCATGGAGGCGTTCGGCCGCGTCGACTTCCTGATCAACAACGCCGGTACCAATCCGGTCTTCGGTCCCATGGCCGAGCTCGACCTGAATGTGGCCCGCAAGGTCTACGAAACCAACGTCATCTCGGCGCTCGGCTTCGCGCAGCAGACCTGGAAGGCCTGGCAGAAGGAGAACGGCGGTGCGATCGTGAACATCGCGTCGGTCGCCGGCGTCTCCGCCTCGCCTTTCATCGGCGCCTACGGCATGAGCAAGGCGGCGATGGTCAATCTGACGCTGCAGCTGGCGCACGAGTTCGCGCCGCTCGTACGGGTCAACGCGATCGCCCCCGCCGTGATCAAGACGCAATTCGCCCAGGCGCTCTACGAGGGCCGCGAGGCCGAGGCGGCCGCCGCCTACCCGCTGGGGCGCCTCGGAGTACCCGAGGACATCGGCGGCGCGGCCGCTTTTCTCACCTCCGGGCAATCGGACTGGATCACGGGGCAGACACTGGTGGTGGACGGGGGTATCTTCCTCAATGCCGGTGTGCACTGAGGCGCCCTGAGACGTTTTGTTCCTGATTGCGCCAAGTGCCCTGCCGGGCCTCCAGGTTGACCCGGCAGGGCGCTGCGGTATGGTCGGCCGACCCATGGCTGAACGAGGAGCGTGCACGTGTTCTACCGGACCTGTCTGCAGGCCGCTGCAGCCCTAGCGTCCATATCTCTGCTGGCCGGATGCGGCGTGTTCTCGGACGAGGACGCGGAGCGTGAGCAGAAGATCACAGTCGGTACGACGAGTGAGCCCACCACTCTCGATCCGGCCGCTGCCTGGGACGGCTCGTGGGAGTTGATGCGAAATGTCTTCCAGACCCTGGTGAGCTTCCCGACCGGCAGCGCGGTGCCGCGCCCCGACGCGGCCGAAGGGTGCCGCTTCGCGGACACCGGCAACAAGGTCTTCGAGTGCAAGCTCCGCGCGGACCTCCGCTTCTCCAACGGCGACAAGCTCGACGCCGCAGCCGTCAAGCACTCGATCGACCGGATCCGGACGATCGATGTGAAGGGTGGCCCCAACGGTCTTCTGGGCTCGCTCGACACGATCGAGACGACCGGCGACCGCACCGTGACCTTCCGCCTCAAGACGCCGGACGCCACGTTCCCGTTCATTCTCGCCACGCCCGCCATGTCCCTCGTGCCGCCGTCGGAGTATCCCGCCGACAAGCTCCGTGAGGACGGGAAGCTGACCGGCTCCGGCCCGTACGTCATGGATTCGTACGCGAAGGGCGACAAGGTCGAGCTGACCAAGAACGGGGACTACCACGGGTTCGCCAACCGGCAGAACGACGCCGTCACCATCCGTTACTTCGCCAGCTCCGAAGTGATGGTGAACGCGCTCAAGAAGAAGGATATCGACGCGATCTACCGTGGTCTGACCGCGGAGGAGGTCGTCGAGCTGCAGGAGAAGCGCGAAGAGAACGATCACCTTCAGCTCGTCGAGACGGTCGGTGCGGACATCCGCTACCTCGTCTTCAACTCCAACGACCCGGCGGCGGGCAAGCTCGCCGTGCGGCGCGCGATCGCGCAGCTCGTCGACCGGGACAGCCTGGTCGCCAAGGTCTACCAGGGCACCGCGGAACCGCTGTACTCCATGGTCCCCAAGGGCATCGCCGGCCACACCACCGAGTTCTTCGACCGCTACGGCGAGCCGAACGTGGACAAGGCCCGGAGGATCCTCAAGGACGCCGGGATCACCCAGCCGGTACCGCTGACCTTCTGGTACACCACTGACCGGTACGGCTCCGCGACCGAGCCGGAGTTCGCCGAGCTCAAGCGGCAGCTCGACGCCTCGGGCCTGTTCAAGATCACCATCCAGGGCAAGCCCGAGAAGGACTTCCAGAAGGGCTACAAGTCGGGCGAGTACCCCGTCTTCGGCCGCGGCTGGTTCCCCGACTTCCCGGACCCGGACAACTTCATCGCGCCCTTCGTCGGCTCGAAGAACGTGCTCAGCACGCCGTACGAGAGCCCCGAGATCACCGGGCAGCTGCTGCCCCAGTCGCGGCGCGAGAGCGACCGCGGCGCGGTCCTCGACCAGTTCAAGCGGGCGCAGGAGATCCTCGTCGACGATGTGCGTCTGCTGCCGTTGTGGCAGGGCAAGCTGTACGTCGCCTCGAGCGAGGAGATCGGCGGCGGCGAGCGGGCACTGGACCCGCAGACGGTCATGCAGATGTGGGAGCTGTACCGCAAGGCCAGCTGGTAGACGCGGTTGTCAGTGGCCACCGGTAGGTTCTGTGAACGAGAACTGATCGCATACCGGAGGTTGTTGACGTGACCGACACCGACATGCTGCCCGAGTCCTGGCGCGGCGTCCTCGACGAAGAACTGCAGGAGCCCTACTTCAAGGAGCTCACCGAGTTCGTCGAGGAGGAGCGGGCGAAGGGGCCGGTCTATCCGCCGCGTGAAGAGGTCTTCGCCGCGCTCGACGCCACGCCTTACGACAAGGTCAAGGTGTTGATCCTCGGCCAGGACCCGTACCACGGGGAGGGGCAGGGGCACGGCCTCTGCTTCTCCGTGCGGCCGGGCGTCAGGACTCCGCCCTCCCTGCGCAACATCTACAAGGAGATGAAGGAGGAGCTCGGCCACCCCGTTCCGGACAACGGCTATCTGATGCCGTGGGCGGAGCAGGGTGTCCTGCTGCTCAACGCGGTGCTGACCGTACGGGCCGGCGAGGCCAACTCCCACAAGGGCAAGGGGTGGGAGAAGGTGACGGACGCGGTGATCCGCGCCGTGGCCTCGCGGCCCGATCCGGCGGTCTTCGTCCTGTGGGGCAATTACGCGCAGAAGAAGCTGCCGCTGATCGACGAGGAGCGCCATGTGGTGGTGAAGGGTGCGCACCCCTCGCCGCTCTCCGCGAAGAAGTTCTTCGGCTCTCGTCCGTTCACGCAGATCAATGAGGCGGTCGCGGCCCAGGGGCACGAGCCCATCGACTGGCGGATCCCGGACCTCGGCTGAGGTTCGCCAGGCTCGGGCACCCGGCTGACAGGCCCGTGCCGGTGCCCGAGCCTGTGCCGGTTTGTCCGTGGCGGCGGCTAGCGTCGGCATCGCTGGATCGTCGCATTCGCGTACGGACGTGGGAGGCCGCAGTGAGGGAGCAGCAGGAGGCGTCGGATGACGCCGTGATGACCCGGATCGGGCAGGCGATCATGCTGCTGCACGGCGGAGACCGCGAGGAGGCGCGCAACCGCTTCGGCGCGCTCTGGTCGGAGATCGGCGAGGTCGGAGATCCGCTCCACCGCTGCACACTGGCGCACTACATGGCGGACACCCAGGACGACCCCGGCGATGAGCTCGCCTGGGACCTGCGGGCGCTGTCGGCCGTCGAAGGGCTGAGCGAGGAGCGCTTGTCCCGGCACCAGGAGGCGCTCGAGGTGCGGGCCTTTTACCCCTCGCTCCATCTCAACCTCGCCGCCGACTATGTGAAGCTGCGGCGTCCGGAGGCCGCGCGGGTGCATCTCGACCGGGCGCGTGCGGCGACGGACGTCCTGGCGGACGACGGATACGCCAATGGCGTCCGTGCCGCGATCGACCGGCTGGAGCGCAGCCTGCGCGACGAGTGAGGCTCAATTCCCGTAGATCTCCCGGCAGATCCGGGCCCCGGGGCCGTAGGGCTCTCAGTCGCCGGTCGCGCCGTCGATCCGCTCCCGGACCAGGTCGGCATGGCCGTTGTGGCGTGCGTACTCCTCGATCATATGCGTCATGATCCACCGCAGATTGAAGCTCTCCCCGGTGCGGGGGTGCTGCGCCTTGGCCACGTCGTCGAGCCCGTGGGAGGCGGCCAGCTCACGCGCGCGTGCGATCTCGGCCTGCCAGGCGGCATACGCCTCGGCGTAGGTGTCCTGCTCCGAGACGTGGAAGTCCCCGTCCTTGTCCTCGTCGCAGTACAGGTAGGTCACGCTCTCGCCGGCGAGGATCTTACGGAACCAGCTGCGCTCGACCTCTGTCATGTGCCGTACGAGGCCGAGCAGCGAGATCTCGGAGGGTGGCGCGGACAGCTGCCGCAGCTGCTCGTCGTCCAGGCCGGCGCACTTCATCTCCAGTGTCTCGCGGTGGTACTCCAGCCAGCCCTCCAGCATCTCGCGCTCGCCGGCCAGGGTGGAGGGTTCGGTGCGCTCAGGTGTCGTCATGGCGGTCATCCTCGATCATGGATCGCCGTGCCGCCAGAGCTTATTCGCCGAGCATCCCGCGCAGCAGCTCGCCGAATCCGGTGCGCAGCTCGTCCAGTTCGGGGACGGAGGCGTGGTACGACCCGGCCGCGCAGGAGAACATCAGCCCCTCGCACCACGCCACCAACGACAGCGCATGGCGCTCCGGTTCGGGGGAACCCGCCGCGGCCATGAGTGCGTTGAGCGGCCCGCGGAACTGGCTGCCCGTCGCGTCGTAGAACGCGCGCAGCTCCGGCCGCCGCGTCGCTTCCAGTGCCAGTTCGTAGCGGGAGATCAGCAGTTCGCGGTGGTGGGTCAGATAGCGGTGCAGTGCGAGCGCGAGCGCATCGACCAGGCCGTCCATGCCGCCGTTGGGTACGGGCATCTCGTGCGGGGTCAGGACGGACGCCTCACGCTCCGCCTGCCGCCGCACCGCGGCCTCCAGCAGCGCCTGCCGGGTGCGGGCGTAGTTCGATGTCGAGCCCTGGGGGAGTCCGGCGGCCTCGTCCACCGCGCGATGGGTGAGCCCGCGCATCCCCCGCTCGGCGAGCAGGGTCAGCGCGGCGTCGGCGATCAGTTCGGCGCGGGAGGTCCCCGGGGTGGTGCGTGCGGTCATGGGTACAACCTACCGCTTCAACTACAGCTGTAGTACGGTGAAGCTGTCACTACAGATGTAGTTGGGGATTGAGGAGGAGCCATGCCCGAACTCCGTGCCGTGGTCGTCGGAAGCGGAATCGGCGGACTGACCGCCGCCGTGGCCCTGCAGCAGACCGGCTGGCAGGTCACTGTCCTGGAGCGGGCCGCTTCGCTGGAGCCGGTGGGAGCCGGCATCGGTCTGGCCCCCAACTCCCAGCGCGCCCTCGACGTCATCGGCCTCGGCGACGAAATCCGCGAACTGGCCGCCTGGCAGGGCGACGGCGGCATGCGCACCCCGGGCGGCCGCTGGCTCGCCCGTACGAACAGCGCCGCCGCGACCGAACGCTTCGGCGGACCCCTGGTGCTCGTCCACCGCGCCACCCTGATCGAGCGCCTCGCCGCCCGGCTGCCCGACGGTGTCGTCCGTACCAAGGCCGCCGCCTCCCTCGTCGACGCGGGCGAAGCGGGCGGCCGCCGGGCCGTGGTGTCCACACCGGACGGTGAATGGGAGGCCGACCTCGTCATCGGCGCCGACGGCATCCACTCCGCGGTGCGCCGGACCCTCTACCCCGAGCACCCCGGCCCGTCCTACTCCGGAATCACCGCCTGGCGCGTGGTCGTCCCCGCGCCCGGTCGGCCCTTCGCACCCCACGAGACCTGGGGACCGGGCGCACTGTGGGGTACGCAGCCCCTCAAGGACGGCCGGATCTACGCCTACGCCGCGGCCGTCACCCCCGCCGGAGGCCGCGCCGCCGACGACGAGAAGGCCGAACTGCTGCGCAGGTTCGGCGCCTGGCACGACCCGATCCCCGCGATCATCGCCGCCGCCCGGCCCGACCACGTCCTGCGCAACGACATCCACCACCTCATCAAGGCGCTTCCGTCCTTCCACCGGGGCCGGACCGTGCTCGTCGGCGACGCCGCCCACGCCATGGCCCCCACCCTCGGTCAGGGCGGCAACCAGGCCATCGAGGACGGCATCGTCCTCGCCCATCATGCGGCGCCCGGTGCCGACCTGGGCGCCGGCCTCGCCGCGTACAGCGCGCAGCGTCTTCCGCGGACCATGGGCATCGTCCGCAAGTCCGCACAGATCGCCCGGATGATGTCCCTGACCAGCGCCCCGGCCGTCGCGGTGCGCGACACCCTGATGTCCGCGGTCTCCCGGCTCGGACCCGGCGTCGTCCTGCGGACCTTCGACGGCATCGCCGACTGGCAGCCGCCGCAGCGCACGTATGCTGCCGGTGCACAGGACGTACCGGACGGGCAACCGTCACAGCGTTGAGGGAGGCCTCAGTGAAGGTCGGCTGCATCGGGCTCGGAGACATTGCGCAGAAGGCCTACCTGCCTGTGCTCACCATGCTTCCCGGGGTCGAACTGCATCTGCAGACCCGCACGCCGGCCACCCTGGAGCGGGTCGCCGAGACCCATCACATCCCCGCCGGCCGATGCCACACCGACCTCGGCTCACTCCTCGCGCAGGGCATGGACGCCGCCTTTGTGCACGCCCCGACCTCCGCGCACGCCGAGATCGTCACGCGGCTGCTCGAGGCGGGCGTGGCGACGTACGTCGACAAGCCGCTGGCGTACGAACTGGCCGAATCCGAGCGGCTGGTGCAGCTCGCCGAGGAGCACGGAACCAGCCTGGCCGTCGGCTTCAACCGCCGTCTCGCGCCCGGTTATGCCCAATGCCTGGAGCACCCGCGCGAGCTGATCCTGATGCAGAAGAACCGCGTCGGCCTCGCCGAGGATCCGCGCACCCTCGTCCTCGACGACTTCATTCACGTTGTCGACACCCTGCGCTTCCTGGTCCCGGGGCCGGTCGAGCACACCGACGTACGGGCGCGGATCGTCGACGGGCTGATGCACCATGTCGTGCTGCAGCTCTCCGGCGACGGATTCACCGCCATCGGCACGATGAACCGGATGAGCGGCTCCACCGAGGAGATCCTCGAGGTGTCGGGGCAGGACACCAAGAGGGAGGTCCGCAATCTCGCGGAGATCGTGGACCACAAGGGACAGCCCAGCCTGCGGCGGCGCGGGGACTGGGTGTCCGTCGCCCGGCAGCGGGGTATCGAGCAGTCGGTGCTTGCCTTCCTCGACGCGGTGCGCGCGGGAAAGCTGCTCAGCGCGCAGGACGCGCTGAGGACTCATGAGCTGTGTGAACAGCTGCTGCTCCGGGCCCTGGAGCAGGCTTCCTGAGGGACCGGGCGCCCTCGGCCGCACAGAACGCGGCAAGCACGGCGAACGCGCCGTAGAGAGGCCAGTCGCCGAACCTCACGTACAGCGTGGTGCCGCGGGCCAGCGGGATGTCGTACACCGCCGCGGTACTGCTGTCCGTGCCCAGCGGGCTGCCGACCCGGTCGCCGCCCGGACCGTACACCGCGCTGACGCCGGTGAGCGTGGCATGCACCATCGGACGTCCGCTCTCGGCCGCGCGCAGCGCCGCCAGCGAGGCGTGCTGTTCGGGGGCCCAGCTCCCCTGGAAGGACGAGGTCGACGACTGGGCGATCAGCAGCTGCGCGCCATCCCGGACCAGGTGGCGGCTCATGTCGGGGAACGCCGACTCGAAGCAGACCAGAGTGCCGAGCCGCAGCCCGCCCTGCCCGTCGCCCGGCAGCACCATCACCACCGGTCGGCTGCCGCGCAGCCGGTCCTCTCCCGCCGCCTTGCCCACCGAAGTTGCCCAGCCCAGCAGCGCACGGGCCGGGATGTACTCGCCGAAGGGGATCAGCCGCATCTTGTCGTAGCGGTCGCCGGTCGGACCCTGTGGGCCGACGAGGACGGAGCTCTTGAAGATGCCGGCCCGGCCGGAGGCGTCCTCGCGGCGCGCGTCCACATTGACCAGCACCTCGGCGCCCACCGCGCGCGAGAGCACCGCGAGACGCGCCGCCAGATCGGGCCGCTCGCGCAGATCCTCACCGACGCTGCTCTCGCCCCACACCACCAGATCGAGGTCCTGACCGGCCAGTTCACGGGTCAGTTCCTCGCTGCGGTCGAAGCGGCGGTCGACGCTGCCCATGCCGTCGACGACGCCCGGCTGGACGATCGCGATCCGGGTCCGCCCCGACTGCTGTGGCTGCGGAGCCCATATCCAGACCGCCGTCATGGTGAGGGCGCACACGAGGATTCCGCCCACCGCTGCCGTACGGGCCGGTGGTATCGCCACCAGCACAGTGACCGCGGTGTTCACCGCCAGCACCAGCAGACTCACCAGCCAGACCCCGCCCATCGACGCGAGCCGCAGGGCGGGGGAGACCTCCCACTGGCTGGCTCCCAGGAGTCCCCAGGGCCCGCCCAGCCCTTCCCAGGACCGGACCAGTTCGATCATGAGCCAGCCCGAGGGGACGACGGCCAGGGCGGCGGCGGTACGGGCTGCGGAAGGCGCCCCGCCCAGCAGTGAGCGCACCAGCCACCCCCACGGTGCCCACATCAGCCCGAGCAGTGCTGCCAGCACCACGAGGAACACATGGAGGCTGGGCACCAGCCAGTGGTGCACGGCGATCACGAAGCCGATGCCGCCCAGCCATCCCTCGATCGCCGCCCGGCGGCCTGTGGGCGCGGAGCGGACGAGCAGCATCCACGGCACCAGCGCGACATACGCGAACCACCACAGGGAGGGTTCGGGAAAGGCCAGTGCGGGCAGTGCCCCGGCCGTGAGCGCGGCGGCGCCGCGCCACCGGGGCGATGCCATCAGCCGTCGGCCGCGCCCCCACCGTTCGCGCCGCTCACACCGCTCGTCCCGGGCGACCGGAATCCGCATACCGCGCCTCCTCGTCCAGACCCGAAGGGGCCGCAGGACCCGAGTGCCCCAGGCCCGAGCAGTGTCACCTCCAGTGTGCGGGAGGACGGCGGCCGCCGACAGGGCGCCCTCGGCACAGCCGTCCCGGCACCTCAGCCGTCCCGGCACCTCAGCCGTCCCGGCACCTCAGCCGTCCCGGCACCTCAGCCGTCCCGGCACCTCGGCTGCCCCGGCACCTCGGCTGCCCCGGCACCTCAGGCCCCGCCGAGTGCGCCGGCGGCCCGGCGCCACTTCTCATTGATCACCACGGTGCGCAGCCGCCAGCCGGCATCCAGACGCACCAGGCTGAAGGTGTACCGCCCGCCGGAGACGAAGTCGTCGCCCGACTCCAGCTGCATCGGGTTCACATAGTCGGCCTGCACCTCGGCCCGGTCACCCGGATATCCACCCAGGTCCTGAATGTCCAGCAGGCGGTTGACGATGAGGTGCTGGCGTACGGGAAAGAGCCCCATCGCCTCCGCCAGCCAGTCGGCGACCTCGGCGGCCGGCCCCTCGATCCCGCCCGAGCTGCGGTAGTCCGCGCGCCCCTCCGGCGCGAACAGGGCCCGGTAGGCGCTCCAGTCTCCGTCGTCCACGGCCACTGCATAACGGCTGACCAGTTCGTCGATGGTCAGCCGGTCCATCACGGTCGCGAGATCCACGCGCTGCGTCATCGGCTCAGTTTCGGGTAGTCGGGGTCTCAGGCCAAGGGCTTTGCGGGCCCGTCACCCGCTCTTGGTCAACAATCGGTCGATCTCTGCCAATTCGTCGCCCGAGAAGCCGGGCGCGTCGAGCGCTCCCAGGTTCTGTTCCAGCTGACGGACACTGCTGGCTCCGACGAGTACGGACGTGACGCGTGTGTCACGCAGCAGCCAGGCGAGCGCCAGCTGCGCGAGCGTCTGGCCCCGTTCCCGTGCCAGCGCATCCAGCGAGCGCAGCAGCTCCTGGCGTTCCCCGGTGAGAACGTCGCGGGTCAGATAGCGGCCGGCCGCCATCCGCGAGTCCGCCGGTACGCCGGAGAGATAGCGGTCGGTCAACTGGCCCTGCGCGAGCGGCGAGAAGGCGACGAGTCCGGCCCCCACCGCCTCGGAGGCATCCAGCACACCGTCCTCGATGCGGCGCTCCAGCAGGGAGTACGGATGCTGGTTGACCAGCAGAGGGGTGCCGAGCTGCCCCAGTATCCCGGCGGCCTGGGCGGTCCCGGCCGGGCTGTAGTTCGACAGGCCGGCGTACAGCGCCTTTCCCTGGCGTACGGCGGTGTCCAGCGCGCCCATCGTCTCCTCGAGCGGAGTGTCGGGGTCGGGCCGGTGCGAGTAGAAGACATCGACGTACTCCACCCCGAGCCTGCTCAGCGACTGGTCGAGGCTGGCCAGCAGATGCTTGCGCGAACCCCACTCGCCGTACGGGCCGGCCCACATCTCGTTGCCCGCCTTGGTGGCGATGAACAGCTCGTCCCGGTACGGGCGGAAGTCGGCCCGGTAGTGGACACCGAAGTTCGCCTCGGCGGAGCCGAACGGCGTGCCGTAGTTGTTGGCCAGATCAATGTGCGTCACACCGAGGTCGAACGCCCGGCGCAGTACGGCGCGCTGGGTCTCCAGCGGGCTGGTGTCGCCGAAGTTGTGCCACAGCCCGAGGGAGATCTCGGGCAGCCGGACACCGCTGTTCCCGCACCGCCGGTACCGCATGCCGGAATACCGGTCGTCATCGGCGACGTACGCCATGTGCTGTGTCCCCCTCCGTCGTCTCCATGGACCTGCGAGCCTACTGACCCGGTGACCTTGTGTCTCACCCGCCATACTGCCCTCATGCGCATCGATTTCGACCCCGTTCAGTGCGACCGCGACACCTTCTACCGGCTGATGACCGCCACGGTCGTCCCCCGGCCCATCGCCTGGGTCTCCACCACATCGGCCGAGGGGACCGACAATCTCGCCCCGCACTCCTTCTTCACGATCTCGTGCGTCTCGCCTCCGGTCGTCCAGTTCACCTCGGTCGGCCGCAAGGACTCGCTGCGCAATATCGAGGACACCGGCGCGTTCGTGGTCAACTTCGCGCCCGAGCCGCTCTTCGAGCAGATCAACGCGACCGCCACCGATTTCCCGCGCGGCGTCAGCGAGTTCGACGCGGTCGGTATCGCGCGCGAAGCGAGCCTGCGGGTGAAGCCGCCGCGTGTCGCAGCGTCCCCGGTAGCTCTGGAGTGCGAACTGCACAGCACCGTACGGCTGGGTGACTCGACCGTCGTTTTCGGCCGTGTCGTGCACGCGGCGATCAGCGACGACGTGATGGTGGGCGGGCACCCCGAGGTGACGAAGCTGGCGCCGCTCACGCGCCTCGGCAAGGACGAGTGGGGCATGCTCGGCGGCGTACGTGAGATCTCCCGCATCCCGTACGCGCAGTGGCGGGACGGCGAGGCACAGCGCCCCGAAGGGTGAGCGCCGCTCACCGCCCCGAGGGGGCGGTCAGCTCCTGACGGCCCGCAGGACCACGAACTTGGGGTCGCTCGCGACGACTTCGCAGTTGCCGAACAGGCGGCGCAGCTTCACGTGGTACCCGAGATGCCGGTTGCCGATCACCCACAGCTCGCCGCCGGGGCGCAGCGCGCGGCGCGAGCCGCCGAACATCCGGCGGGCCGTCGCGTCGGTCGTCGCCTGGTGCGAGTGGAACGGCGGATTGTTCAGCACCAGATCGACAGCCTCGTCCGGCACGTAGGACAGGCCGTCGCCGACCACGAACTCCGCCTTGGCGTCCGAGGCGATGTTCTCGCGGTAGGTGGCCTCGGCCGAGGCCACCGCGGAGAACGACTCGTCGACGAAGGTCACCGCGGCCTCCGGGTTGGCCAGCGCGGCGGCCGTGCCGATCACCCCGTTCCCGCAGCCCAGGTCCACCACGCGCTCGGCGCCGTGGCGCCTCGGCAGGCTGCGCAGGAAGAACCGGGTGCCGATGTCGAGGCGCTCGGCGCAGAAGATGCCCGCGTGGTTGGTGACGGTCAGGCCCGCGAGCGTGCCGACATCGGTGGGCAGCGCATACCGCAGCGGCCAGGGGCTGGGGACGCGGGCGAGCTGGGAGTCGGGCGTACAGAAGATGAGCCGCGCCTTCTTCACCGCCAGCGAGGTCCGGGTAGGACCGAGGATCCGCTCGAACAGCTTCAGCGTGGAGGTGTGGATCTCGGTGACCATGCCCGTGCCGATGACGACCGTGCCGGCGTGGACGGCGGGGGCCAGGCGGTGCAGCTGGTCCTCGAGCAGCGCGAGGCTCTTGGGCACCCGGATCAGCAGGACGTCGATCCGCTCCGGCGGGGTCTCCCTGGCCGACAGCAGCCGTACGGCGCCCGGGTCGACGCCGTTGCGCGCCAGATTCACCCGGGTGGCCTCCTGGCCGAGGTAGGAATCGGTGATCTGTACGGGGTGGTGTCCGGCGATCGAGGTGACCAGAGCGCCCCACCGGTCGCCGACGACGACCACGGAGCCACTCAGGTCCGTCGGCGCGGCCGCGTCGATTCCCTGGAGATGCCGGAGCAGGTACTCATCGGCAGCGTCCCAGGCGCGGAGTGTTTCGCGGGGGTCCTCGGGGAAGCGAGTGAGGTCGTACTCGCCCCATGACGTCGTCAAACGATTCATTGTGCACTCAGGCTAGCCGAGTGCTCGGTCATGCCGCGTATCCGTGGTGGGCCCGGCCGCCACGCCACTCGACGAGGTGAGGGTCGTCGAGGATCATGTCGGCGTCCTCCAGACCGGCCCGCCGGAGAAACTCCACGAGATCCCGGTCACTGTGGGCCAGACCGACGATCTCGCCGCGCACGGTGACACGGCGCCCGCCTCCGGGGGAGGGCGGAAGCACGACGATCGGCGGCTGCCAGGCCATGTCCCCAGGGTGCGCCGACGGCGCGGAGATCGCAGGTCGGGCGGCCCGTGGGCCGGGGAGGCGGCGGGTCCGCAGGCTGTCGCCGGAGTCCGCTCAGGCCGCCCGCTCGACGTCCTGATGGGCTGCCGCGGCCCACTCCACGACCAGTGCCTCGTACTCCGGCCGCCTCTCGTCGGGCAGCTCCCCGTCCGCCCACAGCTCGCGGATCCGGGTGTTCAGCTCGGCGGCGGACAACGTGGTGTCCGATGCCTTGGGAAAGGGGGACATGGCGACAGGTTAGGACCTCGGTCCGGCAGCCGTCTGCACCGCGTGCGGCTGCCTCAGTCGCCGGACTCGCCCGCGTGAGGGCTCAGCACATCCGTGCCGACCAGGATGAACAGCACGATTCCGAGCAGCACCCGGTAGATCACGAACGGCATGAAACTCTTCGTCGTGATGAACTTCATGAACCAGGCGATCACCGCGTAGCCCACCGCGAAGGCAATGATCGTCGCGAAGATCGTCTGCGGCCAGGACACATGCCCGCCCTCGCTCGCGTCCTTCAGTTCGAAGACGCCGGAAGCCAGGACGGCAGGGATCGCCAGCAGGAACGAGTAGCGGGCCGCCGCCTCGCGGGTGTAACCCATGAGCAGACCACCGCTGATCGTGGCACCCGAGCGGGAGACGCCGGGGATCAGCGCCATCGCCTGGCAGAGGCCGTAGATCAGGCCGTCCTTGACGCTCAGCTCCTGGAGGGTCTTGCGCTGCTTGATCGCGCGGTGCTTGCCGCCGGCCTCGTCGCGCGCGGCCAGCCGGTCGGCGATGCCGAGGACGATGCCCATGACGATCAGAGTGGTGGCGATCAGCCGCAGATCACGGAAGGGGCCCTCGATCTGGTCCTTGAACGTGACACCGAGCACGCCGATCGGGATCGATCCGACGATGACGAGCCAGCCCATCTGGGCGTCGTGGTCGCTGCGCAGCGCCTTGTTCGTGAGCGAGCGGGACCAGGCGGAGACGATCCGCACGATGTCCTTGCGGAAGTAGATGAGAACGGCCGTCTCCGTACCGATCTGCGTGATCGCGGTGAACGCCGCACCCGGGTCCTCCCAGCCGGCGAAGGCGGCGGTGAGCCGCAGATGCGCACTGGAAGAGATCGGCAGGAACTCGGTCAGCCCCTGGACGAGCCCGAGGATGAATGATTCGAACCAAGACATGAAAACTACGCCACCCAAGAGATGATCACGGTCTGACCGGCAAACGCGCGGGTCAGCAATGAGGTACCGGCTGCCGGTCGGTGCACCGGTGTGCTCATGCGATGGCGCGTGTGGTCGTCGTCATGCTGACCCTTTGCTGACTTGGCTGACGGTCTGTCAGATGCTCGCGGACTCATGGCGCGTCGCTGTCCCGATCAAGCGCCAGTCGGATGGCAGCGTAGCGTCCCCGGATGACGGGGTATGCCGCGGGCCCTGTGGGATCTGCCGTGCGGCCCACCGTGATGCGGGGCACCGAGCCCGCCGGGTGCCGTGGACCTTCCCCTCCGTGCCCGCCGGCTGCCGTGGACCTCCCCTCAGCACCCGCCCGATGCCGAGTCCTGCGCCGATGCGGGCCCGCGCTGCGAGGGGAGCGTCGGCGCTTCCACGGCGTACTGCGCCGCCTGGATCCGGTACAGGTCGCGGAAGACCTTCGGTCCGGTCACCTCGTCGGACAGCAGGTCGGCGAACGAGCCGGATTCCACGACTCGGCCGTGCTCAAGGACGTGGATCAGGTCCGCGGCCCTGACCGATCCGAGCCGGTGGGTGATGAGGATGACGGTCTGCCCCGCGTCGGCGAGGGTGCGGATCTGCTCGAAGAGCTGCTGCTCCGCCTTCGCGTCGAGTGCCGAGGTGGGCTCGTCGACGATGAGGATCTGCCCGGAGCGGTAGTGCGCGCGGCCGAGGCCCAGGCGTTGCCACTCACCTCCGGAGAGCTGATGGCCGCCCTTGTAGCCGCGGGCGAGGAGGGTCTGCCGGCCGCGCGGCAGCTCCTCGAGCAGCTCGTCGGCGCCCGCGTACGCGACGGCCCGGTCCAGACGGTCCTGACTCACCGGTGCCTCGGGGCGTCCGATGCTGATGTTCACTGCCGCGGTGAAGGGCCAGTGGTAGAAGTCCTGGCCCACCATCGCGACGCGGGAGACCAGCTCCTGCCGGTCGGCTTCCGCGGCGTCGACGTCGTCCCACAGGATGCAGCCCGAGTCGGGTCGGTAGAGCCCGCACAAGAGCTTGACCAGGGTGCTTTTGCCGCTGCCGTTCTCCCCGACGAGCGCGACGATCTTCCCGGTGGGGATGGTCAGACTGGCTCCGTCCAGTGCCCTCTTGTTGTCCTTGCCCTGGTAGGTGAAGACGACATCCTCGAAGCGGATCACGCGTGGTCGGGCGGGCAGCGGCAGTCCGCCCACCGGGATGGCCCGCTGGGCGGCCTCTTCGCAGAGCCGGTGCAGATCACCGACGAACAGGCTCTCCTCGTGCAGGTAGTTGATCTGGAGCACCAGGTTCTCGAGGCTGGAGGAGCCGCTGCGGATGGCGAGCACCGCTGTGCCGCCGACGGAGAGAGCCATCGCCCCGGTCCACAGCAGGCCGCCGAGCGTGGCATAGGCGGCAGCCGCCGCGACCCCGGTCCAGCCGGCCGCGATCAGGCCCGTACGGGCGGCGAGCCGGGCCAGCCTCTGCTGTTCCGCCTCCTGCGACTCGGACATGGCCCGGAAGTGGTGGAGGAGAAACGGCCCGACGTTGTGTACGCGGATTTCGGGAGCCGCCTCGGGGGAGATCAGTAAGCGGCCGATGAGCTGCCCGGCCCGCGAGTGCTGCACCCAGATGTGGAAGGACAGGTACCGGCGACGTGCGACGGACAGGGCCGCCCATGCGCTGGGCAGTGTCATGGCGACGAGCAGCGGCAGCAGCAGGGGATGCAGTACGGCGAGAACACCGGCCGCGGCGACCAGTGACAGCACGGCATTGATGACGTTCGTGCAGTACGTCACCATCCGGCGGGCGGAGCCTGAGCCGTACGAGGCGCTGTCGAGGAGCTTGTGGAACTCGTCGTCCTCCACCGCCTCCAGCTCCACCTTCGCGGTGTGCGTCAAGTAGCGCTCGGTGGCCACCCGCTCGACCTTCGGTTCGAGTTGTCCGGTGCCGGCCGTGGACAGGGCCCCCAGCACCGCGCCGATGAGCGCGGCGACACCGGCGACGGCCAGCGCCGGTCCGGCCGCGGTGAGGCGCTCGGCGGTGCTGCCCTTGTCGAGGAGATGGGCGAGGATCCGGTTCACGGCGATGAGGCCGGCCGCCTGACTGATCCCGCGGCCGATCTCCGCGCACGCCACAAGGCGCAGGGCCGACTTGTCCGCCTCCCACGCCAACTGGACGGTGATACCGATCAGACGCGGGAGCCGCGACACCATCGACCGCAGGTTCAGCTGCAGAAACGCGTCCTCGTGTTTGTTCCAGCCCATGTCGTAGCGCAGGGGGCCGCCGAAGAGCAGCTGCTCGGACTCGGAGGGCTCGGCGTGCGGTGTCTCGTCGGTACGGGGGGTGCGCTTGGGCATGGGCGCTCCTGTCGCAGACCGGGGGTGCGGGGCCAACGGTCGTAGAACGCCCTTGATCGCCGCCTCGTCACGGGGAGCGAGGGGCTATTTCCCGTACGACAGTTCGATCTCGAGGGGGCGGCTCAATAGGCGTACGCGCGCGGCGCAGGGCGGATCAGGCCCAGGCAGGCGGGATCAGGCGGTGCAGAGGTACCACGCGGCGCGGAGGGATCACGCGACGCGGCGGGATCAGCGGTCGCGCATGTGGTGACGCTTGCGCCAGGCGACCACGGCCGCGGCGAGACCGGTCACCACGATGAAGCCCATCGCGATCAGAAACGCGGGCGACGTCGGGGAACCCGCCCGGCTGCCCGCCACCACATACGCCGCCGTGTTCGGGATCGACCCCAGACCCGTCGCCAGCAGAAAGGGCACATAGCCCATACGGGAGACGGCCGCGCAGTAGTTGGCCGCGGCGAACGGCACTCCCGGGAAGAGCCTGATCGCCAGCATCGAGCGGAAGCCGTGCCGGCTCAGCTGACCGTCGGCCGCCTTCAGCCAGCGGCCCCGCAGCAGCGGCCGCAGTGCGTCCTGGCCCAGCACCCGGCCGAGAGTGAACGCGATGCCCGCACCCAGCACCGTCCCGGCGATCGCCGAGACCAGACCGGCCTGCGAGCCGAAGAGCGCCCCCGCCGCCAGATTCAGCAGCGGACGCGGAACGAACGCCGCGGTGCACACCCCGTACCCGACACCGAACAGGACCACGGCCGCCGCACCGCCGCTCAGCTGTGGCGGCCAGCCGGCAGACAGCAGCCGCTGCGGTTCGTACAGCACCACCATGACCGCCGCCGACGCCAGCACCATCACAAGCAGCGACAACCGGGACCAGGGCGAGAACAGTGCCCTGGAACAGCGGATGGCGAGGCCGGAGGCGGGCCTGGGGACGGGGTCGAGCATCCGGGGAGACTAACCGACAGACAGGTGTGATCGCCGTAATGTGAGCCGCATGCCCCCTGCCGTCCCGCGCAGCGATCTCGCCGACACCGTCATGGAACGGCTCACCGCCGTGTACCCCACCGGAGCCGACCCGACGCGCGCCACCCGGGCCAGGGCATACATGAAGGACGTCGCCCCCTTCCTCGGTATCCCCACCCCCGCCCGCCGCGCCTTGCCCGCACCGTCCTCACGGGCACCCCGCGCCCCGACGAGGTGGACTGCGCGGCCGTCGCCCTGCGTTGCTGGGCTCTGCCCGAGCGCGAGTACCAGTACTTCGCCGTCGACTATCTGCGCCGCCATGCGGGGCGCTGCTCGTCGGGCTTCCTCCCCGTGGCCCACCGGCTCGTTGTCACCGTCCCCTGGTGGGACACGGTCGACCTGCTCGCCGCGCATGTCGTCGGCCCCCTGGTGGCCGCCGACCCGGAACTGAAGTCCGACATGGACGCCTGGATCGAGGACGAGAACCTGTGGGTCGCGCGCACCGCGCTGCTCCACCATCTCCGCTACAAGGACGCGACCGACACCGGGCGGCTCTTCGGCTACTGCCTGCGCCAGGCCGCCCACCCCGACTTCTTCATCCGCAAGGCGATCGGCTGGAGCCTGCGCGAGTACGCCAGGACCGATCCGGACGCGGTACGCGACTTCGTCGACGGTGCCCGCGACCGGCTCGCGCCGCTGTCCGTACGAGAAGCGCTCAAGCATCTGTGACCCGCTGAACTCCCGCACACGGAAAACCATTCGACGCGGCCATGCCGGTCGGCGATCATCGACGACATGTTCCGGTACGCCTTCCTCGCAGCGCCGTCCGCAGTCGCGGACGCGCCGAAGGCTGCCGCATTCCCCGCAGCGGCCGCAGCCGCCGCTGTCGCAGCGCCCGTCGACGGCGCCCGAAGCTGACCCTTCCCGGATCGTCCGGCGGACCCCACAGGGGGAGGGTCGGCAAGGACCAGGGGTCCCCATCACGCTTCGAGATCCGAGGAAGAAAGCCATGCCCAAGACGGCATACGTGCGCACCAAGCCGCACCTCAACATCGGCACCATGGGCCACGTCGACCACGGCAAGACCACACTGACCGCCGCCATCACCAAGGTCCTCAGCGAGCGCACCGGCAGCGGTACCTCCTACGTTTCGTTCGACCGGATCGACCGGGCGCCGGAGGAGGCGCAGCGGGGCATCACCATCAACATCGCGCACGTCGAGTACGAGACCGACACCCGCCACTACGCGCATGTCGACATGCCGGGCCACGCCGACTACGTCAAGAACATGGTCACCGGAGCCGCGCAGCTGGACGGGGCGATCCTCGTCGTCTCCGCGCTCGACGGGGTCATGCCGCAGACCGCCGAGCACGTCCTGCTCGCCCGCCAGGTGGGCGTCGACCACATTGTCGTCGCCCTCAACAAGGCGGACGCGGGAGACGACGAGCTCACCGACCTGGTGGAGCTCGAAGTCCGGGAGCTGCTGACCGCCCATGGCTACGGCGGGGACGCCGCCCCGGTCATCAGGGTCTCCGGCCTGAAAGCGCTGGAGGGCGACCCACGCTGGACCGCTGCCGTCGAGGCACTGCTCGACGCCGTCGACACCTATGTGCCCATGCCCGTCAGGTACACGGACGCTCCGTTCCTGCTGCCGGTGGAGAACGTGCTCACCATCACCGGCCGCGGCACGGTCGTCACCGGTGCGATCGAGCGCGGCAGTGTCCGTGTCGGCGACCGCGTGCAGGTCCTGGGCGCGGACGGCGATCCGCAGACCAGCACCGTCACCGGCCTGGAGACCTTCGGCAAGCCGATGGAGTGCGCGGAGGCCGGCGACAACGTCGCACTGCTGCTGCGCGGTATGGCGCGTGACGCCGTGCGCCGCGGCCATGTGGTGGCGGCACCCGGCAGCGTCGTACCCAGCCGGCGCTTCACCGCGCAGGTGTACGTCCTCTCGGGCCGGGAGGGCGGGCGTACGACCCCGGTCTCCACCGGGTACCGGCCGCAGTTCTACATCCGCACCGCGGATGTCGTCGGAGACATCGACCTCGGCGATGCGGCCGTCGCACGCCCCGGCGAGACGGTCACCATGACCGTCGAACTCGGCCGTGACGTACCGCTCGAGACCGGCCTCGGCTTCGCGATCCGCGAGGGCGGCCGCACCGTCGGCGCGGGCACGGTCACCGCGCTGGTCTGACCACCGGCGCGGCGCCCCGGTTCCGGCCGGCCTCCCGTACCCCACGGGAGGCCGGCCGGGGCTCGTCGGAGTCCGGGCACAATGGGACGGTGAACGAGCAGATACCCGTCATCCGCGACGTCGACGGCGGCACCGCCAAGCTCATGCCGGACGTGGACCGGGAACGGGCATGGCTGCTGACCGTCGACGGCGCGCCCCAGTCGTACGTCGACCTCGACGCGCCCACGCATCTGGAGTTCGAGTACGTACGCAGGCTCGCCCATGTCGTCGACTGTGCAGCGGACGAAGGCGCGCCGCTGGATGTGCTGCACCTCGGGGGCGGCGCGCTGACCCTGCCCCGCTATGTGGCCGCGACCCGCCCCGGATCGCGCCAGGAGGTGGCAGAGGCGGACCGGGGCCTGCTGGCACTGGTCACCGAGCAACTGCCGCTGCCCGACGGCTCCGGCGTCCAGGTGCACGGCACGGACGCCCGCGCCTGGGTCGAGTCGGCTCCGGCGGATTCGGCGGATGTGCTCATCGCCGACGTCTTCGGCGGCTCGCGGGTGCCCGCCCATCTGACCTCGGTGGCCTACGCGCGGGCGGCGGAGCGGGTGCTGCGGCCCGAAGGGATCTACGCGGCCAACCTCGCCGACGGCGCGCCCTTCACCTTCCTCCGCTCCCAACTGGCCACCTTCGCCGAGGTGTTCGAGTATCTGGCGATCATCGCCGAACCGGCCGTACTGCGCGGTCGGCGCTTCGGCAACGCGGTGCTGCTCGCCTCGCACGCTCCGCTCGACACTGCCGCCCTGGCCCGCCGTACCGCCTCCGACACCTTCCCCGCACGGGTTGAGCACGGCCCGCCGCTGGCGCGGCTCATCGGGGATGCGAAGGCGGTACGCGACGAGGACGCGGTGGCCTCACCCGAGCCACCCGACGGCGCCTTCAGCGTCGGCTGAGGGCGCGGACCTTTCGAGCGGCTCCGGTCGGCCTCCGGTCGGTCTCCGGGCTCGGGGGCCGGGCGCCTCAAGAACCGCCGGAACCCTCGGCGAGCCGCACTGTGCCCAGGATCTTCTGGATGGTTGCGTCCGGGAGCTCGTCCTTGATGCCGGTGTTGGCGTAGAGGACCCACGACTTGAAGTCGCCCTCGGGGTTCTTGAAGGAGAAGGCGATCGACTTACCGTCGGTGGAGCACTTGTCCTCCTTCTTGACGCCGAGCGCGGTGGCCGTCGCGACACTGCCCTGAAGACCGGACTTGGTGGTGTACGGCTGCGCCTTGGTGATCTTGACCGTGCCCTTGGGTTCCTTCTGGGCGTATCCGGCCCAGACCCAGTTCCCGGCCTCGTTGTAGGCGGCCGTGTCGGCGTCCTTCGCGCCCTTGCCGCCCTTGGTGCCGACCGTGCTCAGGCCCGAGTCCTCTGCCTTGCCGTCCTTGTCACCGTCGACCGAGCACCACTTGCTCTTGTAGTGCGCCGGGGCCGACATGCCGACGACGAGCGTGCCGTCGCCCGCCTTCTCGTCCTCGAAGCCGACGCCCACACCGGTACCGGCGACCTCCCACTCCGGAGGGACGTCGAACTGCGTGCCGTGCTGGGGATTGGTGACGACCTTCCAGCCCGCGATGGTCGGCTCGGTGGTGCCGCCGCCGCGCGGGTTCTCGGCCGGAGCCGAGGTGGAAGCGCTGGGCTTCTTTGTCGGCTTCTGCGAGGAGTTGACCTTGCTGCCCTCGTCAGAGGTGCCCTTGTCGTCGTCCTTGAGTACCAGGACGCCAGTGATCACCGCAGCCGCGACGACGGCCGTGGCCGCGACGATCGCGACGATGGTCGTCTTCTTCTTGTCGTCCTGCGGCGGCTGGGGCCCACCGGGCGGCTGCCCGGGCACGGCGTACTGCGGCGCGGTCGGCTGCTGGTAGGGGTTGGGCTGCTGGCACCCCGGCTGCTGATACGGATTCGGCTGTTGGTAACCCGGCTGCTGGTACGGGTTCTGATCCTGCGGGTTCTGCTCGCCCCCGGGCGGCTGCTGTCCTGGCCACATGGCGAGTAACGATAGAGGTGTGGCGTTCCGCATGCCACGCCCGCCCCCCGTCGGGGATGGCCAAGCGGGCTACTCGTGGGTAACATCGCATCCCATGAGCGCTGATCAGATGTCCGTCGGCGAGATGCTCGCCGCCACGGTTCCCATGGCCAGGACCCTCAACCTGGAGTTCCTGGAGACCACCGCAGACCGTGCTGTCGTCCGTATGCCGGACCAGTCCGACTTCCACAACCACGTCGGCGGCCCGCACGCCGGCGCGATGTTCACGCTCGCCGAGACCGCGAGCGGCGCCATCGTCATAGCCGCCTTCGGCGACCAGATGACCCGGGCCGTGCCGCTCGCTGTCAAGGCGGAAATCGGCTACAAGAAGCTGGCGATGGGCGTCGTCACGGCGACCGCCACCCTCGGCCGGCCGATCGCGGACGTCGTCGCGGAGCTGGACGCGGGCGAGCGCCCGGAGTTCCCCGTCGTCATCGCCATCCAGCGCGAGGACGGCGCGGTGACCGGAGAGATGACCATCGTCTGGACGCTGCGCCCCAACGCCTGAGCACCGCCGGGCCCGACGACGACCAGGTAGGCTGCCCGGCGTGCGCCGAAGGGGGCGCGCGCCGGGCAGTGGCTACAGCGAAATTCGGGAGCGGCGTTGCACGTCCAGGAGTGGCTCGAGACCGTCCCTGCGGTCAGTATCTATCTCCTGGTGGGGGTGGTCATCGGGCTCGAGAGTCTGGGCATCCCGCTGCCGGGGGAGATCGTCCTCGTCAGCTCGGCGCTGCTGGCCTCCCAGCACGGGGACATCAATCCGTACATCCTCGGCGCCAGCGCGACGGCCGGCGCGATCATCGGCGACTCGATCGGCTACGCCATCGGGCGCAAGGGCGGCAGACCGCTGCTTGCCTGGCTGGGCAAGAAGTTCCCCAAACACTTCGGTGACGCGCAGATCGCCATGGCGGAGCGGTCGTTCGAGAAGTGGGGCATGTGGGCGGTCTTCTTCGGCCGCTTCGTCGCGCTGCTCCGGATCTTCGCCGGGCCGCTCGCGGGCGTACTGCACATGCCGTACTGGAAGTTCCTGATCGCCAACGTCTTCGGCGGAATCCTCTGGGCCGGCGGCACGACCGCCGTCATCTACTCCGTCGGCGTGGTCGCCGAGGCCTGGCTCAAGCGGTTCTCCTGGCTGGGACTGGTCCTCGCCGTGCTGATCGGAGTCACCTCGATGCTGGTGCTGAAGAGCCGCGCCAAGAAGGCGGCCGCGGAGGTAAAGGACCGTTCCGAGGCGGCCGAGCCCGTGCCCGTCGCCGACTGACCGACTCGGCGCACCGGCGTGGTGCGGCGCCGCGCGGAGCAGGGGTCGAAAGGCTGAAGAGGAGAGACGGCGATGGCGGGACAGGCATTGATCGCGGGAGTGGGCGGAAAGGAACCGAGCATCGCGCCCGGGGCCTTCACTGCCCCTACGTCCGTGGTGCTCGGTGAGGTCACCATGGCCGCGGGCTCCAGCGTCTGGTACCACACGGTCCTGCGTGCCGACTGCGGCCCCATCGTCCTGGGCGCCGACACCAACATCCAGGACAACTGCACGGTGCATGGCGATCCGGGCTTCCCGGTCACGGTCGGCGAGCGTGTCTCGGTCGGCCACAACGCCGTACTGCACGGCTGCACCGTCGAGGACGACGTACTGATCGGCATGGGCGCCACCGTCCTGAACGGCGCGCACATCGGCGCGGGTTCGCTGATCGCGGCGCAGGCACTGGTGCCGCAAGGGATGCAGATCCCGCCGGGTTCCCTGGTCGCGGGCGTGCCCGCCAAGGTCAAGCGCGAGCTGACCCAGGAGGAGCGCGAGGGCATCAGTCTCAACGCCGTGATGTATCTGGAACTGGTCAAGGGGCACCGCGCAGTGCCCGAGATCGCCTGACCACGGCTGCGGCTGCGGCTGCGGCGGCCGCGACGAGGAGCGGACCGCCCGGGTGGGGCGAACATCACAGCACGTCGCAGTGATCACCACAGGCAGTGCCGACTACCGTGTGCGGGTGCCGAAGAACAGAAACACGTTCTCGTCGCCGGCCTCCTGGCGGCGACGCTTCCTCGCGCGCGCCGTCCACCGCGGCTGGCGCTGGGTGCAGGAAGCGGGCTCCGTCACCGCCGAGCACCCGGGACTGCTGCGCTTCCGGCTGCTCGGCTCCGGCACCCGGCTCGCCTTCCCGCAGGGCACGGTCTTCGGCGAGGCGTGGATCGAACTCGGCGACCACTGCATCATCGGCGAGCAGGTCACCCTCACCGCCGGGATGATGCCGGGCCTCGATCTCGGCCCCGACCCCATCCTGACCCTGGGCAACGGCGTGGTGCTGGGCCGCGGCAGCCATGTCATCGCCGACACCAGGGTGACGATCGGCTCGGACACGTACTGCGGTCCGTACGTCTACATCACCTCGACCAACCACAGCTACGACGACCCGCACGAGCCGGTCGGCAAGCAGTGGCCGCGCGCCGAACCGGTGGAGATCGGGCCGGGCTGCTGGCTGGGGACCGGCGCGGTGATCCTGCCCGGTGCCCGGCTCGGCCGCAATGTCGTGGTCGCGGCGGGCGCGGTCGTACGGGGCGACGTCCCCGACCACTCGGTGGTGGCAGGCGCCCCGGCCCGGGTCGTACGGAGCTGGGATCCGGTACGGGGCTGGCAGCCCCCGCTGCGTACGCCCGCGCCCGTGCCGATCCCGGAAGGCGTCACACCCGAACAGCTGCTGGCGCTGGCCGACCTGGAACCGGACACTCCCTAGCCACTCGCGAGCAGGACCGTGCCCACCAGCGCGAGACCGGCACCGGTCGCCTGGAGACCGCGCATCCGCTGCTTGAGGATCACGAGAGCGGCGAGCACCGTCACCACCGGATAGAGGTTGGCGAGGACGGCGGCAATGGTGACGGGCCCGATCTGCGCGGCGACGGCGTACGTGCCGTTGGCCGCGACATCGGCGAGACCGACGAAGGCGAGGGCGGGGAGTGCCCTCCACACGACACGTATCCCACCGTCTTCAGGGAGCGCCCGCCCGCCCCGCTTCACCGATACGTACAGTGCGGCGCCGCCGACCACGACATTGGCGACGCGCTGTACGAAGAGCGCGAGGAAGAGCCCGGTGAGGGTGGTCGAGGCCTCGGCGATCAGGGAGAGCACCGCGCCGAACCCGAACGCGGCGATCACGGTCAGCAGGATCGCCTGCCGCTGCACCGGCGCACCCCGCAGCTGAGGTCCGCCCGCCAGTACGATGCCGGCCACGGCGACCGCGATACCGGCGATCTGGAGCAGTCCGGGCCGCTCGCCGATGGCCAGCCCGACGCCGACGGGCACCAGGACGCTGAGCGATCCCAGCGGCGAGACCACACCCATCGGGCCCAGGGCGAGCGCCTTGTAGAAGCACAGCAGTGCCACCGGGCCGACGGCGCCCGCCGCGACGGCGTACCAGAGCTGCGGGCCGGCCTCGGCGAAGCCGCCGGTGGCGACGACGATGGCGCCCAGCACCACGACCGCGATGGACTGCGAGGCGACCACGACCGTGAGCGCCGGTGTACGTCGCGTCAGCAGTCCGCCGCCGAAGTCGGCCAGCCCCCACAGCAGGCTGGTGGCCAGGGCGAAGAGTGCGGTCATGTCGTGCCTCGCAGTACAGTGCAGTGAACGTTCTGGTGCACCACACCATAGTTCAGTCCATTGAACTATGCCATCTAAAATATTGGACGGAATGTGTCGGATTTCGACCAGCTCACGCAGTCGCTCGCCCGCAACCTCAAGCGCCGGCGCGGCGAACTGGGCCTCACGCTCGACGCCCTCGCCGCCCGCGCAGGGGTCAGCCGCGGCATGATCATCCAGATCGAGCAGGCGCGTACGAACCCGAGCGTCGGGACCACGGTGAAGCTCGCCGACGCCCTCGGTGTCAGCATCACCACGCTCCTCGACGAGGAACAGGGGCCCCAGGTCCGCCTCGTGCCTCCGGAGCAGGCGGTGCGCATGTGGTCCACCTCGACCGGCAGCCACACCACCCTGCTGGTCGGCACCGACAGCCGAGGCCCCCTGGAAATGTGGGCCTGGCATCTGATGCCCGGCGACAGCAGCGCCTCCGACCCGCACCCCGACGGGACGATGGAGCTCCTCCACGTCACCGCGGGCGAGCTCACCCTCGTCGTCGACGGCGAGTCCCACCCCGTGCCTGCCGGGACGTCCGCCGCCTTCGAGGCGAACGTCCCGCACAGCTACCGCAACGACGGCGAGGAAGCGGTGGACATGACGATGGCCGTCTCGGTCGTGCCCGCCCGATGAGACGGTCAACCGCACGCCCGGACACCGCTGTTAGCGTGGCCGTATGCGCGCTCCCATCGGAAACTTCGACGACGCCAGGCCCGCGCCCGACTGCCTCGGCCTGCTGACACGGCCGGTCGCCGACGCCGTACGCGCGTGGCACGGCGACGTCCCGGCCGAGCAGCTGATCTACGTCGACACCGACCCGGAGATCGCGGACACGGCCATCTTCGCGGAGCACCACGGACAGGAGCTGCTCGACGAGTCGGCGAACTGCGTGGTCGTATCGGGCAAGCGGGGCGGCGAATCGACGCTCGCCGCGTGCCTCGTCCTCTCCCGCACACGCGTCGACGTGAACGGGGCCGTACGCAAGCAACTGGGTGCCCGCAAGGCATCGTTCGCGCCCATGGACACGGCGACGGGCGAGAGCGGCATGGAGTACGGCGGTATCACGCCCATCGGGCTCCCCGCCCACTGGCCGCTGCTGGTGGACTCCGCCGTCCTCGACACGGAGTGGGTCCTCATCGGCAGCGGCCGCAGGCGGGGCAAGCTGATCGTGCCCGGCAAGGTCTTCGCCGGGCTGCCGGGCGCCGTCGTCCTCGACGGCCTCGGCATCTGAGGTGGGCCGGCCCCCGGGAGTCAGCCGAGGTGGGCCGGCCCGGGGAGTCAGCCGAGCCGGGGGATCTCGATCGCCGGGCAGCGGTCCATGACCATGTCGAGACCGGCCGCGCGGGTACGCTCCCACGCCTCCTCGTCGATCACCCCCAGCTGGAACCAGACCGCCTTCGCGCCGACCGCGACGGCTTCCTCCGCGACAGATCCCGCGAGGCCGGAATTGACGAAGACGTCGACCACGTCGACCTCGAACGGGATGTCGGCGAGCGTGGCGTACCCCTGCTCGCCGTGGACCGTCTCCGCCTTGGGGTGCACCGGCACGATGCGCTTGCCGTAACGCTGGAGCACATCGGCGACGCCGTACGCCGCCCGCGCCTGATTGCCGGACAGGCCGACCACCGCCCAGGTGTCGCCCGTCGACGTCAGAATCCTGCGGATGGTTGCCGGGTCGCCGTACATGGCCTGCTCCTCCTGCGGTCGACAGTCTCGCTCAGCGACAACAGGCGGGTGCTCCCGGTGATTCCGCCGCCGGGCGGCACATAGGGTGGGCGGAATGCAGGACCAGTACCGGACGGTCGCCCGCGAGGGTGTCCACGAGACCGAGATCAACCGATCGCGCTTCATCTGCGCGCTCGCCCCCGCGGCGACCGAGCAGGAGGCGCAGGCCTTCGTCGCACGCATCCGCAAGGAGCATCCGACCGCCACGCACAACTGCTTCGCGTATGTGATCGGCGCCGACGCCGCCGTACAGAAGGCGAGCGACGACGGCGAGCCGGGCGGCACCGCCGGAGTGCCCATGCTGCAGATGCTCATGCGCCGCGAGATCCGGTACGCCGTGGCCGTCGTCACCCGGTACTACGGGGGTGTGAAACTCGGCGCGGGCGGGCTGATCAGGGCCTACGGGGGAGCGGTGGGCGAAGCCCTGGACGCGCTCGGCACCCTCACCAGGCAGCGCTTCCGGCTGGCCACCGTCACCGTCGACCACCAGCGGGCGGGCAAGCTGGAGAACGATCTGCGGGCGACCGGACGGAACGTGCGCGAGGTGCACTACGCGGAGGCGGTGACCATCGGGATCGGGCTGCCGGACACCGAGGTCGACGCCTTCCGGGCGTGGCTGGCCGACACCACGGCGGGCACCGCGGGACTGGAGCTCGGCGGTGAAGCGTATGGAGATGCCTGAAGCCGCCCGTGATGTCCGACCCCACCGATACTCTCGAGGATCATGAGATTCCTGCATACGTCGGACTGGCACCTGGGACGGTCGTTCCACCGGGTGAGCCTGCTCGACGCCCAGGCCGCGTTCCTCGACCACCTGGTGGCCACGGTGCGCGAGCGCGACGTGGACGCGGTGCTGGTCGCAGGGGATGTCTACGACCGGGCCGTGCCACCGCTCGCGGCCGTGGAGCTCTTCGACGAGGCGCTGCACCGGCTCGCCGCCGCGGGCGTACCGACCGTCATGATCTCCGGCAACCACGACTCGGCGCGCAGGCTCGGTGTCGCGGCGGGGCTCATCGAGCGCGCCGGGATACATCTGCGCACGGATCCGGCGGGGTGCGCCACCCCGGTGCTGCTCGGCGACGCCCACGGCGAGGTGGCCTGCTACGGACTGCCGTACCTGGAACCCGCCCTGGTGAAGGACGAGTTCAGAACCGAGAAGGCCCGTCACGAGGCGGTCCTCGGCGCGGCCATGGAGCGCGTACGCGCCGATCTCGCCGGCCGTGAGCCGGGCACCAGGTCCGTCGTCCTCGCCCATGCCTTCGTCGCCGGCGGAGAGGAGAGCGACAGCGAGCGCGACATCACCGTCGGCGGTGTCTCCGCCGTACCCGCCGGCGTCTTCCACGGTGTCGACTATGTCGCCCTCGGACATCTGCACGGCTGCCAGACGATCACTGAGCGCGTGCGCTACTCCGGATCACCCCTCGCCTACTCCTTCTCGGAGACCCACCACCGCAAGACCATGTGGCTCCTCGACCTCGACGCGCAGGGCGACATCACGGCCGAGCGCATCGACTGTCCCGCGCCCCGCCCGCTCGCCCGGCTGCGCGGCACGCTCGACGCGTTGCTCGACGACCCGGCGCTGGAGAGGCACGAGCAGTCGTTCGTGGAGGTGACCCTCACCGACCCGGTGCGCCCGGCGGAACCGATGGCGCGTCTCACCGAGCGGTTCCCGCACACGCTCAGCCTCCTCTTCGAGCCCGAACGCTCCGGCGAGGACAGCCTCGCGTCGTACGCACAGCGCCTGAAGGGGCGCAGCGACCAGCAGATCGCGGAGGACTTCGTGGCACATGTGCGCGGCGGCAGCGGACCCGACGACGGGGAACGCACGGTGCTGCGCGGCGCCTTCGACGACGTACGGGTGGACGAGGGCGTGCGCGAGGTGGCCCGGTGAGGCTGCACAGGCTGACCGTCACGGCGTTCGGCCCGTTCGGCTCCGGTCAGGAAGTCGATTTCGACGCGCTCTCCACCGCCGGGATCTTCCTCCTCCACGGCCCGACCGGCGCGGGCAAGACGTCCGTCCTCGACGCCGTCTGCTTCGCGCTGTACGGGGCGGTGCCGGGCGCACGGCAGAGCCCGGGCGCCTCGCTGCGCAGCGGCCACGCCCCCGTCGGCACCTCCACCGAGGTCTGCCTCGAACTGACCGTCGGGGGACGGCGGTTGGAGATCAGACGCCGTCCCGCCCAGCCGCGTCCCAAGGCCCGCGGGAAGGGGTTCACCACCGAACGCGCCCAGAGCTGGCTGCGCGAGTACGACTCCGAGGGCGCCGAGTGGAAGGCGCTGAGCCGCTCCCACCAGGAGATCGGCGAGGAGATCACCCAGCTCGTCGGGATGAGCCGCGACCAGTTCTGCCAGGTGGTGCTGCTGCCGCAGGGCGACTTCGCGCGTTTTCTGCGCGCCGACGCCGAAGCGCGCGGCAAGCTGCTCGGCCGGCTCTTCGACACCCGCCGCTTCGCCGCGGTCGAGGAGCGCCTGGCGGAACAGCGGCGCGCCGCGGAGCAGCAGGTACGGGCGGGAGACGAGCGGCTCCTCGCGGTCGCCCACCGGATGGAACAGGCAGCCGGCGCGGCGGCCGGCGGCTGGCCGGTTCCGCAGCAGCAGCCGGGCGACCCCGGACTCGCCGAGGCCGTCCTCGCCTGGGCCGCCGTCGCCCGTGCCGGAGCCCGGGAGACGCTGGACATCGCCGATTCCGCGCTGTCCGCCTCGGAGAGCAGGCAGGCAGCCGCCCGCCACGCCCTGGACGCCGAGCGTGAACTGGCCCGGCTGCAACAGCGGTACGAGGACGCGCGGCAACGGGCCGATGCGCTCGCGACGCGCCGTCCCGAGCGGGAACAGCTGCAGGCCAGGCTGGAGCGGGCGCGCAAGGCGGAGCTCGTGGGCCCCGCGCTGCGGCTGCGCGACGACGCCGAACGGGAGCACCACAGCGCGAGCGCGGAGCACGAGCGGGTGCGGGCCCTGCTCCCGCCCGACCTGGCGGACGCGGGCGCGGAACAGCTGGCGGTACTGGAGCGCCGGCTGCGCCAGGACCTGGGCGGCCTCGACGCCGCCCGCCGGGCGGAGCGGCGCAGCGCGGAGATCACCGGCGAGCGGGCGGACCTGGACCGCCAGGCCCGGGCCGACGACGAGATCCTCCACGACGCGGCGGGCTGGATGGCCGGCTGGGAGACCGCACGGCGAAGCCACCAGGAGCGGATCGTGGCCGCCCAGGAGGCGGCCACGCGTGCCGAGAACCTTGCGGGACAGCTCGAACCGGCCCGCCGCAGACTGCAGGCCGCACGCGAAAGGGACCGGCTGGCGGCGCGCACCGAGGGCGCCGAAGACCTGCTCCGTACGGCCCGCGAGCACGCCGGCACCGCCCGCGAGAGCTGGCTCGATCTCAAGGAACGCCGACTGCGGGGAATCGCCGCCGAGTTGGCGGCAGGCCTGGCGCCGGGCACACCGTGCGCGGTCTGCGGTTCGTCCGAACACCCCGCACCGGCCCGCGCCGGTGACGGGCACGTGGACCGTACGGCGGAGGACGCGGCGTACCAGGAGCATGCGGCGGCGGACGCCGCGAAAGCGGACGCGGAACGGGAACTGGCGGTGGTGCGCGAGGCGTTCACGGCGGCCCGGGAGCAGGCCCGTCCGATGCCGCCGGGACCTGCGGCCGGGGACGTCGATCCCGACGCGGCCGAACTGCTCTCGGTCGTCCGGCGGTTGGAGCGTGAGCACGCAGACGTGCATGGCGTGGCCTCCGGGATGCACGCCGCCCGCGAGGCGCTCGACCGGGCCGAGCGGGAGCATGAGGGGCGGCTCGCCGCGCTGCAGCAGGCCGAGCGCCGCGCCGCCGCACGTACGTCCCGGCGTGAAGCCATCGACCGTGAACAGGCGGCACTGGAGAGCGAGTTGACCCTGGCCAAGGGGGGTGCGGGCAGTGTCGCCGAGCATGCCGCCCTGCTGGAGCGGCGGGTGCGGATCCTTGCCGAGGCCGCAGAGGCCGTACGGTCCGTCGACATGACCGCGCAGCGTCTGAAGGACGCCGACGGCCGGCTGGCCGACGCGGCGTTCCGTACCGGGTTCGACACACCCGCGGCAGCCGCCGCCGCGCTGGTCGGCGACGCGGAACAGCGTGACCTCCAGCACCGCATCGACGCCTGGCAGACCGAGGCCGCCGCGGTCGCCGACCGGCTGGCCGAAGCGGACACCCGCAGCGCGGCCGAACACCCGGCCGCGGACCCCGAAGCGGCCCGGGCCTCCCATGACGCCGCCGAACGCGCCCTGCGCGACGCGGCGTCGGTGCTCGACGCCGCCCGCGAGCGGTGCGCCGCGCTCGCCCGGCTGTCGCGGCAGGCCGAGACGGAGGTACGGCGGCTCGGCCCGCTGCGTGCGGAGTACGACCGGGTGGCCCGGCTCGCCGGGCTCACCGCCGGCACCTCCGCCGACAACGAACGCAAGATGCGCCTCGAGTCGTACGTCCTGGCGGCCCGCCTCGAACAGGTTGCCGCGGCCGCCACCGTACGGCTCCAGCGCATGTCGTCCGGGCGGTACACCCTGGTGCACTCCGACGCCCGGGTGGGCGGCAGGCGATCCGGGCTCGGACTGCATGTCGTGGACGCCTGGACCGGCAGCGAGCGCGATACCTCGACCCTCTCCGGGGGCGAGACCTTCTTTGCCTCGCTCGCCCTGGCGCTGGGCCTCGCCGATGTGGTGACCGACGAGGCCGGCGGCGTACGACTGGACACCCTCTTCATCGACGAGGGCTTCGGCAGCCTGGACGACCAGACGCTGGACGAGGTGCTGGACGTGCTCGACTCGCTGCGCGAGAGGGACCGCAGCGTGGGCATCGTCAGCCATGTCGCCGATCTGCGCCGCCGTATCCCCGCGCAGCTGGAGGTCGTCAAGGGCCGGCACGGCTCGGCGGTGCGCCACCGCACGGCAGGGGTCGCCGACTGATCCGGGCGATCAGCCGCCGACCGCGCGGCGCGGCAGCGGCGAGGAGTAGACGATGCTCGTCGTGACCGACCCCAGCGCGCCGATCTTCCCCGAGACCTCTTCGAGATGACTCATCGAGCGGGCGGCGACCTTGAGTACGAAGCAGTCGTCGCCCGTCACATGGTGGGCCTCGAGGATCTCGGTCGTCGTCTCCAGCAGGTCATGGAAGGGCTTGTAGTTGCCGTTGGGGTAGCGCAGCCGCACGAAGGCCAGGATGGGCAGCCCCAGCCGCTCCTGGTCGACGACCGCGGCGTAGCCCGTGATGACCCCGGCCTCCTCCAGCCGCCGCACGCGCTCGGTGACGGCGCTCGCGGACATGGAAACGGCCCTGGCCAGCTCGGCAAAAGTGGCCCGGCCCTGGTTCTGCAGGGCGTGAAGGATGCGCCAGTCGGTGGCGTCCGGTGAATATCCGGTCATGCTCGAGAGATAACAGGGAAATCCCCGGCGGATCAAGACAAGCCCCGGGGATTGTCACTTCATGGAAACGATCAACGATCGTAGATTTTCAGTCATGACGACGACGCAGCTCACCGCTTCCCAGGCTCCCGCGACCGCCAACGCCGTGCTCCGTGTCCCGCCGGCCTCTCCCGCCGCTGCGGCCGCCTACTTCGGCGCCGGCCTGGCCTTTCACGCCGATGTCTCCGACGTCGCCTCGGCGTTGGCGGCCGGCGGTGACCCCGGATTCGTCGTCCTCGACTCCCGCTCCACCGAGTCCTGGGACCAGGGGCACGTTCCCGGTGCCGTCCACCTGCCGACCGCGCTGATCCCGGAGCAGGCGGAGCAGCTGCTGGACAAGTCCGTGCCGGTCATCACGTACTGCTGGGGCCCGGGCTGCAACGGTGCGACGCGCGCCGCCCTCGCCCTCGCCGAACTCGGCTACCAGGTCAAGGAGATGCTCGGCGGCTTCGAGTACTGGGCCCGTGAGGGCTTCGCGTTCGAGACCTGGGAGGGCAGCGCCAAGCGCGCCGCCGACCCGCTCACGGCGCCCGTCGACTCCGACGACTGCGGCTGCTGATCCCTCGCCCGCTACCGTATGACGGAGGGGGAGGCGCGAAGGAGCGGCGCGTCCGAGCAGCTGGTTTCGGCCAGTGGACGACGAGCCCGCGCCCGCGGGCTCGTCCGGTACGCGGCCGACCGGGCGCGTAGCCGGTGGTGCGCAGTGGTTGCACGGGCGGCCACGAGCCGAACTGACGGCCCTGTCACGGTCGCTGCCGACCGACGGGCCGCCTGTACGGCGGGCGGCCCAGTCGGTTCGCCGGTCGGCCGGTCCGGTGTCAGAGCTTGGACAGTTCGTCGACCAGGTCGTCGAGCCCCAGCGAGCCCTGTGACAGCGCCGCCATGTGCCACGCCTTCGCGTCGAACGCGTCACCGTGCGCCTTGCGGGCGTTCTCCCGTCCCAGCAGCCACGCCCGCTCGCCCAGCTTGTAACCGATGGCCTGCGCCGGAACCGACAGATAGCGCGTCAGCTCGCTCTCCACGAAGTCCGCCGGCCGGCCGCTGTGGCTGCCGAAGAACTCCTGCCCCAGCTCAGGCGTCCAGCGCTCGCCGGGATGGAACGGCGAGTCCGCCGGGATCTCCAGTTCCAGATGCATGCCGATGTCCACGATCACCCGGCACGCCCGCATCATCTGCGCGTCCAGGTAGCCGAGCCTGCGCTCAGGGTCGGGCAGGAAGCCCAGCTCGTCCATCAGCCGCTCCGCGTACAGCGCCCAGCCCTCGGCATTGGCGCTGACCCCGCCGATCGTCGCCTGGTAGCGGGACAGCTGGTCCGCGACATGCACCCACTGCGCGATCTGCAGATGGTGACCGGGCACGCCCTCGTGGTACCAGGTCGACACCAGGTCATACACCGGGAAGCGGGTGGCGCCCATGGTCGGCAGCCAGGTGCGGCCGGGGCGGGTGAAGTCCTCGGACGGACCGGTGTAGTACGGCGCCGCCGCGCCGCCCGGCGGAGCGATTCGGGACTCCACCTTCCGTACCCGCTCGGCGAGTTCGAAGTGGGTGCCGTCCAGCGCCTCGATCGCCTCGTCCATCAGCTTCTGCAGCCAGGCCCGCACCTCCTCCTCCCCCTCGATGTGCTCACCGTGCACGTCGAGATGGGCGAGCGCCTCCCAGGGCCCGGCGCCCGGAAGGATCTTGTCCGCCTCGGTCTTCATCTCGGCCAGCAGCCGGTGGTACTCGGACCAGCCGTATGCATACGCCTCGTCGAGGTCGAGGTCGGTGCCGTTGAAGAAGCGCGACCAGCGGGCGTAGCGCTCACGGCCGACCGTGTCGGGCGCGTCCGCCACGGCCGGGGCGTAGACATCGCGCACCCAGTCCCGCAGTTCGACCAGTGCCCCGGTCGCGGAGCGAGCCGCCTCGTCGAGTTCGGCGCGGAGCGTGAGGGGGCCGCCCGCCGCGAAGTCCTCGAACCAGCTCCGGTCCGTACCGATCCACTCGGTCAGCTGACCGACAAACGTCTCCGTGGCGCGCGGGCCACCCAGTAGCTTCCGCTCAAGTCCCAGCGCCAGCGAGGACCGGTAGCCCTCCAGGGCACCCGGGACCGCCCGCAGCCGCTGGGCGACGGCCCCCCAGTCCTCATCGGTCTCCGTCGGCGTCACGGTGAAGACCTCGCGCACGGTGTGCGCGGGCGAGCGCATATTGCTCACCGTGCGCAGTCCCTCATCCGCCTCGTGCACGGCGAGTTCGGCCGTCAGACGCTCCCGCAACAGTCGGCCGCAGCGCCGTTCCGCATCGCTCTCGGCACCCGGCAGCTTTTCGGCATCGTCGAGCCTGGCGAGTGTCTCGCGGGTGAGTTCGGCAAAGGCCTCCTGACCGGCCGGTGAGTAGTCGGGAAGAAGACCCGAGCTCTCCCTGACCCCCAAGTAGGTGCCCACGGTGGGGTCGAGTTCGATGAGTGCGTCGACATAGGCGTCGGCGACCTGGCGGGGCAGCGCGCTGCTGGAAGTGTCTGGCATGCGCACATCCTCATACGAGTAAGGGGTCCGCGTCACCATCATTGGATCTCAGTCGCCTGTCGAGGGAGGGAGCAGCGGGCCGCAGTCCCACTGCTGGAAGATCAATCGGGTTTCGACACGGGCGACTTCACGCCGCGAGGTGAACTCGTCGAGCACCAGCCGCTGCAGATCCGCTGTGTCCGTCACTGCGACATGAACCAGATAGTCGTCGGGGCCGGTGAGATGGAACAGCGCCCGGGACTCGGGCAGTGCGCGGATCCGCTCGACGAACGGTCCGATCAGTTCGCGTCGGTGCGGCCGCACCTGGACCAGCAGGAGAGCCTGCAGGCCACGCCCCAGCCGGGCGGGATCCAGGGCCAGCCGGTGCCCGAGGATCACGCCGGAGCGGCGCAGCCTCGCGACCCGGTCCAGACAGGTGGAAGGCGCCACTCCGACCTCGGCCGCCAGATCGCGGTAGGTGGTCCGGGCGTCGTTCTGCAGGAGGCGGAGTATCTCAAGATCAACCGCGTCCAGTGCGACACTTTCAGCCATTCGTCGAACGTAACACGGGCCTTGGCCAATACCTTCCGCCAAGTGTTCACAGTGCCGCCATGGAGAACGCAGCTCTCGCCGCCCCCGCACCCCGGGCGCTGGCCACCGAAGCCGTGCACGCCGGACGCGACGATCTCGCGGAGCTCGGCGTGCACGCCCCGCCGATCGATCTGTCCACCACCTACCCGTCGCACGATGCCGCCGGGGAGGCCGCGCGGATCGACGCCTTCGCGGCCACCGGTGAGCGGCCGGAGGGCCCGCCCGTCTACGCCCGGCTGGACAATCCGACCACGGCCCGTTTCGAGACGGCGCTCGCCCGGCTGGAAGGGGCCGAGAGCGCGGTGGCCTTCGCCAGCGGGATGGCGGCCCTCACCGCCGTACTGCTGGTGCGGGCGAGCATGGGGCTGCGCCATGTGGTCGCCGTGCGGCCCCTGTATGGATGTAGTGACCATCTTCTCAATGCCGGCCTGCTCGGGACCGAGGTGACCTGGACCGACCCCGCGGGCATCGCCGACGCGATCCGGCCCGAGACCGGTCTGGTGATGGTGGAGACGCCCGCCAACCCCACCCTTGCGGAGATCGACCTGCGCGCCGTCCGGCACGCCTGCGGCTCGGTGCCGCTGCTCGTCGACAGCACCTTTGCCACGCCCGTCCTTCAGCGGCCTCTCGAGGAGGGCGCGCGGATCGTGCTGCACAGCGCGACCAAGTATCTGGGCGGGCACGGCGATGTGATGGGCGGGGTGGTGGCCTGTGACGAGGAGTTCGCCCGCAAGCTGCGCCAGGTGCGGTTCGCGACCGGCGGCGTCCTGCATCCGATGGCCGGATATCTGCTCCTTCGCGGTCTCTCCACCCTGCCGGTACGGGTCCGGGCCGCCTCCGTCACCGCGGCCGACCTGGCCCGACGGCTGGGCGCCGACCCGCGGATCGCCCGGGTCCACTATCCGAGCATCGGCGGGGCGATGGTCTCCTTCGAGGTGTACGGGGACCCGCACCAGGTGATTTCGGGCGTACGGCTGATCACGCCGGCCGTCAGTCTCGGCAGCGTCGACACCCTGATCCAGCACCCGGCCTCCATCAGCCACCGCATCGTGGCGGAGGGAGACCGGCGCTCGGCGGGCGTCAGCGACCGGCTGCTGCGGCTGTCGGTCGGTCTTGAGGACGTTGAGGACCTGTGGCGGGATCTGACCGAGGCGCTCAGCGCTCAGCCTGTTCGTAGCGGGGGAGTGGACGCACGGGAGTCGCGTCGAGTCGCGCGGTGACCACCAGCGTGCCCTCCTCGATCTGGTAGTCGAGCGGCAGGCCGAGACCGCGCATGGCCGCGACCATGCCGGTGTTCGAGGACTGGGTGACGGCATAGACACTGCCGCAGCCGGCCTCGGTCGCGAGTGCGACCAGGCGGCCGAGCAGCTCCGAGCCGATGCCCCTGCGCTGCCAGTCGTCCTCGACGAGCAGCGCGACCTCGGTCTCGTCGCCGTCCCAGAGGAGATGCCCGAGGGCGACGAGCCGGCCGGAGGCCGTCTGGACGGCGAGAGTACGGCCGAAGCGCGGACTGAGCAGGTGGTTGAGATAGCGGTCGGCGTCGCCGACCGGGCCGTGGTAGCGCAGGCCCAGAGTGCGCTCGGAGCACCGGTCGTGCATGGCGCGGGCGGCTGCGAGATCACTCTGGTCCACGCGCCGTACGGTGATCTCGTTGCCCTCGGGGAGGGTGAGGACGTCCTCGCTGCGGGGGATGCGCGAGCCGAGCCGGGCGTCGAGCTCGACCAGGGCCCGGGCCCTGGCGAACTCGGTCGGTGTGAAGGGGAGATAGGGCCGCTCGACGGTGATGGCGCCGCCGTTCGGGTCGCGCAGGCGCATTACCGTCTCTTCCAGTACACCCTCCACGGGCGGGGTGTCCCCGGTGGGCCTGCCGGTCAGCGAGACGGCAGGCAGGGAGTGGATCGTGCAGCGGCCGAGCAACTGGCGCAGTGCGAGCGGCAGTTCGGCCGCGTCCAGCGCCGTACGGGTGGCAAGGCCGAGGACCCGGGTCGGGGTGTCGACGAGATCGTGGGCGTCGGCGCGCTCGATCCAGGTGCTGGTGCCGCCCGCCGCCGAGACCTCCCGGGTGAGGTGCTGGGCCTGGAGGGACGCGGGGGCACGCAGCAGGAACTCGTCGACCGTACCGTCGGCCAGCGGGTGGGTCTGCAGGGTGAGGATGTCCACCCGGTGCCGGGCGAGGGTCGTGCAGAGCGCCGCCAGGCTGCCGGGCGTGTCCTGCACGGTGGTGCGCATCCTCCACAACGCGGTCTCGCGCCCCTCTTCCTGGGTGGCGGGGCCCGTCGCGGCGGGCCCCGCCGTCGGAGGGGCATGACTGTGGTGTCGTGCCCACCATGTGTGGAAGGCGGCCGTGGCGACGAGGGCCACGGCCGAGGCGATGAGCAGGAACGGACCGTCCGGTGTGTGCCCGATCATGTTCGCGACGGCGTCGGCGACCGCGACGGCGGTGAACAAGGCTGCCAGCTCGATGAGATCCCGCCGCCAGTGGTGTGGACGGCGGGCACTCTTCGCAGAAGTCACATCTGTCATGGCAACACTGTGACCGAGTCGTGTTGCGTGATCACCAACGCTTTGTGACTGACAGGTTAAGTGCGGATCTGGATGGCTATCGGCTGCTTTTCGCCGTTTCTGGCGTGGAGTGTTCGCCTCCGTGATGCAACGCGGCCACCAACCGGGACGCCTGGGCAACCAGCTGGGACGACCCCCCGCGTCCGGCGAGAGCGGCGAGGGCGGAGAACCCCGGTATCTCCGCCGTGTCACTGACCGGGTCCGCGTCTGTGTCCACGTCCGTAGCCGAGGGGACCGCGCCCGCTGAGCCCCACCCTGACAGGCCTGCACCACATCGCTCCACGCAGTCGGCGGCCACCGCCAGTATCTCTCCCAGCCCACGGGCAGGAACATCACCGGTCAGCAGGCCCGGCAGTGCGGCGGCGAGCACGGACCAGGTCGTCGCATACGCACCGGTGGCAGCAGCCGTGCGGGCGGACTCGGCCAGCCGGTTGGGCTTCACCGTGCCGGGCACGACCAGCCCGGACAGAAGCCGGCCGAGCCGCCCGCCGTCCAGCTGTCCGCGGGCGGCCAGCACCAGCAGCCCGTCCACCGCCGCCAGCCTGTCCTCGGCGCGACGGGCTCCGAGACCGGTGGCCAGGGCCAGGTGCAGGGCCGGTCCCGCCGGTCCGCCGGCCTCGGCGAGCAGCGGCAGACACCAGGTACCACCGGTCTGATCGTCCTCCGCGCAGGCTCTCACCCCCGGCAGCAGCCAGGTGGCGAGCGTCTCGCGGTCGTGCGGAAGCACGGCAGTCCAGTGCTGACGGCCCGTCGAGTGATAACAGCAGCCGTGCGAGACGGAGTGCGGGCGGCCCAGCCAGCGAAGGGGCCGGGGGAACGCCCGCTGAATCGCCAGCCGTTCCCTGGTCTCGGTCAAGAGGCGCCGCGTGGTCCCGGTCGTGGCCGCCTCTGCCGGCTCGGTCGTGGTCCGAAGCGCCGGTATGGCGGGCTCCCCCTTGCGGATCCACGCGGCAAGGCGGTCGCCCTCGTCGGTACCCAGCCGCGCCGCAGCCTCCGCCGCGGCGGCATCCCCGCCCCGTCGTACCCGCAGCAGGGCCTGCCCGAAGTCCACCGGCGCCGGAGTGGCCCCGAGCCGCTGGTAGTCACGCAACCGCTCGACCAGGTCGAAGGGGTCCAGCGCGCCGGTGTGCCAGGTGGGTGTGGCAAGCAGAAACGGCAGGGGCTCGGTCCGTACGAAGTAGGCGGCCTCCCACAGGCGGGCATGGACGACGCTCACGAGCCCCGCGTGTGCGCAGTCCCCCAGCGGCGACCGCGCACGACAGCGGTCGAGGGCCTGGACGCTGACCCTGCCCAGCAGCGCGGCCGCAACCACCTCCACCCCATGCGGATGCGCCGAGAAACGGTCGTCCGGGTCCCACGGCGCATCTCCGTCGAGCCACCAGCGACCGGCCAGCGCGCCGCGCAGCGCTTCGGTCAGCGCCTCCGGCTCCCGGTGGGCGAGCCGGACCAGACCGTCCAGTGTGCGCTCGAAGTCACTCGGCCCGTTGCCGGGCCGCGTCAGAACCAGCACGTCCTCCACGAGTTCCGCGACGGAACCGGGAGCCGGGGCCGGCCTCCGGAGTTCCGGGGCGGGCGGCAGGGTCTCCTCGTACGCCCCCGAGTCCTCCTCCGGCAGCGCGCCGAAGATCTCGACAGCAGCGGGCCGGTGCACCGGGCTCAACAGCACTGCCGACGCGGCCAGTTCCTCGCGCAGTGCGGCGTCGGCGACGGGCAGATACCGGCCTACCAGCTTCAGCGCCCGCTCCTGCACACCCACGTCCTCGTGGCCGAACGCCTCGGCGGCCACCGGCAGCAGCTCGCGCGCCGCCTCCGCATCCCGCAGCCGCAACACCTTCCCGATCAGCACCAGTTGAGCCCGCACCAGCTTCTTCTCACTACGGAAGAGAACGGAACCCGACGCCTCGGCCAGGGACCGGGAGGAGAGCTCGCCACTCTCCGCAAGCCGGGCGAGCACGCTCTGCGCGTGAGCGGCCACCGTCGACGCCCCGTCGGCCGCCATGCCGATCCAGTCGGAGACACGGGCTCGCTCCTCCTCCGCCGTCAGAGCGAGACGGCGCAGCAGTATCAGGAAGAACCGCATGTCACCGGGCTGTCCGCCGCGCAGCAGCCGGGAAACACACGAGTCCACCAGCATCGACCTGTCCAGCACCCCCTCAGCGGCCAGGTCGCTGAGCGCCGACGGCCAGTGCCCCGGCGCGTCGGGGTCGTCGTACCAGCTGAGCGTGGGGGCGAGTTCGGGAGTCTCGAACAGCCGCGGTGCCAGGATCCGCACCTGTGGGTCCTTGCCCAGCGAACGCAGCCCCGGGCCGCGCGCCGAGGCGACCGCTTCCGCCCAGCCGTATACGTAACCGTCCGTCGTGGGCACCGCGCACTTCGCCAGCCGGACCAGCTCATGAATCAGCGGGTAGTCCTCCTGCACGGTCGAGGCCCGCCCGGCAAGCCGGTGCGCAACATCGCCGAGCCAGCCGGGGGACCGGTCCGACAGCACCTCGAGCAGTACGGTGTACACCGGCCGGTCCCCCATGCGCAGATCCCGGGCGCCGATCCAGGCGGCCGCGGCCGCGGCGCCCGTGTGGCAGCCGGCGCCCGCCGGCAGCAGTGCCCGAAGGATCTTGAAGCGCTCCTGCCACCGCTCCCAGCCGAAGCCGCGCAGCTCGGTACGCAGAGCTTTCAACTCGGCCAGACAAGCCCTGCGTTCAGCCGGCGTCAGCGGCTTGAGCAGCCCCGGGACATCCCTGAACCGTCCTTCACGAACGGCGTCGAGCAGTTGCTTCATCGCGCACCTCCGGCGCGCCGGACGGCGGTGAGGGCACTCTCCCCGGTCCCGGTCCCGGCGGTGGTCCCGGTCCCGGCGGTGGTCCCGGTCCTGGTCGTGTTCGCGCTGTCGGCCGCGGCGCCGGCGGTGGCTCGGCGCCGGGCCATGCGCACGGCCAGCGCGTGTTTGCACGGGCCGCGCCTGCCCTGGAAGCCGACCCACCACGGGCAGGTGCAGCTGAGCACCCCGTCCTCCTCTCTCACCCGGTACCGCCGCTCGCCCGAGACGACGGAGGCCGGCTCCCCGGTGAGTTCCACGGCCCCCGAGGAGACCAGCGTGCGAGCGGCGACCAGCCGCGGGTTGTGTCGTTCCGCGCGATCGGAGTCGTACGGCAGCTCCCGATGGAAGTACGCGGCTTCGGCGATGTCGTAGCCCACCCGGCCCGCAGTGCCGAGCCGGGTCAGCGCGGCCCGTACCCGCTCGACGGTCAGACCGGACTGCGCGGCCAGGTCGGCCGGGTCGATCCTCGGCTCCCACGCCAGCAGCACCGAGACCAGCTCGGCGTCCGCAGCCGCCTCCTCGGTGGCCAGCGCCTCCAGCACCCCGCCCTCGCCGGAGAATCCGCGCGAGACCTCGGGCGACAGGGTGAGGGTGAGCCGCATCCCCGGCAGCACCACTTCCCAGGCACTCGCGGTCGTCGCCGCGCCGTCGGCCGCGGGGCCGTACACCCGCAGCGCCGTCGCCTGCCGCAGCACCCGCTGCAGCGCCGCCAGCCGCTCCGGACCGGGCAGGCACACGGCCCCCGCCACCGGCCGGGTGGTTGGCCGCAACGTCTTCCCGGCCGGTACGACCCACATCGCGCCCCGTGAGGCGTTGCCGGACGCGCGCGGCAGCGCGCGCAGGAAACGCACCGCCTCGGCGGCGGGCAGCTCGGCCCGCAGATCGAAACCGACGGTGGCCACCTGTGCCTCGGCGAACCCCCGCAGCCAGCGGTCCGGCAGCGGAACCTTCTTCTCCACCACCGCGCCGTCGAGCGTGGTGACCGCCAACTCCTGGGGCCCCACCCGCAGATGGAGCGGGTCGTCGCCGGTCATGCGTGAAAGCGCCTCGCGCAGCGGATTGTTGACGTCCACATTGGTCGTGCCGTGACCGGTCTCCGCGCTGTCCAGCCCCTCCGGCAGTACGTCGAGCCGGGCATAGACCCCGCAGCAGCCGGAGAAGGACTCGAAGCGCAGCCGGTCGCCGTTCCCCGTCACCACCGGGTCGAGCACGGGGCGAAGGCTGCGGTCGAAGTAGCGGGCGCCCGCCACATCCGCGACCGCGAGGAGCCCCCGCGCGGCCGACTGCGGCGACGCCAGGAAGCCCGAGAAGAAGTGAGGATGGGCCTCGGCACCTCTCGGTGTGAGGCCACCCGACGTCTCCAGGCCGAGCAGCCGTCCGCCCTGTGAGGACTCAAGAGCGGACGGTCGGTGGTAGGCAATCGCCTGCAGTGATCGCGTCATGGAAAAGACGGTAGGACCCGCCACTGACAATCGAGCCCGGCCGGGGAACGGTCACGGGTCCCGTCAGGTGCCTGCGATGGCGCGCAGTGCCTCCAGATGCCGCCGGTAGACCGCCCGCCCCTCACGGGTGAGGGCCAGCCAGGTCCGCGCCCGCCGCCCCACCCGGCCCTTGGCCACCGTGACCCAGCCGGCTTCCTCCAGCGAGGCGACCTGTTTGGACAGAGCCGAGTCGGTGACCTCGACCAGATCGCGTACGAATGCGAACTCGGCCTTGTCCAGCGGCGCCAGGGCCGCCACGATCGACAGCCGGACGGGCGAGGTGAGCAGCGGGGCGAGTGCGTGGCGAGGATGAGTGCCCGCCTCCTTCGCCTCCCTCTCCGACTTCGCCTCGTGCTCCGGCCTCTCCGGCCTCTCCGGCCTCTCCGGCCTCTCCGGCTTCTCCGGTGTGCCGGTCTTCTCGGTCTTCTCCGTCATGCCGACCGCCGCGTCTCCAGCCATGCTCCGATCGCAGGAGGCAGCGCGCAGGCAAGGGCACCGGCCACGGCGAGGAATGCGCTGTCCTCGAAGGCCGTACCGCCCAGCGCGACAGTGACGCCGAACGCCACCCCCCAGGACCCGATCACCGAGCCGTGCCGTGCGCCGAACCCCCTGCGAATGACGCGCTGCCGGGAGGCGTACAGGCTGAGACCACCGATCAGCACGCCATTGGTGAGGGAGAAGACGATCGCCGCGGCCGGCCCGCGCCAGAGCACCGCCATCGGCACCAGCACCAATTGGCCGACGGCGAAGACCACGAGATACCGCGCGTACCACCCGCTGTCGCGGCGGGTGGCGCCCTCCACCTGGTTCGCGTGCTTCAACGCCGCTGCGGCGTCCATCTGTTCGGTCATACTTGCGACAATGGCAGTTACTTTCCAATCTGGCAAATAGGGAGAGATCCGTACGCCTACTGCCCCACCCGCCCGGGCTGAAGCACCTTGCTGAACAGGACCGTTCCGCCTTCCGCGCGCAGCCGTACCGTCAACTCGCCACTGCCGCCGTCGATGTCGACCTCCCCGAAGTACTGCGGGGACTCCAGCGGTGAGAGGTTCGCGCGCTCCGGTGCCCGGACGAAGACGCGATCGGGGCCGAAGGTGCCGTCCAGGGCGTTGGCCGGGAAGCCGCCGGCGGCCAGCGGCCCCGAGACGAACTCCCAGAACGGGGCGAAGTCCTTGAAGGCCGCCCGCTCCGGGGCGTAGTGCTGGGCCGAGGTGTAGTGCACATCCGCCGTGAGCCACACCGTGCCCGTGATCCGGCGGTGCTTGATGCAGCGCAGCAGCTCGGCGATCTGCAGCTCGCGGCCGAGCGGAGCGCCCGGGTCGCCCTGCGCGACGGCCTCGAAGTTCGCGGAGCCGTCCGGCACGACCAGGCCGAGCGGCATGTCCGAGGCGATCACCTTCCACGTCGCGCGCGATCGCGACAGCTCACGCTTCAGCCAGGCGAGCTGCTCGGTACCGAGGATGCCGTGCTCGTCGGCGGGCTGCCGGCCGGGGGAGTTGGCGTTGCGGTACGTACGCATGTCGAGGACGAACACGTCCAGCAGCGGACCGTAGCGCACCACCCGGTGGACGCGGCCCTCGCGCCGGTGCGCGGGGAGTGTCGAGACCGGGAAGTACTCTCCGAAGGCCTGCATCGAGCGCTCGGCGAGGACGTCGACGCTCTTCTCGGCGTAGCGGGGGTCGTCGAGAATCTGTCCCGGGTACCAGTTGTTGCGCACCTCGTGGTCGTCCCACTGCACGACCGTCGGCACCTGGGCGTTGAAGCGGCGGACGTTCTCGTCGAGCAGGTTGTAGCGGAAGTTCCCGCGGAAATCGGCCAGTGTCTGGGCCACCTTGGACTTCTCCTCGGTGGTGATGTTGCGCCAGATCCGGCCGTCCGGCAGCGTCACACTCGGTTCGATCACACCGTCCGCGTAGATCGTGTCCCCGCTGCACAGGAAGAAGTCCGGGTCGAGAGCGCGCATTTCCTCGTACGCGCGAAAACCGCCGATGTCCGGGTTGATGCCCCAGCCCTGCCCCGCGATATCGCCCGACCAGAGAAAACGGACGCCCTCGCGGCGCTTCGCGGGCGCGGTACGGAACGTCCCGTACACCGGCTCGCCGGTGCGGCGCGGGTCGTCGGGGTCGGCGAGCGTGACGCGGTAGTGCACCTGCTCACCCGCGGGCAGACCGCGCAGCGACGTCGTTCCGGTGAAGTCGGTGCCCGCGCCGAGCAGCGGGCCGTGCCACCGGTGTGCGCGCCGGAAGGACTCCGTCGCGGAGGTCTCCACGATCATCCGGGCGGGCCGGTCGGAGCGCACCCACACCAGGCCGGACGAGGAGGTGACACCGCCCGTCTGCACACCCCACGCGGCGCGCGGGCGGCCGGAACGCGCGAGCGCGGGCGCCGCGCTCACCGCGGGCAGTGCCAGCGCCGCAGAGGCGGCGAGCGTGCCGCGCAGAACAGAACGGCGGTCGGGGGACGAAATCCGCGGGCTGTGGGACATCGCTGCGCCTCCTGGGCAGGTCGGGCCGGTGTGCCGTGCCATGCCTAGTGCCCGGCCGAGGCGGGCACGCGAACCCCGAGTGAACAACGGACCCACGACCCCCACGGGACAACTGGCCCTACGCCGTGCGATGCAGGACCAATGACCGATCGATCTCTTGATCACGGGCTGTGTACGGTGCGGGGGACGAAGGGGGACCTCGATGCCGTTCGACGGTCAGTCGCACATCCGCATTGCCCGCCCGTCCCGCGATCTGGGGGCGGCGGAGCGCTTCTGGTCCGGAGGGCTCGGCCTCGGCGTCGTCTACCGGGACGAGGGTGGCGAGGCACCCGGTGAGCACGCGCTGCTGATGCTCGCCCGCCCTGACGCCTCCTGGCACCTCGAACTGGTCCATGAGGCCGGCCGCCCCGTCCAGCCGCGCCCCACCGAGGAGGATCTGCTGGTGATCTATCTCGAGGAGCCGGTGCCGGACGAGTTGGTGGCCCGGCTGGAAGAGCACGGCGGAAAGCGGGTCACCTCACCCAATCCGTACTGGAACGAGTGGGGTGTCACCATCGAGGACCCCGACGGCTACCGACTGGTCCTGTGCCGACGTGGCTGGTCCAACGACCCGTTGGCCTGAGACCTTTCACCGGGGCGGGGCCGGATGCGTGTGACCCTTCTCCGGTCCGGTCCGGTTCCCGCCCCGGGCGCGCTGGCCGCGCCCGCCGCGAGCACAAGGACGTACGGCGTGGCACAGGCGGCGGGCAGCGCGCCGGTCGCCGCGGGAGTGACGCTCGCCCCGGGGGCCTTCGCGCTCAGGTCGGCGACCCGCCCTCAGGTCGGCGGCTCCCGCGCTCAGGTCAGCGGCTCCCGTCCAGGATGACGCGCGCGACGAGCGCGGGGTCGTCGTTCATGGGGACATGGCCGCAGCCCGGCAGCCGGACGAGCCGCGCACCGGGGATGGCGTGCTTGGCCCTGATGCCCTGGCGGCGCAGCAACAGCCGGTCCTGGGTGCCCCAGGCGATGGTGACCGGCACATCCGGCACATCGTCGGTGAACAGGACGTCGAGACCGGCGGCGAGCGTCTCGTGAAATCCGGTGGCATCCCGCAGGGCAAGGGTCTCGGCGACGGTCGCCTCGGCTGAACGCCGCCCCGGCCGGGCGTAGATGGTGCTGATCATCGCCGCCCGCCCGGCGGCTGTGCGGGACAGCCGCTCGATCATCGGCAGCGGCATCGCCCGGGCCCCCAGTCGCATCGCGCGCAGTGTGCCGAAGGCATAGCGGCGCTCGCCCGCCGACCAGAAACCGGCGGGGGACAGCGCCGTCACCGACCGTACGAGCTTCGCGCGGCCCAGCTCCAGGGCGAACAGTCCGCCGAGGGAGTTCCCCGCGACATGGGGGCGCTCGACCTCCAGTGCCTCGCAGAGCGAGCCGAGCATCGAGGACACGGTGCCGAGGTCGTACGGCACGCCGTGGGGCAGTGCGGGGGAGGTGCCGAAGCCGGGCAGATCGACGGCGATGACGTCGCGCTCGGCGGCCAGGATTCCCATCACCGGTTCCCAGGCCTGCCAGTGGTGCCCGATGCCGTGGAGGAGCAGCAGGGGTTCACCGGCGCCGGCGCGCTCATAGGTGACGGACAGCGCGTGGCTGCCCCGGGGTGACGCGATGGAGAACGAGATTTTCTCGGCCATGCTTGCTGCTCCCTGTTTTCGCCCGCGTACGTACGTTGTAGACAGCCTGTCAGTAACAATTACCGTTCGGTAGCTTTCAGTTCAAGGGGCCGCACGGATGCCGTCGCTCAGTGTGCTGAGTGACGCACCCATGTCGCCTGGACAGCCGATGCGCGGTCGGCTGGGATGGAGGGGTGGCTACAGATTCCGTGACCGACGTTTTTGAAGAGAACCGGCCCGTCCTGACCGGTGTGGCCTACCGCATGCTCGGTCGCGTGGCCGATGCCGAGGACGTGGTGCAGGACGCCTGGCTGCGCTGGTCGGCCGAGGAGCGGACCGACGTCCTCGAGCCGCGGGGCTATCTCGTACGGATCACCACCCGCCTGGCCATCGACCGGCTGCGGCACGTTCAGTCGCGGCGCGAGGCATACGTGGGCCCCTGGCTGCCCGAGCCGATCGCCACGGACTTCGGGCACACCGTCCCCGATGCGGCGGAACGCGCCGTTCTCGTCGACTCCGTATCGCTCGCCGTCCTGGTCGTTCTGGAGGCGCTGTCGCCACTGGAGCGCGCGGTGTTCGTCCTGCGCGAGGCCTTCGGATTCCCGTACGGAGAGATCGCCACCACGCTCGACCGGTCCGAGGCGGCCGTGCGGCAGCTCGCGGGCCGAGCGCGCCGGCACGTCGAGGAGCGCAAGCCCCGCTACGACGTGGACCCGGCCGAATGCCGCGATCTGACCGAGCGCTTCCTGGCCGCCGCGTCCGGCGGTGACCTGGAGGAACTTCTGTCCCTGCTGGCACCCGATGTCCGCCTCGTGGGCGACAGCGGCGGCAAGTCCAAGGCGCCGCTGCGTGTCTTGGAGAGCGCCGACAAGGTGGGGCGGTTCCTCTGCGCGGTGGCGCAGCAGCCGATCCAGGAGATGGAACTCCGCTTCGTGGAGCTCAATGGTTCCCCCGCACTGCTCGTCCTCTCCGCGGGAAAGCCGGACAGCGTCTTCCAGTTGGAGGTTCTGGACGGACGCATCCAGTGCGTCTACGTCGTACGCAACCCCGACAAACTCACCTCGCTGGCTTCGGTGTAGGACGCTTCCGTCGCACGTCAGACCCCGTGTCCAGATTCGGCCACGGGGTCTTTGCCGTGTGCGCCCCACAGGGTACGAACGTCGTGTGAACGCTCTGCGAATCCAGTCCGTTCCGCTGCGTGACCGGCACAGCATTGGTCTTGACCAAAGGAGTGGGCCGTCCTATGGTCGGCAGAGTTAGTGCAAGAACCTTTAATAAACAAGGGCGCGGAAATAGCCGCCGCTGACACGGCGATTGCGGAGGATCAGGGTGGGGACCACGCAGCTGGAAACAGTGCCGGAGCCTAAGTACTGGCACCTCAAGACCGTGATCGGCCAAGCACTCGACTCGGACTTCGCGGTCGGGGAGATCCTGCCGAACGAGCGCGATCTCGCCGCTCGTTTCGGAGTCGCCCGCGCCACCCTCCGGCAGGCACTCGAGCAGCTCGAGCTCGAGGGCCGGCTGCAGCGCCGCCGCGGCGTCGGCACGACCGTCGCCCCGCCGCGCATGGGCGTCGATGTCTCGACCACGCAGCACGGCTGGCCCGGAGCCGGCCAGGAGGTCTGGCAGTCCGTCGACTGCACGACAGTGGTGCCGCCGCTGTCGGTGGCCCGTCTGCTCGACACGGACGTCGACGAAGAGACGCACACCGTGCGCAGGCTGCGCGTCACCCATGGACAGCCGGTCGCGGCAGAGCTGCTGTATGTGCCGGCCTCGTCCGTGCCCGAGCTCTCGGCCATCGACGCGCCGTCGGGGCCCACTCGCGCCCGCGCCGTACTGCGTGAGCTCCAGCGGCTCGACCTCGAGGGCCAGGACCGCGCCGTGGAGCTGGGGTCGGCGCGCGCCGACGACGCCAAGGAGCTGGACCGGCTGCCGGGCGCGCCCGTCCTGGTCGTCACCACCCGCTACCTCTCGGCGGGCAGGACCGCTGCCGTCTCGGTCGCCACCTACCGCGCCGACACCTGCCGGCTCACCTTCGGGGACTCGGGCGACGTGGAGATCAGCCACCACGACCAGGAGCGCCGCGCGTCCTGAGCAGCGCACTCGCCCGGGCCTGCCCGCTCCTCTTCCTACGGCCCGTCGCACGTGAGCTCGCACGTGAGCTCATGCTCAGCGGCGGGCCGTCACCGTTCTCTCCACGGCGAAGAGCTGCTCCTCGACATGATCGAGGGCAAGGCGCAGTGCGCCGGTCGCCACAACCGCCTCGCCGAGCAAAGAGAGGGCCACCCGAGGGGGGCGCAGACAGTAGCGGGCCAGCTCGTCGCGCAGCGGATCGAGTACGCCGTCCAGGCCCGCGGCCCAGCCGCCGATCACCACCAGCTCCGGATCGAGGGCCAGCACCAGCGCCGCCACATCGTGCACAAGACGCTGAATGAACCGTTCGACCGCCGCCTGTGCCCGGAAGTCGCCCTGCTTGGCGAGGGCGAAGACATCGGCCACCGCCTGCTCGTCGAGTGGGTGCAGCGGTTCGTCGGTCGTCGACAGCAGCTTCTCCGGGGTCACTTCGCGGCCCAGCAGATGCAGCGCACCGATCTCACCGGCTGCGCCGCCGAAGCCGCGGTGCAACCGCCCGCCGATCAGCGACCCCGCACCGGGGCTGAGGCCCGCGAGCACGAAGACGATGTCGTCCGACTCGGTTGCCGCACCCTTCCAGTGTTCGGCGACCGCGGCGGCATTGGCATCGTTCTCCACCAGCACCGGGCACCGGAACGATCTGCGCAGCCGCTCGCCGAGCGCCAGTCCGGTCCAGCCGGGCAGCGCGGTCCCCAGCCGTACGGTCCCGTCGGCCTCGACGATCCCCGGGGAGCCGGCCCCGACCGCCCGCAGGCTGCTGCGCGCGACACCGGCCCGCCGCAGTACTTCGGCGACGACCACGCGTACCCGCTCCAGCCGCTCGTCCGCGGGCGCCGTCTCCGGCACTTCGCGGGAACCGGCGCCGATGATGCGCCCGTCCAGGCCCGACAGGAGCACGGCGACCCGGTGCGGTCCGATCTCGATCCCCAGCAGATGACCGGCCTCGGCCCGGAACCTGAACCGCCGGGCCGGACGTCCCTGACGGCGGGTCCCGCCCTCATCGGGAACGCTCTCGACCACCAGACCGGCCTCGATGAGCCCCTCGACCACGCCCTCCACCGTCGGCCGGGACAGCCCGGTGATCCGGGTCAGATCGGTGAGCGTGGGGGAGTCAGCGCCCCGCAGTGCATGGAGTACCACCGCGGAATTGATACGCCGCAGCAGCGACGGGTCCCCGCCGGTCAGCCGCCCCACCGTGTGTCCTCCCAGCTCGCGCGCATGTCAAGCGGATCGTACTCGCTGGCAACTGGCGCGGCGAGCGGTGTCCGGGGCGTGCGGAATTCATGCCGGGGCCACGAATCCGGACTCGTATGCGGCGATGACCTCCCGCGGTCCCGGGCGCCCAACTCTGCCGGCACGCTGCTGACATGCGTTCTCACCGTCTCGGTGCCGACGACGAGCTGGGCCCCAACCTCCCGCGTCGGAAAGCCCCTTGGCCATCAGCCGCAGGACCACTCCCGCACCGAAGCGGGGAACAGCAGTGACTCGCCCTCGCCACCAGTCGCACAGCGTGGACGAGCTCGGCCGGCCGGGCGGCGTGAGCAGAAATCCGTCGGCCCCGGCGCGCAGCGCCTCGTACACGTACGCGTCGCCAATTGTCAGTGGTGGCAGGTTTACTGACTGCATGACCATCGCACGGCATCTCGACATCATCGACCTGCTGCGCGTCCGCGCCTTCCCTGCGGAGCGCGGCAGATCGGGCGTGGTCACCAGCGGCCCGGGCTACCACCTCGCCGAGCTCCGTACCAGCGAGGACTTCCTGGACGACGGCGGCAGCCGACGGACCGAGGTGGCGGAGCAGTACGAAGCGGAGTGCGAGGCACTGGCGGTGCTGCTCGGCGAGCGCTGGGGCGTGGCGGACATGTTCAGCCTCGCCGGCGTGCTGATCCGGGGCATGGAGGGGGAAGAGATACCGGAGCCCTGGTACGAACTGAGCAACAGCATCCCGTATCTCCGCATCTGGAGGAGAGAGGGCCGCTGGATCGCCGTAGGTGTCGCGCAGTGGGACACGGAGCTCGCGTTCCGGCTGGTGACCGTGGTGACAGAGGTCGACCCGCCCTAGCGCGGGGATCTCGCTGAGCCCCCGGCCGGGGGGACCAGCGAGAACACCCGGCCCGGCCCGAACCCCGAGCGGTGATCGGCCCGGGGACCGGCCACCGGGCGGGCCGGTGACCTACACGGGGTCTGCGTCGGCCTCCGCCGCCGCGCGGAGCCTGCCGTACTCCTCGGCCATCGTCTGCGCCGTCCAATGCGCGTTGAGTCCGCTGGGATTGGGAAGCGCCCAGATCCTGGTGTCGCCGATCGTGCGCTCCTGCGGCCCGATCCGCGCCGCGCGGTCGCCGAAGGCCGTGCGGTACGCCGTCACCCCGGCGACCGCCAGCCATCGGGGCCGTAGCCGCTCCACCTTGGCCCGCAGAAGCTCTCCGCCCGCGCGGAACTCCTCGTCGCCGAGCTCGTCGGCGCGGGCGGTCGCCCGCGCCACCACGTTCGTGATGCCGAGACCGTAGGTGAGCAGCTCGTCCTGCTCCGCGGGCGCCAGGCGGCGCGGAGTGAAGCCCGACAGATGCAGCACCGGCCAGAACCGGTTGCCGGGGCGGGCGAAGTGATGCCCCGTCGCCGCCGACATCAGCCCGGGGTTGATACCGCAGAAGAGCACGGACAGGCCGCCCGCGACGACATCGGGGACGAGGCGGTCGCGGGCGGCTTCGAGCTCGTCGGGGGTCAGAGGATCGACCCCGGGGTGTAGCCCGCAGCCTCCGGGTGCTGCTTGGCGATCTCCTCGATCCGGGAGACCACCGCCGCCACCTGGTCGCCCGCCGCGCCGGTGAACGACAGCTTGTCGGCCATCAGCGCGTCCAGCTGCGCCCGGTCCAGCGGGATCCGCTCGTCCGCGGCGAGCTTGTCGAGCAGCTCATTGCGCTCGGCGCCCTGCTCACGCATCGCCAGCGCCGAGGCGACCGCGTTCTCCTTGATGGCCTCGTGCGCCACCTCGCGGCCGACGCCCGCGCGCACCGCACCCATCAGGACCTTGGTCGTGGCGAGGAAGGGGAGGTAGCGGTCCAGCTCACGGGCGACGACGGCGGGGAACGCGCCGAACTCGTCGAGCACCGTCAAGAACGTCTCCAGCAGGCCGTCGAAGGCGAAGAACGCATCGGGCAGCGCCACCCGGCGGACCACCGAGCAGGAGACATCGCCCTCGTTCCACTGGTCGCCCGCCAGCTCGCCCGTCATCGAGGCGTAGCCGCGCAGGATGACCATCAGGCCGTTGACACGCTCGCAGGAGCGGGTGTTCATCTTGTGCGGCATCGCGGAGGAGCCGACCTGACCGGGCTTGAAGCCCTCGGTCACGAGCTCGTGCCCGGCCATCAGCCGGATCGTCTTGGCGACGGAGGAGGGCGCGGCGGCCAGCTGCACCAGCGCGGACACCACGTCGTAGTCGAGCGATCGCGGGTAGACCTGGCCGACCGAGGTGAAGGCGTGCGCGAAGCCCAGATGCCCGGCGATGCGCTTCTCCAGCTCCGCGAGCTTCGCCGCGTCCCCGCCCAGCAGGTCGAGCATGTCCTGTGCGGTGCCGACCGGGCCCTTGATGCCGCGCAGCGGGTAGCGGGCCAGCAGGTCCTCGAGCCGTCCGTACGCCACCAGCAGCTCGTCGGCCGCGGTCGCGAAACGCTTGCCGAGCGTGGTGGCCTGCGCGGCCACATTGTGCGACCGCCCTGCCATGACCAGCTCGGCGTACTCGGCGGAGAGCTTGCCAAGACGGGCGAGCACGGCGACCGTGCGGTCGCGCATCAGCTCCAGCGAGAGGCGGATCTGGAGCTGTTCGACGTTTTCGGTCAGATCGCGCGAGGTCATGCCCTTGTGGACGTGCTCATGGCCCGCCAGCGCGTTGAACTCCTCGATGCGGGCCTTCACATCGTGGCGGGTGACCTTCTCGCGCTCGGCGATCGAGGCCAGGTCGACCTGGTCGAGGACCCGCTCGTAGTCGGCGAGGGCGGCCTCGGGCACGTCGATGCCGAGGTCCTTCTGGGCGCGCAGTACCGCGAGCCAGAGCTGACGCTCCAGCTTGACCTTCTGCTCGGGGGACCACAGGACGGCGAGCTCCGCAGAGGCGTAGCGGCCGGCCAGGACATTGGGGATGCGAGGCTTCGCAGACACAGCAGTCACGTGAGTAGAGCTTACCCGCCGCCCAGGGCGGCCACTGAACGTCCATATAGTCCAGGGAGGCCAGTTCAGGGGCTCTCCGGACAGCTCATCACGCGCAGTCTGTGAGACAGGTGTGAGACGCGTCAGCGCCCGCCGCATACAGCTGAAGCCCGCCACGATGGCGGGCTTCTTCGCGTTCCGGGGCCTGGCCGGCGGTTACTCGGCGGTCTCGTCCTCCGCCTGAACGATCCGGCGGACCTGCTGGCGCGTGTACCCGGTTGCCTCACAGATGTCCTTCTGCAGGACACCGTCCGCGTCCGCCTGTCGGATCGCTGCGGCCAGCTCGAGCCTGAGAATCCTGGTCCGGGTCTCGGCCTCTCTGAAGCGGCCTGCCAGGTGTTCCAGTGATCGCTTATCCATGGCACTTAGTGTTCCATTCGCATCCATGGAACTTGATGTTACCTATCTGAGGCGTAATTGCCTAGGTCGGACGCGTTGACAAGGGAACACGATGTTCCCTAGAGTTGAGGTGTCGGCAGGGAAACCAGCTGGCGCAAGCTGGCCCCGGCGGTGCTACGAACACCGACTGCGGGTCTCACGGAACACCTGAGCAACCAGGAGCTCGCTGTGATCAAGTCCCTCATCCGCCAGGCCGGCCGCCTCGCCTCCGCCGCATTCGACATTGCCAGCAACGTCCTCGCGTCGGACGCCCCCGCCGAGGCCATCGCTGCCGAGCAGGCCGGCCTGTACGAGGCCGACGAGATGCCCGCCATCGAGGACATCGAGGCCGCAGCCGGGCAGTACAGCAAGGCCGCCGAGCTGGCCCGTGCGGGTGACCGCGGCAAGCGCGCCGCGAAGAAGCTGCTGGACCGTCTGCCCGCCGGCCGCTACGGCGCGTGGCTCGTGTCCCGGGTGATCTCGAACCGTCAGACCGCCGACCTCGACGAGATCCGCGCCACGTACAAGCGCCTCGGTCTGGGCCCGGTGCCGATGAAGTCGGCCGCCCCGTCCCTCAAGGTCGAGCGCCTGGCCGCCGCCGACGAGGACGAGACCGCGGCCGAGCTGGTCGCCGCCTAGTCATCAAGTCCCATCCCTGACCTGTCCCGTACAGAAACGGGACGACCCCGGGCGGTGCTACGAACACCGGCCCGGGGCCTGGGTCAGACCCTTCAGCAACAAGGAGTCGACCATGTACGAAACCGTACCGTCCTACGTCAAGCCGTCCGGCTCGATCGTCACGCCGTACCCGGTCGAGGGAACCCTCCCCGGCATCCCGAAGCAGCCGACCGCCACCGAGCGGACCGCGAGCAGCAAGCTGGAGGCCCTCCTCACCGCGCACGGCATCAAGCTGGCGATCCGCGACCGCGGCGAGGGCGACACCACGACCGACTTCGGGCGCGACGAGGCCGGCGGCTACGTCTTCCACGTCGGCCCGGACAGCGACCTGGCGGAGGCGCTGGAGTTCGCGCACACCGTCATCAGGCGGCACCACATCCTGCCGGAGTCGCTCGACCCGGAGTACCTCGCCGACCGCAAGCTGACCCGCCTGGTGCCCGCGAAGGTCGGCCCGTCCGGCCGCGCCCAGGTCGTCTACATCGAGTGCCCCGAGTGGTGCGTCGTCGACCACAGCGACCGCGAGGGCTGCCTCGAGGACGTCATGCACTACTCGGACGCGGACGTCTTGCAGGTGCTGACCCTCACCGACGACGACACCGCTCACTCCGAGATTTACGCCACCATCGCCTCGGACCCGGCGGCGAGTGACCGGCGTCTGAGGGCCGCGCACATCGTCATCAACGACGGCGCGTCGACGGACGCCTACGTGACGCCGGACATGGCCGAGGAACTGGCGGACGACCTGGTGGCGTTCGCCGCGCGGCTGCGTCACAAGGCCCGCACGGTGCGCCTCTTCAACCGCGCCGGCGGTGCGGCGTGAACGAGTCCGAGGCTCTGGCCCTGGTGCAGCGACTCCTCGTCGATGCGCTACAGGAGAGGCTCCAGTCGACGACCTACGTCCGTGACCTGGCCGGCCACATCGGCGACCTGCGCAGCACGATGCGCGCCGCTCTGACCGTCATCGAGCTGACGACCGAGGAGACCCCGTGAGCCCCGGCCGCACCGTCACGGTGCAGACGAGCGACCACGGCCCGGTGACGCTGCCTGAGTCGTCCTGGTGCACGGGCGTGCACCCGGCGGGCGGGGCCCGCTCGGACATCAGCCACAACGGCCAGCCGCTCGAGGTGTTCCTCGAGGGCGAGGTGCTGGCGTCGGGCCAGTTGTGCCAGTGGCCGTACAGCATTCTCGGCCGAGTGCCGTTCGTGGCGGTCGAGTTCGCCGGCGGTGAGCACGAGTACGACCAGGACGACCTGCAGCAGCTGGCGGCCCGGCTGGCGACGTTCGCCGCGGTGACGATTCCCGAGCTGCGGGCGCGCCTGGCCGCGGCCATCGAGGAGGCAGGCCAGTGAGCAGCATGTGGCCGATCCGTCGCCCGACCGAGCACGCAGCCTTACGCGCTGTGGACCGGTCGGAGCGGCGGCTCCCCCCGGTACCCGCCCTCTTCTCTCACCTGGTCGTGGCAACGGCCATCGACGACCAGCACGGCATGAACCTGTTCGCCCACGCCATCGCCCGCCTCGGCGGGGAGGTGGGCGAGTGATGGCGCGCATCAACTCGAAGAATCGTGCTCGCCTGGCCGAGCGGCTGGCGTCGCGGAAGGGCTGCGGCTGGTGGTGCTTCTACTGCCGGGCCCCGTTCACCGAGAACCGCCGGCCGACGTTCGACCACTACATCCCGTACAGCGCGTGGAAGACCGGGCGTCAGTGGAATCTTGTGCTGGCCTGCTCGTCCTGCAACACGGCGAAGGCCGACCGGCTGCCGTACACGGTGGCCGTGGTCCTGCTCTGCAAGGTGCGCACCAGTCCCGTATGGCGGGCTGCCTGCCAGGGCGGGGGCCGTCATGGGACTGCGTGACCGGGCGCGCGACGCCCTGTACAGCGCCATGACGAACGGGGACGGGTCGCCCGCCTCGGCTCGCCGGGCCTCCCAGGGCGCGGCGATGCTCGCCGACACCCTCGCCGACAACGGGCACTCCGGCGCCGCTCTCGCCGCATCGCTAGCAGGGGCCGCGGTCGTGGCTGCCGAAGGCGCCCTCTCCAACTACGTCTATCCGCCCGGCGACTACTCCGGATTCGATGATCAGAAAGGGGGCCGACGATGAGCGCCAGCGAACCGCAGGCCCGTTTGACCCGAGGGCAGAAGGTCGTCCTGGTCGCCGCCACCGCCCCCATGATCGGGGCTGGTGTCGCCGGCGGGTGGGGCACGTACACCAACATCGTGACCGAGTTTGGCCGGGCGGCTACCGCGCTCGGTGTGGTCGCGGCCGGCGAGGGCGTGACTCTGGTCCTGGCGCTGGTCATGGTCGGGCTGACGATGCTGGGCCAGTCGGCCCCGACGCCGGTGCGGGCCGGTCTGTGGCTGGCTCCGATCGCCGCTGCGCTGACCGGCATCGTGGTCGCCGACAGCGGTACCGAGGCTGTTGTCTACGGCATGACGCCGATGGCAATGTCTGCCTCGGCTGAAGGTATCGGCCTGCTGGCCCGCCGGATCGTGGTGCACCGCACGGGGATGGACATGGAGGTGCAGCGGCGGAATGCCGATACGGTGCAGCGGCTGGCGTATCACCGTGCCCGTGCGGCGAACCATCCGAGCGAGCGGGCCCGTAAGCGGTCGCTGCGCGCGTCGTGACGGCTGGCCGCACGCGTCGGTGAGGGTGATGCGGAGCTGGGCGCGCACCTGGTGCAGGTGCAGCGCGAGCGGCTCCGTGAGGGCGCTGACGCAGCTCTGGCGGACATGCTCAGCGTCGGCACCCCGCAGCCTGCCGTCGAGACGGTCATCGAGCGTGTCGAGGTGTCCGTGGACACCCTGCCCGAGGTGACCGACACCGCGCTCGAGGAGCCGGTGCCCGCGATTGCTGCGGCGCCCGTGAAGCGGCTGGTCATCTGCGGTGACCGCAAGGTGTGGCCCGCCGTGGTCCCCGCGCTCGACGACGACGAGGAGGTGTCCGACGAACCAGCGGATCGGTTGCCGACCGAAGCGGCGGCGAATGTCATCCGGGCGTGCTGGGTGATGGGCACCTCAGTTGCCGACACGGCCCGTCAGTCCACCCGCAGCACCTCGTATGTGAAGAAGGTGTTCGCCCGCCTCGACGAGCAGCGCGAGGCGGAGCCTCCCAAGCAGCAGTGGCCGGCGCTCGTGTGGCCGGAGGTGGCGTCATGAGCGATCTGGAGAAGGCTGCCAAGGATGCGGTCGAAGCGGCCAGCAACTCGGAGCACCTGGCGTTCATCAAGGCGGTACTGCAGGCACAGCAGCTCACCCAGCAGCAGGCAGCCCCGCCGGCGCCCGTACAGCAGTCGTCGGGCAGTGCCGGGAAGTGGATCGGCATCGGGGTGGGCGGATCCGTCTTCCTGCTCACCGTCGCCGTGTCCGCCGTAGCCGTCGCGATCTCCGCGGTGGCTCTGACCATCTGTGTCCTCGTCCTGCGCTCCATGTGGCGCGACTTCCAGAAGGGCCGCTGACGGTCCCTCCGTCCTCCACGGCCTGCCCGTGGGGGTGCGGAGGGGCCGGACAGCCCAGCCCCACAACGACAGGAGACCGTCATGTCCAAGAAGAGCCAGCAGGACGCCGCCGCCTGGGTCGTCGACGCCACAGCGAAGCTGAAGGCCAGCCCGGCCCCGGACGCGTGGACCGTCGCCAATGCCGACCTGGCCAAGACCGCCGCGCGGACCGCCGGCACGACCCCCGCCCAGATCGCCGACGCCGCACGCAACGAGCAGGACCTCACCCTCGACGACTACTACGCAGAGGCCGTCCGCAACCTCCGGCACATCGAGGCGCTGCTCCGGGACATCGACGAGCACGCCCCCGCCGGCACCCCGAGCCGCCTCGACCAGGTCCGCGGCGGCTCCAATGGCTGAGCCGAAGCTCACCGCCGGCGAGAAGACCAAGGTTGCCTGGCTCGTCGCACGGATGGCCAAGCGCGGGCTCGCCGCGAGCAACTCCCCCACCGGCGACGTCTACCAGGGCGACCTACAGCGCAAGGTCGAACGCGTCCTCGAGGGCGCCCGCAAGCGCGAGGAACGCGAAGCCAAAGCCAGGAAGTAGCTACGCCCCGGGGCGGCCGTACACCGGCCAAGGAAGTCCGGCCGCCCCGGGCCACCCGCCACTCAGCAGAGAGCAGGAGAGACCAGCATGACGGAAACCCTGGCGGGCCCGGTCAACGGGCACGCAGTGACGAAGCTGAACCTGTTGAAGCCTGCCGAGGAAGCCCCCGCGGCCCCGGCACCGGTCGTGCCCGAGGTTGTCGAGGCGGTCGACCGCCCTGACAACCCGTTGGCGGACTGGCTGACCGTGCCGGACGCGCCCGTTCTCCCCGCATGGGCCCGCTCGAAGGCATCCATCCTGGCGAACGTCCAGGCGTTCGGCCGGCTTACCTGGTGGCACACCCGCTACCACGGGCTCCGTGCCCCCAAGTACCTGGTGAAGACGGTCCTTTTGGCTGCACGCGGGTTCTACCGGGCGACGGTTGGCATGTGGCCCACCCTGTCCGCGCAGGACCACACGGCGGCCATCCGGGCGCTGCGGGCACAGTGCAAGGCCCGACCCGAGGACGTAGAGCTGGGAGTGCGGCTGCAGCTGGCGCACGCCGCCCGTACCGAGACCCGCCGTTGGCGGTTCGGGGCCGCGGCCGTGGGTGTCGCCGCGGCTGCGACCGGCCTCATGCTGGCCGACCCGCTGCTGCAGACCGGTATGACAACGGCCATGGTGACCCCGCTGGCGTACCTGGGGCGCGGCAAGGAGACGCACCTGCTCGACCATGGCGTGCCGCCGATCAAGGTGGACATGTCTGCGCAGCAGCTCAACGACGCGTTGCGCGCCGCCGGCCTCCTGAAAAGCGGCAAGGGCGACGAGGACGGTCCGCGGGTGTCTTGCGTCATGGGCCCGGTACGTGACGGCCGCGGCTGGGCGGTGATCTTCGACATGCCCCGAGGAGGCGGTAAGACCGCATCCGACGTGCTCGCGAAGCGGGAAGTCATCGCGCAGGAGCTCGGCGTAGACGAGATCCAGGTCATCGCGTCCCGCGTGCGTGCGGCCAAGGGTGGCAACGCCGGCCGCGTGTCGATGTGGGTTGCGGACGATGACCCCTACCTGGCGGAGCCGACCCCGTCGCCGCTGGCCAAGCTGGAGCGGTTCTCCATCTGGGAGCCGGTGCCGTTCGGGCAGGATGCGCGCGGCAACCGCATCGCCGTACCGGTCGTGTGGCAGTCGATGTTTTTCGGTGGCCTGCCCCGCAGGGGCAAGACGTTCACACAGCGACTGATGACGGCGGCGGGCCTGCTCGACCCGTGGGTGCGGCACTACGTGGCCGACTTCAAGGGCGGGCAGGACTGGATGGGGATGCGGCACGTCGCGCACCGCCTGGTCCTCGGTGCCGAGGATGACGCGATCGCCGCGTTCATCGCGATGCTGAAGGAACTGCTGGCCGAGATGGAGCGCCGGTTCACCCTGCTCCGGGGCCTGCCGACGTCCATCTGCCCCGAGGGGAAGCTCACCCCGGCCATCATCGAGAAGTACAAGCTGCCGTTCATCTTCATCACGGTCGACGAGCTGCAGGAATGCTTCCTCGCCGTCGACGACAAGGTGCGCGAGGAGATCGTCGACGACCTCGGGCGCCTCGCTCGCCGCGGGCCGGCCGCCGGGTTCATCAGCAACTATGCGAGCCAGCGCCCGGACGCCAAGAGCGTGCCGACCAAGCTGCGGGAGATCATCACCATCCGCTGCTGCACCCAGGTCACGGACAAGACGAGCAGCGACATGGTCCTCGGCTCGGGCAAGGCCGCCATGGGCGCCGACGCCTCGCTGCTGTCCGAGGACCACAAGGGCGTGACCGTGCTGGTGACCGGGCCGGCGTCGCACGCCACGGTGAAGAACGACCTGCTCACCACGGCCGAGTTCAACGCCCTGTGCCTCAAGGGGCGGGCCCTGCGCGAGCCTCTGGGACAGATCACCGGGGATGCGTCCGGGGACGTCGCGGCAGCTGCCGGACTGGCCGGCCTCACCATCGACCCCGTGCTGTCCGACGCGCTCGACGTGATGCGGCACTCGGACCGGATGCACTCCGTCGACCTGCTCGCCCGCCTGGTCAACGCCGACGAGGACCGGTACGGGGACTGGGATCTCGACAAGCTTGCCGCGGAGCTGGACAGCGCCGGGGTCAAGCGGACCACGAAGCAGATCAACATCAAGGGCAAGAATCTTGCCGGGTACCGGCGGGCCGATCTGGAGGCGGCCGTGCCCGAGGAACTGCTCCTCGCCGCGCGGGCGGTAGAGCCCCCTCCCTCTACCGAGACCCCCAACTAGGCCCGCACGGACGGGTCCGATGGGGGCCCGGAAGTAGCGGGAGCCCTCTACGGCGGTAGATCCCCCCTGTAGAGGGGCCTGACCTGCGAAGTAGAGGCCCGTAGAGGGGTCTGAGCCCTACGCCCGGATCCCTCCCGTGGGCCCGATCCTGTAGCCCCCGCCCATTCCGGCGTGGGCATCACCACGCATGGATAAGCACCCGCGACGCCGGCGCCCGGTAGAGGCGGCCGGACAGCAGCGCCCCCTCTCACCTTCGGGTGGCAGGGGGCGCATTCGTGCGTTCAGGACCAGACGGGGCGCCCGGTCTCCCACAGTGCCGTCACGTGGGACGCGAACCGGTCGTACAGGCCATCCTCGCCGAGGCGCCGCAGGTGCAGCATCGGCGACTCGTGCCCGAGCAGGTTCGAGATATGGGGCGTCACCAGCATCTGATCGTCGAACGCGAAGACGCTGAGGGCAATGTGCTCGTCGCTATACCGGGCCTGCAGGCCGGGCGCCTCCCGGATCTTCTCCAGTGCATCCAGGGTGATGCGGATACGGGTGCTCACCGTGAGCGGCACGCCCTCGATCTCCTCGCGGCGCCGCGTCACTTCCGACTCGGGATCGCCGACGATAAAACGCACCTGGCAGCCGTCCTCGCCCTTACGCCGCAGGCGGTCGCCGAGACGCGAGTGTTCCTGCCAAATGAAGTAGTTGGTGTAGCCGGCGAAGGTGATGGACTGCGATGCGCCGTCTATCAGGGAGGCCCACACCGAGGTTGGGCAGGCGTTGCGGTAGGGGTACGCCGCCACGATCTCGCGGTCCGGCCCCGTTTTCACGGCCGACCGCACGGCCTTCGGCCACAGCACCTCTGCGCTCACTCCCAACGCGACCTGTACGTCAGCGCGGGTCCGTGGATGGGGGACCCGTGACGGATCGGATAACCACCGTTCGGCCGTCTTAACCGTCACGCCGACTGTACGAGCGAGTCGGCCGACAGTCATGTTTGCACCGGCCATAGCATCGCGCAGGACTGTGTTCAAGGAGTCCCCCGAGGACGTTTCGGCTTTCTAGGACGATAGCGCCGAAGCGGCCCAGCCGTCTGTGCCGCGTCCGTAGAAACGTCCCAACGGGTGCACCACCTTTGGGGTATGACGGACAGGCAGGCAGTCGAGAAGTCACCCGCCAGGGAGACGCTCAGAGATCTGATGGCATCGCGCGACGGCATCGCGCTCGGTGAACCGGAGAGCGCAGCGATCGAGCTCCCCGAAGGGGGGAGCATCCCTCCCGGCTCGATGATGTACCCGCCGTGCCGGTGCCCGCGCTGCCGCCAGTCGTGAGACGGCAGTACCGCCTGATCGTCGTCAGCTCGCCCGACATCGAATTGGAGTGAGGCTCATGACCACGGCCCAGCCCAACCACACCCCGGCCGAAGCGGCCGACGACGGCAAGCACGGCGGCAAGCCCGCGCCGATCAAGCCGTGGACCCCTCCGCCCACGCCGCCCTCCCCGGACGGCAGCGGCGGCCGATACATCGGCGGCTGACGTGGACACCGCACAGATGCAGGGATACGCCGACCTCGTCCAAGGCTTGGCAGGCCGCGGGCTCCTCGACGACCGGTGGCGCCAGGTGTTCACCGCCGTGCCCCGCGACCTGTTCATCCCCGAGCACATCTGGCGCCAGGCCCCCGAGGCGTGCGAGCCCATCACCTCGCACGCCGCCTGGCTAGAGCTGGTGCACAGTGACGAGCCGGTCGTCATCCAGATCGACGACGGCGCCGAGGGGGGGCCCGGTGTGGCCACCTCGTCCAACAGCCAGCCGTCCATGGTGGCGAAGATGCTCGGCCACCTGCAGATCGAGGACGGGCATCGCGTCCTCGAGATCGGCACAGCATCCGGGTATGTCGCTGCGCTGCTGACTGAGCGGCTCGGCGAGCAGAACGTGTACAGCGTCGAACTGGACCCCGCCCTGGCAGAGCTTGCGGCGAGCAACCTGCACGCCGCCGGCTACATGCCGCAGCTGCGGTGCGGGGACGGCGAGGAAGGGTGGCCAGGCGTGCCGCCCTTCGACCGACTCATCGCTACGTGCGCTCTGCGGCACATCCCGCGGGGCTTCGTCGAGCAGGTCCGGCCGGGTGGCGTCATCGTCTCGCCGATCGCCCGCGACTTCTGGAGCGGCGCCCTGGTCCAGCTCACTGTCCAGGGGGACGGCATTGCGTCGGGCCCGTTCCGTGGCGGAGCGTCGTACATGCCGATGCGCTCGCACCGTCTGGGCGCCGGGGCGCCGGTCGACTCGTCGACTGCCCGCTCTCGGAAGGGTGGGCCGGATCCGGCGGGGATGCTGACCCTCGGGTTCGCGCTGTACGCCGGGGCCCGCCTGCCCGGTGTGTCGATGTGGCACAGCGAGAAGCCCGGTCACGTTCAGGTGTGGGCCAGCCGCCGGGACGGTTCGGCAGCGACCGCAGCCACGGGCGAGGACGTCTGGCAGTACGGCGCCGGGAACCTGTGGGAGGAGATCGAGCAGGTGTTCTTGGAGTACGCCGCGCTCGACTCGCCCGACGCCGAAGAGTTCGGCCTGACCGTGGACGCGGACGGTCAGCACGTGTGGCTGCGTGAGCCACGCACCAGGGTCCAGCCCGCCGCATAGAGAAAGCCAGCCCCGGTCTGTCTGCGTCCCCCGTCGCGGACAGGCCGGGGCTTCGTCAGTCCCAGATGCCGTCTGGTCGACGTTCTCGGGCCCGGGGTGGAGCACACGCGCCGCCTGTGCGCCTGGGCATGACACTTCACTCCGTCACGAACTGGTTACAGCGGCACCCACGTTGTGTGCCTCTGTCACCATCCATGAATGTCTGCCAACGAGGCCCCTGTGCCCGCAATGCCTGACCACACCCCTGACCAGAAGCCGCAGCATCGGCGGCCTGCTTGGCTGTTGAGCGGCCTTGCTGGCGTCGCTGTCGGTGCGGGGATTGTGGGCGGCGTCTGGGCCGTCTCCGCGTCCACTTGGGGCGCAACCGATGCGTTCGAGCTGAAGGGCACCATGACCCTGGTCGGCGGCGGTAGCGAGATCGGTCGCCCCAGCACCGGGGGCTGCCGCGGCCTGGGCGGCTATTCGGACATCATTCCCGGGGCTGCGGTCACGGTCTACGACGCGGCCGGCAAGGTCGTGGCTACTGGCTCGCTGGGGGAGCCGAAGTACTCCGGCTCGGGATTCACCCTGGCGTGCGCGTTCCCTGTGTCGGTTCCGGATGTCCCGAAGGGGAGCAAGATCTACCAGGTCGAGGTGTCTCACCGTGGCAAGATCTCCATCGGTTCCGATGAAGCGGAGCAGGGGAAGTTCGCCGCCTCGTTGAGTTGAGCTCATGGAGCCGCCGACGGCTACTACATGGTCGGCCGCCTGCCGGGTGTCCAGGTCGACCGTGACCTTGACGCTCTGCTTCTTGGTCTTGAGGCAAGCTATTGCCCGGTCGTAGGCAGCTTCGTCTGCGGTGACCGGTGGGTCCGTTGTGCCCTGCCTGGGCTACCTGTGCGCCGACCCGCGCTAATCCTGGTTGGAGTGTAGATCCAAGGGCCCACCGCGACCATTGATTCAAAGGTGATACTTGACTATGACCTTTGATTCGTCACCCTTGGGGGGTTGTGGTGGTTGAGATCCGAGTGAGGCGCATGCCGTCGCCAGAGCTCGGCCCGATGCTGCGGCAAGCGCGGGAGCTGGCGGGGCTAGGCCTGCGGGAGCTCGCCCGGCAGGCTGGCCTATCCCCTGGCTACCTGGCGCATCTCGAGGCCGGGGAGCGGTGCCCGTCCGTATCGGTAGCTCATTGCCTCGCGGGGCTGCTAGAGGTCGACGAAGTCGAAAGGGTCGTGCTGCTGGCTGCCGCGGTCAACGATGCGGGCCGCGACCACCCGCGCCGCACCGAGGCCGCCTGAATGCCATAGCAGGGGCCGGCAGTCCTGCGGCGAGGTTCACCCAAAGACTCCTCGCACCTGAGGCCAGCGCGTCACGCTGTCTCCCCACGAATCCTGAGGGGGACTTCATGGCCAACCCGTACATCAATGCGCCGATCCGAGCCCGCATGTATGAGAGCAGCGCCCACAAGGTGAAATGGGTGGTGGCCGTCGTGCTGTCGGCCGGACTGCTTGCACCGGCACTGTTCTTCATCGCGGCAAAGAAGGGCGTGATCAGCTTCGCTCCGGCAGCGATCTACGCGGGAATCATCTATCCCGTGGGCATGCTCGGGCAGCCACTGACTGGAAATCCCGGGAACTGGGTTGGCGGAGTCCTCGCCATCACAATGATCGTCGCTGCCGTGCACGCCGCCATCCTCGACACCGACTGGAAGCCAGGCCGATAGTCGGCGCGCATGACGAAAGGGTCCGCATCAGTGCGGACCCTTCGGCGACATACTTCCTTCAGGGAAGCCAGTTGAGGCTCACAGTCCCGTGACGGGGTTGTCCTCCCAAGGGTCGCCGGCCTCGTAGTACCGGGCGAGGGAAGTGGAGTTGTCCGCCCAGCCGCCTTGCCGCGCCGTGCGGAGCATCGTCGCCCCTCCCTGTACCGCCGCGGTCGCGAAACCCCGGCGCAGGGAGTGGCCGCGCCAACGCCCTTGCATGCCAGCCGCATCAGCCAGCCGCTCGATGACATCGGACGCTGCGTCGGGGGTGAGTCGGCCGGACGGGTCACCGATCGGCTTGCCGTGGCGCATCATCGGCGGGGCGATGCGGCCGTGTCGGTCGATGCGAACGAACAGCGGTCCGTCGGCACGGCCCGACTTGCGCAAGGCCGCGATCAGCGCGCGCACCGCGCGTACCGGGCAGGTCCCTGGGTTCTTGCCGTAGGGCACGGCCGTGTCCGTGAAGGCCTTCATCTTCACCCGGTAGATCTGGACCATGAAACCTTCCTCGCACTCGACGAGGTCGCCAATGTCGAGGCCGACCAGCTCCGAGGACCGGGTCGCTCCCGCGTAGCCGAGGAGCATCATGGCGGCGTCTCGCTTCCCGATGAGCGTGTCCCGGTCGAGGGTGGCGAGCATCTGCCGTAGCGCGGTCGGCACGGCGGCCTTCGCCTGGCGCTGCCTGGCCCCGGGGCCTTTGTTCTCGGCGAGCCGGTGCTTGTAGCCGGCGAGGACGGTACGGGCGCCCTTCGTCTCAGGTCGGGGCTGGGCGAGTTCGGCATGCATGGTCGTGATGGCGGACAGGGCCCGCTCGATGGAGCTCGGCGAGGCGGGCCGGCCGGTGCGGGGGCGCGGCGTCAGGGTCAGGTGCGTGGCGTACTCGACGAGGAGATCCTGCGTCGCGGGTACCGGCCGCTCTCCGCGGGCTGCGCACCAGGCGACAAACGCCTCGCGGTCCTGCCGGTAGGCGCGGCGCGTGGAGTCAGCGCGGCCAGCGGCGAGGGCGGCCTGCGCTTCCGGCGACAGCTGGCGTCGAACTGGCGCGGGTGCCGCTTCGTAGCGCTCGATGTCGGTCATGAACTCCCCCTCGATACAGTCGCGTTCTAACTCCAGAGAATAAAGATTATCAGGAGCCAGAGTGTTGCCCTAGGGCAACGGCCGGAATCCGGGCTGTCGGTGCCCGCGCGTACCGCTGAGGCGTCTTATCCGTGCTCACTGGCTGCTTGCACTGGTGCGCCGACGCCCCGCCCCCGAACAGCGCCAAGGGCGGGGCATCGGCGCGCAAGGTCAGATGAAGATGGACTCGATGCCGAGCTGATTCAGAACGCCGGCGGAGAGCGACTGAGCACAGTCGCGAAGGGCCGCCGAATCCGGTGCCGGAGGCAGCTCGGAACCTGCGGGAAGGAGCTTTGTCGGGCACCGGGCGCCCGAGGGCACGTCCATGAACCCGTTTCTCTCGAGGACTGGCGCGAACCCGGCGAAGGGCTGACTGCCGCGTCTATGAGCTTCCGGATTGCAGGTGACCACAGCGGTGAGGTCGGTACTGCTGTCGATGCGGCGGGCCATCCTGAACTCGTGCGCCAGGGCCACCGCTTCGCACACGCCGACCTGCACAACCAGGGATTCCACCGGAAGATATGGCGCGACATTCGGAGTATTCGGTCCGGCGTTCTTAGCGAGCACGAAACTGGATACGTCAACGGCGTACACGACCGTCCCGTCGTGGTGCAGCTCCACCATCAGCAACCGACCCTTTGGGAGCGGCCCCTTGAACGGATGCAGGAAGTTGCCCTCAACCCACCGTTGTAGACCGACCTGAGGGTTTCCGACGAGGGTGCTACGCATCAGCCCCGGAGTACGGAATTCCCCCTGTATGTCGGCTGCGGTTCTGAGCGCGGCACTCAAGACGTCATTTGCTTCGTGCCGGGCAGGGGACGGCACGAGCGGGGGGATGGGCCGTGCAGGCCGCGATACGACGATCAGCCATGCGACCGACGGGTCGCCGGTCAGGACCACCTCGCGGGCGTGCTCAAGATGCCGCTCCAGGGCCTCGTCGGCTGCGGCCTGCCGGGCGTAGCGGTCCCGGTAGGCCCGGTCGATCTCGTGTTCGGCGAGCCACCCCGTGTGGTCTGAGTACCGGAAGGGAACAGCGAAGGCCTGCAGTTGCCTGTCCCGCTGCGAGCTCCCCAGCACAAAGTGGGGCGCCATGGCGCTCGCGGGCACGTCGACCACAAGGACGGTCTTGCTGCCGTCAGCCGACGATTGCGTGTACGCGTCGACGCCGGCCACGTAGGGCTGGGTGTTGGCTCGCAGCCACTTGTGCAGGTGTTCGGTGTTGACCGCCTGGGGGTCAACACCTGTGATGGTGCGGTCGTTGCGAACGCCATAGATCAGCAGGCCGCCGCGGGCGTTTGCCATCGCGGCGACGTCTTTCGCAAACTCGTTCCATTCGCCGGGTTCAGCCTTCTTCGGAAGGTCGCGCTTCCAGTCGAGATCATCCCGCTCCCCGTCGATGTCGGCTGCGGCTTGCGCGACCAGTTCGTAGGTGAGAGGGCCGGGCGGAACGCCGAGTTCCTGGTGAATGCGGGTCCATGTGCTGGCCATCGCGCCAGCATAGGAGCGCACCTCTGGCCGCGTCTCGGCATTTCCCTGTCCGCCAAATCGTGCCATACGGGTGCCATCAGGCCACCTAACCCGCAGGTCAGGGGCAGGAAAACGCATCCCCTATGCGGTTAGACCCCTTGGGTTGCGGACGGCGATCAATGCCCCTAGCGCTTGACCGCGGTGCCGTAGGCCAGGAACGTCCATCCGAAGCCCCTGTCGCTCTCCGACTGCGACATGGCGATCCGAAGGCCAACGATGGCGTCGGCCCCTTCCGAGGCCGCCCGCTCCTCGAGTGCCGACACGGCGTGTTCGTCACTGACTTGGTCCCGTGCGGAAACGAGCCACGCCTTACGGATAGGGGGACTGCTGGAGACGGGGATCGCATCGGTTGTGTACAGGTCCATAGCCTCAGCTTCGAGCAGGGCCCGAGGTGCAGCGAGTGCAGTTGGGCCGTATGAGCAGCCCCGGCAGATGGGGTATCCATTCGGTACACCCGTACATGGCTGCGCCCGGCCGTCGTGGTGACCAGCCGGGCGCTCGAGATGGTTCAGGCCGCGTCGTCCGGCCCCTCGTCTTCGTCCTGCGGCTGATAGTGCCGTGCGAACCAATCCGCGGTACTCACCCCCGGCGGCCTGCGCTCCGGCTCCGCACGGCGCTCCCGCATACGGGCCAGGTGCTGCTCACTCGAGGACACGCTCGGCAGCACGATCAGCTCAGGGATCTCCTCGCCCCGGGCGCGTGCCGCCAACTTCTCCGCGGCTGTAGCCGGCCGGGTCTTCTGCTCGCTGCTCATACGATTCCTCCGTTGATGATCTCGGCCTCTTCGACTGCGACTCGGGCCTTGGCTTCGGCGAGCAGCTGCTGAGCCTCGCGCCGCCGCTCCTGCCGCTCCTCGGGCGACAGCGCTTCGTGGATGTCGGTGGTGAGCGGGTCGGCCAGCTCGGGAAAGTCAACGGGCTTGCGAGCCTTGATCCGTGCGGCGCGAATCATCTGCTGCAGTTCCCTGTCCTGGTCGAGCAGCGGCAGCGGCCAGGCTGCGCCCAGTTGGCAGGCCTGGCCGTGGTACCGGCACTCGGGCTGCTCCGGCCCGAGGATGGTGACCTGCTCGGCGAGCCGGTCGAGGCGGGCTCGGATGCTGCGTCCCTTCATGCGGCTTGTCCCTTCTCGAGAGCCGTCTCAATGGCCGTGAGGCGGGCGTCTAGTTCGGCGTGCTCGCTGAAGCTGGGCAGCGCGCCGATGAGCACCGTGGCGGCGCGGATGCGGACGTTGACGGAGTCGTCGGTGAGAGCGGAACGGAGTACGACGATGGCGTCGCCGGCTGCCGCTCCCAATGCTGCGACGGCTTCGCCGAGGAGGGCGGTACGCGCGCTGCGGACGTCGGCCTCGAAGTCGGGGTCTTCGCGCCACCGGCGGACCGTGCGCCCGGTCACGCCGACCTGTTCGCCGACCTTGTCGGAGGTCATGCCGCGGGCGAGGAGCAGCGCGGCCTCATCTTTTTTCTGCAGGTCATTTGTGGACATCGGCGGTCGTCCCCTCGTGGTCGCGGCGAGGGCCGGGCCCCGTCTCGAGGCCCGGCCGGGGTGGCTAGTCGTCGATGCCGGGGGCGTTGAACTCGCGGAGCTGCCCGGCCATGAAGCTGAGGGTGGGTACGGCCTTGCCGTTCAGGCGGCGGTCGACGGCGAGGGCGTAGGGCTTGCTGGTCGCGATGGGCTTGACCCGGGCGAAGCCGGCGGCCTTCTCAAGCGCGGCTGCTGCGGTCTCGCGGGCCTTCTCGAACTCGATCATCGCGGCCCGGTATCCGTCGTCGCAGTAGGTGACCCACTCGCCTGCGGTGGCGTTGGCGGTGTCGGCGGCGGCGGTGAAGGCGGCTTCGGCCTTTTCGCGCGCCTCGGTGACGGCGGTCTCGTACTTGGCGCGCTTGGGGCCGGTGCCGTGGCCGCACGTCTCTTCGGCCTTGCGGGCGGTGTCGATGGCTTCGCGGGCTTCGAGGGCCTTCTCGAGGGAGGTGCGGAGCTTCGGGGGGACGTGCTCGAGGGAGGGGAGTTCGACGCGACGTCCGCCGACGGTGAAGCTGAATGCGTTGTGCATGGGGATCTCCTTCAGTGGGCGCCGGATGCGGCGAGGGTTTGGTTGTTGAGGCTGTTGGCGAGGTTGCGGAGCTTCTGGGCGTGCCGGTAGGCGAGGCCGCGCTTGCGGGCTGCGGCGAGTTCTTCGCGGCGGCGCTTGTCGTTCTCGGCCTTCCGGCGGGCGGCGGCTATGCGTTCCTGTACGACGTCGTTGACGTCCATCACGGGACCTCCGCGGGTACGAGGGTGAGGCCGGCGGTGGGCTGGTCGGTCTCGGTCCAGCCGTCCGGGTTGATGGCCTCGAGCAGCTGGCGGGCGGCTTCGGCGCGGGTGATGGGCGTCTGGTCGTCGGCCCACTGTTCGGCGAGGGCGTGGGCTCTGGCGAGGGGACGCTGGTACAGCCGGCGGGTGTCGGTCACGGGCTTCTCCTTGATGGATGCTGGGTGGTGCCGGGCTCGGCGCTTGCGTGCGGATCAGTCGGTCACCCCGGCGCTGGCGAGGAACTCGGCGTTCTTGACGGGGTCCTGCAGTTCGCGGGCGCTGGCCACCCAGACCGCGTGCATATGGGCGGCGCCGTCCTGGTGCTCGGCGCACACAGTGACCCGATAGGTGCTGACCTCGGTCGGGTGCTGCTGGTCGATGGTGTTGCGGACGGCGATGACACCGGGCTTGCCGCAACTGCCGTGCCCGTGGCTGCACTTGCCGGTACTGACGGGGATGGTCTGCACGATGTACTTGGTGTCGCGGTCGTCGCCCAGGGCGATGACGGTGGATGTGGTCACGGTGTCTCCTACGTAAAGGGGAATTGTTGAGATTGTTGGGACTATTGGCTCCGACCTGCTGTTTTGCCTTGAGACGATTGGTGGGACGCTTGAGCTGGGGTGAGACGACTGCATGTCATGCGTTCCATCAGTCGTCCCATTCGTCTCATCTCCCCTTGTTGGCATAGATGCAGGTCAGGTCCATGTTTCTCAGTCGTCCCATTCGTCTCAGCGTGTGTCGGATGACTCCTCGTCCTGGTCCGAAGGCGCAGCTTCCGGCAGGTACCAGTCCGAGGTCTTGCCCTTGCCGAATCCGCGGGGCCGGGTGACGAGACGCAGCTTGGTCTTTGCCCGGTAGACGGAAGACCTGCTGTACCCGAGCTTCTGCGAGTCCTTCATGACGTCGGCCTGCTCCGCAGATCCGCCGAGGTCGGTCAGGTAGTCGCGAAGCCAGACGCGGATCTCGTCACTTTCGGCACGGTCGCCACTGGGTACGGACTCGTCTCGCATGACCTCACGTACCGAGGTGGTCGTCTCGTCGCCGAGGACGAACCTCGAGACGTAGGACGGCCCTTCCTCTGTGGGCACCGTGACCGGCTGAATCACGTACTCGTATGACGGGAGCCCGAGACGGCCGAGGTTGTTCTTCTCGAGCGACATGACGAACCGGCTGTCGGCCCCGTCCTCGCCCTCTTCCTTGGCGAACGCGATGAGGCAGCGGATGAGCTGACCGAACGCGCCGGATCCGGCGATACGGGAGAGCGGATCCGCTCCGCCAGCCTTGGTGAAGTGGGCCAGGCCGAGGATGGTGAAGTGGTGCCTGTCCGCGGCAGCCACCAGCGGCTCGAGGGCTTGCCGGACCTCCGCCGCCCGGTAGTCGTTGATGCCCTTGTCGATGTACGAGAGCAGCGGATCCATGACGAGGAGCGCCACGCTGTACCGCTCCGCCTCCTGGCCGAGGAGCGAGGTATCCAGAGGCAGCGTGAGGCGCGCATATGCCTGCTCGTCATCCCGTACCGAGACGTGCCATACGAGATTCATGTCGGCGCCGGCTGCAATGAGCCGCGGCGCAATCGTCATTGCCCAGGAGTCCTCGGCCGCGGCGTAGATGACTCCCCGCGGCTTACCCCATAGTTCGCCGGGCAAGGTGCCGGTCGTGATGCGCGCGACCATCCACACGGCGTACTGCGACTTCCCGATGCCGGGCCCGCCGGCCGCGATGGCGAGCGAGTACATGGGGATGCGGCCGTGCGAGGTGGGCGGCGCGCCTTCCGGCGTGGTGTCCCATAGCCAGCGGACGGGCCGGATCTTGATGGCCGATGCGGGCCTGAACAGCAGCGACCTGCGGGGCCCTTCTTCCTCGGGCGGGTGCGCGCCATTGCTGGCGAACGGCCCGAGCATGGGGCCCGGTCGGGGCAGCTCGCCCCGAAAGGGGTGGCCGAGCTGCCCGCCGTCGTGTGTGGCAGCCATGTTGTCGCAGGGCCTGCCGTCCACCAGGTGGGCGCAGAACCGTGAGGCTTCCTCTTGGGTGGTCAAGCCGCCATCTCCTGACGTGCGTAGAGGTAGCGGCCGGGCTGTCCGGGGATGGCGATGGGTGGCCATCCGGGTGTGGCGCGCAGCTGGTGGGGCGGCTTTGGCTTGCGGGCTTCGGCAAGCTCGGCGGCCGTCTTGAGGCTGGCAAGTGAGGGCGTGGCACTGCTCGCTTCCCGCAGCCAATCGACGACGGGGTCGCCGTACTTGCGCCAGCATTCGGCGGCTTCGAGTACCGCGGCCAGGCGGCGCGGATCGTCGGGGTGGAGGTCGCACCATGCGGCCGAGGCGTACTCGGGGAAGTCCTTCGCGAGGAACATCGATTTGGCGTCGGCCCACAGGCCGGCGATGTCGCCCGGGTCGAACTCTGCCTGTACGCCAGGGGTGTCCGCGGCTGTGGGTACGGTCTCGTCGTCGACGCAGTCGTCGCGGCAGTCGAGCGGATCGCGGTGGCCGCAGCCGAACGGCTCGAGGCGGTACGACGCTTCACGTCGCCGCTGCAGCTGCTCCGAGGTGGTGTCCGCCGGGCGGGTGTCGTCGTTCATGATGCCCCCTTGATGACGGCTTCGGCGAGGGCGCCGATGTCGGTGCACCAGCGGCGGGCACATGAGCGCACGGCCTGGGGGCTGGGCTGCTCTTCGAGGTGGCTTCTGATCGCGCTGAGGGCGGTCTCGCGGCGGTCCTGTTCACGCTGCCGCTGGGCTCGCAGCCGGTCGACGTCGGCGGATACACTCGGAGTTGGCGATGCTGGTGTGTGGAGGGGCCCGGGTGATGTCCGGGCCCTTTCGCTTGTGCTCACGCTGGTGGTCCTGTCACGCGGGGCGAGGCGATGCGGGTGCCCGGTGGGTCGTCCTCGCGTGGGCGGATGGGGTGTGTTGCTCGCCGTGGCTCAGGCGGCTTCGAGCAGCTGGATCAGGCTCGCGGTCACGACACGATGTCGGCTGCTGCCCAGGGCGAGCGTCCGGACCGGGGCTTCGCCCTTGCGGATCAGCTCGTACAGGTGCGACTTCGAAACGCCGATGGCCCTGGCTGCGTCGGGTACGCCGACGGTGGCGGGCCAACTGCGGATCTCGGCGAGCGTCGGGGCGCCCATCAGGCGGCGCTCTCGATCCGCTCGCCGTTCAGCCAGGCGATGACGTCGCCGCGCCGGTACCGGATGCGTCCGCCGCGGCCGGCGCTGAGCTTCTTGTACGGCGGCCCGACACCTCGGGAGCGCCAGTTGGCGAGCGTCTTCTCCGCGACCCGCGCCACCCCGCTAGCCTCACGCGCGGTCAGCCAGTCGTCATCGACGTGCGAGTGCGCGGAGATCAAGCTTGCAGGCATGATCAACCCTTTCGATGGTCATGCACATCATTTTGATGTGTTGACACATCGAAGAGTAATGCGGGAATGTCCGGGAAGCAAGAGCGATTGTCCGCGCATCATTTCGATGCGAACCTGTGCGTGTGGCAGACGACAAGAAGAACCCACTCGGACCGACCGGCGAGCAGGTCAAAGGCAATGTCGAGCGGATCCGTACCGCCCGCGGCATGACCAAGAAGGATCTATCCGACCGGGCCGGCGAGTTCGGGCGACCGATCCCTCCTCTGGGGGTTTCCCGCATCGAAAGCGGAACCCGCCGGGTGGACGCTGACGACCTGGTCGCCCTGGCGCTGGCGCTCAATGTCTCCCCGCTCGCCCTTCTCCTGCCGCCGGAATGGAGCGACGTCAGGATTCCGCTGACTCCAGATTTCGACCTTGAGGCGCGGACGGCGTGGCTCTGGGCCGAAGGCCGCGCGCCAGCTAGCAACTACGGAGTGAGCCCCTCAGCCATTGCCGTCGAGCCCGATAGCGATGACGACACGGACGAGGCGTCCGACGCCTACTGGCGGATGCGCCAGGAGTACGAGGCTCTCTCGCATCCTGCGGGCCGCCGTCGGGCCGCCCAGCACCCCGCGAACAACGCAGCTGACTCGGTCAGCGCCATGGTGGGCCGACTCGTCCGCGCCATTCAGGGCGGCAAGAAGGACGCCATGGAGCGCCAGCTAGCCATCACAAAGAACCGGCTCGCTCAGCTACAGAACGAGGTCGAGCAGATCGAGCTCGAGCTGGACGATTGACACGCAGCACCGGAAGAGGGGCGGGGAAGTGGCTGATCCGATCAGGAAGATCACGCTACGGAACGGCACGGTGAGATACCGGACGGTCGTCGACGCCGGCCGCGACGAGAACGGCAAGCGGATCCAGCTCACCATCACGAAAGACACGAAGACGGAGGTGAAGGCGGAGCGCGACCGCATCTTGCATCAGCGCTCGGCCGGCACTTTCATCGCCCCCAGCAAGATGACGCTGGGGGAGTGGCTGGAGCAGTGGCTGGAGTACAAGCGGCGCGACGTCGAGGAGACGACGATCCGCACCTATCGCCTGGCCCTGGTGCACGTCGTCGACCGGCTCGGCCACCTGCGGCTGCAGGAGTTGACTGAGGACCACATCCAAGAGTTCGTGGACGAGGTGGTGACCAACGGTCGGCGCCGCGGCGGAGAGCCGGGAACACGACTTGCCGTCTCGACGGTCGAGGGCATCCTTACGCGGCTGCGGGAAGCGCTGGGGAGGGCGGTCGCCCGCAAGCTGATCGCAACGAGTCCAGCTCAGTACGTGCGGGTGGCGCTCGTTGACAAGAAGACCGACAAGCGGGACCGCGACAAGGTCAAGCCCTGGACGGTCGCCGAGGTACAGACGTTCGTCCGCGGCATGGAGCAGGATCGATTGTTCGCCCCGCTGCTTCTGTCCCTGATGGGCCTTCGGCCGGCTGAGGTCTGCGGGCAGCGATGGACTGACGTCGACCTGAGTGTGGGCATTCTCGAGATCACGACCACGCGGACGATGATCGGCAATCACAGGGTGCTGGAGAAGGATACGAAGACAGCATCCGGTGAGCGCGCCCTACCGCTGCCGCAGGGCCCATGGGAGGCGCTACGTCGATTCCGGGACCAGCAGGCCGCGGAGCGGGTGGCAGCAGGCGATGCGTACACGGAGACGGGTTACATCGTCGTCAACGAACTCGGCATCCCGCTCAACACTCGGCAGCTACGGGAGTACGCCTACCGCCTCATGCGCGAGCTGGGCTTGCGTCAGGTGCGGCTGTACGACGCGCGGCACTCCGTGCTGAAGGCGCTGGCGGTGAGCGGCGTCCCGGACGTCATCCTCGCGGCGTGGGCTGGCCACACGAACGCAGCCTTCACCAAGCGGAAGTACGTCTCCATTGAGGCCGAGGACATGCGGGCGGCAGCCCTTGCTCTGGACGTCTTCCACGGTGCCCCCAGAGAGCTCACGTGAGAAATTGTGAGATTTCATCGTCCGGTTGACGGGCTAAGTGCCCACTGACCTGCGTGTTCGGCCTGCACCGTAGAACAGTGAGTAGATTCTACTGGCGGTTTCTGCAGGCCAGCGCCGCGCCCTCGGTTGTACGTTGCTACGAGAGCGGCGGCTCGTACGGCAGCAGCTCGGGCCGCTTCGCCGGCCGGCCGTCCCCGGACGAGCGCCCCGTCAGCCGTCGCCCGATCCATGGCCCCAAGTGCCGCCGCGCGAACCGCAGATCGTTGACGCGCCGTGTGGCCCACGCGGGCTGCACGGCGGGCGGCAGCAGCGCCTGCCAGTCGTCCTGCGTCTGCAGGCCCAGCACCTGCCACACGGCCTCGGCGACCCTCCGGTGTCCCTCGGCCGTCAGATGCAGCCGGTCCAGGTCCCACATCCGCTGATCGGCGAGGGTCTTCGCGCCGTACAGATCCACCACCAGCGCGCCGTGCCGGGCTGCCAGCTCGTCGACGTACGTGAACAGCTCCTCCATGCGGGGGCGGAATCGTTCCATCACCGGTCCGTTGCGGCCGGGGCTGCGCATCAGCACCAGCTGCCCGCAGGACGGCGCCAGCCGCTCCACCGCTTCCTCCAGGAGCCCGCGCACACGCACCATGTCGCACTTGGGCCGCAGCGTGTCATTGAGCCCGCCGACCAGAGTGATCACATCCGGCTTCATGGCGGCCGCGACATCGACCTGCTCGTCCACGATCTGTCCGATGAGCTTTCCGCGTACGGCGAGATTCGCGTACCGGAATCCCGGTGTACGGGCGGCCAGCCGGCCGGCGAGCAGATCGGCCCAGCCGCGGTACGAGCCGTCCGGAAGAAGATCGGACATGCCCTCGGTAAAGGAATCGCCTACCGCGACAAAACTGGTGTAGTTGGCATTCATCTCCATGGCGCAGAGATCGTACCGCGCGGTAAGGTCCCCCGGTTCCGTACCGGGAGGGGAGCTCTGTGAGTGACGCGCTGCTGAACGCACTGGCCGAGGCGCTGGCCGATGTGGTGACCTTGATCGACACCTGCGACGACGATGTGCTCGACCCGGACATCGCGGTGAAGTGGATGGAGACCACCGGGCATCTGCTCGACCGGCTCTCGCCCGCCGACCGCCGTGACCTCGCCGGACTCTTCCGGAAAGCTGCCGATCGCGAGCCAGACGGAGCCTGGCGGGACGATCTGCTGCGGATCCCCGAGGGCTTCGGCCTCGACGACGACCAGCACGAGCTGTACTGCGACGCGGTCGAGCACCTGGCGCGGCAGTTCGTCGAGACCGTACGGGACGTGGACCCGGCCACGCCCGTGCCGACCTGCCCCGGCTGGACCTTCGCCGACCTCGTCAAGCACCACGGCACCACCCACCGCTGGATCGAACATCTCGTACGGATACGAGCAGCCGAGCGCGTCTGGTCCCGGGACGTTCCGCTCGACCTCCCCGACGATCCGCGGGCCTACCCGGGCTGGCTGGCCGAAAGCGCCGCCGCCACGCTGCGCACCCTGCGCGGCGTCGACCCCGAGACGCCGATGTGGTCCCACGGCGCCGACCAGCGCGTACGGTTCTTCCCCCGCCGGCTGCTCTTCGAGTCCGTCGTCCATCTCGCCGACGCCGAACTCGCCCTCGGTATCGAGCCCCGCATCACGGCCGGCACGGGCGCCGACGGGATCGAGGAATTCCTCGAGAACCTGCCGCACCACTCCTGGATCGCCGAGTCCGTCGGCGGACTGCAGGACGGCTCGGTCCGGCTGCGGGCCACGGACACCGGCGCCGCCTGGACGATCACCTTCGGGGAGTCCGGTTTCACCTGGACGAAGAGCGCGGCGGCGGCCGCCGCGCGCGTCGAGGCCACGAGCGGTGATCTGCTGCTGCTCGTCCACGGCCGCCTCCGGCCGGGCGACGAGCGCGTGCGCCTTTCGGGGGACGGCGCGGTCCTGGACGCCTGGCTGGCGGCGACCGCGCTGTAGGACCAGAGGATCCCGTCCGCACCTCGCCCAGGCCCTCGGCGCCGTACTCATCGCGATCGCCGCGGCAGGAGCCGGACGGCCCGGCCCGGGTCTCACCGAGACCACGGGGCCGGGCCGCCACCGCCGAGGGGAGCCCGCCCCGGAACCTGTCGGGGTCAGGCGGGTCAGGCGGGCCGGTTCGAGCTAGTCGGGCCGGCCGACCAGCTGGCGCAGTACGTCCTCCATCGTCACCAGTCCCTCGGGTGTGCCGTCCTCCTCGAGGACCACCGCCAGGTGTGTACGGCTGCGCCGCATCGCGGTCAGTACGTCGTCGAGCGGTGTCGCGGCCCGTACCCGTGCGATCGGACGCATCGCCGTGACCGGGAACGGCTGATCGCGTGGAGTGGCGTCCAGCGCGTCCTTCACATGGAGATAGCCCAGGATGTGGAGGCCGGCATCCACCACCGGGAAACGAGAGAACCCGGACTCGGCCGCCAGCCGCTCCAGCTGCTCGGGGGTGGTTCCGGCCTCTGCGTACACCACCTGTTCCACCGGCCTCACCACCTCGCGCACGGGTCGGCGCCCCAGCTCCAGCGCGTCGCGCAGCCGCTCGGCCGCCCGGTCGTCGAGCAGCCCGGCATCCCCGGCGTCGCGCACCATCCGCGCCAGCTCGTCGTCCGAGTAGGTCGCGGCGACCTCGTCCTTGGCCTCGACCCGCAGCAGCTTCAGCAGGCCGTTGGCGCAGGCGTTGATGGTGAAGATCACCGGGCGCAGCGCCCGGGCCAGCGCGACCAGCGGCGGGCCGAGCAGCAGCGCGGTCCGCGAGGGCTCGGCCAGTGCGATGTTCTTCGGCACCATCTCGCCGAGCAGCATGTGCAGATACGTCGCCACGGCCAGCGCGATCACGAACGAGATCGGGTGAACCAGGCCGTGCGGCACACCGACCGCGTCGAAGACGGGCTCCAGCAGGTGCGCGATGGCCGGCTCGGCGACGATGCCGAGCACCAGGGTGCACAGCGTGATGCCCAGCTGGGCCGCCGCCAGCAGCGCCGAGACATGCTCCAGGCCCCAGATGACGCTGCGCGCCCGCCGGTTCCCGGCCTCCGCCTCGGGCTCGATCTGGCTGCGGCGTACGGAGATCAGCGCGAACTCCGCGCCGACGAAGAAGGCGTTGACGACCAGCGTCAGCAGGCCCACGGTGAGCTGAATCGCGATCATCGTCGGGCCTCTTCGGTCTCGTCGTCCTGCTCAAGAGGCGCATGCATCAGCACCCGTGCCGCGCGGCGCCCCGAGGCGTCCACCACATCGAGCCGCCAGCCCGCCATCTCGATCCGGTCGCCCTCGGCCGGGATACGCCCCAGCTCGTGGGCGATCAGCCCGGCGAGCGTCTCGTACGGTCCCTCCGGCACCCGCAGCCCGACCCGCTCCAGTTGGTCGGTCCGTGCCGCACCGTCCGCCGACCACAGGGCACGGCCGTCCGCGTCGGTGCCCGCCGGAGCCAGGTCCGGCGTCTCGTGCGGATCGTGCTCGTCGCGCACCTCGCCGACGACCTCTTCGACGATGTCCTCCATCGTCACCACTCCGGCCGTGCCGCCGTACTCGTCGATGACGACGGCCATCGTGGACTTGCCGGACAGCCGGTCGAGGAGACGGTCCACGGTCAGCGTCTCGGGGACGAGCAGCGGCTCGCGCAGCAGCTCGGAGACCCGATGGCGGGCGCGACGTTCGGCCGGGACCGCGAGCACGTCCTTGATGTGTGCGATGCCGACGATGGAGTCGAGGCTGCCCCGGTAGACGGGGAAGCGGGACAGGCCGGTCGCGCGCGTGGCGTTGGCGACGTCCTCGGCAGTGGCCTGCACTTCGAGGGCCGTGACCTGGACCCGGGGGGTCATGACGTTCTCAGCGGTCAGCTCGGCCAGATGCAGGGTGCGTACGAACAGCTCGGCGGTGTCCGCCTCCAGCGCGCCCGCCTTCGCGGAGTGGCGGGCCAGCGCGACCAGTTCCTGCGGGCTGCGGGCCGAGGCCAGCTCCTCGGTCGGCTCCATGCCGATCCGGCGCAGGATGCGGTTGGCGGCGTTGTTGAGATGGCTGATCAGTGGCTTGAAGGCGGCGGTGAAGACCCGCTGCGGGGTGGCCACCACCTTCGCCACGGCCAGCGGGGACGAGATGGCCCAGTTCTTCGGGACCAGCTCGCCGACGACCATCAGCACGACGGTGGACAGCGCGGTACCGATGACCAGGGCCGCCGAGGAGGCCACGGAGGAGGAGAGGCCGAGTGCCTCGAGCGGTCCGCGGATCAGCTTGGCGATCGAGGGCTCGGCCAGCATGCCGACGACGAGGTTGGTGACGGTGATGCCGAGCTGGGCGCCGGAGAGCTGGAAGGTGAGGCTCCGTACGGCCTTGAGTGCGCCCGCCGCCCCGCGCTCGCCACGCTCGACGGCCCGCTCGAGATCGCTGCGCTCGACCGTGGTGAGGGAGAACTCCGCCGCGACGAAGGCACCGCAGGCGATCGACAGCAGCACTGCCACAAGGAGCAGGAGCACTTCGGTCATCGGTTCACCTCCGTCCCATGATCGGGCAGGGGGAGGAGGATTGCGCGATGTCTGCTACTGGGAGGCTCGCCCATGGGCGGACGCTCACACCTTTCGTACGGGGGGCGAATGATGCACCCATGGTAAAGGACGGGCAAAGTGGCTCGGTGTGCGGTGGCATCCGCAGCCGATTGCCGGGTGGCAGCCTAGGCGAACGGCTTCACCCAGCGGCGCCAGTGGTCCTCGCGGTGGTAGCCGGCGGCGGCCCACGCCTGCTGAGCCCGCCCGTTGGCCTCCAGCACCATCGCGTCGCCGCGCCTGCCGCCCACGGCCCGGAACCGCTTCTCGGCCGCTTCGAGAAGCGCTGCTCCGATCCCCTGGCGGCGATGGGAGGGGAGCACGGCGAGCCGGTACAGGGAGCATCGCCAGCCGTCGTATCCGGCGATCACGGTGCCCACCACCCGGCCGTCGGACTCGGCCAGAATCAGCGCGTCGGGGTCGCGCGCGATGAGCCGGGTCACCCCGTCCACGTCGTCCGTGATGCTCGTGCCCTCGGCGGCTTCCTGCCAGAAGCGGAGGACGGTCTCCGCCTCGGCCGTCCCGGCGGTGCGTATGTGCAGGTCGATCATGGGCGCGAGCCAAGCATGCCCGGCTGCCGGTCCGCCACCGGCTTCCAGCGTGCGGGACGGACCTTGTGGCGCACCGCGTTCAGCTGCCGCGCGGAGCCGGAACTCTCCTCGGGCAGGCGCCTATTCGTGTGCGATGGCGGCCAGCACGTTCATCCGTGAGGCGCGCAGCGCCGGAAGCACCGCAGCGCCGAGCCCCACGACCACCGAGCCCACCACGACCGCGACGAGCGTGCCCCACGGCACGGCGAACGCCGTCAGCCCCTCCAGCGCCAGCACCTGTTGCACCGCCACTCCCCACACCACGCCCAGGGCCAGCCCCAGCAGTGCGCCGAAGACCGCGATCACAACGGATTCCAGCCGGATCATGCGCCGCAGCTGGACCCGGGAGAGACCGATGGCCCGCAGCAGCCCGATCTCCCGGGTCCGCTCCACCACCGACAGCGCAAGGGTGTTGACCACACCCAGCACGGCAATGACGATCGCCAGCCCCAGCAGCGCGTACACCAGATACAGCATCACGGCTATCTGCTGGCGGATCAGCTCCTTGTAGTCGGCCTGATCCCTCACCTGCACCTGCGGGTAGGGGTCGAGTGCCCTCTCCAGGCCCCGGCGCAGCTCCTGCGCATCGCTACCGCTCGCGGCGTTGACGTACAGCGCGGCCTCCTGCCCGCCCGGCAGATACTTCTCCACGGTGGCGAGCCCCAGGAACATCCCGCCCTCCATCCCGGGGCCGCCGCTCTGGTCCATGTCGGTGAGCGCCCCCACCGTCAGCCGGGCCCGCTGCCCGCCCGCGAACTCGGCCGACAGCACCGACCCGATCCGTACCTTGTGCTCGGCGGCGTACTTCCGGTCCATCGCGATGCTGTCCGGCGCAAGGGCCGCCCCGGTGTCCCCGCCCGCATAGGTGATCCGCGCGGCCTCGTCCAGCTGGGGGTCGTAGCCCGAAGCCGTCGACTCCACCCGTTTCCCGTCCGGCAACGTCAGCGCGAGCGGCGCGAAGCGCTGTCGTACGACCGTCCCGGCGCTCTCGACCCCCTTCACCTTCTCGGTGATCTCCTGCGGGAACGGCATGAAGTTGCTGTTCTGTACGACGAAGTCGGCGCCCAGCGTGCGGTCGATCTGGTCGTCGAAGGACTTGGTCATCGAGGCGCTGGCGATCGAGAGCCCGCCCACCAGCGCCAGGCCCACCATCAGGGCGGCCGCGGTGGCGCCCGTACGCCGCGGATTGCGCAGCGCGTTGCGCTGGCTCATCCGCCCGACCGGGCCGAATATCGGGGGGAACGCCCCGCCCAGCACCCGGATCACCGGCCGTACCAGCAGCGGCCCGGCCACCACCGTGGCGATCAGCGAGAGCACCACGCCCAGACCCAGCAAAGACGAGGCGGTGCCGGTCTGCTCGCTCACCATGCAGCCGGCCAGCGCCGCGGCACCCGCCGCACCGACCACCGCCCCCACGATCGCCCGGATCCTCAACGGCCGTCCCACACCAGCGACTTCGGCGTCGGAGAGCGCGGCCATGGGGGAGACCCGGGCTGCCCGCCGGGCCGGCAGATACGCGGCCACGAAGGTGACGCCCACGCCGACCGCGTACGCGGATACCGGCGTCGCCACCCCCACCACCATCTCGGCGGCGCTCAGATTCATCCCCAGCAGACCCATCAGCTCGATCAGCCCGGCCGCGAGAGCGACACCGGCGGCGAGTCCGAGCGTCGAGCCGACAAGGCCCAGCAGCAGCGCCTCGGTGAGAACGGACCGGCGCACCTGGCGCCGGTCCGCGCCGAGTGCCCGCAGCAGCCCCAACTCCCGGGTGCGCTGGGCGATGAGCATCGAGAAGGTGTTGACGATCAGGAAGATGCCGACCAGAACGGCGACCCCGGCGAAGCCGAGCATCACCCACTTGATGACATCGAGGAATCCGCCCAGCTGGGCGGCGGCCGACTCGGCCTGCTCGTCGGCGGTCCTGAGCTCGTACGCATCACCCAGCTCGGCCGCGATCCGCTGCTTGAGCGTGGCGTCGGAGACCCCGTCCGCGGCGTCCACCGAGACCGAGGTGGCGACCCCGGGTCTGCCCAGCAGCCTGGTCTGGGCGGTCGGGGTGTCCAGGAAGACCAGTGCGGCACCGGGGTTGGTGGTGGTGAACGTCGCGATGCCGACGATCTCGACCTTGAACGAGCCGGGCTGAGCGAGAACGGTGAGGGTGTCCCCGATGCGTACCTTCCTGTTGTCGGCGGTGTCCTTGTCGAGCAGCGCCTCACCCGGGCCGTTCGGCTCGCGCCCACTGGTCAGCTTCACCGGACTGCGTTCGGTGACATACCAGTTGGTGGCGATGGTGGGGGCGCCGGTCGTCGGCCCGACCGGCTCGTTCGCGTCGTCGACGACGGTGATGTTCTCCACGGCGGCTTCGATGTGTGTGGCTGCCACCCCGTCGACCGAGCCCACCCGGTCGGCGAGCCCGGCGGGCACCGTACGCACGACACCCGTCGGCAGGCTCTCGCCGATGCCCTCCTTCGGCCCGACCGTCACATCCGCCGAGGTGGAGGCGAAGAGCCGGTCGAAGGTACGTGACACGGTGTCCGAGAAGATCAGGCTGCCGCTGACGAAGGCCACGGACAGCAGCACCGCGAGCGCCGACAGCAGCAGCCGTCCCTTGTGTGCGAAGAAGCTTCGCAGGGTCGCTTTGAGCACCGGGGCCTCAGCTCTCGCTCGGGGCGTCGGAGCCGGGTGTCCGGGGTGGCATCCCCGACGGTGCTGCGGACGGTGCTGCGGATGGTCCTGCGGAGAAGAGGCGCATACGCTCCAGAACCGCCTCCGCCGTCGGGTCCGGCATGACATCGACGATCCGTCCGTCCGCGAGGAACAGCACCAGGTCGGCGTGGCCGGCCGCGCCCGGATCGTGCGTCACCATCACCACCGTCTGTTCCAGCCGGTCGACGGCTTCGCGCAGGAACGCGAGCACCTCCGCGCCCGCGCGTGAGTCGAGGTTGCCGGTCGGCTCGTCGGCGAAGATCAGCTCGGGGCGGGAGGCCAGCGCCCGGGCGCAGGCCACGCGCTGCTGCTGCCCGCCGGAGAGCTGTGCGGGCCGGTGTGTGAGCCGGTCGCGCAGCCCGAGGGTGTCGATGACCTGCTCCACCCACTGCTGGTCGGGTTTGCGCCCGGCGATGTCCATCGGCAGCGTGATGTTCTCTGCGGCGCTCAGCGTCGGCAGCAGATTGAAGGCCTGGAACATGAAGCCGATCCGGTCCCGGCGCAGCCGAGTGAGTTCACGCTCCTTCAGGCCGGTGATCTCCGTGTCGCCCAGCCAGATCTGCCCGGCGGAGACCGTGTCCAGGCCCGCGAGGCAGTGCATCAGGGTGGACTTGCCCGAGCCGGAAGGGCCCATGACCGCGGTGAACCGGCCGCGCGCGATGTCGACATCGACGGCGTCCAGGGCGCGTACGGTCGTCTCGCCGGTGCCGTATGCCTTGGTCAGGGCCCGTGCCCGGGCGGCGAGCGGCACATCCGGAGCCCGGTCGTGGCTGAATGCAGTGGCAGGTGTGGACAAGGCCGCCTCCCGGGTCGTGGCCGCTCCAACTCCCTTACAGGAGGCGAGAGTAGAGCGGGTACGTACGCGCCGGTATCCCTCGTGGGGTTGGTCCTCGGTGTGGATGTAAGGGGCACTCGACGCAGCGCTTGTCGGTGCTAGCGTATTCGCGCTAGCGTAGTGGGGTGGCGAAGACACAGTTGAACGTGAGGGTGGACGAGACCACCGCCGAGGCCGCGCGCCAGCGGGCCCTGCAGCGCGGGATGAGCGTGAACCGCTATATCGAGGAACTCGTCAAACAGGACGCGGGCGAGGTGGGACGCACCTTCGTGGACGCGGCGGCCGACTTCATGAAGCAGTACGAGTCCGTGTTCGCGGAGGAGTTCGGCGCGGAACACGGCACGGCCGAGCGTTGAATCTTCAGATCGATCTTGCCTGGCTCCTCATGGTCGCCGAGCACAAGACGCCCGGAGATCCACAGGTCACCGACTGGGGCGCGCTCGTCGCCGCCGTCAGCCGCCATGAGGCGGAGATATTCGGCATCCCCGTCTACAGCGATCCGCATGCCCGGGCCGCGGCCCTGCTCCAGCTGCTGCTCCATGTGCCCGCGCTCGAACACTCCAACGCCATGTTCGCCTCCGCCGTCGCATACGGCTATCTCGTCGCCTGCGGACTGAAGGTGGTCACCTCGCCCGAGCAGGTACGGGACCTGGCGCGGCTGGTCAAGGAGGGCAAGGCGGACGTCAGGACCATCGCCGGCGAGCTGCGCCAGTGGAGCCGGTGAGCCCCTGACCGGCAGCCGGCTCAGTCTGATGCGTCGGTACCGAAGGGGCGGCGTGCCACACCCAGGACGCAGGGGGAGCTCGGGAACTGCATCCCGCGCTCCGGCACCCGCAGCCTGCGGTACACCCCCAGCTCGAAGCCCGCGGCCTCGATCGCGGCGATGGTGTCCCGCGCGGTGTGGCAGCCGCCGAAGAGCAGCGGCCACACCGTACGGTCCACGGCGCGCTGGGTCCTTGCCAGGCCCTTGCCCTCGGCCAGCCCGTGCTCGAAGAACCGCAGCTCACCGCCGGGCCGCAGTACGCGTCTGATCTCGGAGAGCGCCCGCGGCAGATCCCGTACGGAACAGAGCACCAGGGACGCCACGGCCGCGTCGAAGGCCTCGCTCTTGACCGGCAGCGCCTCGGCCGCGCCCGGCACCACATCCACCGGAACGTCGGTGCGCCGCGCCGCCTGTGCCGCCAAGTGCCGCAGCCTGCGCTCCGGTTCCAGCGCCACGACTTCGGAGACGGCGGCGGGATAGTGCGGGAAGTTCAGGCCGTTGCCCGCGCCGACCTCGATCACCCGGCCGGAGAGACCGGCCAGCAGCTCCTCGCGGTGGGCGGCCACACCCCCCTTGAGGTCGGCCAGCACGCTCATCCGGGCGTAGAAGCGCGCGAACAGCGGATGGTGGACGGCGTCCCGGGGCATCTTCGTGCTGCGCAGCGGCATCGCGGACCTCCTTGGGAGGGCGGGTGCGGTCACCGCCATTGTCCCCCTGGACCGACGAAGCAGAACTCGTTCCCCTCGGGATCCGTCATGACCTGGAACCGGCCGTGCTCGTCGGTGACGACCGCACCCACGCGTACGGCACCGAGCCGTACCGCCTCGGCGGCCGCCGTGTCGACGTCGCCCGCGTCGAGATCCAGATGGAGGCGGTTCTTGGCGGACTTGCCCTCGGGCACGCGCTGGAAGGCGACCCGTACGAAACCGGGCGGATCGATGTACGACCAGTCGGCGCTGCGGTCCACCGGGTCGCCGCCCAGCAGATCGGCCCAGAACCGCACCAGGCGGGCGGGATCGTGGCAGTCGAAGACGATCTCGTCGATGCGTGCGCGCATGATGATCAGCTTACGGCGGCGGTGAAGGCCTCCGCGTCCCAGGAGCCACCGAGGCGTGGCGCGAGCCAACTCCCGGCCCGCGCACGGAACCGGCCGGGCTCCAGGGTGCCCACACGCTCCGGTACGACACCGAGCAGCGGCGCGCCCGCGGACTCGGGCAGGTCCGCGAGATTGCACCGCGCCGCCAGATCCGGTTCATCGGGCCAGCTCCCGACGACCACACCGAGCATCTCCAACTCCCGCGCGCGCAGAGCCTCCGCGGTCAGCGCGGTCGTATTGAGCGTCCCGAGCCCGGCGGGCGTGACCACCAGCACCGGCGCGCCCAGCAGCACGGCGACATCGGCGAGCGTCGCCCCCGCGTCGTCGAACCGCACGAGCAGCCCACCCGCGCCCTCGACCAGCACGAGGTCGTGAGAGGCGGTCAGCTTCTCGACCGCGTCGGCCACCTGCCGGGGCCGCACCGGGTCCATCCCGGCCCGCTGCGCAGCGGTCGCGGGTGACAACGGCTCGGGAAACCGGGCGAGTTCCACCCCGGTGACCGCCCCCGCCAACCGGGCGACCTCGTCCACGTCCCCCGGCTCCCGGGGAGCAACCCCGGTCTGCGCGGGTTTCACGACGGCGACGGACTGCCCCTTCGCCCGAAATGCCGAGGCGACGGCGGCGGTGACGACGGTCTTCCCGATCTCGGTCCCGGTCCCGCTGACGATGATCACTGCCATGGCTGTTCACTGCCCTTTCTGCTTACGTGCGGCTGCGCGGCTGCGTGGCCGTGCAGCCGCGCCCGCGGCGCGAAGCGGACGCGCCCGTGTTGGAGGTGTGCCCCTCAGCCCGCAGCCGCCGCCGCGCACACCGCACGGCACACCCGCGCCACATCCTCCTCGTTCGTCACATACGGCGGCATCACGTACACGAGGTCGCGGAACGGCCGCAGCCACACACCCTCCCGCACCGCCGCCTCCGTCGCCGCCGCCATGTCCACCTGGTGGTCCAGCTGTACGACGCCGATCGCTCCCAGCACCCGTACGTCCTTCACTCCCGGCAGACTCTCCGCACCCGCGAGCCCCTCCCGCAGACCCGTCTCGAGCCGTTTGACCTCTTGCTTCCAGTCCTGGCCGAGCAGCAGATCGAGGGAGGCGCATGCCACCGCCGAGGCCAGCGGATTGCCCATGAACGTCGGACCGTGCGCCAGCACCGGGACCTCGCCGCGCGAGATGCCCTCCGCGACCCGCGAGGTGCACAGCGTCGCGGCCATCGAGAGATAGCCGCCGGTCATCGCCTTGCCCACGCACATCACATCCGGCGAGACGCCGGCGTGCTCCGCCGCGAACAGTGCGCCCGTACGCCCGAACCCCGTGGCGATCTCGTCGAAGATCAGCAGCACCCCGTGCTCGTCGCAGGCCTCGCGCAGCACCCGCAGATACGCGGGGGAGTGGAACCGCATCCCGCCCGCGCCCTGCACCACCGGCTCCACGATCACCGCGGCCAGTTCGTCCGCGTGCCGCGCGACAAGATCGCGAAGGCCCGCCGCGTACGACTCCTCGAACTCGGCCGGCGGCGCCTCCGCGAAGATCTGGCGCGGCAGCGCTCCCGACCACAGCCCGTGCATCCCGCCCTCGGGGTCGCACACGGACATCGGCTGCCAGGTGTCCCCGTGGTAGCCGCCGCGCCAGGTCAGCAGCCGCTGCTTGGCCGGGCGGCCCACCGAGCGCCAGTGCTGCAGGCACATCTTCACCGCGACCTCGACGGACACCGAGCCCGAGTCGGTGAGGAAGACATGCTGCAGTGGTTCCGGCGTGATCTCGACCAGCCGGGTGGCGAGGCGCACGGCGGGCTCATGGGTGAGCCCGCCGAACATCACATGGCTCATCCGCCCGAGCTGGCTGTGTACCGCCGCATTGAGGACCGGGTGGTTGTGGCCGTGGATGACGGACCACCACGACGACATGCCGTCGATCAACTCGCGCCGGCCGTGGACGGGTTCGGCGAGCCGCAGCCGTACACCGGACGCGGACTCCACAACCAGCGGGTCCGTACGGCCCGGCATGGGGCTGTACGGGTGCCAGACGTGGGCCCGGTCCAGGGCGAGCAGCTCGGCGGAGGTGTACGCGGGCTCAGGCATTGGGCGCGAGATCCGTGCCTGCACCACGACGGCGTACGGCGACCAGGTCCGTACGGGCCGCCGGAGCTCCGGCGACGGGTGTTTTCCGGGCAACGTCGTCGACGGCCTCGTCGGCTGGGACGGCGGCTTCCTCGCCGTCACCGCACGGCGCGCACCCGCCGGAGTGCGAACCGCAGCCGCCCCCGGCCGCTGCCGCCGCGTCCGCGCGGTGCTCCGGCAGCGTCGTCGTGTCCGTGCCCTCCACCTCGAAGCCGGCGTCCGTGATCATGTCCAGGTCCGCCTGCCCCGCCTGGCCCTCACTGGTGAGGTAGTCACCGAGGAAGATCGAGTTGACCAGGTTCAGGGCGAGCGGCTGCATCGAGCGCAGGTGCACTTCGCGGCCGCCCGCGAGCCGTACCTCCACGTCCGGGCAGACGAACCGCACCATCGCCAGAATCCGCAGGCAGCGCTGCGGGGAGAGGTTCCACTCCTTGGCCAGCGGCGTGCCCTCGAAGGGGATGAGGAAGTTCACCGGCACCGAGTCGGGGTCGAGCTCGCGCAGCGAGTAGACGACGTCGACGAGGTCCTCGTCGCTCTCGCCCATGCCCGCGATCAGCCCGGAGCACGCCGACAGGCCCGCGGCCTGCGCCTGGTGCACCGTGTCCACCCGGTCGGCATAGGTGTGCGTAGTCGTGATGTCCCCATACGTCCCTTCGGACGTGTTGAGGTTGTGGTTGTACGCGTCGGCGCCCGCGGCCCTCAGTCGCTCTGCCTGTCCGTTCGAGAGCAGCCCGAGGCACGCGCAGACCTCGACGCCCTCGTTCTGCTCCTTGATCGCCTCGATCGTCTTCGAGACGCGGTCGACGTCTCGGTCCGTCGGTCCGCGGCCGCTCGCGACCAGGCAGACCCGCTTCGCGCCGCCCGCCACACCCGCGGCGGCGGCCTGCGAGGCCTCGTCGGGCTTCAGCCACGTGTACTTGAGGATCTCGGCCTTCGAGCCGAGCCGCTGGGAGCAGTACGAGCAGTCTTCGGGGCACAGCCCGGACTTCAGGTTGACGAGATAGTTGAGCTTCACCCGCCGTCCGAACCACTGGCGGCGTACCTTGCCGGCCGCGGCCACCACTTCGAGCAGGTCGTCGTCGGAGGTCGCCAGTACGGCGAGCGCTTCTTCACGGGTCGGCAGCTCCCGCCGCAACCCCTTCTCCACCAGCGTGTTCAGCAGGTCCATGGCTCAGATCCTGACGTACGGCACACGTCGGGGCCAAGGAGGAACCCCACAACAGAGCATCTTTGAGGTGTGTGCATGACCACATCCGTTCCTCGAGCGCGCCCGGTTAGGGTCTGTGCGCTGCCTACAAAAGGACCGGACCACCATGCCCCAGGATCCTTTCGACTGGATCGACGACGAGTCGCGCCGCCGTGAGCGCGCGGGCCTCGTCCGTACGCTCCGGCCGCGCGCCGCCGACTCCGAACTGCTGGATCTTGCCAGCAACGACTATCTGGGCCTCACCCGCCGCCCGGAGATCACCGAGGCGGCGGCAGGGGCGGCCCGCCGCTGGGGAGCGGGGGCCACCGGGTCCCGGCTGGTCACGGGCACCACTGCGCTCCACGCCGAGCTCGAGCGCGAACTGGCCGCCTTCTGCGGATTCGAGGCGGCCCTGGTGCTGTCCTCGGGCTATGCCGCGAACCTCGCCGCCGTGACGGCGCTGAGCGGCCGCGGCTCGCTGATCGTCTCCGACGCGGGCAACCACGCCTCGATCGTCGACGGCTGCCGGCTGTCCCGAGCGGAGACCGCGATCGTCCCGCACACGGATGTCGACGCCGTACGCAAGACGCTCGACGCGCACCCCGGGCGGCGCGCCCTCATGGTCACCGACTCGGTCTTCTCGGTGGACGGCGATGCCGCGCCGCTGCCCGGCCTGGCGGATGCCTGCCGGGAGTACGGTGCCGCTCTGCTCGTCGACGACGCGCACGGTCTCGGGGTACTCGGCGCAGGCGGCCGCGGAGCACTCGACGCCGCGGGAATCGCCGGTCACGGCGGTGTCGTCGCCACGCTCACCCTGTCCAAGTCCCTGGGCAGCCAGGGCGGCGCCGTCCTCGGCCCCGCCCGGGTCATCGACCACCTGATCAACACCGCCCGTACGTTCATCTTCGACACGGGTCTCGCACCCGCCGCGGCCGGGGCGGCTCTGGCGAGCCTGCGGCTGCTGGGCCGGGAACCCGGGCTGGCCGGGCGGGCGCGCACGGTCGCCGCGACCCTGCACCGCCGGCTGACCGATGCCGGTCTGACTGCCGCGCGTCCCGATGCGGCCGTCGTCTCCGTGCAGGCGCCGTCACCGGAAGCCGCCCTGCGCTGGGCCGCCGACTGCCGTACCGCCGGGCTCGTCGTGGGCTGTTTCCGTCCGCCGTCCGTGCCGGACGGCATCTCCCGGATCAGGCTCACGGCCCGGGCGGATCTGACGGAGCAGCAGGTCGAGACGGCGATTGCCACCATCACCGGTGCCGCGCCGGTCAGTTGACCCTCTCCTCGTGGTCCTCGTGGAGCGCTGTCAGGAAACGGGTCCAGGCCTGCGGTGAGAAGCGCAGAGCCTGTCGCGCGATGCTCTTGGAGTCGCGGACCGCGAGTGAGTCGTCGGGCAGCCGGGCGGCCTCGACGCAGTTGTTCATCCCTGTGCTGCGGCTGCTGCGCCGCCACCGTAAGCCGTGCTGTGCGAGGCGGTCGGACATGGGGGGTGCCTCCCTTATGCGCCGTCACTGATCCGGGCGATGAGGTCCAATGTGTCCTCGGGCGAGAGGGCCCGCGCCTGCATCGTGTGGAACGCGGCGCAGTACACCTCGAGGTCTTCTTTCCGCTCGAGATAGAGGCTACTCGTCAAGTGGTCGAGAACAACCACGTCCAGATCAGTAGTGTTCGGAAAGGAGAAAATAACGAAAGGCCCCGTGAGGCCGACGTAGCCTCCGACCGAGAACGGCAGTACCTGAAGCCGCACATGGGGCATTTGGGCCATCTCGGCTAATCTCCGCAATTGCTCCCGCATCACCCGGACGCCGCCCACCTCGCGCCGCAGCACCGCCTCGTCGACGACCGCGCTCAGGGTCAGCGGCGCATGCGTGCGCAGCACCGCCTGGCGGGCGAGCCGTACCTCCACCAGAGCGTCCACCGTCGCCGCCGGCAGCTGCTCCAGCACCGCGCCCGTCACCGCCCGCGCGTAGTCGGGCGTCTGCAGCAGCCCCGGCACCACCGAGGTCTCCAGAGTGCGTGCCGTGCACGCCTGGGCCTCCAGACTGATGAAGTCCCTGTACTCCGAGGGGATCAGTCCGCGGTACGCATGCCACCAGCCCCGTCCGGGACCGTCGGCCGCCCCCGTCAGCATCTCCAGCAGCACGCGCAGTTGGGGATCGGCGACCTGGTACGCATCCAGCAGCAGGGTCACATCGGCGGCCTTGGCCCCACTGATGCCCGTCTCTATCCGGCTGACCTTCGACTGGTGCCAGCCGGCGAGCCGCGCGGCATCCCGGCTGGTGAGGCCCGCAGTCAGCCGCAACTGCCGCAGCTCCTCGCCGAGCTTGCGGCGTCGCACCGCCGGACCGTGCCGCATTTCCCCTCCTCGCCGCCCTTCCGTCGCGTGATCAAGCTATGACGAAACTGGGAGTCTCGCCCAAATGCGGTCTCGTGTAGCCGAGTTCACCGCTTTGAGCGACAGATATATGCATATCTTGGTGGATCGCCGTCCTTGGCGGCACGATCAGTGGCACTCTGGCGCGAAGCACAATCCGTGGCCGTCCTCGCATGTCATCCGCTACGAGTCGGAGCCCGGCCCCGGTGGGAGAGGCAGCGTCGCCATGGCAGACCATCAGGAAGCATCCGTCACTCTGCCGAGCGATCCAGCCTCGGTCGCCGAGGCCCGCAGATACGCCACACACATCGTGTCCGCATGGGGACTGTCCCTCGAGACGGAGGCTGCCGACACGGTGCGGCTGATCGTTTCGGAACTCGCCACCAATGCCGTCCAGCACACCTTCGGCCAGTCGCCCACCTTCACCGTGGATCTCCGGCTCGACCGGGACGAGCAGCTGTGCATCGGCGTCACCGACAGCCACCCCCGCTGGCCGCAGCGGCTACCCGCGGCCGTCCGTCAGGACAACGGACGCGGCATGGTCATCATCCGCAGCCTGATGGCGGAGTGCGGCGGCCGGCTCTCGGTCACACCCACCCCCGAGGGCGGCAAGACCGTCTGGATCGCGCTGCCCTGGACCGCGCCGGTACGGAAGTGAGCCACCGCCCCGCCCGCCACCCCGCCCTTGCGTCTGCTCCCGACGGGCCGCCGCCCCCGTCCGGTCACCCTGCTCCCGTATGACACCCCGCGAGGCCCGCCACCTACCCCCGCCCTTGCGCCCGCTCCGGCTGGTGCCCGCTCCGGCTGGTGCCCGCTCCGGTCCGGTCGGCGCTCCGGTCCGGTCGGCGCTTCGGTCTAGGCGGTTGCGACGCGGCCGAACGCGCCACGCAGCAGCGCTCGCAGGGATTCGGCCGCGGGACTCGACTCCTCACCCCGGTGCGCCACCGAGATCGTCCGCCGGAAGGCAGCCGGCTCCAACTGCCGTACGCCGAGCGGTGTCGCGGCCATCGCGGCGACCATCTCCGGCACCACCGCCACCCCGAGCCCCGCGCTGACCAGCGCGCACACCAGTGCATAGCCCGGTGACTCGCACACCACGGCAGGGGTCGCCCCGGCCCGCGCCAGCGCCCCCTCCACCCCCTTGCGCGGCGGATGCGACGGCGCGCTGCTGATCAGCGGCTGCCCGGCCAGCTCCGCCACCGGCAGTCTCCCCGAGCCGCCCGCCAGCGCATGGCCTGGCGCTGTCACCAGCACGAGCTCCTCCACCAGCAGTGCCTCCAGGACCACCCCGGCGGGCGGCGGCGCCGCCTCGGCCGGTTCGTACGCATGCGTGAGCGCCAGGTCCACCTCGCCTGCCGCCACCGCCAGGACCCCGCCGGGCGGCTCGTACTCGGCGACCGCCAGCTCCACATCGGGGTGCGCGCGGCGGAACGCGCTGAGCACCGGCGGCAGCAGATGAATGCCGACCGTGGTGAAGGTGCCCACCCGAAGCCGTCCGCCGGACAGGCCCGCCAGCCGCGCGAGCTCGTGCCGTGCCCGGTCCATCTCGTCCAGCACCCGGCGGGCCCGTGCAGCCAGCAGCTCGCCCGCCGCCGTCAGCCGCGCCCCACGGTGGTGCCGCACCAGCAGGGTGGCCCCCGCCTCCCGCTCCAGCTTGGCCAGTTGCTGGGAGAGCGCGGGCGCCGTGTAGCCCAGACGAGCCGCGGCGCGGGTGATGGAACCTGCCTCGGCGACCGCCACCAGCGCCGCCAGCCGTGTCGGGTCGTACATGCCACCCCTTAAGCATCGCTTTAGGCAGACCCAGAAGATTGCAAGTACATGTTAAAGGCTGCCACGGTCCAGGCTGGCTGCCATGGATGCACAACTGGCCGCCTTTCTCGGCGTCGCCGCAGGCATGATCGCCATGCCGGGCGCGGATTTCACCGTCGTCGTACGCAACGCACTCGCCTCCCGGCGCGCGGGCGTGGCCTGCGCGGTCGGCGTCGCCGGGGGACTGCTGGTGCACACCGCACTCGCGGTCGCCGGACTCGCCGCCGTACTGGTCGCCGTGCCGGTGCTGTTCCGTACGCTGCAGATCCTGGGCGGGGTCTATGTGCTCTATCTCGGCCTACGGGCCGTGCGTGCCGCGTTGCGTCGGCCGCTCGCGGTGCGCGGTGCCGGGCAGGTCGCAGGGACAGACACCGCGACGGACGCAGGGACGGACGCCGGGCGGGAGGTCGGGGGGCAGCCGGCCGGCGGCGTGGGACGCAGTCTGCGGCAGGGTTTTCTCACCAACGTGCTCAATCCGAAGGCGCCGGTGCTCTTCCTCAGTCTGCTCCCGCAGTTCGTGCCGGACGGGGTGCCGGTGCTGTCGCGCACCCTGCTGCTCGCCACGATCGTCGTCGTCATGGCGCTGATCTGGTTCCCCGCGGTGGCACTGCTGGTCGACCGGCTGGGGAAGTGGCTGCGCCGGCCCCGTACGACGCGTGCAGTGGAAGGAGTCACCGGCGGTGCCCTCACGGCGCTGGGCGTGACCCTGCTGGCCGAGCCGCTGGCGCACTGACGTCACCCCGCGAACGCATCCCGCGACAGGCAGGGGCGCACCGCACGACCCGGTGCGCCGGCCGGGCTGACCGGCGCACCCGTGTCCCGCGACGGTCAGCCCACCCGGCCGTACCAGACGCTCCTCGTCCAGATCTTTTCCAGCTTCACCCAGGAGCCGGACTTGGGGGAGTGCCAGATCTTGCCGCCGCCGGCGTAGATCCCCACGTGGTAGACGCTGCCACCGGAGTGGAAGAAGACCAGATCCCCCTGTTTCCGGCCGCCGGCCGAGACCCGGCGGGTCTTGTTGTACTGCTGCTGGGCCGTTCGGGGCAGCTTCTTGCCTGCCTTCTTGTACGAGTAGAGCGTCAGCCCGGAGCAGTCGAACCGGGATGGGCCCGTGGCGCCGTATCCGTACGGCGATCCCTTCTTCGAGGCGGCCACCAGCAGTGCCTTGCTCGCGTGGGTCGTCGCCGCGTGTGCCTCGGAGGCGGCTCCGGGCGCCAGCATGGAGGCGCCGAACGCGGCAACGGTCAGGGCCGATACGGCGCCCGCCCGGGAGACCAGAGAGGGGACATGAATCTGCGCAGTCATGCGCAACCCTTCGTCAGCCGCCTCTGAAGGATGACCTGTCGGGTTCGGACGGACGAAGATGCCCGGCCGCGGATGCGGCTTCACCCCGAGGGACGGCCAGACTTTCCGGCCACCCCGACGTGCTTGGGTCCTCCACTCCTGCCGATGCACTTCTGTCGACCAGACATCCGGGGCGGCGGCAGGACTCGGCGTCCGCCCGGACCGCCCCGCCGAGGTGGCGGGGGCTTGTCGTCTCAGGGATCTTGACCCACACCGGGCCGGATTTCCGAGCGAAACGTCGGTTTGTGAGGCTGATCACGACTGACCTGTTCGGGTGGACAGGGTGCATTTGGAGTACGGTCCGCGACACCCGAGGACCGCCGCACCAGCAGCGGAACAGCACATTCCGTCAGATCGGTAGTCATGGTGTGCAACTTTTGCGGTACCTGCGGCAGCGGCAGTGGCTCCACCGAATGGGGTAGCTCTCCTGGTACCCGTATGGCGGTTGACGGGAGCAGATGGTGCGTCAACTCTCCGAAGAGGGCGGCATGGTCACCCGGCCCGCCCTGCGTTCACCGCCGAGGACCCGGAGGGCTTCGGCGAGGGTAGCCGAGTGCACCTCGCTCTCGCCGCGCAGATGCATCAGCGTCAGCGCCTCCTTGAGGGCGGCGGCCCGGCCGACCAGCGCCTGCGCCGCGCGGAGCGCGCCATAGGTGTGAGTGGAGCGGGAGGGATTGATCCGCCCCAGGAGATCGACGACTTCGAGATAGCTGTCGATGAACTCGCACTCGGCGCGGGTCAGTGCGGGCAGCGGCGGGAGTTCGGGTGGGAGCATCGGGGGCTCACCGTGAACCGGGGGAGGCGAGCGATGACTTGCGGTTCCTGATGACGTGATCGACCAGACCGTAGGCCTTGGCGTCCTCGGCGTCGAAGATCTTGTCCCGTTCCAGGTCGGCGGCGATCCGCCCGGCGTCCTGTCCGGTGTGGCGTACGAGCATCTGGGCGAGTTGGGCGCGCAGCCGCAGCAATTCCTGCGCATGGATCTCCAGATCGGACGGCTGGCCCCGCAATGGTTCCTCGATGGCGGGCTGCTGGACGACGACCCGGGCGCCGGGCAGAGCCATCCGCTTGCCCGGGGCGCCGGCGGCGAGGAGAACCGCCGCGGTCGAAGCGGCCTGGCCCAGGCAGGTCGTCTCCACGTCGCAGGTGACGACTTGCATCGTGTCGTAGATCGCGGACATGGCGCTGATCGAGCCGCCGGGGGAGTTGATGTACAGACAGATGTCCCGGTCCGGTGCGGCGTACTCAAGATGCAGGAACTGCGCGATCACATCGTTGGCCGCGGTGTCGTCGACGGCGGTCCCGAGGAAGATGATCCGCTCGTCGAGCAGCTTCGAGTACGGATCGAGTGTGCGGGTTCCCGAGGTGGTGCGCTCCGTGAACTGGGGCAGGACATAGCGGGCGGCGGGGCGGTTCATGACGTACCTCTCCTCATGTACGGACCTCTGTAAAAAATGTACAGGACGTACAGACCGTTATGATGGGGAGCATGGCCTACGAGATTCCGGTGACGCAAGCCCGCGCAGAGCTCGCCGAACTGATCAACCGCGTCGTCTACGGCGGGGAGCGCGTTGTCGTGACCCGGCACGGGAAGCCGCTCGTGGCGCTGGTTTCCGCCGCTGACCTGGAGCGACTCGAGCGCGATCAGGAGGCGGCCGAGGAGCAGGTGATCAGCTCCGTCTCCTCGCTCGGCTCGTCCGCGTCCGCTTCCGGCGAACGGGGTCGCTTCGGTCTGGCCGCCGAGCACCGCCGCCCCGACCGGCGCGACTGACGGCGCCCGCCGGGGGCGGGCTTGCGCTCCCGCGCTAAGAGCCCACGCAAAAGGCCCACGCAAAGGGCCGCGCGCCCCCGTCCGCTACAGCGGGGGCGCACGGCCGGTCGGAGGGGTCGGTCAGCCGACGGGCGCCGGTGCGGCTTCGCGGTGCTCCGCCGCTACAGCGGGGGTCCGTCCGCCGCGGCTGCCGGTGATCAGCATCGCTGCAAGTCCGAGCGCGGCCCAGATCGACAGGGTGAGGACAGATGCGGCTGCGCCGCTGCCGTCGAAGTACGTCACCGAGCGGAGCAGTGTCGCACCCGCGCCCGGCGGCAGCCACTGGCCGATCACGCCGACCGGCTCCGGCAGCAGTTCGGGTGCGCTCGCGGCCCCCGAGAAGGGGTTCCCGAGGAGCACCACCAGCAAGGCTCCGAGCGCGATTCCCGGCGTGCGGAGCAGGGCGCCGAGTCCGGCAACCGCCGCGCCGATGGCCAGGACGGTCAGGCCGAGCACGCCCGCCTCGGTCCACCAGGGGCCGGTGAGGACGCCGAGCCAGCTGTGGGCGAGGGCGGTCGCGGTAAGGCCGACCAGGACGGATGCGCCGACCAGGGAGGTCGCCGCCCGGGTCCCGCGCAGCCGCATGAAGGTCACGACAGCGCCGACGGCCACACCGGCCAGTGCGAGCGGCAGGATGCTCGCCGCCAGCGCGCTGCCGCGCGGGTCGCCCGGGGGTGTCGGCACGACATCGGTCACCTGCACCTGGGTCCCGGACGGCGCCTGCGAGGTGACGGCCTCCTTCAGGAGCTGGGCGGCGACCGGGCTCGCCGCCGAGGCGGTCAGCAGCTGCGGCGCCCCGTCGGCGACGACGACCGCTCCGTATACGACCCGGTCCTCGATCGCGGCGCGGGCGGCGGCCCCGTCGGCGTAGCGGTGAATGTCGAAGGTGCCCTCCCGCTGCTCGAGGTGTTGCTCCAGCTGGGTGACCGCGGTCGCCGGTCCCGCGATGCCGATGGGTACGTCGCGCGGTGCGGTGCGGGCGGCTGGCCAGGCGAAGGCCCACAGGGCGAGCGCTACCACCATGGGGGCCAGGACCATGACCGCGATCATGCGGTGGGTTGGTGTGGCGGACATGATGACCCTCGATTCAAAGAGAAGGATCGTTCGTTTTTGTCGGTGGCCCCACTGTCCCGCCGGCTTGTGTCCTTGTCAAGAATGAATGTTCGTTTTAAGTTGGCGGCATGGCCCGTGTATCCCAGGAACACCTCGACGCCCGCCGCCGCCAGATCCTCGACGGCGCCGCCCGCTGCTTTGCCCGCAACGGCTTCCATGCCACATCGATGCAGGACATCCTGCGCGAGGCGGGCCTGTCGGCCGGCGCGGTCTACCGCTACTTCCGCAGCAAGGAGGAGCTGATCGCAGCCATCGCCGACGAGGCGTTCGCCGGGATCCGCGGCGCCTTCGAGGCCGCCGCCAGGACCACCCCGCCGCCCACCCCCGACGTCCTTCTCGGGCGGGTGCTGCGCAGCATGCTGGAGGACCAGGTCCCCGGCGGTGACCGGCAGGCGTTCGCCCGGCTCATCGTGCAGGTGTGGACCGAGACCCTGCGCAACGAGCAGCTCGCCGCCACGCTGGCCGAGGGATACGGCGGAATGCGCCTGGCCTGGGCGAGGCTCGTGGACGCCTACCGCGACAACGGCCTGATGAGTTCGGACGTACCCGCCGACCATGTGGCCCGCACGCTCATCGCCACCGCCCAGGGCTTCATCGCCCAGGAGGCGCTCTTCGGCGACGTACAGGTCGAGGCGCTGGAGGACGGGCTGCGGGCGCTGATGTCCATGAAGGATCCCAAGATCAGTTAACGCGGAGGAAAAACTTGCGCCCTAACGTTCAACTGCTGGTCGTGACACACCCGTGTATTGGTCAACAAGGTGGTGGCGCCAGCTAGTGTCCCGCTGCGCCCAGGCGGGACTGGGCCGGAAGACAGTGAGGTGGACACGTGCAACTCTCCCCGCACGAACAGGAAAGGCTGCTCATCCATGTGGCCGCCGATGTGGCGGAGAAGCGCCGGGCACGCGGGGTGATGCTGAACCACCCCGAATCCGTCGCCCTGATCACCTCGCACATCCTCGAAGGCGCGCGCGACGGCCGCACCGTCGCCGAACTCATGGCGTCGGGCCGCAAAGTGCTCAACCGCTCGGACGTCATGGAGGGCATCCCCGAGATGATCCACGACGTCCAGGTCGAGGCGACCTTCCCGGACGGCACCAAGCTGGTCACCGTCCACGACCCGATCGTCTGAGGAGGAGCGCCGCAGATGATCCCCGGAGAGATCCTTTTCGCCGACGGCCCCGTTGCTCTCAACGAGGGCCGTGAGGTCACCCGCCTCGCCGTCGTCAACGCTGCCGACCGGCCTGTCCAGGTCGGCTCCCACTACCACTTCGCCGAGGCCAACCCCGGCCTGGACTTCGACCGCGCGGCCGCGCGCGGCAAGCGGCTGCACATCGCAGCGGGGACCGCCGTACGTTTCGAACCCGGCATCCCCGTCGACGTCGAACTCGTCCCCTTCGCCGGTCTGCGTGTCATCGCCGGTCTGCGGGGAGAGACCGGAGGTGCTCTCGATGCCTGATCTGGACCGCGCGGTCTACGCCGATCTCTTCGGCCCCACCACCGGCGACCGGATCCGGCTCGCCGACACCGACCTGCTCGTCGAGATCGAGGAGGACCGCTCGGGCGGCCCCGGACTCGCCGGCGACGAGGCCGTGTTCGGCGGCGGCAAGGTGATCCGCGAGTCGATGGGCCAGTCCCGTACGACACGGGCCGAAGGCGCACCCGACACCGTGGTCACCGGCGCGGTCGTCATCGACCACTGGGGCATCGTCAAGGCCGACATCGGCATCCGCGACGGCCGGATCACCGGTATCGGCAAGGCCGGCAACCCCGACACCATGGACGGGGTCCATCCCGGTCTCGTCATCGGCCCCGAGACCGAAGTCATCGCGGGCAACGGGAAGATCGTCACCGCGGGCGCCATCGACGCCCATGTCCACTTCATCTCGCCGACCATCGTCGACCAGGCACTCGCGACCGGTGTCACCACCCTCGTCGGCGGCGGCACCGGCCCGGCCGAGGGCACCAAGGCCACCACCATCACCCCGGGCCCCTGGCACCTTGCCCGGATGTTCGAGGCGCTGGAGACCTTCCCGGTCAACGTCGGGCTGCTCGGCAAGGGCAACACGATGTCCCGCGACGCCATGTACTCCCAACTGCGCGGCGGAGCACTCGGGTTCAAGATCCACGAGGACTGGGGGGCCACCCCCGCCGTCATCGACGCCTGCCTCGGCGTCTGCGAGGAGACCGGCGCCCAGCTCGCCATCCACACGGACACACTGAACGAGGCCGGGTTCGTCGGGGACACCCTCGCCGCCATCGCCGGCCGCACCATCCACGCCTATCACACCGAGGGCGCGGGCGGCGGGCACGCTCCGGACATCATCACCGTGGTCTCCGAGCCGCACATACTGCCCAGCTCCACCAACCCGACCCGGCCGCACACCGTCAACACCATCGAGGAACACCTCGACATGCTGATGGTCTGCCACCACCTCAACCCGGCCGTGCCCGAGGATCTCGCCTTCGCCGAGTCCCGTATCCGGCCCTCCACCATCGCGGCCGAGGACATCCTGCACGACCTCGGCGCCATCTCGATCATCTCCTCCGACTCCCAGGCCATGGGCCGGATCGGTGAGGTGGTCATGCGCACCTGGCAGACCGCGCATGTGATGAAGAAGCGCCGCGGCGCACTCCCCGGCGACGGCCGCGCCGACAACCACCGCGCCCGTCGCTATGTCGCCAAATACTCGATCAACCCGGCGGTGGCCCAAGGTCTCGACCACGAGGTCGGCTCGGTCGAGACCGGAAAGCTCGCCGACCTGGTGCTGTGGGAGCCGGCCTTCTTCGGGGTCAAGCCGCAGCTCGTCATCAAAGCCGGGCAGATAGCGTACGCGCAGATGGGCGACGCCAACGCCTCCATCCCCACCCCGCAACCGGTGCTGCCGCGGCCGATGTTCGGCGCGCTCGGCAAGGCCGCGTCGGCGGGCTCGTTCAACTTCGTCGCCGAAGCGGCCATCGAGGACGGCCTGCCCGAACGCCTCGGCCTGGACAAGAAGTTCGTACCGATCAAGAACACCCGGCGGGTCACCAAGGCAGATATGAGGGAGAACGACGCGCTGCCCCGCGTCGAGGTCGACGCCGACACCTTCACGGTGACGATCGACGGCGAGCCGGTCGAGCCCGCCCCGGCGGTGGAACTGCCCATGGCGCAGCGCTACTTCCTGTTCTGACCATGGACGATTCCTCCCCCGTACGCCGGCGAGAGTCCCGGTCCGCCCAGGAGGCGGCCAGGGCCGGCGCCGACGTGCACCCGCGCGAAGACTCCGAGCCGTCCGGCCCGGGAAGCCGAACCACCGGCTCTCCCGCTCCGGCGGCACGCGCGGCCCTGCTCATCCTCGCCGACGGCCGCTTCCCCGCCGGTGGCCACGCCCACTCCGGCGGAGCCGAACCGGCCGTCAAGTCAGGACGGATCCGCGACGCCCGGGACCTGGCGGACTTCTGCCGGGGCCGGCTGCACACCACCGGGCTCACCTCTGCTGCGCTCGCCGCCGCTGCCGCCCTGGGGCTCGACCCGTTGGCGCTCGACGAGGCAGCCGACGCCCGTACCCCCTCACCCGCCCTGCGGGCCACCGCCCGCAGACTCGGCCGGCAGATGATGCGCGCCGCCCGCTCCACCTGGCCGGGTCCGGAGCTCGACGCGCTCGCCGCCGCCCGCCCACGCGGCGCACATCAGCCGATCGTGCTCGGGCTCGCCGCCCGCTCGGCCGGGCTGGGACCCGAGGACGCCGCGCACTGTGTCGTGTACGAGACGGTCAGTGGCCCGGCCACCGCCGCCGTACGGCTCCTCAGCCTGGACCCCTTCGAGGCCACCGCCGTCCTCGCCCGCCTCGCCCCCGAGCTCGACCAGGTCGCCGAGCGGGCCGCACGCGCCGCGCACCGGGGCATCGACGCGCTGCCCGCCGCCTCGGCCCCGCTGCTCGACATCACGGCGGAGGCCCATGCCGCCTGGCCCGTACGTCTCTTCGCATCCTGAAACCACTGGAGCCGCACCATGCACCTCGACCACGGCCACGACACCGCCATGGCTGTCAGCGCCGACGCCGTTCGCCCCGACGGCACCCGGCGGGCCCTGCGCATCGGACTCGGCGGACCCGTCGGCTCCGGCAAGACCGCGACCGTCGCCGCGCTCTGCCGCGTCCTGCGGGACCGGCTGTCCATCGCCGTCGTCACCAACGACATCTACACCCGCGAGGACGCCGAATTCCTGCTCCGTAACGCCGTACTGCCGCCGGAGCGCATCCAGGCGGTCGAGACCGGAGCCTGCCCGCACACCGCGATCCGCGACGACATCTCCGCCAACCTCGAGGCCGTCGAGGACCTCGAGGAGAGCGTGGGTCCGCTGGACCTGATCCTTGTCGAATCCGGCGGCGACAATCTCACCGCGACCTTCTCCAAGGGCCTCGTCGACGCCCAGGTGTTCGTCATCGATGTCGCGGGCGGTGACGACATTCCGCGCAAGGGCGGTCCCGGCGTCACCACCGCCGACCTGCTCGTGATCAACAAGACCGACCTCGCGCCCCACGTCGGCTCCGACCTCGGCCGGATGGCGCGGGACGCCAAGGAGCAGCGCGGTGAACTACCGGTCGCCTTCACTTCGTTGAAGGGGGAGGAGGGGGTGGGGCCGGTGGCCGACTGGGTGCGCGCACAGCTCGCCGCCTGGACCGCATGAGCATCCGGGCAACGGCCCGCATCGTCGCCACCCGCGAGGGCCTGCCGGTGCTGGAGAGCGACGGGCCGCTCGCGCTGCGCCGCACCCGCGCCACCGGTCCGTACGCCGGCGCACGGCACACCAGCCGGGTCACCGTCGTGGGTGCCATGAGCGCACCGCTCGGCGGCGACCGGCTCGCCATCGAGGCCGAGGTGCGACAAGGCGCACGGCTCACCGTCGACTCGGCCGCCGCAACCATCGCTCTGCCCGGACGCGCCCTGGAACCCGCCCAGTACGACGTGCGGTTGACGGTGGGAGACGATGCCGAGCTGCGCTGGCTGCCGGAACAGCTCATCTCCGCGTGCGGAAGTGATCTCCGGATGCGTACCCGTGTCGAACTGGCCGCCACCGCACGGCTGGTGCTGCGCGAGGAGCAGATCCTGGGAAGGCACGGCGAGCAGCCCGGCACCCTCGCCACCCGCCTCACCGTCCACCGCGCGGGACGTCCGCTGCTGGACCAGGAGCTCCGTTACGGTCCAGGCGCGCCCGGCGGCTGGGACGGCGGTGCCGTACTGGCCGGGCACCGGGCCACGGGGCAGCTCCTGCTCGTGGATCCGGGGTTCGAGGAGAAGCCCCTCGAACCCCGGCTGCTGGGGGAGACGGCGGTGCTCACTCCGCTCGCCGGTCCCGCCGTGCTGGTCACCGCCGTCGCGCCGGACGCCCGGGAACTGCGGCGTCTGCTCGACCGGGTACTCAGCACCGAAGGCTGGTGAAGCATCAGCCGCCGATGTACCAGGTGAAGCCGCCCGACGATGCCGCGACGGCGAGCAGGACGGCGAAGACGACGAGGTCGACGATACCGAGCACGATCGCGGCCTTCGCCATACCGGCGCCGCCCTTGGCGGCAGCCTGCCGGCGGCCCACCACTCCGAAGATGATCGCGAGCGGCCCGAGCACGACGTTGAAGAAAAGCAGGCCGATGATGCCGCAGACGAGGCCGGCGATGGCGAGGCCGTTCGTACCGGACCGAGCGTGGCTGTGCATGCCACTGGTGCTGTGACCGGACATCAGAACTCCCTGAACCAGAGGGACTTGAGAACCTCCGGGTTACCCGCAAGCCCCGGTCCATGCCTCCCGCATACGGACGCACCGCTCAGCGGGACAGTGCGCACCGGTTATTGGTTCGGTAAAGAAACGCCTGTGCGCCCTGTTCCCGGTGACCCCACAGACGAAAGGATCCCCCGGAGAGTTCGACTACTGCAGGGGGAGATTTTTCGTGAGACGCACAGCAGTGCTCGGCGCGGCCGGCACTCTGATGGCGGGAACCCTCGTGGCGGGGGCGATCGCGGCCCCGGTGGCCAGTGCCGACGGCCGCCATCAAGGCTCGTCCGAGGCGCGTGGAGTTCAGATCGCCGCGGAGCGGGCCGCCAAGAAGGGCATCGACTGGGCGGACTGTCCGGCGGACTGGGGTCTCGCCAAGCCGATCACGTGCGGCTCGGTGAGCGTTCCGCTCGACTACGCCCGGCCCAACGGCAAGCAGATCAAGATAGCCGTCGACCGCATCGGCAACACCGGCACCAAGGCGGACCGCCAGGGCGCCCTCGTCTACAACCCGGGCGGTCCCGGCGGCTCGGGCATGCGCTTCCCGACGCGGGTCACCAACAAGAACCCGATCTACGCGAACATGGCGAAGGCATACGACTTCGTCGGCTTCGACCCGCGTGGCGTCGGCCACTCGACCCCCATCTCCTGTGTCGACCCGCAGGAGTTCGTCAAGGCGCCGAAGCCCGACCCGGTGCCCGACAGTGAGGCCGACAAGCGCGCGCAGCGCAAGCTCGCCGCGGAGTACGCGGACGGGTGCGCCGAGCGCAGCGGCTGGATGCTGCCGCACATGACCACGCCGAACACCGCACGCGACCTCGACGTCGTCCGGGCCGCCCTCGGTGAGAAGAAGCTCAACTACCTGGGTGTCTCCTACGGCACCTACCTCGGCGCGGTCTACGCGACGCTCTTCCCCGGCCACGTCCGGCGGATGATCGTCGACAGCGTGGTCAACCCGTCGCGGGAGAAGATCTGGTACCAGGCCAACCTCGACCAGGACGTCGCCTTCCAGACGCGCTGGGACGACTGGAAGGCCTGGATCGCCAAGAACGACGCGGTCCTCCACATCGGGAACACCCCCGAGAAGGTCGAGCAGCAGTGGGTGAAGCTGCGGGCCACCGCCAAGAAGAAGCCACTCGGCGGAGTCGTCGGGCCGGCCGAGCTCATCGGATTCTTCCAGAGCGCTCCCTACTACGACTCCGCCTGGGTGCCCGTCGCCCAGACGTGGAGCAAGTACATCGCCGGTGACACCCAGGCACTGGTCGACGCCGCGGCTCCCGACCTGTCCGACACCGCGGGCAACATCGCCTCCGAGAACGGCAACGCCGTCTACACGGCCGTCGAGTGCGCGGACGCCAAGTGGCCGACCAGCTGGAAGAAGTGGGACCGGGACAACACCCGGCTCCACCGGGACCACCCCTTCATGACCTGGGCCAACGCCTGGATGAACCTCCCGTGCGCCACCTGGTCGTCCAAGCAGCACACGCCCGTGAACGTAAAGTCGGGCAAGGGCCTGCCGCCGGTGCTCATCGTGCAGGCCACGCGTGACGCCGCCACTCCGTTCGACGGCGCCGTCGAGCTGCACAAGCGGCTCAAGGGCTCGCGTCTGATCATCGAGAAGGGCGCCGGTTCGCACGGTGTGACCGGCCAGGTCAACCCGTGCATCAACGACCGGGTGGACGCCTACCTGCTCAGCGGCAAGGTCGACAGCCGCGATGTGTCGTGCTCCCCGCACGCCACGCCGAAGCCGTAAGGCTCAGCTCTACGGGGGAGGGGCGGCCGGTCACGGCCGCCCCTCCCTGCTGTCGGCCCGCGGCTCTCAGCCGGCGATGTCCGCCGTACGGGGCTCCGCGATCGCGACGTAGTCCGCCGTCCGCAGCGCCAGCGAACGGTCCAGTCGCGCCGCATTGAAGAAGATCTCCTCATGGACCAACAGGCCGGGATCCACGACGAGTTCGAGCTCGGGGTCGAACGAGAACGGCAGGATGGTGCCGCTGACGCTCCGCGCCAGCCGCTCGGCCGCCTCGGGAGTCGCGAATCCGGCGTACGAACCGCCCAGCAGGGCCTTCACCGCGCCCAGGTCCACCCGCCGGTCGCCGGGGACCACGGCCAGGACGTACCGCTTCTCCTTCTTGCCGATCTTCACCATCACGACGATGCACTTGGCGGCCTGCGCAAGGGTGTTGCCGCGCAGCGCACTGACCGCCTCGGTCGCCCCCTGCTCCTCGTGCTCGATGATCCGGTACGCCGCACCGTGCTCGTCCAGCAGCCCGGTCAACTTGGCGTAGGTGTCGTGCTGTTCGCCCACTGTGCTTTCCTCGCTCATTTCGCTCCCCGTCCGTGTTGCTCCAGCCGGGCGTCCTCCACGGCGTGGCCGAAGAGATCGCCCTGCGGAGCGTACTGCGCGGCCATTTCCGGGAAGGCCTCAGTCCGCTCCGTGCCGTGCGGCTGCGCAGAGAGCCACTCGACGATCGTCGGCAGCGACTGCTCGTACCCGGTGACGGCCGCCGGCCCCGGCCGGTTCGCCGAGCGCGGACTCACTCTCAGCTTCTGCGCCGCGGGAACCTCTTCGGCTGCTCCTGCTCGTCCTTCACCTCGGCGGCGTACCGGTCCACGTACTCCTGACCGGACAGTTCGAGGATCGCGTACATGATTTCGTCGGTGACCGCGCGGATCGCGGCCTTCTCGTTCTCCATGCCTGTGTACCGCGAGAAGTCCAGCGGCTCGCCGAAGCGGACGGTGACCCGTTTGATCTTCGGTACGACCTGACCGGGTGGCTGGATCTCGAACGTCCCCACCATCGCGCACGGCACCACCGGCACATGCGCCCTCAGCGCCATCACGGCGACTCCGACCTTGCCCTTGTAGAGGCGGCCGTCGTGCGAGCGCGTGCCCTCGGGATAGATCCCCAGCAGCTCACCCTTGCTCAGCACGCCGAGGCCTTCGCGGATCGCCGCCTTGCCGGCCTCCTTGCCCGAGCGGTCCACCGGGATCTGCCCGGCGCTGCGGAAGAACGCCGCCGTCAGCCGGCCCTTGAGTCCCGGGCCCGTGAAGTACTCGGCCTTGGCGAGGAAGGTGATACGCCGTTTGATGATCGCGGGCATCAGGAAGTGGTCCGAGAACGACAGATGATTGCCCGCGACGATCGCCGCGCCCTCCGCAGGGATGTGCTCGAGTCCTTCGATCCTGGGCCGGAACAGCAGCCGCAACAGCGGACCCAGGATGACGTATTTGAGCACGTAGTAGAACAACGGGGGCGCTCCTCACTCCGTGGGACCGGCTCCAGGGCTGCGTTGTGCCAGGTCATCAGGTGTGCTGGGGAGATCAGTGTAGGTGCAGCTGTCGCCGTGTGTAAGCGTCTGCGATCAGACAGGCGCTGACTCGATGCCGACATTGCTGATGCTATGTCAGCTGCCCTCGGTCGTCGTCCCGGTCCGGAAGGCGGCGCTGTGGTCGGTGGCCCAGCCGCGGTAGGTGCGCGCGGGACGGCCGAGAAGGCGCGGGAGGGTGTCGTCGGTGCCCGCCTTGGCGCCGCCCCGCTGACGGTCCGCGCTCTCCAGCAGGGCGTCGGCGATGGCCTGGGGGTAGCGGGCGAGGAGCTGCCCGCGGTTCTCTTCGCGGCTGAGCTCCTCGAAGCGCAGACGGCGGCCCTGCACGTCGGAGAGGATGTCCGTCTGCTGCGCGGGGGTGAGCGGCTCGGGGCCGGTGAGGGCATGGGCCTGCCCCTCGTGGCCCGGTTCGGTGAGAGCCTGTACGGCGGCGTCGGCGATGTCGCGCGGGTCGACGGTGGCGTTGGGGGCCGAGCCGTGCGGGGCACGGACGACGCCCTCCTGACGGACGGAGCGGGCCCAGCCGAGAGTGTTGGACATGAAGGATCTCGGGCGCAGGAAGGTCCAGGCGATGCCCGAGGTGCGGATGCGGTCCTCGGCGTCGCGCTGCCAGCAGGTGATCAGATCGTTGGCTTCCGGATCGGCGACGGCGAGAGCCGAGAGTTTCACCAGGTGCCGTACCCCCGCGGCACGGGCGGCCGTGACGAGGTGGGCGTCGTGCTCGGGGCGCAGGGGATCGGCAGTGATGAGCAGGGCCGCGCGTACGCCGGTCATGGCGGCGGTGAGGCCGGCCGCGTCCGTGTAGTCGACGGCCGCGGCCTGAACCTGCGGGCCGGTTCGGGTCAGGCGTTCGGGATGGCGAGCCAGGACCCGCACGGCATGGACCCCCGCCAGCCGGTCGACGACATGCCGGCCGACGGTGCCGGTGGCTCCGGTCACCAGGATCATGGGTTGCTCCTGTTCGTTGGTGCACGCACGGTGAGGGCGTCCGCTCACGCCGCATGGCCGTGACCCGGTGGTGATCCACCGGGTCACGGCCATGGCTGCGAATGCGGCTGATGCGGTGTCAGCCGTTCGCCGCGGTGGTGAGCTCGGCAGTGGTCAGCAGGCAGCCGAAGACGGTCTCGCCGTCCTGGTGTCCGACGAGCCGTATGCCGCCCGCGGGGTGGTCGGGGCCTTCGGCCACGGGCTCCGCGTCGATCCAGCAAGGGCTGTCGAATTCCACATACCGGTGGAAGGTGCTGTCCATGGAGACGGGGACCAGCGTCCTGCCGGGCGGGGACATGGCTACGGCCGCCTGGCGGGCCGCCTCCAGCAGGACCATCCCGGGGATGTGGTCGTCGAGGTGGTCGAAGAGGATGGGGTGGCCGGTGTTGGCGTGCAGCTGCCAGCGCTGCGGCGTCTCACTCGGAGCCAGGACCACGTCGAACTCGGACGTACGGCCGACGGTGGCCGGGGGGAGGGGCGTCGGAGCGGTGGCGAAGGCGGCGCCGGCCTGCGGTGCTGCCGCGGCGGGCGTGGACGTCCGCGCGTTGCGCAGCCTTTGGTACACGGCGGGCGAGGTGCAGGTGAAGCGTGCACCCCCGGTGGCGACGATGCGGCCCTCGTGGCGGGCTGTCACGGTGTAGGAGCCCGAGAGCCTGCTGCCCGAGCGGCGTATCTCGGTGTAGACCACGTCGAGTTCCAGATCGGCGGGCCTGTTGCCAATGGTCAGGTTCTCGGGATGTACCGCGAAGTGCAGGTCCCACATCAGGAAGCGGTGTCCGAGAGGGACGTCGTGTACGGCGTGTGCCACCAGTACGCCCGCCTGCCGGACGGTCTCGCCGGCGAGCATGGAATCGTAGTGGCCGAGAATCGGCGTGTAGAAGCTGTGAGCCCTGGGCCATTGGGCAAAGACACGTATGCGGTCGTCGTCGGACACGGTCCAGCCGGTGAGGAAGACCTCGGCGACGGCGGCCCTGTGTACCAGTTGTCGAGGAACGGTCGAGGTCAACTGCTGAGCAGTGGCTGTCGAACGACTACCGTGGGCGGTCACGCCTCTTCGTGTGCAGTCATCGGCTAACAGCGACTGGATCATGATACCCCCTGTAATGCATTAACCAGTTCGAATCGTCCTGCAGACGAGAAAGATACCTACTGGCAGGTTTCGTTTGCAACCGTTTGACTTCGGCATGTCATGGTCAACTCCCCGTCCCGGCTGGGCCGTTCGGCTCCGTGCTGCCCCGATGCACATTCGGGCCGAGCAGGCAAGTGTGCGATTGGCTGGACTTTTCCGATGCAGTCTTGATGACATACATACTCGGCGGTTTAATCTGCTGTGCACAGAAGTTCAACAAGGAACGTCCGCGACAAGAAGCGGGCGTGGAAGGACGGGTACGTCCAGTGGCGAAGCAAGACCGCGCGATCCGCACCCGTCGGGCGATCCTCGAGGCGGCAGCAGCCGTTTTCGACGAAAAAGGATACGAAGCGGCCAAACTCACGGACATTCTGGACCGGGTCAAGCTGACAAAGGGCGCCCTCTACTTCCACTTCGCCGGCAAGGAAGCGCTGGCCCTGGCGGTTCTGGACGCGCAGGTCAAAGAGACTCCCGTGCCCGCACCGCAGGTGTACAAGGTTCAGGAATATGTGGATATGGGCATGATGTTCACGCATCTTCTGGCCAACGACTCGCTGCTGCGCGCCAGCGCCCGGCTCTCGCTGGAGCAGATACCGGGACTCAACCGCAGCTCTCCCTACACGGAATGGGTGGAGCGCAACACCGAGATGCTGACCGAGGCGAAGGAGCGTGGTGAGCTGCTCCTTCATGTCGACCCGGCGGAGACCGCCCGGATCACGGTGGGTGCGTACGGCGGCATGAACGCCATGGTCTCCGCGTTGGCCCCGAAACTGGATCTGGAGCACGAAATACTGGCGCTCTACCGGCACTTGCTGCCCAGCATCACCGTCCCCGCGGTGCTGGCCGAGCTGAACGTCCGCCCCGGGCGTGGTGGCCGAGTGCTGGCCGAAGCGGTTCTGGCGCCGGAGCCGGCCGAGGGTGCCCCGCTGGCCTGAGCCATGGGGCGGTCAACAGCCCGGTCGTCGGGGGGCGACCGGGCTTTTCGGCGTGCTGGAAGGCCCCGATGCGCAGGTGGACTGCCGGTGAAAACATACCGACCTCGCGGTATTATATTGACAGACCCGAAAGTATGTTTTTGAATCGTGCCCAGCGCAGCACTGATGTTTGATTCAGAGCGGGGGGCGTCGTGGAGATCAAGGTTCTGGGGCAGTTGAGCGTGAGCGTGCGCGGCAGGTCGGTGGTTCCGCAGGACGGTGAGTCCCGTCGGGTACTGGCCCTCCTCGCGCTCAGCGCCGACCAGGTCGTACCGACTTCATCCATCATCCAGGAGCTGTGGCCCGAGGGCCCGCCGCGCAGCGCGGACTCCCGGCTGCGATCCCATGTCGACGCGGTGCGCGGGCTGTTGAGTGACGCGCTGCGAACCGGAGGCGGAGGCGCGCAGGCCACCGGAGCGGATCTGCTGATCTCGACCCCCGGCGGCTATCGGCTGGACAGCCGCGGCGGCCCGCTGGACGCCCGCCAGTTCGAGCGTGACACCGGTGCCGGATACCGGGCATTGGCCGGGGGATATCTGCGGCGGGCAGCCGTGCGGCTGCGCGACGCCTTGTCGCTGTGGACCGGTGACGCCCTGGCCGAGCTCGAGCAGACGGGCCCCCTGCGGGTCCAGACGTCACGGCTCCAGGAAGCCAGGATGGCCGCGCTGGAGCAGTGGGCCGCGGTCGAACTCCAACTGGGCCACCATCGTGAACGCCTCGCCGAACTGGGCGAACTGACTGCCCGTCACCGTACGCACCAGGGGCTCCACCGCCACTACATGACCGCCCTGCACCTCTGCGGGAGACCCGCCGAAGCGCTGCGGGTCTATGAGCGTCTCACCGACACCCTGGCGCGCGAGGGCGGCCCGGGACCGTCCCTGCAACTGCTCAGACTGCGCCGCCGGATCCTCGCCGTACCGACCGGGCCCGGCTGCACGGCCAAGGAGATCTGCAGACCGCGGCTGGCCACGACAGGCTGACCCTTCGGACGTACGCACGCGCCTCACCGGAATGGGAGACCATGCAGGAAAGGTCGGCGCACACGCGCCGCAAACTCGTACACGCGGCTGCCGAACTCATCGCACACAAGGGTCATGCGGCTACCTCCGTCGACGACATCAGTGCCGCGGCGGGAGTGACCAAGGGCGCCCTGTACTTCCACTTCGCGTCCAAGACCGAACTGTGCAGCGCCGTACTCCACCGCGGCAACGAGATGCTCAGCGAGCTGCTGCGGGACCTCGGAGCGCAGCACCCCTCGCCGCTGCAGAACCTCATCGACAGCACCCACTGGCTGGTGCACTGGTTCCATGTCAGCCCGGAGATTCGGGCCAGTTTCCGTCTCACCCGGGAGCCGGTCGGCCCGGTGCCGAGCGACTTCTACCGCGCGTGGCTGACGCTGGCCCGCACCCTGCTGCGCCAGGCGGGGCAGGCGGGTGAACTGAGCTCGCAGGAAACAGAGCTGGGGCAGGAGACACTGATCGCCGCGGCCGTCGTGGGTCTCGAGGTGATGCACAGCACCTCGATGAGGGACAAGGACATGCGCGCCGGCGTCACCGCGCTGTGGGTGTTCCTGCTTCCGCTTCTGGTGCCGCCCGGCGCCGAGAAGACCTATCGAACGGCTGCCCCGGCCGGCGCCCGCCTCCGAAGGCGTCTGCCGGAGGGTGCGCCCGCGTCGGCGCGGATGTTGTCGGCCGGGAGCCGGGAGGTGCAGTAGGGCACTGGGGCGGGTCCGGGATCCGTGCCTTGTGCCCACGGTCAGCGAATCGCGAGGTGCCCGAGGTAGGACTGCACGTTGCGGCGGGTCTCGGAGACGCTGTCGCCGCCGAACTTCTCCCCGACCGCGTCCGCCAGAACCAGCGCCACCATCGCCTCGGCCACGATCCCGGCCGCCGGCACCGCACAGACATCGGAACGCTGATGGTGGGCCGCCGCCACCTCACCGGTGGCGACATCAACAGTCGCCAGCGCACGCGGCACCGTCGCGATCGGCTTCATCGCCGCCCGCACACGCAGCAGTTCACCCGTCGACATACCACCCTCCGTACCACCGGAGCGACCCGAAGTACGACGGATACCCTCCCCGGTCGGCACGATCTCGTCATGCGCCTTCGACCCCGGCACCCGCGCCAGCTCGAACCCGTCACCGACCTCGACACCCTTGATGGCCTGGATCCCCATCAACGCCGCCGCCAGACGCGCATCCAGACGCCGGTCCCAGTGCACATGCGAACCCAGACCGACCGGCACACCGTACGCCAGCACCTCGACCACGCCGCCCAGAGTGTCACCGTCCTTGTGGGCCTGGTCGATCTCCGCGACCATCGCCTTCGACGCATCCGCATCCAGACAGCGCACCGGATCCGCATCCAGCCTCGCCTCGTCGGCAGGGACCGGAACCACACCGTACGGAGCCTTCGCGGCAGCCAGCTCGACCACATGCGAGACGATCTCGATGCCCGCCGTCTCCCTCAGGTAGGAACGGGCGACCGCGCCGAGCGCAACCCGCGCCGCCGTCTCACGGGCACTGGCCCGCTCCAGGATCGGCCGCGCCTCATCCAGCGCATACTTCTGCATACCCGCCAGATCCGCGTGGCCGGGCCGCGGCCGGGTCAGCGGCGCATTACGCGCCAGCTTCGCAAGCTCATCCGGATCGACCGGATCGGCCGACATGACCTGCTCCCACTTCGGCCACTCCGTATTACCCACCATGACCGCCACCGGCGAACCCATGGTCAGCCCGTGCCGCACGCCACCCAGGAAGGTGACCTCGTCCCGCTCGAACTTCATCCGCGCACCGCGTCCATAGCCGAGCCGCCGCCGGGCAAGGTGGTCCGCCACCATCTCCGTGGTGATGGGCACACCGGCGGGAAGACCCTCCAGCGTCGCCACCAGTGCGGGTCCGTGCGACTCCCCCGCCGTCAGCCAACGCAACCTGCTCAACGGTGCTCCTCCTTCGGCGCGTCGAGTCCGCTCCGGGTGAAGTCACGGGCGCCGTGCAGCCAGGCCACCTTCGCGTAGAGATCGTCGACCGTCAGGGACCGCAGCATCTCGTTGCGCTCCTTCGCGGCCTCGCCCGCGCGGTGGTACAGCTGGGTGCCCATCTCACGCGCGACCAGCTGTGCCCTGCCGGTGCGCTCACGGCGCTCGGCGTTGAACTTCTCCAAGCGCTGCACGATGTCGTCGCCGGTGCTGTCCTCGAGGAGGTCGCCCAGGACGACGGCGTCCTCCAGGGCCTGGCACGCGCCCTGGGCGGCGTACTGCAGCATCGGGTGGGCGGCGTCGCCCATCAGAACGACACGGCCGTCGGTCCAGTTGTCCACCGGGTCACGGTCGCACAGCACCCACTCGCGCCAGCCCTCGCCCAGTTCCAGCAGCCGCCGAGCCGTCTCGCCCAGGCCCGGGAACCGGCCGAGCACATGGTCGCGTTCGGCGGGCCGGCCGGCCACGGCTTCCCGGGCGCCGTCGTCGCGGGTCGCGGCGAGGTTCAGATACTCACCGCCGCCGATCATGTAGTGGACGAAGTGCCACTTGGGTCCGGCCCACAGGGTCACGGCGTTCCAGCGCAGCTCCTCGGGGACCTTCTCGATCGGGATCACCGAGCGGTAGATGGTGTGGCCGGAAACGCGCGGATCGCCGTCGCCGAGGAGCTGTCCGCGTACGGCGGAGCGGATGCCGTCGGCGCCGACGAGCGCGTCCGCCGTGAGCGTCCGGCCGTCGGCGGTGTGCACGGTGACGCCGCCGGCGTTCTGCTCGTAGCGCTCGACGGCGGCGCCGGGTACGAGCTCAATGGCTTCGGAGGCCTGGCAGGCGGTCAGTAGCGGCTGGAACAGGTCGCCCCGGTGCACCACGGCGTACGGATTGCCGAACCGCCGGCGATAGTCGTCGGTGAGCGGCATGGAGACGACCTTCTGGCTGGTGGTGCCGTCCATGAAGCGCAGCTCGTCGATGAACACGGCCCGGTCGCGCACCGCTTGCCCCGCGCCCAGCAGATCCAGTGCGTGGAAGGCGTTCGGTCCGAGCTGGATGCCCGCGCCGATCTCGGCGAACACGTCACTGCGCTCCAGCACGGTGACCCGGTGTCCTCGCCGTGCGAGGGACAGGGCAGTGGCGAGTCCGCCGATGCCGCCGCCCGCGATGACTGTCTGAGCCATGTCGTTCCTCAGGTCCCTTCTCTTCTCGTGGCCTTCTCGTGACCTTCCCGTGGCGTTCCCAGGGTGGCGACGTCACGTCACCGCGCTCATCGGGAGCGGCGCGCGGCAGGGTGTACTGCGCGAAGAGCCGGTGCAGTTCGCCGTAGCAGAGCCCGGTCGGTGAGGGAACTTGCAACCGGGGGTGCGGGCCTCGGTGGTGGCTGTCGTCCCGGGCGGCAGGGAAGTGGTCATGCCTGTCCTTGTCGAGTGCGGCCGACACTGGTGGAACAGACAGTGGCCTTCCGAGGGGGCGGTGGACAACACGGTCCGTCCCACTTCGTCACAACGGTACGCAGTTGGTCAGATGGGCCGGGTGTCCACGGCCCGCCGCGCCGCTGCCCTCTGCCGCGACCCGGATGAGCAGGCATGCACCGGGTTGCGGCCTCATCCGCGCTCCGGGTTCTCAGGCCGACAGCTCCGGTGCGGAGAAGGGTTCCTCGTAGCCGAGCGCGGCGAGCACCGCGACCGAGTGCGCCACCGATGCGAGGGTGATGTGGCGGTGCCAGCCGTCGAACGAACGGCCCGCGTAGTCCCGCAGCCCCGACGCCTCCCCGGCGACCGCCAGATCCGCGGCCACCCTGCGCGGCAGCTTCGTCATCCGCAGCAGAGTCGGCACCGGCACGCGATGGGCGTCGGTCAGCCACAGCCGGGCCGGCGGGCGCTGCGGATCGTGCCACTCTCCCAGCAGCCGCAACGGCCGCAACGGCCGTGCCCGCCCGCCGTGCTGTGCCGGCAGCTCCACCGGTACGGCAGCGGCCAGCACGGAGCGCGCGACGGGCACCGGGTCCGGATCCGCGTACTGGACCGGCCGCCGCAGTCCCTGCACCGACTGCAGGATGCGCTGCGCCGGGAGCGCCCCGGCCCCGTATCCGGGCAGGGCCGCGTCGGCGACGGAGAACAGGGCGGACGGGGTGACCCGTACCAGCACCGGCACCTGTGCCGCGGCGAAGCGCTGCACGACGGCCTGTAAGCCGGCCCCGCGCCCGTCGATCACCACGGGTCGGGGCGGCAGTTGCCATTGGCGTACGGCTTCGAGCACCACGGCGGCCGCGCACTCGTCGCGCGTCTCTGGACGGATCTCGTCGGGTACCGAAGCCCGGTCGCGGCGCTCGGGGTCCCGTACCCATGTGTCGGGCAGGAACAGACGCCAGTTGACGGGCATGCTCATATGGGGCGTGGCGAACCACAGCCCGAACGCCTCCTGCCCGCGGAACATATGGCCCAGCTGAGGGTGGAGCCTGCGGCCCACGCCCACCGAGTGCTGACCGGCCTTCGGAATGGGCAGTGGCTCCACCACCCAGGCCATGGACGGCGCCATCTGTTCCAGCTGGAGCGCCAGTGCCGCCCGGATCGGCTGCCAGTCCCAGGTCGAGTCGGCGATGAAGTGGTGCAGATTCTGTTCCGCTTCGGGATGCCCCACGGCGGCTGCTATGTTGCGCACCGATTTGCGCCCTCGGGCGGTGAGCAGCCCTCGTACGTACTGCTCGCCCCGCTGCCGCTGGTCGCGACGGCGCAGGGAGGCGAAGAGCTCATGGCTCAGCTCTCCGAGTACCTCTCCGCTTCTGGGGCCGTGTGGGGGCGGGCTGGTGCGGGCGGACACATCCATGGCTCTCCCGGTTCTTCGGCAGTGTGTGCGACTGCCTTCTCACGGTCTCCGTGCACCCCCGTCCGCCACGAGGTCGACCCGCCACCGCTTTGGCCCGCGCACCGGGTGCCGGGCCACACCGTGCGCGGACAGCAACCGGCGGTGCACCGGCCGTCCGTGGCACGACGCGTGAGTTCTCGCCTCACCTGTCCGACCCCGCAGGACGGCAGACTTGACATTCTTGAGACCGAACCGGCGCGAATTGCCGAGGCCAGGGAGGCAGGTGAGGCGTACGTGCCGACGGCCGGACGAACTGTCGCGCCGACGAGCGGATTTCACCGTCTGCCCAGCACTGATGCGGTGCACCGCCCGGTGCGGCAGGTGTCTCGGCGATATGGGAATTTTGGCTGCCGGTGCATGTGGACAATCTGCTCTGCCCTCACACCACTTGGACTGTGGTGGGGCGCACTGCCGCCCCGGTGACCCACGTTTCCGCAGCGTACGGGCGTGACGGCTGGTGGTCGGACCACCTTCCGGACGCTTCGCGGTGGTGATCCGGTCACTGCGTCCGATCAGGGTTGACTGAGGCATCTGACTGAAAATAGGTTCACGGTGGATTGCGGCCCGGGGCCGCGGCAACCGTCTGGGGGGTCGGTACTGTGACGGACGGGGCGTCTTCTGACGCATTTGCGTTCAAAGTATTGGAATTGCTGGCGCGGGAAGCGCCCGCGGGGGAGTTGGAGGGCCTCCTCGACGCGGCCCGCCGTGCTGCCGTCGATCCGGTCGAGCTGGCCCGGATGGAGCAGGCCACCCAACTGGGGCTGTGCGTACTGGCGCTGTTCGGTCACCGGCAAAAACGCGAGGCGGATCTCGCGGCGCTCGTCGACACGGCTCGCGATCTGACGTTCCCCCACGGACTCGACAGTCTGCTGCGGGTGATCATCCGTCAGGCACGTCGGCTGCTCGGCTTCGACATGGCCTACATCAGCCTGCTCGACGACGACGGCGGCTGGTCCATCCGCACCTCCGAGGGGGAGACCACCGCGCTCAACGTGGGGCTGCGGGTGGAGCCCGGCTACGGCTTCGGTGACGCGGTCACCACCAAGAACGCCGCGTTCTGGACCGCCGACTATCTCAAGGACGAGCGCATACAGCACAGCGAGCGCATCGACGACGTGGTGCGCGCCGAGGGCCAGCGCGCGATCCTCGCCGTACCGCTGCACCGTGGCGGCGCCCCGTTCGGCGCGCTGTACGGCTCCGACCGTACGGTGCGTCATTTCACGCCCGACGAGGTCGGGCTGATGCGCACCCTCGCCGACCTCGCCGCCGTCGCCATCGACAAGTCCAGCGTCCTCGACCAGGCACACGCCGACGTCAACGATCTCGAACACGACTCCTACCGGGCCCAGTTGTCGCTGACGCGGGTGCGGGGCCTGGTCGACACCCACAGCAAACTGATCGGCCTGGCACTGGGCGGCAGCGATCTGACCGCGATCACCGTCGCGGCCGGCCATGCGCTGGACGGCACCCTCGTGGTGCGCGATCCCGGCGGCCGGACCCTGACGGCCACCGGGGAGCTGCCCGGCGTGGACGAGCCGACCGTCGCCGAGGCCGTCCTGGACGCCCACGCCCGGCGCAGACCCGTAGGGCTCAGCAACGGCATCTGGATAGTCCCCCTGGACGCGAGCGGCGAGAACCTCGGCGCGCTGTTCCTGCGCCCGGCCGCGGAGTTGACGCCGGAGGACGAACAGATGCTCCAGCTCGCCGCGCAGGCGGTCACGATGGTGATGCTGCTGCAGCGCAGCACGGTCATCGCCGAAGGCCCGGTGCGGGACGAACTCCTCGACGACCTGCTGGCCGACCCGCCGCGCCCGCAGCATCAGCTCGCCGACCGCGCTCGCCGCCTCGGCATCGACCTGGACGAACCGCATGTCGTGGTGGTGGCGCGCCCCGAGGGAGGGGAGCAGGGCCGGGCCGGCGTCTGGGCCTCCTCGTACGCCCACCGCATGGGCGGCCTCAAAGGGGTGCGTGCGGGCTGTGTGATGCTGATGCTGCCGGGTTCGGACGCCTCCGACGGCGCCTGGCGCGTATCGGCCGAGTTATCGCCGCTGCTCGGCCACCCCGTCTCGGTCGCCGCATCCGGGCCCGGGTACGGGCCCGCCGCCATGGCCCGCGTGTACCGGGAGGCGATGCGCACCCTGGACGCGCTGACCCTGCTGCGCGGCATCGGGGCCACCGCGGCCACCAGTGATCTGGGCTTCCTCGGACTGCTGCTCTCGGACGACCATGACATCGACGGTTTCGTCGCCTCGGCCATCGGCCCGGTGCTGGACTACGACGCCCAGCGCCTCACCGAACTCACCAAGACCCTGCAGGCGTACTTCGACTCGGACCGCAGCCCCACGTACGCGGCCGAGGCACTGCACGTCCACCCCAACACCGTCTCGCGTCGTCTGGAGCGGATCACCGAACTTCTGGGGCCCGACTGGCAGAAGCCCCAGCAGGCCCTGGAGGTGCAGCTCGCGCTGAAGCTTCAGCGCACACGCCGGGCTCTCGAAGTGCGCCGCCCCGACGGGGCACACCGCCACGGGGGCGGCCAGGGCGGATGAGGTGGCGGCGCGGGCCCCGCCTCGCCGCGCCGGGCAGCGTGGTCCCCGGTGGACCCCGGCCGGCCGGTCAGCCCGCCGGTGCTTCGAGTGCCGCGCCGCGCCCGGCCAGCGCGGTGATGTCGTGGACACCCTCGACCGTGGCCTCCACATCGAAGGAGAACCGTACGACCGGCGGACGCCCGATCAGTTCGGCGGCCCGGGAGGGCAGCGGCGCCGCGGCGGCTTCGGCGGACTCCCACAGGAGCACCGCGCCCCAGCGGTCGGTCGCGGCGTCCGAGATCCAGAACTTCAGCCGCAGCCCTTCGATCCGGGAGAAGCGGTCCACGGCCTCGTCCCGCAGAAAGCCGCGCAGCGACTCGATGGTCTGCCCGGATCCTGCCAGGTCCCACCAGACGACTACCGCGTGCATGAAACCACCTCGTTGAGAAGGGAACCGAGGATCCGCGGGCCGTCCTGGGTCAGTACGGACTCGGCGTGGAACTGCATCGAGGCGAAGCCCCGGCCTCGCAGGCCGTGCACCTCGCCCGTCGCCGGGTCGCGGCTGACCTCGACCGCACCGATCACGGGGTGCTCGAAGGTGTCCGTGTCGCTGCGCGCGGCGAAGGTGTTGTAGAAGCCCACCCGCTCGCTCCGGCCGAACAGATCGATGGTGCGCTGCGTGCCCTGGTTCGGCACGGTACGGCGGACCAGATCCAGACCGAGCAGCGTGCTGAGCACCTGATGGCTCAGGCACTCCGCCATGAACGGGCGCCGCTCCTCGAGCAGTTGGGACACCGCAGCGCGCAGATGGGCGATCTTCGGGTGCCGCGCGTCACGGGGATCGCCGGGGCCGGGCCCCATGACGACCAGGTCGTGGGCGTCGAAGTCGTACCTCTCGTCGAACCTGCGCACCGTCACCTGCGGGCCCAGGGCCCGAAGCTGGTGGGCGATCATCGCGGTGAAGGTGTCCTCGGCGTCGATCACCAGCACCTTGCGCCCGGTGAGCTCCTCGACGGCCCGGTCCTGGCCGCCCGGCTCCTCGAGCCAGAAGCCGGCGATGCCGTCGTTGCGTGCCGACAGCGCCGCGCGTACGTCGGGGTGTGCGGAGAACCGGGTGGGCTCCTGCTCGCCGAGCGCGGCCAGCAGCCCGGAGGCCTTGGCGCGTGTCTCGTGCACCTCGGAGTCCGGGTCGGAGTGGCGCACCAGCGTCGCGCCGACGCCGATCCGCAGCCGGCCGTCCGCCGCGATGTCGGCGGTACGGATCAGAATCGAGGAGTCCAGGGTCCGGTTGCCCGAGGCGTCCTTGCCGATCAGGGCGGCGACGCCGCTGTAGTAGCCGCGCCCGGCGGGCTCGTAGCGGCTGATCACCTTTGCGGCGTTCTCCAGCGGCGAACCGGTCACCGTCGGCGCGAACAGTGTCTCGCGCAGGATGTCGCGGACATCGCGTCGGGTGTGCCCCTCGATGAAGTACTCGGTGTGCGCGAGACGCGCCATCTCCTTGAGGTACGGACCGATCACCCGGCCGCCCGAGGGGCAGATCCGGGCCATCATCTTCAGCTCCTCGTCGACGACCATGTACAGCTCGTCGGCCTCCTTGTTGTCGGCGAGGAAGGACATCACTCCATCGAGGGTCGGGCCGCCCGACGGATAGCGGTAGGTGCCGCTGATCGGGTTCATCACGGCCATGCCGTCGTGGACGCTGATGTGTCGCTCGGGGGTGGCGCCCACGAAGGTGCGCTCACCGGTGTGGACCAGGAAGGTCCAGTACGCGCCTGACTCGCGTTCCATCAGCCGGCGGAAGAAGGACAGCGCGGCGCTCGGCGAGAAACCGGGCAGCTGCGCGGTGAAGGACCGTTTGATCACGAAGTTGGCGCCCTCACCGGTGCCTATCTCGTCCGTGATGACCCGGCGGACGATGTCGGCGTACTCCTCGTCGGCCACATCGAAATGGCCGTCGGTCAGTTTCACCGGCTCGTTCGGCAGCCGCAGCAGAGTCTCGGAGACCGGCAGTGTCTGCTGTGCGCGCACGCTCATCGCGATCAGCGGCTCGCCGTCGTCGTGCGAGGCGAAGCCCCGCTCCGCGATCTGCCGGTACGGAATGAGGGCGAGCACCTCGTGACCGGCGCCGGTCCCGGTGCTGGCCGGCAGCGGCAGCTCGGCGAGCGACGCGCAGGGCGCGGCGTCGGTCAGCAGTACTTCAAGGGTTTCCCAGCCCGTGGCCTCGGGGCGGTGGAGCAGCGCGAACGTGGGCGCGGAGCCGTCCAGGATCCGCGTCAGGAGGTCGGGCGTGCCGGTCTGCCTTGCCATGGGGGTTCCTTTCGCGGTCAACGGAGTGCCTCGGCCGTACCGAGTTCGTCGAGCACCGACTTGGTGGCGGCGACGCGGGCACAGCGCTGGGCCGCGTACTGAAGGGCGAGCCGGTGGTAGGCGGCCGAGAAGTCCGCTACGGCATCGGCGACCACGAAGGGCTGGATGTCGTGGGTGAAGGCGTCCACCGCGGTCATCAGCACGCCGACATGGGCGTAGACACCGCAGATGATCAGCTGGTCACGACCGTGCGCCCGCATCCGCTCCAGGAGGTCGGACTGGAAGAAGGCGCTGTAGCGCCACTTGGTGAACACCCAGTCGCCTTCGGCCGGCTCCAGGGGCTCGACGACCCGGCGGTGTTCGGGGGAGGTGCGCATGCCCGGGCCCCAGAAGTCGGCCAGCAGGCCGCGTTGCTCGGGCGTCATCCCGCCCGGCTGAGCGGTGTAGGCCACCGGAACACCCAGTCCGGCACACCGCCGGCGCAGGAGCGCCGCGTTGCGGACCAGGGCCTCGCCCGGCGAGGCGTCCTGCGGGAAGGGCTTGAGGAAGTACTCCTGCATGTCGTGGACGAGCAGGACGGCGCGTTGTGGATCGGCCTGCCAGTCGACGGCGGTCGGCGGCAGTTCGCCCGGCTCGGGCAGGTCGTAGGGCTCGATGGGAGGTATGCCGGCCATGCTGCGGGCGGTCCTTTCTGGGCCAGGTCCTGTCCGGTCGGTCGGGCCGGATCCGGGAGCGGGTCCGGGGCGTGCGAGCACAAGGCGGAGGATCGCCCTCGTACGGGACGTACGTGGGCGCCGCCGGCGACATCGCGTGGGGGCACCTCCCAGCCGTAGCCGGGGGAGTGCGTGCCAGGGGGCGGTGCGGGCGGGGTTCTCCCACACGCCCTAGACCCCGAGGGCTGCTCCGCCGTCGACGGTGAGGTCGTGCATGGTGATGTGGCCGGCCTGGTCCGACAGCAGGAACGCAACGGCGTGCGCGACGTCCTCGGGACGGGCGACCTTGCCCAGCGGGATCCCGACGCGGTACGCGGCGGGGTCGCCGGCGACGGACGCGGTGGCGGCGGTCTGTGCCGTGTGCATGCCGCGCAGCATCGGGGTGTCCGTGGAGCCGGGGGCAACCAGGTTGCAGCGGATGTTGTGCTTGGCGACCTCGAGGCCCAGGCACTTGGTGAAGGCCGTCGCCGCCGCCTTGGACGCGGCGTAGGCGGCCATCGCCGTACGAGCGGTACCGGCGGCGTTGGACGCCACGGTGACGATGGCCCCCCGATTGCGCGGGATCATCCGGTTGACGGCGGCGCGGGAGGTGAAGAAGACGCCGTTGGTGTTGACGGCGAGAGTGGCGATCCAGTCCTCGTCGGTCAGGTCGCGGGCCTCTGCCAGCCGCAGCACACCCGCCGCGTTCACCAGACAGTCGATCGGGCCCAGTTCCCGTTCGACCCTGTCCATCAGCGCCTCGACCTCGGTGCTCGATGTGACATCGGCGGGATAGGCCCGTACCGGCAGTCCGTCGGCCACGAGCTTCTCGACGGTCGTGGCCAGCCGTACGGGATCCAGATCCACGGCGGCGACAGTGACCTCCCGCTCGGCGAGCAGCCGGGCGACTGCCTCGCCGATACCGCCGGCCGCCCCGGTCACCAGGGCGAATGTGCCTTCCATGTGTGCTGTCTCCATAACTGCCGTATCGGCGAGAGGGGGAAGGGGCGTCCGTCAGCCGCGCCACGCCGAGACGACGTCGATGGCCTGCTGCGGGTTCAGACGGGGATCGCAGAAGCTGAGGTACTTGTCACCGAGGCGGTCCAGGCCCGCCGCGTCGCGGACGCACTCGGTGACGGCCTCGGGGGTGGTCTCCAGATGGAGCCCGGCGGCGTTGCCGCCGTTCCCGGCGACCGCGCACTGGAAGTCCTCGACCTCGCGGACGACGGTCTCGACGTAACGGGTCTTCAGACCGTCCGGGCCGGTGACCGTATTGCCGTGCATCGGGTCGGACAGCCACAGGACCGGGTGCCCGCCGGCCGCGGCAGCCTTGACCAGCGCGGGCAGTTTGGCGGCCGCGTTCTGCACGCCCATGCGGGCGATCAGAGTGAGGCGGCCGGGGCTGCGCTGGGGGTCCAGACGCTCGCACAGGGCCAGCAGTTCGTCGGGCGTCATGGTCGGACCGACCTTGACGGCGACGGGGTTGGAGATCGCGGCGAGCAGCGCGATGTGTGCGCCGTCCAGCTGACGGGTGCGCTCGCCGACCCAGGGCCAGTGGGTCGAGGTCAGCAGCAGCGAGCCGTCCGGTTCGCGGCGCAGCAGGGGGAGTTCGTAGTCCAGCAGGAGCGCCTCGTGGCTGGTCCAGACGGGGACCTCGAGCTCGGGGCGCAGGGACGCGCCGCGCCAGCCGAGGAAGTGCATGGTGTCGCTGGCGGCCCGGTAGCCCGTGAGCAGGTGGCGCGGGTCGGGGCGGCGCAGCTCCGGGTCCGGCTCCGGCCGGTTGACCATATGACCGCGGTAGACGGGCAGTTCGGTGCCGCCCACGGTCTCGGTGGGGGAGGAGCGGGGCTTGCCGTACTGTCCGGCGATCCGGCCCACCCGCAGCACGGGCTTGGCCGACGCGAGCTTCATGGTCCCGGCGAGCACATCGAGAAGGGCGACCTTGCGGGTGACATCGTCCGGGGTGGACTCGGCGGGATCCTCCGCGCAGTCGCCGGTCTGGAGGACCTGCAGATGGCCCGCCGCGGCCTCCATGAGCAGGGCGCGCAGCCGGCGTACGGCGTCGACGTCGACCAGAGTCGGCATCCGGCTCAGGTCGAGCCGGACGTCGTCGAGGCTCGGGTCGTCGCCCCATCCGGGCTGTTGCGAGGCAGGAAGCGTACGGAGACGGGAAACTGTGTCGATCATGAAAAACCCCTAGGCAGGGCGTACGGAACAAGGCTGGCGGACGGCTGGTTCTCGGAAGACACGTGGGGGAGCGGGGTGTCCGACGGGGACGACCGGCATACGGGGGATGGAGTGTCGGTGCCCCCGTCGGAGTGATGGGGCCGGGTCACGGCTGTCGCAGTGCACCTCGATGCGCCGGTCACGTTCGTGACGCGCCCGGCTGGACCGGGCCGCGCATGACGAGCGCTCCTCTTCGTGGTGATTCGCTTGGGATTCGCGATCGTGCGAATGCGACTATCGACGCGGAGGAAGTCCCGGTGCAATGGCGTGGGTTCTAATTCGTCAAGTGGGGAAGAAGTGGCGGGACAGGGCATGGGCCTCGGGAGGATGTGCGGGGATATCGCATCGTCGCGCTTCGGCTTCGTCGCAGCTCAAGGGTGCTGTGGAGGAGGCCGAAGAGCGCGGGATCGATGCCGTCGATCGGAATGCTGTGCATCGCGAACGCATGGGCCGACGAGATGGATCGGGCGAATCGGAAAATGAACGCGAATGCATCCGCCGAGGCTCGCAGGATGAATGAAAGAATGCAGATTTCCCGGGGAAACGGCCACTGCCCCGACCGCAGTGCGTCAAGTCGCCCGGGGAACCGGGGCAGAGCTTCGCGGGGCCGGTGACGCCCCGGCGCGCCCGGCCCGGGGCAGGTGCTCCGCGGACACCGTCCGCGTGTCCGCCGGTGGCCGGCTCACCCCGGCCGTCAGGCGGACAGCCGGCCCTGCCGGCCGGTGTACGAGGCGGACTCGTCCGCGATGCCCGCCAGCAGGGACGCCGTATGCGCCACCGATGCCAGCGTGGTGTGACGATGCCAGCCGCGGAACGAGCGCCCCTCGAAGTCCCTCAGCCCCACCCGGTCACCCACCACGGCGAGGTCCCGCGAGACCCGGTGCGTCACCCTGGTCAGCCGCAGCAGGCCACCGACGGGCGCGGCGACATCGGTCAGCCACAGCTTGGCCGGGGGCCGCCACTGGTCCTCCCAGTCGCCGAGCAGATACAGCGGCCGCTGCGTGGCCGTCGCCGTGCCGTCGGCCGGCGTGACCCGGATCATGGCGGCCGACGAGGTCCGGCTCGCACCGCTCGCCGGGTCCTCCCACTCCACGGCCCGGCGCAGTCCCCGCACCGACATCAGGATCTTCTCGGCGGACAGCGGCCCGGCGCCGTACCCGGGCATCGCCGGATCGGCCACCAGCAGCCGGGTGCCCGGCCCGGTGCGTGCCACGACCGGAAGCCCGCATCTCGCGAAGTGGCGCAGCACCACCGAGTTCGCCCAGGTTCCGGGGATGTCCAGCACCACGGGCCGCCGCTTGACTCCCCCGTACCGCAGGGTCTCCAGCACCGCGGCCACGGCGCCGTCCTCCACCGACTCGGCCGACGCGCTCTCCGGCACCTCGGCACGGCGCCGCAGCTCCGCGTCGCGTGTCCACTGCTCGGGCAGCAGCAGCCGCCAGTTGACCGGAAAACTCATCTGCGGCGCGGCGAACCACACACCGAGCGCGTGCTGTCCGCGCATCACCTGGCCCAGCTGCGGCACGAACCGCCGCCCCACACCCACCGAATGCTCACCCGACTTGGGTATCGCCAGTGCCTGCACCACCCACACCATCGGCGGGGCGGTCTGCTCCACGTGGGAGGCGAGCGCCGCCCGCATCGGCAGCCAGTCCCACGTGGAGCTGGAGACGAAGTGATGCAGGCTCTGCACCACCGACCCGCCGCCGGACTGCGCGGCGATATTGCGGACCGACTTACGGCCCTGGGCGGTCAGCAGCCCGCGGACGTACTGCTCGCCCCGGAGCCGCTGGTCCTTCCTGGGCAACGAGGCGAACATCAGCGAGCACAGCTCGCCGACGATGTCGTCGCCCACCGGCGGATGCGGGACGGAGCGTTCCGGACGGCGCCGGATTCCCGGAAGCCCCATGTCGGGGTCCACCGGCACAGATGACAGATCAGGTCCCTTCACCGCTACCCTCGCTCACGATCAGGCAGCCCAAGTCGGCTGCCTGTTCACCGTCGCCGGGGGAGCGGTCGCCACACGAGGTGCACCAGCCACCATGATCGACGCAGACATGGTCGTCGGCCCACCACCCCCGCACGCCGCGCCGCCGCCCCGGGCAGGCGGGCGCGGATGCAGCCCGCGCCCACCGGCACACGGCGGCGAACGGTGGCCGAAAGAGCACGGTGGTTGCCGGAGGGACGGTGCTCAGGCGAAGAGGTGCGGTCCGGCCGGCTTCCGGGCACGGCTCATTGCCGTACGCCCGTGTGCGGCACCGACCCGACCGCCAGGACATTGCCCTCGCTGATGTATCCGTCGGGGTCGTCGAGAGGATGCGCGGAGCTGCCGGGGTCCAGATAGCGCTGCCACTGCGCGCTCAGGCCCAACTGCAGCGCCTGCCCGGCCAGCTGGGCGCACGCGGACTTGTAGAACTCCTGCGCGGCCGGGGACAGCGGGGCGTGGTGCTCGATCAGGAGTGTCTGCTGCCGTACGCCGGTGAACCCCGCCCGCTTCATCCGGCGGTACAGCTCACGGGAGCGCAGCAGCTGGCGGGCGTAGCCCGGCGCGGATCCCGCGGCGCGGAAGAAATCCGTGAACAGGTACGGGTCCCCGGGCCGGGCGGTGATGAGATGGGCGTCGAGGTCCTTGACGGCGACCGTACCGCCGGGCCGGGTGACCCGCATCATCTCCGCGAGTGCGGCATCGAGTTCGCAGTCGTCGAGATACTGCACGGTGTTGGAACACCAGACGGTGTCAAAGGAGTCGTCCGGGTGGGGGAGAGCGAGCACGGTCCCCTGCTGGACGTCCACCGGGCAGACGGGCTGCTGCTCCTGGACGCGCCGAGCGGCGAGCGCCGCGTTCTCCTCGGCGAGATCGACAGCTGTGACGCGGCCCGTCGGGCCGACGAGTGCGGCCAGACGGGGAATGAAGTCGCCGGCGCCGCAGCCGGCGTCCAGAACATGCTGCCCGCGCTCGACACCGGCCTGTTCGAGGAGGTGCAGATAGGGCTTCTCGCATGCCCTGAAGTGCGAGTCGACGATGGTGTGGTGAGTGAAACCCAGCCCGGTCGACGAGGTGTAACCCCAGGCCTCGTGGTCGTCGGTCAGCAAGCGGGGACCTCGATCCTGTCCAGGAGCGCGCACAGCGCCGCGGTGACAGCGCCGGGGGCTTCCAGCGGCTGCAGATGACCGGCGCCTTCGACGGTGACCAACTCCCCCTGGGGCAGCGCGTTCACGCTGTGCCGGGATTCCTCGGCAGAGACGAGTTCGTCCTCGTCCCCGGCGATGACCACGGCGGGCACCCGGGTGGCGCGCAGGGTGTCGGTGTCGTCCGGTCGCGCGGCGATGGCCCGCTGCGCCCAGGCCAGGGCGGCCGGGTCCGCAGCCCTGGCATCTTCGAGCACCCGCGCCAGGACGTCGGGCCGGGCGCCGCGCGTGGTCGCACCGAGGAGCCGGGGCGTGACCTGCGAGAGCATTGCGTCCCGCACCCCGTCGGCCATGACCGCCTCGGCGAACCGCAGCCGCTGCTCACGCACCTCGGGGGTGTCGGCGGTGGCGCGGGCCGACAGCAGTGCCACCGCGGCGGCCCGGTCGGGGTGCCTGCGCAGGAAGGCCATGACGACGTAGCCGCCCATGGACGATCCGGCGAGCACGGCCCGGCCGATACCCCGCGCGTCGAGCACGCGCGCCAGGTCGTCGGCCACCACATCGAGCGAGGGCCGGGCGTCACCGAGCGGCGCCGAACCGAAGCCGCGCTGGTCGAAGGCGACCACGGGGTGGCCGCGTTCACTCAGGGCACGCTGCTGCGCCTGCCACATCGACGAGTGGAGCGAGAGGGCGTGCAGCAGCACCACGGGCATCCCGGCCCGGTCCTTTGGACCCCGGTGCGCGGTCATCGGCTCGCCCCCGCCTCGGCCGCGGTGATGAAGTCGTGCACAGGGGCGGGCAGTTCACGGCCGCGGCACCAGGCCAGGGTCACCGGGGCGGCCGGCAGGTCGTCGATCGGGACGATACGAACGGCGGGCGGCGCGATGTCCGCGAGCGAGACGAGCGAGATGTGCACCGCGCCCGCCCCGGCCACCAGACGCATCATCGTGGGCACGTCGGTGACCTGGTGCCTGCGGTGGATGGGGCGCCCGGCGGGGGTGTGCCGCGGAACGACCTCGTCCCACACATAGCCGGGGAGCTTGCCGGGACAGTCGAAGGCGTCGTAGTCGGCGAGATCCTCGACGGAGACCGAGCCGTGGGCGGCGACGGGGTGGTCGGCGCCCACGACCGCGGCACGGGCGTCGTACGTCAGCACCCGGCTGGTGACGAGATCCGGCTCCCTCAGCCCGAACTTGACGATCATCACGTCCAGCGTGCCCCGGCGCAGCTCCGCGAACGGGTCGGCGATGTCGTACTGGCTCAGTCGTACCGCCGACTCGTCCCATCCGGCGGTCCTGATGACGCGGGAGGCCACTTCGGCGGAACCGTGGTAGCCGAGCCGTACGCCTCGCCCGGTGGCAGCGGTGGCAGCGGTGGCAGCGGTGGGCGCGGTCGGGTCCGGCGCGGTCGGGCCGGGCTCCGTCGGGCCGGGTGGGGCGGTCGGATCGGGTCGGGTCGGTTCAGACAAGGAGAGCCTCCTCGGACAGTCCGGCGGCGGCCTTCAGCCGGCCGGGGCTTTCGGTGACGACGCGCAGGGACACGAGCCGTGCGGGCACCCCGACCAGCCGGGGCACCTGCCGGAGCGTCAGCCGGTCACCGGGGGCGATCAGTCCGTCCAGCACGGCTTCGGCCAGGACGTGGTTGAGGTGGACCAGAGCGTCGGAGACGGTGCATCCGGCGACGGCCACAAACAGCTCGCGATGGACGCTCGGCCGACTGCGCACGCCGCGGCTCGCGGGGAGCTCTATCAGGCTGTCCGCGCGAGCCGGCAGCGCGGCGGGGCCGTCGAACAGCTTGAGCAGTCTGCCCAGGGAGGCCGACTGCGCGGCAGGGGCCGGCGCGGTCCAGGCGACGGAGAGATCCTCGGCGACGTGCGCGAAGGAGAACCGTTCGCGCAGGTGGGCGGGGTTTCCCGCGAGAAAGACGGTACGGGTGAACGACCGGCGCCACGCGGCCGCCGTCGACGCGTCGAGCCCGAAGGCGAACGCACAGGAGGCCCGGATCCACTCCGCGAGATCGAGGTGCCGGACGACCACGGTGGCCGTGACTCCCCCGTCGTCGCCCTGCGCGGCGATATCGGCCCGAGCCGCCATCAGGCCCGGCAGGGACGTGAGGTCATGGCGCCCGGCCAGATCGGGGCGGACCGACGCGATCCGCCGCGCTGCCGCCGCGCACAGTTCTGTCTGGGCGGGCGTCACAGGAACACCGCCGTGAGCAGGTCGAGCGAGGCAGGGGCGCGTCGCTTGCCCAGCAGATGCGACGTCAGCCGGTAGGGGTCGACGTACAGATGGTCCTTGCGGTGTCGCGCCAGCCGCTCGGCCAGCGCGGCCGGCGGCTCCTGCCCGGCGGCGGCCAGAAGCCGTTCGGCGCGCCGGAAGCACTGGTGCAGCAGATCGGCACGGAACGACTGCTGCTGCCCGGGGCCCAGCACGGCGATGAAGTACAGCCGTACGCCGAGGTGCACCACTGGCTCGTCGTGCTGCGCCTGGGCCGCGGCCAACAGCGTCCTGGCCTGGTGGTCCTGCCAGCCGCCGTGCCGGGCGGAGCGGATACGGCCGTCGATGGGCACCCGGCCGACGGGCACACGCCGGACATCCGGGCCGAGCGCGTTGAGCACCCGGGCGAGCAACTGGTAGTCCGGGTCCAGCTCACTGTCGTACAGCAGGACGACCTCGTCGAAGCCGGGGGCGAGCGCGAGGAGTTCCCGCAGTGCGCAGGCCAGGTAGTTGGGGCGGCCGTCGGCGGTGACCAGCTGCCGCAGTGGCAGCCCGTACCGCGTCAGATCGAGATACACCGGCCCGCCGACCTGCCGCTGGTCCAGGCACATGCCCAGCGTGTCGAGCCAGGCCAGGGTGTCCTCGAGGCCGAGCCCCGGCGGCTGGTGGACGAGCAGACCCGGATCGTGCAGCCCCAGGCCCGCATAGTGCCCGGCCCACAGCTCCAGCACCCTGGCGCTCGCGGGATGGACCCAGCCCGCCTCGGCGGCCTCCGCGTACGGGCGCAGCGCCTGGGCGGGCGCGGGCTGCGCCGCGGCACGGAAGTCCACGTACAGCTCGCCGATCTCGTCCTCGGTCAGACCGCTGTAGTCGCTGTCACCGCGAGTGCGGTCGGCGAACTCCCAGAAACCCAGGGTCTGTTCCGTCGGATGGTAGGTGGTGTGGCTGTAGCGGTAGGTGACGTCGGCGAGGTGACACGTGGCCCGGTACATCACATCCGTCCACAGCAGTCCTTTGAGATGACTCGGCGTGAGCGGCTTGGACGGCGTCACCGTGATCGGCGCCAGCAGGACACGGCGGCGGTCGGTGGGTAGAGCGTACGGCTCGGGCGCCGTGGTCACGGCGGTCATACAACAGCCCCCTGCGCTTCGGCGAGCAGGCGCAGCAGATGGCCGCGCGTGGGGCCCTCACGCCGCGCCGCCGGACCGCCGGCCTGCCTCACCCGTGCCACGAACTTGTCGTCGCCGAACACCTCCGCCGGTGTGGCCAGGGTCATCAGCATGCGGGTGAGTCCCCGCCATACGACACCGTCGACGCGGGCCGCCGAAGCCACCTCCTCGGCAGTGGGCAGGCCGGAGCCGGCGTCCGGCACCGGCGGCAGGGGAGTGCCGTTGACGGCGGCCCGCCAGCGGGCGACACGGACACGGTCGGCCGCGGTGGACTGCTCGTACCAGGGCAGGAACAGCTCCTGCGTCATACGGGCGACGGCCCGGCGCTGGGTGGTGTCGATGTCCTGGTGCACGGCCAGCACATCGGCGAGGCGGAAGGCGTGGTCGAGTGCGAGCGACATCCCGCGCCCGAAGAGCGGGTTGGTGACACAGGCCGCGTCACCGACGGGGAAAAGCCCCGCGACCGGACGCTGGTGCGAAGTGGCCGTGCCACGCAGGGTGTTGGGAGGGCTGGTGATGGCGTGGACCGGGGAGATCGGCTCGCTCACTCCGTCCTCCAGCCAGGGGCCAAGACCCGGAGTGGCACGTGCCACCGCGGTGAAACCGGCCCGGGACCGCAGCCCCGCCATCGACCGGTCGCCGGGCAGCGTGGCCAGGGCGATGGAGAAGGTGTCGTTGTCGCCGGGGTGCAGCACTCCGGCGTAGTGGTCCCATATGTCGCCCGCGGCGTTCCCGCGGCCGAGCGGCCCGGGCAGTTCGGCCGCGATCAGGCGGTAGAAGCGGGTGTAGCCGCTCAGCCCCGACGGGCTCGTCCTGTCGTCGGCGACCGGGACTCCGGCGATACGCAGCCAGGTACGGGACAGTGCCTGGCGTCCGGTGGCGTCCACGACGACATCGGCGGGCACCCGCGTGCCGGCCGCGGTGACGACGGCGCGTACCCGGTGTTGCCCGGGGTCGAGTTCCAGGCCGCCCACCGCCGAGTCGTGCCGGACGGTGACACCGGGAAGCGCGCACACCGCCCGGTAGAGGATGAGCTCCAGGCTGGAGCGGCGGCAGCCGAGCGCGACCAGTTCCTCGTCGCCGGGCTCCCGCGCGCCGTCCGTGGCTCCCGCCGGCACGGTGCCGGTGAGATCCAGCGTCGGCGCCCCCGCCGCCCGGGCCCCGGCCAGCACCTGAGGTGCCCGCTCCCGCAGCACGCGTACGCCGAGCGAGGTGAGTGTGTGGGAGTGGATGCCCTGAGGGACCGTGGGGCGCCGCCAGCGTCCGGCCGCCTCCGCTACGGACCACTGGGGCGGGGGCGCCGCGCGCTCGAGGACCAGGACGCGGTAGCCGATTCCGGACAGCGCGAGGGCGGAGGCGAGACCGGCGACACTGCCACCGACGATGACCGCGGTGGGCACGTCAGCGCCGCCTGCCGTGGACGAAGAACACCCGCCGGACATCGCGCTCCGTGCGCGGCGGCACCGGGTCGGGCCAGCGGCCGAAGCCGGCGCCCTCTTCGCCGGGCTGGAGCGCCTGCGCCGTGTATCCGCAGCTCTCGAAGAGGGCCTCGGGCTCGTCGGTGCCGAAGAGCCAGGGACAACCCCAGTCCGCGAACACATCCAGCAGAGCGCGCATATGAGGCAGGGTCAGTGCCGCGGAGTTGACGATGTCGGCCGCGATACGGCTGCCGGGCGCCGAGATCGCGGCGACCCGCTGGAGGATACGGTGCGCGTCCGCCTCGGGGATGTAGTAGAGCAGCCCTTCGAGCAGCCAGGTCGACGGGAGCGTGGGGTCGTATCCGGCCGCTCGGAGGCTCTGTTCCCAGTCGGGCGAGGTGAGGTCGACGGCGACCTTGCGGTGGTCCACGCCGGGCGCGGCCCCGCCGAGCCGCTCCTCCTTGTACGCCAGCACGGCCGGCCGGTCGATCTCGAACCAGCGGACACGGTCCGGCCACGTGAGGCGGTGGGCACGCGAGTCCATGCCGGCGGGGGCCAGCACGATCTGGGTGGTGGCCGGATCCTCGGCGGCCCGCTGAAGGTAGTCGTCGAAGAACCGCGTGCGGATCGCGTTGTAGTCGGGGGTGCTGGGCACGGAGCGCTCGCGGCCGGCCGGGAAGGTCGCGTTGCGTATCTCGGCGAGCAGCGCGGGGCCGATCTCACCGGCCAGCACCGCGGCATACGGGTCCTCGTAGAGCCGGTCCTCGCGCAGGGTCTCGGCGGCTCGCAGAGCCGCAGTGAGCAGCGCGGTCCGCTCGACGGCGTCCAGTGCAGCAGTCATGCCTTACATCCCTCCATGCGTTCGTCGGTGCCGGTCGCAGTGCCGGCCTGAGTGCCGGTCAGCCGTTCCCACTGCCCGGCGTCCTGCCTGAAGAGCCGGTCCTTGACCTGAGTGGGCCGGATGCCGCCGCCGACCGATTCCTGCCAGTCGTGCAGGAACGCCGCCGGGTCAAGACGCAGCAGCGACAGGGCCCCGAGTCGGTTGTCGGCGCGGGCTGTGCGGTAGCCGGGCGACTCCTGGCCGATGGCCTCGTCGAGCAGCGCGGTGAAGCGCAGGGCCTCGTCCTCGCTCCACGGGATACGGGGTGCCACCGCGAACTCGTATGCCGCGGCACGCCGTCCGGGGGGTGCCACCCGGCAGGCGGCGTTGGTCACCTCCAGCCCCGTGGCGCCGAGCGCCGAGCGCAGCGCCCTGATCACCTGTGCGTCGCGCAGCCGCTCCCCGGCGTGGTCGGAGCGGGTGCTGCGGCCGGTGTACTCGAGCCGGGGCACGCCCTCCGCGCGGTCGACGACGCGTACGACATCACCGACCGCGTAGCGGTACAGGCCCCCGACATGGCTGAAGATCACGTGGTAGTCGCGGTCCGGTTCGAGTTCGTGCTGCAACAGGGTCGGGGTGTCCGGGCCGAGATCCCCATCGGCGTCGGCGAACTCGTACAGGGAGGCGGTGACCACCAGGCTTCCGGCGGACGGATGCCGGTCCAGGGCCACGCCGACTGGTCCCTCCGAGGCGGCCACGGGTGCGGGAAGCAGCGTCACGCCGGCCCCGTACTCCTCGCGCAGCCGCGGCAGATAGAGCGAGGCGACCCCGGTCGTCCAGCAGAACAGTGCGCGCATGTGGGGCCAGATGTGCGCCGGCCGTACGGTGCCATGGCGTTCGGCGTACCGCTCCAGCTCGGCCGCACGCCGCGGATTGGGGGTGGTGTGCGGCTGCCCGTTTAGGGTGCCGTCGCGGACCTCCTTGACGATCCGGCTCCACCACAGGTTCAGCTGGTACGGGACCGCCGCGACCATCGCCGGATTGATACCGATCACACAGCGGACGTCGCTCTCCACCGCGAGGCGCAGCCGCAGATACATCTTCTCCAGGTGCTCGCCCGCCTCCACCGGGACCGGCAGTGTCCCCCACCGGGCACCCGTGCCCGGTTCGGCGGACAGCGGCTCACCGAACTTCGCCCCGAAATCGACCTGGCTGGCGCCGACATGGGGGCGGCCGGATGCGGTGGTGGGCGGCGCGGCCAGCGGGTCGTGCTTGAGATTGAGGACCGCGTCCGGGTTCTCGAGCACATCGGGGAAGTGCTCGATGAGCGGTGCCCAGGCGGCGAAGTAGAAGGGGAAGAAGGTCGTCTGCATGAAACGGGGAGTGACCGGGATCTTCTTGTGCGCTCCGGTGCTGCCGCTGCTGGTGAAGAACAGTGCCGGCCGGTCCGCGGTGAGCACGTTCGTCTCCCCGGCCGCGGCACGCTCGATCCACGGCGCCAGGTCCCCGTAGCTCTGCACCGGTACCGCCCTGCGGTAGTCCTCCAGGGTGCGCACACGGCCGAACCCGTGTTTCAGGCCGTACTGCGTACCGGCGTTGAACTCCAGCAGGTCCTCCAGGACGCGGCGCTGGTGGCCTGCCGCGTCGGCGAAGGCGGCCCGCAGCCGCCGCCGCTCGCCGAAGACGCGCTCGCGGTAGCGGCGCAGTCCACCGGTGTCCGTACTGGATTCAGCCGAGCTCATGGGTGAGCACTCTCCGTATCGCCTCAGCGGTCCGTGCGGGCCCGTCCTGTTCGCCGATCACGGTCACCGGCAGTCCACGGATCTCGTCCCGCATGGTCTTGGCCAGATCGTTCTGATAACGCTCGAACTCCTCGCGCTCCGGCCGGGCGCCGTAGTACTCGAGGCAGTTGAGGTCCGCGCCCTGATGCGAGCGGGCCCAGGCACTCCCGGGTGTCACATCGAGATAGATCACTCGGCGCGGCCGGGGGAAGGACCGCCACCAGGTGACCATCGGGTTGTCCTCCGCACCCGCCAGCCGGCACTTGGCCAGCAGCTTGTAGTAGTACGAGTCGACGACGGCCGGGCGGCCCGGGTCGTCGTGCAACAGCCGGTCGCGCAGATGGAGAACGGCTGTCTGGAGCATGGTGGCGAAGAAATCCGGCGACCAGGTGTCCTCCCCGGCCACCGCGACATCCCTGACGACGTCCCGGCGCAGTCTGCCGATGAGGGCGTGCTCAGGGGCGAGGAAGGCGTCGTCGGCCGAGAGCAGCCGCCAGGGGGCCGACGAGCGCCGCAGATGTGCCAGTGCCGATGACTTGCCCGCGTAGTCGGGACCCAGCAGGACGCAGAAGGCGGGACCGGCGGTGCCCGGCGCCCGGTCCTGCGGCAGCGGGCCGGTTTCCTCCGGCAGCGGGCCGCGGCGGCGCGTGGCGTGGTCGTTGCTGAGGGCCATGGCGGTGCACTCCCCTGGGGCCGGGCGTGATGGAGACAGGCGAGGACCGGGCGGCTCGGCGAGCGGCGTGGCCGGGGCTCCCGGCCGGACACGACGCGGTGGTCCGCCGTGTCGCACCGGCCGGCGCCGCCCGGGCCGGTACGGATCAGGCCGTGGCGAGACCGCGCTGGAGAGCCGAGGCGATCTCCACGCAGCGGGTGGCCTGGAAGGCGACCGAGGCCAGGTTGTCCGAGGTGGCTTCCTGGGTGCCGTTGGCGGAAACACTGCTGGCGCCATAGGGGTTGCCGTTGCTGGCGGCGAACTGCACCTGGTCCGCGTAGCCCGGAGGAACGATGATCGAGCCCCAGTGGTAGAACGTGTTGTTCAGCGCGAGGATGGTCGACTCCTGACCGCCGTGCACGGTCGACGTGGAGACGAACGAGGAGACGACCTTGTTCACCAGCTTGCCCTGTGCCCAGAGCCCGCCGGTGGTGTCGATGAACTGCTTGAGCTGGGCGGCCGGCAGTCCGAAGCGGGTCGGGCTGCCGAAGAGGACGACGTCCGCCCACTCCAGGTCCTCGACCGCGGCCACCGCGACATCCCGGGTGGCGTCACGGTGCGCGACCCAGGCCGGGTTCGACGCTATGGCGTCCTCCGGAGCGAGCTCGGCCACCTGGCGGAGGCGGACTTCCGCACCCGCTTTCTCCGCGGCTTCGGCGGCCGCCCGGGCCAGCTGGTGGACCTGACCCGTGGACGAGTAGTAAACGACGGCGACGTTCGTCACGTGCGTGTGCTCCCTCTGACTGGATGTGCGGGTGTGCCGCCGGGGCTGGCACACCGAGGCGTCTATGGCCTGAATGGTGTCGGTGGCGTGTGGGCCGCGGCTGACTCTTCCGCACCGGTGACAGGCCGACAAACGGCCGGAACGGACTTGGTCACGTATGACGCCGGCCGTTGCGCGGGGCGGGAGGAGACCCGCCCCGCGGCCTCAGACGATCTTCATGGTGGCCATCATGCCCATGGCACCGTGATCGAACATGTGGCAGTGGTAGACGTACTCACCCCGGTAACCGGTGAACGTGGCCTGGAGCTTGACGGTCTCTCCGGCGGTGAGCGTGATGGTGTCCTTCAGCCCGCTCTCCGGGCCACTGGTGACCGGCCGGCCGTTGCGCTCCAGCACCCGGAACTGCACCAGATGCATATGGAAGTTGTGCGGAGCGAACTGGTTGACGTTGCGGACGGTCCAGATCTCGGTCGTGCCGTAGCGGATCTCGGTGTCGACACGATTCGGGTCGTAGAGCTTCTCGTTGATGTACGCCTTGGGCTCCGGCCGGCCGTCCTCGTCCATCCGCAGGTCGATGGTGCGGTTGACGGTGGCGGCTGCGAGAGCGGGCAGAGTGCGCAGCGTGGCGGGAACCGAACTGTCGTCCTTCGCGGTACGGGTGACGTCGAAGCGCATCACCTTGCCGACGTGCTCCATCGGCCCCGGACCCTGCTCGTTGATGAGCTCGATCGAGGTGCCGACGGGGTACTGGGCGAAGTCGATGACGATGTCGGCGCGCTCACCGGCCGACAGCTTCAGCTCGTTCGTCTCGTGGGGCGTGGCGAGCAGACCGCCGTCGGAGCCGATCTGTGTGAACGAGCCTCCGTTGGACAACTTGAGGGTGAGGAACCGCAGATTGGTGGAGTTCAGCACCCGGAAGCGGTACTTGCGCGCGGCCACCTGGAAGTACGGCCAGGGCTTGCCGTTGACCAGGATGGTGTTGCGGTTCAGGAAGTCGTCCATGACGTAGACGAGTTGGTTGTCCGCGTCGAAGCGGGCGTCGCGCAGCAGGATCGGCACGTCGAACTCGCCCGAAGGAAGCGGCAGGTTCTGTTCGGCACGGTCGGTGAGCAGGTAGAACGCGGACAGACCGCGGTAGACGTGCTCGGACTCGTAGTGGTGCGCGTGGTCGTGGAACCACAGATTCGCGTGCGACTGGGTGTTCGGATAGGTGTAGTTGCGCCGGCCGCCCGGGGCGATGAGGTCCATCGGGGAGCCGTCGTGCTCCGGCGGGACATGCGCGCCGTGCAGATGGACGGCGGTCGGCGAGTCCAGTGCGTTGACCTGCCTGACCACCGTGTGCCGGCCGGTCGTCGCCTTGATCGTACGACCGGGGAAGGAACCGCCGTACGTCAGGACCCGGGTCTTGGCACCGGGGAGGATCTGCGCCGCGGTCTCCTGCATGGTCACGCCGTAGTAGGACGTGCCGGCGGATACCATCGACGGCTTCAGCACCGGTATGAGCGGCATCGGCACCGCGTACTTGACGATGGTCGCCGGATCGAGATCGGCGGCGCGGGCCACGCCCGCGGTCAGCAGCGGCGCCACCAGGCCTCCGCCACCGACCGCAGCGGCCGTGCCGATACCGGCTCTGAGAAGGGAACGACGAGAAATCATGGCTTCTTCCCGGAAGGACATGGCTGAGTACGCCCCGCGCGTACGAGGCGTCCCAGCGACTGGAGGGGGGACCGTGCGCCGGTCGGGAGTCCCGTGGGCAGCTGGGCCGGAGCGGTCAGTCACCGGCCTCGCGTGAACGCAGGAGCAGCATGCAGGGTCAGCCGGCCGACCGGCATGTGTGTTCGGGCGAATATGTCAGTTTCCGGCTGGACGGACGGTGATCTGCCCCGTCACTTCCCGCTGGTCGATGTCGGACGTCCGGACGGTCACCGTCACCTGCCACCGCCCGGCCACGGACAGCTGGGCCTGCTGCCCCGTGTAGCGGCCCGTGCCCTGGTGGACGAGTGGTACGTCGAGCCGTCCGATCCCCCGCTCGGGCAGGGCGAACCGCACCGTCGCCTCCGCCACGTCCTTCAGCTGGCCGTCGGTGCCGAAGACGAGCAACCCCACCTCGTTGCGGCCCGCCACACCCGGGGACAGGCCCACCGACACCTCGCCCCGTCCGCCCGGCCCGCCCGTGTCGAAGGGCAGGCGCACCCGGGAGACGGTACGGGCGGGGTGCCCCATCGCGGTGTCCTGCGGTCCCGCCTGCCGGCTGCGGGCTTCCTCCCGGGCCGGAGCGGTCCCGGTCAGCGCGGCGGTCACCGCCACCACGGCGACGGATACGACGACCTCCGTCAGTACGGAGCGCCGCAGTCCCTTCCGTACCCGGGTGACACCGGGTGCGTCGGGTCCTCCGGCAGGTTCGGGGTCTCGGGCAGGTTCAGGGTCCCGGGCCGATCGGGGTGCGTCAAGTGCGTCCGCCGTGGCCCGCATCCGCCGCGCCGCGCGCCGCGAGAAGAACGCCACCGCGAGGACCACCGCGACCAGACTCGCCTTGATCAGCAGCAGTCGGCCGTAGGCCGTGCCGGTCAGGTCCGACCATCTGCCCAGCTGCCGCCACGAGGCGTACAGACCGGTCAGCACCATCACCGCCACGCACCACTGAGCCAGCCGGGAGAAACGCTCCGCCGTTGCGGCCGTGCACGCGCGCAGCGCGGGCAGCAGACAGGCCAGCCCGCCCAGCCAGAAGGCGATCGCCACCAGATGCGCGCTGTCCATGGGCACGGCGACCGGGACGTCGAACAGTGCCTCCTCACGGCCGGCACCCGCGTGCCCGGTCACCGACCAGGTGGCGGCCAGGCCGAGCACGAGCAGCGCCCCGCCCGCCCGGATCCAGCGGCCCGGCGGCCCGCCCGGGCGAAGCCGCGTCATGAGGAACGCCGCGGCGGGCGCCAGCAGCAGGACGCGCAGGGACAGGGCCCGCCCCAGTTTCGAATCGAGGGTGCGGCTCAGCACGTCGCGCTCCCAGACCGATGTGAGCTCGAGCCCCTCTCCGTACGGGCCGTACAGTGCGACCAGCCCCATCGCGGAGAGCAGCACACCGCTCCAGCCGCCGATCGCCAGCCGGCGCGCCCAGGTGCGGCTGCCGCCCTCGGGGCGGCACAGCAGCAGGAAGGCGCCCGCGCCGGTCAGCAGCGCGAACGCGGCGAACGCGACCCCGCGCAGAGTGTCGTACACCCAGCGCACCACCGGATCCCCGCGCACCCGCAGCGCCGAGGCGTCGACCGCGGTCGGTGACCGTTTTCCGACGGAGAAGGTGTAGGCACCGCTGATGGCGTGCGAGTCGGCCGAGACCACCCGCCAGGCAACCGTGTACGTGCCCTCCATGAGGCCGCTCTTCAGCGGGATCTCCACCCGTCTGTCGCTGCCGCGGGCGAACTCGGCCTTGCCCCTGTGCACCGGTTCGCCCCGGGGGTCGAGGACCAGCACCGCGTCGCGGCGCAGCTCCACTCCCTCGTTGAAGAGCAGCGACACGGTTGCCGGTGCCATTGTTTCGACCGCGCCGGTCGCCGGGGAGGAGGACTCCAGCAGTCCGTGTGCCTTGGCCGGCGACGCGCTGCCCACCACCACGAGCAGGCCGGCGGTCAGCAGGGCGAGCCCGAGGAGCAGCGCGACGATGCGGTCACGGCGCGTCCGGCCGCGACGGTCAGCAGCCACCGGGGTGTTCACCGGCCCGCGGCGCGTCCGCGACGCAGACCGAACACACCGAGCGCGGTGCCGGTCACACCCACCGCGAGCGAGATCCAGGCCACGGCCCGCGCGGTGGAGTCGGACGCAGAGGCCGTCGGCGCGGGCGTGGCCCCGGCATCTGCCGCATGGGCGCCCGTCTGCTTGGCACCGTGCCCGTCCTCACCCGCGCCCTTGACCAGCCGCAGTATCGGAGCGGGATGTTCCGGCTCCTCGCCCCCGGCCCGGGGCTCCTCGATCCAGCGCACGACCTCGCCCCCTTCGTATGTCTGCAGCGCCTTGAAGACCAGCGCCTCGGCGTCCTCGGGCAGCGCACCCATGGAGACCGGGAACTCCTGGTACTGACCCGGCGCGATCCGCCCTCCGGACCACACGATCCGCGTGACGGCCTCCGTGACCTGCTTGCCGTGCGAGGAAAGAGGCCTGGACGGCTTGGACTTGGTCACCTCGGCCTTCCAGCCGGGTACCTCCTTGATGCGCACGGAGGACAGCGGGTGCTGGGCCGGCAGATCGATCTGGATCTTCACGGTCGCCGCGTCGTCGCGCTCGTTGGGGACGCGGAACACCACCGCGCTGTATCCGCCCTGCTCGGCCTGGCCCGGCTGGACGCTGACATGGGCCACGGCAGGGACGGCGGCGATCAGGATGGCGGTGGTGGCCAGACCGATGACGGAGGCCCAGCGGCCCGCCGAGCCCGCTGTTGAGGTCCTGGGTGTGCGCATGTGCTCGTCTCACTCCGTACGGGACGCCCGGCGGACATTGCCGGCCCGACTGCTCGAGCGGCACCACCGGAAGTGGTCAGGAGCCGCGATGCTAGGCAGCCCGGCGCAGGAGGCGCGTCTTCCGTTTCCGCTCTGTGTCAGATCAGGGCCGCCGGTCCCCGAGCGCCTATTGACTAACTATCAAAGCGGGCATGGCGGGCATCCTCCGGCGATGCGAGGCTGGCGGGGACCAGGCGTTTTGGCCGAGACGGGGGATATCCATGGGGGACATCAACTTCCGGATTCTCGGCCCTGTACGGGTCGAGCACCACGGAGCGCACTTACGGCTCGGAGGGCCGCGCCAGCAGACGCTGTTGGCGTTACTCATGCTGGAGGCCAACCGAACCGTCCGTATGAGCTCCATCATCGACGCCGTATGGGGCGAGGGACCACCAGCTTCGGCGACCGCGCAGGTACGCATCTGCGTGTCGTCGCTGCGCCGGGCGTTCGCCGCCATCGGGTTGGCGGACGTCATCGAGACCCGACCGTCCGGCTACCACCTCCACGTTGCGGCGCAGACGATGGACCTGCACTGCTTCCAGGATCTGGTCGCCCGCAGCAGGGTCATGGGAAAGGAGGGCCGGCTGGACGAGAGCGTCGCGCTGCTGCGTGAGGCGCTGGAGCTGTGGCACGGCCCGGTCGCCGCCGGGCTGGAGAGTTCGCGGGTGCGCAACGCGGCGGCGTTCGCGGAGGAGGAGCGGCTCTCTGCGGTGGAGGAGTGCCTCGAGCACGAACTGAGCCTGGGGCGGCACCACACCATCATCGGTGAGCTGCGCGATCATGCCGCCGAGCATCCCTTCCGCGAGAGGTTCGGCGCCCAGCTGATGCTCGCGCTCTACCGCTCGGGGCGGCAGGCGGACGCCCTGGAGGTGTTCCGCGCGATACGGGCCAGGTTCGCAGGTGAGCTCGGCCTCGAACCGGGGGAGGGCCTGCGCTCCCTGGAGGCGGCGATCCTCGCCGGTGACTCGGAGCCGCTGCACACCCCCTCGGTGGCGCAGCCGGTCCCGGTGCCAACACCCGGTGCCGCGCCCGGCACCGACGCCACCGCGGACCGGCTCGGTGAACTGGAGCGCGAGAACAGCCGGTTGCGTGCCGAGCGTGATGTCTTCAAACAGCTCGCCGCATCCTGGCTCCAGGTCCTGACCAATAGCGACTAGGAACAGCCTCTTAATCAGTTCGATAGGCCTCTGCCCAAGTCTCTGTACCGAGGAGAACGAGCTGAGAGGCGGTGCTGTGAGTCAACTGCGGGACGGCGTCCTGGTGCAGAAGTACGGCGGCAGTTCCCTCGCGTCACTCGATCAGATCCACGCGGTGGCACGACGGGTGGCACGGGCCCGGGCCGCCGGCCTTCCGGTCGTCGTGGTCGTCTCCGCCAGGGGCGACACCACTGACGAACTGCTGGCTCTGGCGGCCGAGGCGGGGGCCCTGCCGCCGCCCCGCGAGGTGGACCAACTGCTCACCACCGGTGAGACGGCATCCGCCGCTCTGCTGGCGATGGCGCTCTGGGAGGCGGGTGCCCCGGCGAGTTCGGTGTCCGGGGCGCAGGCAGGGATCCGCGCAGTCGGCCAGGCCGGGGACGGAGTGGTCGCCACCATCGACACCGCGCACATCGAACGGCTGCTGGACGAGGGCCATGTGGTCGTGGTGGCCGGGTTCCAGGGCACCGCGGACAACGGCGACCCCGTCACGCTCGGCCGGGGCGGCTCGGACACCACGGCCGTCGCGCTGGCGTCGGTCCTCGGCGCCGAGCGGTGCGAGATCTACACGGACGTGGACGGTGTGTACACCGCGGATCCGCGTGTGGTCCCCGCGGCCCGGGTACTGCCGTGCGTCCCCCTGCGCGTCATGGAGGAGATGGCGTTCGCGGGGGCCCGCGTCCTGCACGCGCGTGCCGTCGAACTCGCCGCGCTCGGCGGCGTGGAGATCCGTGTGCTCCACGCCGCGGGCGACGGCGACGGCACGGTCATTGTGGACGAAGGAAGAGAGACGATGCTGGAGACAAGATCCACCGTGGTCGCGGTGGTGCACAGCCTCGACGTGGTCCGGGCCGTCGTGCGGGTCCCGGGTACATCGGCGGTCCGCGCGGCCGACATCTTCGGATCGGTGGCCGAGGGCGCGGTCCCCGTGGACATGGCCAACTTCACCGAGGCGCCCGAGGGCGGCTGCACCGTGAGTATGACCGTGGGCAGGACGCATCTGACCGCACTCAGCGGAGTACTGGGGCACCTGACCAAGCAGTGGGACGGCACCACAGAGCTGTACGAGAACGAGGGCAAGGTCTCGCTCGTCGGTACGGGGCTGCTCAGCAGGCCCGCGTACGCGGCCCGGATGCTGTCGGCGCTCACCGGTGCGGGGGTCAGGACGACTTCGGTCGCCTCCTCGCAGCTGCGTATCTCGGTGACCGTGCCCGCGGACTGTGCGGTCAGGGCGGTGGATGTCCTGCACCGGGAGTTCGAGCTCGAATCGCCGGTCGCCGCCTGAGCCGCCACCCGTCCTGCCGAGAAGCCGACACAGGAGATCTCATGGCAATGGAACTGAACAATCCCTTCGGCCGCAGACTCAGGCTCCGCCGGCTCCACCGGCACCACGCCTCGCGGCTGCTGATCGTGCCGCTGGACCACTCCGTCACCGACGGTCCGGTCACCGGCGGCAGCCGGGTCAACGCCCTGGTGGGCAGCCTCGCCAGAGCCGGGGTGGACGCAGTGGTACTGCACAAGGGTGCGCTGCGCTACATCGAGCCCGGATGGTTCACCGACACCTCGCTGATCGTGCACCTGAGCGCGAGCACCGTGCACGCTCCCGACCCCAACGCCAAGTACCTGGTGGGAAGCGTCGAGGAAGCCGTACGGCTGGGCGCCGACGCGGTGAGCGTGCACGTCAACCTCGGCTCGCACGAGGAGGCGCGGCAGATCGCGGACATGGCGGCGGTCGCCGATGCCTGCGACCGCTGGAACGTCCCGCTGATGGCGATGATGTACCCGCGCGGCCCCAAGATCACCAACCCGCGCGATCCGGGGCTGATCGCGCACGCCACCACGCTCGCCGCCGACCTGGGCGCCGATCTGGTCAAGACGCTCTATGTCGGCTCGGTCGACGAAATGGCCGATATCACCCGTACCTCCCCGGTCCCCGTCGTGGTCGTCGGCGGACCGCGGGTGGACGACGAGTCCGAACTCCTCGCCTACGTCGAGGATGCGCTGCGCGGCGGAGCCGCAGGCGTCGCGATGGGCCGCAACGTCTTCGCGGCCGACGACCCCGAGGCGACGGCCCGGCGGCTCGCCCAACTGATCCACCGTGAACTGGTCACCGTCGAGAGCCTCGCGCTGTGACCGCCGTGTCACCCGCCCAAGCACCAACTGCCCATCACCGAAAAGGGAGTTCGAACGTGAAGCTGGTCTGGCTGGACATCCGCAACGTCGGCGCCAAGCAGGCGGTCCTCGAGGAGGCGCTGCACCAGCGGGTCGACGCCATGGTCACCGACGACATCGCCGACCTGGAGGCGCTGCCGCCCACTGTCAAGAAGGTACTTCTCCCCTCCGGCAAGGACCTGCCCGAGGAGTTCGGTACGGCCGACGTCGTCATCGTCGACCCGGCACGCCACGGCGAGCCCGCCGAACTCGCCGTCCGCTTCCCGGAGGTGGAGTTCGGCCGGTTCACCGAGATCATCGACGCGCCGACGCTGGAGGATGCGTGCCAGTCGGCCCGCACCCAGCCCTGGAGCGTGCTGCTGTTCCGTGACCCCACCAAGATTCCGCTGGAGATCGTGATCGCCGCGGCCGCACGCTCGACCGGCAGCATGATCACCGTTGCCCAGGACGTCGAGGAGGCGGAGATCATCTTCGGCGTCCTGGAGCACGGCTCCGACGGCGTGATGATGGCCCCGCGGAAGGTGGGAGACGCCACCGCGCTCAAGGCGGCGGCCGAGGTCGACGTGCCCGACCTCAACCTCACCGAGCTCACGGTCACCGCCACCGAGCACATAGGGATGGGCGAGCGCGCCTGCGTGGACACCTGCAGCTACTTCCGTGAGGACGAGGGCATCCTCGTCGGTTCGCACTCCAAGGGCATGATTCTGTGCGTCAGCGAGACCCACCCGCTGCCGTACATGCCCACGAGGCCGTTCCGCGTCAACGCCGGCGCCATCCACTCGTACACCGTCGGCAAGGACGAGCGGACCAACTACCTCAGCGAGCTCAAGGCGGGCAGCAAGGTGACCGCCGTCGACATCAAGGGCCAGACGCGGCTGGTCACCGTCGGCCGGGTGAAGATCGAATCCCGCCCGCTGATCTCCATCGACGCCGAGGCGCCCGACGGCCGACGCGTCAACCTGATACTGCAGGACGACTGGCACGTCCGGGTCCTGGGCCCCGGCGGCGTGGTGCTCAACAGCACCGAGCTCAAGCCGGGCGACAAGGTCCTCGGCTACCTGCCGCTCGAGGACCGTCACGTGGGCTACCCGATCGACGAATTCTGCCTGGAGAAGTGAGCACATGACCACGAAGGAGCGACAGCGAATCTTCGACGCCCACGCCCATCTGGCACCGGGTGAGGGCGCCGCGGACCGGCTCCTCGAGGTCATGGACAGCTGTGGGATCGACCGCGCCGTCGTCGTAGCCGGCGGCGTGGTCGATCCCGACCTGCTGTCCCGCCAGATCATCGAGGGCGGCGCGCTCGACCGCGACGCGGACAACGACGGCGTGTGGGCGGCCTGTGAGCCCACCGGCGGCCGGCTGGTCCCCTACTTCTTCGCCAACCCGCACCGCGCGGGCGCCGACTACCGCGCCGACGGGCGCCGCTTCCACGGTCTGAAACTCGCGCCGTCCGTGCACGGCGTGCCACTGACGGACCCCCGCCACGCCGAACTCGCCGCGATCGCCGAGGAGTACGGGCACGGCGTCTATCTGCACTGCGTACAGCGGCCCGGCTTCGGCGTGGCCGATCTCGTCACCCTGGCACGCGACTTCCCTCGGGTGACCTTCGTGCTCGGCCACGCGGGCGTGGGCGACATGGACCTGTACGGCATCGACCTCATCACCCCGGCCGCCAACATCCTCTTCGAGACCTCGGGCGGCTACTCCGCCGTGGTCAGGGCGGCACTGAACCGGCTCGGGCCCGGCCGGGTGCTGCTCGGCACCGAGTACCCCCTGCAGCATCCGAGCGTCGAGCTGGCCAAGTACCGCGCCCTCGGGCTGAGTGAGCGGGAGTGGGCGCTGGTCGCCTGGGACAACACCAGCAGACTGACCGGAGGGACGGAGCGATGAACCAGCCGCACGCACTGCCCGAGCTCGGGCAGTGGTCCTCCCTGGAGGAGCTGTACGAGCTCCAGGACCGCCGGCTGCCCGCCGCACTGGAATGGGCCCGCGCCTCGCCCTTCCTGAAGCCGAGGTTCGAGGGCACCTCCCCGCCGCGGAACGTCGCCGGCCTCGCGGGACTGCCGTTCACCACCAAGCAGGACTTCCGGGAGTCGTACCCGTTCGGGATGCTCGCCGTGGACCGCAAGGAACTGGCCACCTACCACGAGTCCAGCGGCACGTCGGGCGAGCCCACTCCCTCGTACTTCACCGACGCGGACTGGCACGATGTCACCACCCGTTTCGTACGCAGCGCCGTGGACATCTCGCCCGCCGACACGGTCATGGTGCGCACCCCGTACGCCATGCTCACCACCGCCCACCAGGCCCACCAGGCCGCGCGGTTGCGCGGCGCGACCGTGGTGCCGGCGGACAACCGCTCCCTGGTGACGCCGTACGCCCGCGTCGTACGGACACTGCGCGACCTGGAGGTGACCCTCGCCTGGTGCCTGCCGAGCGAGGCCCTGCTGTGGGCGGCCGCCGCGCGCGCCGCCGGCCTCGAACCGGCCCGCGACTTCCCCGCTCTGCGCGGTTTCCTGGTCGCGGGGGAGCCGCTGACCGAAGCCCGCCGTGCCCGGATGGGCGAGCTGTGGGGCGGCATTCCGGTACGCCAGGACTACGGCTCCACGGAGACCGGGACGCTTGCGGGGGAGTGCTCCCAAGGGCAACTGCACCTGTGGGCCGACCGGTTCGTCGCGGAGGTGTACGACCCCGCAACCGGTAGGAGCGCCCGCGAGGGGCGTGGCCGGCTCGTCATCACCACGCTCTACCGCCGGGCGATGCCGCTGGTGCGCTACGACCTGGAGGACACCGTCGAGGTGTCGTCCGCGGAGTGCGACTGCGGCTGGCACCTGCCCGTGGTGCGGGTGCTGGGCCGCTCGGCGGGCGGCGTTCCGGTGGGCGGCGTACGCGTCACCCCGCACCAGCTGGAACAGCTCGTCTTTGAACTGCCCGTCGAGCACGGCGTGCTCTTCTGGCGTGCCAGGGCCGGCGAGAAGCGGCTGGAGATCGAGATCGAGGCGTTCCAGGGGCACAGCGCCGCGGCCTGCGCCGCACTCGAGGTCACGGTGGGGATCGGACTCGGTGTGCCGTGCGAGGTGCGCAGCGTACCCGCGGGCACCATCGTGCCGCTCGAAACCCTGACCCGCGGCCATGGATTCGTCAAACCCAAGAGCCTCTTCGCCCCGGGCGAGGACTGGGACAAGGCACTCATCTACTACTGACGTCCAGGAGACCCCCATGCCCTTCACCGTCCCCGCCTGGGCGGCTCCCGCTCCTGGCGCACCCCTCGCGCCCACCACCATCACCCGGCGCGACACGGGCGACCACGACATCCTCATCGAGATCGCGTACACCGGTATCTGCCACACCGACCTCCACCGGGTCCGCTCCGACTGGGGGCCGGGCATCTTCCCCATGGTGCCCGGCCACGAGATCACCGGCACCGTCGCGGCGGTGGGCCCGGGCGTGACCCGGTACGCGGTGGGAGACCGGGTGGGAGTCGGCTGCCTCGTCGACTCCTGCCGCCGGTGCCGGGCCTGCCTCGCGGGATACGAGCAGTACTGCGCGCGCGGCCACACCGCCACCTACAACTCCCTCGACCGCCACGGCGAGCCCACCTACGGCGGCTACAGCACCCATGTCGTGGTGGACGAGCACTACGCCGTGCGCATACCCGACGCCCTGGAACTCGACCGCGCCGCACCGCTGTTGTGCGCCGGGGTCACCGTCCACGCGCCGCTCGTCCGCAGGGCGACAGCACCCGGCAGCCGCGTCGCGGTCGTCGGCATGGGCGGACTGGGCCACCTCGGGGTGCAGATCGCCCATGCCATGGGCGCGGAGGTCACCGTGCTCAGCCAGTCGCTGCGCAAGAGGGACGACGCGCTGCGCTTCGGCGCCAAGGCGTTCCGTGCCACCTCCGAAGCCGAGGTCTTCGAGCAGCTCGCGGGCTCCTTCGACGTGATCCTCAGTACGGTCTCGGCGGGCATCGACCTTGACGCGTATCTGCGCCTGCTGGACCTCGACGGTGCCTTCGTCGGCCTCGGGGTGCCCGACCGGCCGAGCACATTCGGCATGTTCTCGCTGATGCTGGGCCGCCGCACCATCGAGGGATCGCTCTTCGGCGGTATCGCCGAGACACAGCGCACCCTCGACTTCTGCGCGCGAAGCGGTATCGGCGCCGAGACCGAAACCATCACCGCCGGGCAGATCAACGAGGCGTTCGAACGCCTGCGGTCCGGGGACGTGCGCTACCGCTTCGTGATCGACGCGAGCTCGTTCGCCTCCTCCTGACCCGCCACGGCAGGCCGGTAGTGGTCGATGAAGAGCAGACCGACCAGCTCACCGCGCGAGGAGACCCCCGTCTTCTCGAAGACCGCCTTGATGTGGTCGCGCACCGTGTGCGGGGAGAGGAACAGCTGGCCCGCGATCTTCTCGGTCGACAGCCCGCGGGCCACGCACCTCGTCACCTCCAGCTCCCGCTCGGACAGCTCGTAGGCGTCGGCGACCAGAGGCATCACATCCGACACCTTGGCCGGTTCGAGGACCACGGCCGACCCGCCCAGTGAGCCGTCGGCCTGCCGCATACAGGTGGCATGGCACACCAGCCACCGGCCGTCCCGGGTACGCAGCCGGATCCGGGCGGTGCCGCGGTCGCGCTCGTGCGCGGCCGCGCGCACCTTTGTCGCGATCCCGTGCAGCCACGGCGGTACCCGAAGCCCCATCGCGGTGAGTGCCGACGGCCCGTCGGGCAGCTCGTCCAGATAGCGCCTGGCCTCGTCATTGACGGAGACCAGCACCCCCGACGGGTCGAACAGGAGCAGCCCCGGCCCGCCCGGTACGCCCAGCGTGTACGGCACGGCGCCGGCCGGCCGCGGCTCCGCGAACGACCGCAGCCGCTTGGCCAGCGGAGTCACCAGCGAGCCGATGAACGCGGTGTCCGCGGCGTCGAACGCCTTACGGCCCCGGGCCCGGAACAGGCTGACCGTGCCCTGGGGCCGCCCGCCCACTCTCAGCACCACGCGCAGCTCGTCGTGCAGCCCGCGCGGGCGCATGAAGTCCTGGTAGATGGCGCTGCCGCCGGGGTCGCCGCCGGTCGTCTCGCGCAGTCCGGCCACCGGGACCGGTGCCTGCACCAGTTCGCTGTACAGATTGACGCGCTCCGCGAAGAGCTCGATCTCCCAGTAGTTGGCACAGCCCTTGTCGTCGATGTTCTCGGCGTGGATGGGGGCGGTCATGATGCCGGTCTCCGGGTCCGTCACCCGCCACACCGCCGCGTCGAACGGCATGAACCGGCGCAGCTGCGCGGACGCCTCGGCGAACATGCCGAGCGCGTGCGGCGCATGCTCCGCACGGGCCAGCAGCTCGCTGCGCCCGGTACCGGCCTTGAGCGTGGACTGCGACATGACGGGGCCTCCGAGCCTCCCGACCGCTGGGAAACGGCCTCACAACGGTCAACTGCCCACGCAGGCAAGCCTATTCCCTCGATCGGAAACCCGACCGGAAACCCGACCGGAAACCCGACCGGAAACCCGACCGGGAACCCTTTCCCCTCAATTGAGGGATGGGAGGGCACGGCCGCGCGACGAAGACTTCTCATGCGACACGGACCACAGGAGGACCCCGCCATGCCCCATTCCCACACCAGCACCGACCCCACCGTCCCCACCGAGCTTTCCGAACTCGCCGGCCGGATCCGGGGTGCTGTGCTCACCCCCGGCGCGGACGGCTGGGACACCGAGCTCGCACCGTTCAACGCAATCGACGTCCACCGGCCCGCCGTGATCGTCGCCGTCGAGGACACGGGAGACATCCAGGAGACGGTCCGGTACGCCGCCCGGCACGGACTCCCCGTCGCCGTACAGGCCACCGGGCACGGCATAGCAACGCCCGCCGACGGAGGGGTGCTCATCAGCACCCGCCGGATGAACGAGGTCGCAGTCGACCCCGTGGCGCGCATCGCCCGAGCCGGGGCCGGCACCCAGTGGCACCAGGTCATCGAGTCCGCCGCCCGCCACGACCTCGCCCCGCTCAACGGCTCCTCCCCGCTCGTCGGTGTCGTCGGCTACACCCTCGGCGGCGGCCTCGGTCTGCTCGCCCGCCGCTACGGCTACGCAGCCGACCGCGTCACCCGCATCCACGTCGTCACTGCCGAAGGAGAACTGCGTGAGGCCACCCAGCACCGCAACCCCGACCTTTTCTGGGCGCTGCGCGGTGGAAAGGGCAATTTCGGCATCGTCACCGCCATCGAGTTCGGGCTCGTGCCCGTCACCACGCTGTACGGCGGCGGACTGTTCTTCGCGGCCGATGCGGCGCGGCCGGTGCTGGAGACCTGGAGCCGCTGGACGGCGGACCTGCCCGAGGAACTGACCTCGTCGCTGGCCCTGTTGCGGCTGCCCGATGCGCCCTTCATCCCCGAACCGCTGCGCGGCCGGCTCACCGTCCATGTGCGCATCGCCTTTCTTGGCCTGCCCGAGGACGGCGAGAAACTCCTCGCGCCACTGCGCGCCGTCGCGCCCACCGTGCTCGACACGGTGCGCGAGATGCCCTACACCGACGTCGGCGAGATCCACATGGACCCCGCCGACCCGATCCCGTACCACGAGCGGTCGATCCTGCTGCGCACGCTCGACGCGGCAGCCGCACAACTGCTCCTCGCCGTCGCGGGGCCCGACGCCGACTGCCCCGCCTACGTCGTCGAACTCCGCCACCTCGGCGGCGCAGTCGGCCGGCCGTCACCCGTGCCCAACGCCGTGGGCAACCGCGACGCAGCCTTCACCCTGACCACCGTCTCCCCGCCGAAGGGTCCGACCGACCCGGCCCGGGCCGTACTCACCGCGCTGGAGCCCTGGGGCACCGGACGTTCCTACGTCAACTTCCTCACCGGCTCCGACGTAGCCGGTGATGCCAGGCGCCTGTACGAGCCGGAGACCTACGAGCGGCTCACCCGGATCAAGCAGCAGTACGACCCGCACAACCTCTTCCGCTTCACCCACAACATCGACCCCGGCCACGCCGACCGTGCCTGACCGGCCCAGAACGGAGACCATCGTGACCACCGACAATCCGACGGCGCAGGCCCAGGCGGCCGCTTCGCCGCCTCCCGCGCTGAGCGTGCGCTCCACCGGCCTGCGCCTGGGTGCCCTGTTCGGCCCCGCCATCTTCGGCGTGACCGCGGCCGGCGTGGCCCTGCCCGATGTCGCCCGCGCGCTCGAGGCGAGCCCCTCGGCCGCCGCCTGGGTGCTCACCGCCCACGCCCTCGCCCTCGGCATCGGCACCGCGCTGGCCGGCCGGGTGGCCGATGCCCGCGGCATCCGGTTCATCCTGCTGGCCGGCGCCCTGATCCTGGTGGCCGGAGCCGTGGTCTGCCTCGCGGCGCCGAACATCGGCGTCCTGGTGGCGGGCCGGTTCCTGCTCGCCGCCGGCTCCGGCGCGATGTCCTCGGCCGCGCTCGCCCTCGCCGCGTCCTCCGCACCCGACCAGCGGCCCAGGATCCTCGCCATCTTCGGCGCGACCATGTCCGTGTTCTCGGCGGGCGCGACGCTGGCCGGCGGTGTGGTCACCGAGTGGCTCAGCTGGCGCCTGACGCTGATCCTGCCGCTGCTCTCGCTGCTGGCGCTGCCGATGGTGCTGCGTCAGGCGGCCGCGCGCCCCGGCTCGGGCCGCTCCATCGACCTGGGCGGCGCGCTGCTGCTCACCGTGACCGCGGCATCCTTCCTCATCCTCATCCAGTCCTCCGCGCTGTCGCTCTCCGCCGTCACGGTGACTGTCACCGCCGTACTGCTGGTGCTCGCCGCGGTGGGTCTCGTGGTGCGCACGGCGCGGGTCCCCGAGAGTTTCGTGCCGCGCGCGATCGCCACGGACTCGACGTTCGTACGTGCCGCGATCACCGGAGTCGGCGTGTACGCGGGGCTGTTCGGCACGATGTACGCGGTGCCGCAGCTGCTGGTGCGCGAGCACGGCTGGAGTGTGCTGTCCATCGGTCTGTGGCTGCTGCCCGGAGCGGTCCTGGGTGCGGTGCTCTCGCGCTACGCCAGCAAGCTGATGGGCGCCGGGGCCAATGTGCTGCTGACCGTGACGGCACTGGCCTGCGCCGCGCTGCTCGCCCTGGTGGGGCTCACGGACGGCGGTCCCGCGGTGATCGTCGCCGGTGCCTCGCTCGGCTTCGCCGCCTTCGCGGTGACCCAGGTGGTGACCACCGGCCTGCTCTCGGCCCGTACCGCGCCGCAGCAGCGGGGCGGAGCGGTGGCCCTGCTGAATCTGACGTTCTTCGTCGGAGGCGGCGTCGGCTCCGCGGTCGCGGGCGCCCTCGCCAAGTCGATGGAGCTCGCCGACGTGGTCGCTGTCATCGCGGCCTTCCCGCTGCTCGGTGCGGTGTTCGCCCTCACCCTTCCGCGGCCGGCGCCGATGCCCGGTCCCCAGGGCGCGCCTCGATAGCCGCACGATATGCGACCGATAGGCGTCGCCCGCAGGATGGGCCGCCGATCAGACCGCTGAGAGAGGTGGGGCAGCGTGACGTCCGATTTCGACAGCCGCGTACGCAAGTCGGTGGCGTGGCACTTCGACCCCGACACGGGCTCGCCGTTCTGGCTGGGCAAGCGTTCCGGGCTGGGCTTCGACCCGGTCCGGGACGTCCAGACAGCCGCGGATCTCGCCCGGTTCCCGGACGTCAGTGAGGAGTTGCGTACGGTCCCGGTTCCCGACCTGATCCCCCGGGGCCTGCGGGACAAGCCGTTCCGCGTCTTCGAATCGGGCGGCACCACCGGTGCCCCCAAGCGCATCATCGACAGCGAAGTACGGGGCCGGATGCTCGAGTGGGCCCGGGACCAGCTGATGGACCTCGGCGTGCCGGCCGGGGGCCACTGGCTGCACCTGGGCCCCGGCGGCCCCCATGTGGTGGGGTCCGACGTGGCGCGGCACGCGGCGATGGGCGGCGGTGTCTTCCACACCGTCGACTTCGACCCGCGCTGGGTCAAGCGGCTTGTCGGCAGCGGGCGCGGCGACCTCGCCGACGAGTACATCGAGCACCTGCTGGACCAGGCGGAGACCATCATGCGGAGCCAGGACATCAGCGTCCTGAACACCACCCCGCCGGTGCTCGAGGCCATCTGCGCCCGCCCCGATCTGTACGACCTCCTACGTTCCGGGATCGAGGCCGTCCTGTGGGGCGGCATGTCGGCGGACCAGGAGACGATCCGGCTGCTGGACGAGGAGTTCTTCCCGCAGGCCACCGTCGCCGGCGTGTACGGCAACAGCCTGATGGGGGTGGCCCCCCAGCGGGCCGCACAGCCCGGCGACACCCACCGCTGTGTCTTCCAGCCCTACCCCGAGACCACGCTCGTCCAGCTCGTCGGGGAGGACGGGCACGAGGTGGCGTACGGCGAGCGGGGGCGCGTACTGCTCCATCTGGTCACCGAGGAGATGTTCCTGCCCAACGTCCTGGAGCGGGACACCGCGATACGTGTCGAGCCCGCACCGGGCTCCGCGACGGACGGGCTGGCGGACATCCGGACGTTCCGCTCCCTGGGCCAGGGCGAGATCATCGAAGGGGTCTACTGATGGCTTCGCCCACGCCCGCGGTCATCGATCCGCTGATCGCCGGCCGGACCGTGCACAGCGCCGACCGCTCGCCCCTGACCGGGGTGCTCGGCGAGCCGCTCGCCGACATCGGACAGGCGCCGCGGCTGCTCGCCGTCTCCGCGCTGCGGGAACTGCGCGAGCGGGCGGACGGGCTGCCGCCCGGCGCCGAGATCTTCCGCCGCGCGGCAGACCTGTTCACCGACGCCACGCTGGACGGCGAGAGCCCCGAGGAGTACGCGCGGCGGGTGACCCTCGGCACCGGACTCACCGCCACCACCGTGCGGCTGTCGGCCGCCGAACTCGCGGCGGAGATGCGGGACCTCACCGGCATTGCGCGTGCCGAACTGCCCGGCACGGACTTCGGCCCCGGTCACCGCACCCGCTGGGTGCCGCGCGGACGGCTGTTCGCCGCCGTGCTCGCCAGCAACCATCCGACGCCCAGCAGCTCATGGCTGCAGGCCCTGTTCCACGGCTACAGCGTGCTCGTACGCCCCGGCAGCCGCGACCCGTTCACCCCGAGGCGGCTGATCGCCGCGCTGATCGAGGCCGGACTGCCCCCGCACCGGGTCGCGTTCCTGCCCTCCGCGCACGCCGTGGGGGAGTTCCTGCTCAAGGAGGCCGACCGGGGCATCGTCTACGGCGGTGACCGGGCGGTGGCGTCCTGGCAGGACAACGAGACGGTCGCCGCGCGCGGGCCGGGCCGGGCCAAGGCCCTCGTCGACGTCGAACCGGACGACGCGGTTCTCGATCATCTGGCCGAGTCGGCCGCCTTCGACGGCGGCACCCGCTGCACCAACCTCTCGGCCGTGTTCACCAGTCGGCCCGTCGGTGAGGTCGCCGACCTGCTGGCTCACCGGCTGAGCGCCCTGCCGGTCCTTCCCGCCTCCGACCCGAAGGCGTCCCTGCTGGTGCTGGAGCGCTCCCGGGCCGAGCAGCTGGAGCGGCAACTCGCCGCGTTGCGCGAGACGCTCACCGATCACACCGGGCGTTTCGACCTCCACGACGCTCTCGTACGCCTGGATGACGGATCGTTCCTGCCCCGGCCGCTGGTGCTCTCCGCCGACCGGGCCGACCACCCCGCCCTGGGGACCGAACTCCCCTTCCCCTTCGTCGTGGTGGCCCCCTGGCGGGAGGAGGACGGGATTGCCCCGCTGCGCCGGTCGCTCGTGCTGAACCTGCTCACCTCGCGCCGCGACCTCATCGACCGTGCGGTCCTCGAACCGAGCATCCGCAAGATCACCACCGGTACGGCCCTGCCCTGGACCACTCCGCACGGCATTCCGCACGACGGCAACTACACCCAGTTCCTGCTCGAACCCAAGGGCATCGTCGGCGACAGCCGCCACTGACACTGCGACGACGCTGCGACGACAACCCTGCGAAAATCTAGGAGAAGTCACAGATGAAACGACGTGAGGCGCTCATAGGCGCCGCGGCCGTGGGTGCCGGCGCCGCCATACCCGCCGTGGCGGGCTATCGCGGCGGTGGCGGGCAGACGGCCGCGTCCGCACCCGTGGTCGCCGAGGCCCCGGCCGTACACACCGAGCGGTATCAGGGCCGCACCATCCAGGTCGCCGACCACGGCGGCACCCCGGCCGTCACCATAGACGGCCGCGAACTGCATCTGATGCGCCTTGCGGACGACGCGTATCTGAGCGCCATGTGTCACTACGAGCTTTCGGCGACCCCGCTCCAGGCCGCTCGCCGTGCCGTTCAGGAGCTGCGCGGAGCCCAGTTGCTTCCCCTCGGCCACTCCGGGGTGCACCAGACATGAGCGGAACCGAAGAGCTGTCCAAGAGCACCTATGTGCGCAAGAACCACCTGGCCATGACCGCGGAGGAGAAGCGCCGCTTCGTGAACGCCGTGCTGGAGATCAAGCGGCGCGGTGTGTACGACCGGCTGGTCGACCTGCACATCAGAGTCAACTCCACCGACTATCTGGACAAGGACACCGGCAAGCGGCTCGGCCACATCAACCCCGGCCTGCTGCCCTGGCACCGTCAGTACATCCTCATTTTCGAGCGTGAGCTGCGCAAGGTCGATCCCCGGGTCACCCTGCCGTACTGGGACTGGACCACCGACCAGGGCGCGAACTCGCCGCTGTGGGCGGACAACTTCATGGGCGGCAACGGCCGGCCCGGCGACCGGCAGGTCATGACCGGCCCGTTCGCCAGGACCAACGGCTGGCGGCTCAACGTCAGCGTGGTGCCGGTCGGTGACGAACACCCCTCGCTCAACGGGAAGTACACCCAGGACGACCGGGACTTCCTGGTACGTGACTTCGGTACGATCGCGCCGCTCCCGACTCCCAAGGAGCTCGAGGACACCCTGGCGCTCCCTGTCTACGACTGCCCGCCGTGGAGCTACACCAGCGGCCACACGCCTCCGTACAACAGCTTCCGCAACCACCTCGAGGGCTACTCCAAGTTCGAGTGGGAGGCCAACTACGGCAAGCTGCACGGAGCCGGACACTCCTGGGTCGGCGGCCACATGGTGTACATCGGCTCGCCCAACGACCCCGTCTTCTTCCTGCACCACTGCTTCATCGACAAGATCTGGGCCACGTGGCAGCGCCGGCACCCCGACGTGCCGCACTACCTCCCGCTGGACGACAACGCGGACGTGCCCGGTCTGAACACCCCGCTGGGGCCCTGGCACACCATGACCCCGGCGGACCTGCTGGACCACACCCGCTTCTACCGCTACGACAGATAGCGGCCGGGAACGCGGTCGCCGCGCGGACGAAACCCGGTCCGCGCGGCCACTGCCGCATGCGCCGGTACGGGCGATCGGGCACGCGCTGTCCCACCTGACGAAGTGATCGGCGGTGCGTTGCCGCTTTTTTCCGCGCTGTGCAGGCTCCTGCTCATGACGAATGTCGCAGTCTTCCCCCACTCGTCCGTCCCGGTCCGCGGGTCCGCCGCGGCGCCGGAGCGCGGCCGCGAGGCGGCGCAATGACCGCCAGCGCCCCCCGCCGCCGTTCGGTGATCGCCGGCGCCGCCCTTGCCGTCGCGGCCGCCGGGACACCGGCCCTCGCCGCGCCCCGTAACCCGTCCGTGGCCTCCACCGTCTCCGCCGCCAAGGCGTCCACGAGCCGCGTACTGACCACCCGTACCACGGCCGGCCAGGTGTCCGGCGCGGTGGCCGGACGGACCGTCGTCTTCCGCGGCGTCCCCTACGCCGCCCCGCCGGTGGGCGCGCTGCGCTTCTCCTCGCCCCGGCCGCCCCGGCCCTGGAGCGGCGTGCGCGACGCCACCCGGTTCGCCGCCCCCTCGTACCAGTCGGTGCTCCCCGGCAGCAGCGAAGACTCGCTGTACGCCAATGTGTGGACGCCGGACGTCCGGGGCTCGCGGCCCGTCGTCGTCTACATCCACGGCGGTGGCTGGTTCGTCGGCGCCGGAAGTCACCCCCTGTACGACGGGGAGCGTCTGGCCGACCGCGGCGATGCGGTCGTGGTCACCTTCAACTACCGTCTGGGCGGTTTCGGCTGGGGCCTGCACGAGGACCTGGCCGACCCGGCCACCGGCTCCTTCGCCAACTGGGGTCTGCAGGACCAGGCGGCCCTGCTGCACTGGGTCCGGGCCAACGCGGCCGCGTTCGGCGGGGACCCGGACAACATCACGGTCTGCGGCACATCGGCCGGTGGATCGAGCGCCTGGCAGCTTTCCCTGCTGCCCGAGATGCGGTCGGTGATACGACGGATCGTGCCGATCAGCGCGGCCCACGTCTGGGCACCGGCCGTCGCACTGACCCCGCAGGACGCGGGGGAGGCCTACGACCGGATCGCGCACCGGCTGGGCACCACCGTGCCGGGGCTGCGCCGGGCGGATGCCGCCGCAGTCAAGGATGCCTGGGAGCAACTGTTCTCGGGCGCCCCGGACCGCCGGTTGCTGGGCAGCGGCCGCGAATACCAGGGACCGGTCGTCGACGGCCGTTGGATGCCCGCCTACGACCACGAACGCCCCACCCCGAAGGTGCCGGTGCTCTCCGTCCACGCCCGCACCGAGGGCTCGTTCTTCACCGGACCCGGCTCGCCCACGCCCACCCCCGCGCCCACCGACGAGGCGGAGCTGCGCGCGGCCGTACGCGCAGTCCTGCTCAAGGGAGTCCCGGACGTCCCCGACGCCCTGGCCGAGCGGTGTGTCGCCGGCTACCGGGCGGCGGCAGCCGCGGAGGGACTGCCGGACGACCCGCTGGCGGTGTGGACCGAGATCTGGGGTGACGGGCTCTTCCGGCGTCCGGTCGTCCGCTTCGCCGAGCGCCACGCCCGCACCGGCACCTCGCCGCTGTACGTGATGGACTTCGCCCACCCGGTGTACCCGCCGCATTTCGGAACGCCGCACGAGGCCACCTCCCGATTCCTCTTCGGTACGCACCGGCTGCCCGAGGAGGCTCCTGTCTACGGGGACGGGCCGCTGGAGCGGAGGGTCTCGGACACCTTCATCGACCTGGTCTCCTCCTTCGCGCGGTGCGGGGTCCCCACGGCGGCGGAGGCGCCCGCGTGGCCGGTGTTCGCACCCGGCCGGGCGAGCACGCTGATTCTCGGCGGCCCGCGGGTGGCCGAGATCGCCGACATCCCCAAACAGCGACAGCTGCGGTTCTGGGACGACAACGGCTGGGGGCCGCGTCTTTGACCCGCGCCGCGGGCCGCCTCGAGCGTTCGCGCACTGCCGCGAACCGCATGCGAGCGCACCCAACAGCACCCCAGAGCACCCAAGAAGACCGACGAGATCGACGAGATCGACGAGACCCACGAGACCGACGAGAGGGGACAAGTCATGTGCGGCCTTGCCGGATGGCTGAGCTTCCAGCGTGACCTGACCGTGCACACATCCATCGCCGCCGAGATGAACTCCACCCTGGAGTGCCGCGGCCCGGACGCCGGCGGGGTGTGGACTTCCGAGCACGCCCTGATCGCCCACCGGCGTCTGGCCATTATCGATCTGGAGGGTGGCAAGCAGCCCATGACCTCCGCCGAGGCGTCCGATGCGCCGGTGATCACGTACACGGGTGAGACGTACAACTACCGCGAGCTGCGCGAAGAACTGCGCGATCTGGGGCACGAATTCCGGACCGAGTCCGACACCGAGGTGGTGCTGCGCGCGTACCTGGAGTGGGGCGTGGCCTTCGCCGAGCGGCTGACCGGCATCTACGCGCTGGCCATCTGGGACCCGCGCACCGAGGAACTCCTGTTGGTCCGCGACCGGATGGGCGTCAAGCCGCTCTACTACTGGCCCACCGCCGACGGCGTGATCTTCGGATCCGAGCCCAAGGCGATCCTCGCCCACCCCGATACCGAGGCCGTCGTCGACGCCGAGGGCCTGCGCGAGATATTCGGCATCGTGAAGACTCCCGGCCACGCGGTCTTCCGCGGTATGCGGGAAGTCAGGCCGGGGACGCTGCTGCGGTTCTCGCGCTCGGGCAGCGAGGAGATCCGCTACTGGCAGCTCACCGCGCACGAGCACACCGACGACCTCGACACCACGATCGCCCACGTCCGCACCCTGCTCGAGGAGATCGTCTCGAGTCAGTTGGTGGCCGACGTCACGGTCGGCACGCTGCTGTCCGGCGGGCTCGACTCCAGCGCCGTCACCGCGCTGGCGGCCCGCGCACTGGCCGACGGCGCCGCCGGCCCGGACACCGGCGGCGACGCGGCCAAACCTGTGCTGGCGTTCTCGGTGGACTTCAAGGGCCACAACGAGCGGTTCAAGTCCAACGTCCAGTGGGCCGACCCCGACACGCCGTTCGCGGTGGAGGTCGCCGAGCATGTCGGCGCCGAGCACATCATCGTCGAGCTCGACACCGCGGACGTACTCGACCAGGACGTGCGCGACCAGGTGCTGCGCGCCCAGGACCTGCCCGTGTCCACGGGCGACATGGAATATTCGCTTCTGGTGCTGTGCCGGGCGCTCAAGGAGCGGATGACGGTCGCGCTGTCCGGCGAGGCCGCCGACGAGCTGTTCGGCGGCTACACCTGGTTCCACGACCGCGAGGCCGTCGAGGGAGACACCTTCCCGTGGCACCACCCCTTCGAGAAGGCGGGCGGCATCGGCGCGCTGCGTGCGATCGGCCTGTGGGACCGCCTGGGCCTGACCGAGTACGTCAAGCAGCGCTACACCGAGGCGCTGGAAGAGGTCCCCAAGCTCCCCGGGGAGAGCGGCGAGCCGGAGCGGATGCGCGAGCTGACGTATCTCAACCTGACCCGCTGGGAGAACTTCCTCCTCGACCGCAAGGACCGCATCTCGATGGCCACCGCCCTGGAGGTACGTGTTCCGTTCACCGACCACCGCCTGGTCGAGTACGTCTACAACACGCCCTGGGAGATGAAGAGTTTCGACGGCCGGGAGAAGAGCCTGCTGCGTGCGGCCATGCGCGGCGTGCTGCCCGACTCGGTGCTCGACCGTAAGAAGAATCCCTACCCGTCCACCCAGGACAGCGGGTACGAGCGGGCGGTGCGCGAGCGCGTCGAGGCCGTGATAGCCGACGAGACGGCGCCCGTGCTGCGGCTCGCCTCCCGGGCGGAGATCGAGCGGCTGCTCGACGAGCCCGAGGGCACCTATGCCATGGGCGGTCCCTGGAGCGCCCGGGCTGTGCTGGAGCGCCTTGTCGAGTTCAACACCTGGGTGAAAATCCATGGAGTGCGCGTTGAACTCTGAGCCGTACTGCGGTCAGGTCCTCACGGTCTGGTCGGACATCGGCTGCCCCTGGGCCTCCCTGGCACTGCACACGCTGCGGGCCGAGGCCGGTCGCACCGGTGCCGATCTGTTGATCGACCACCGGGCCTTCCCGCTGGAGCTCTTCAACCGCCAGCCGACGCCCAAGCGGATCGTGGACGTCGAAACGGTGGTGATTGCGGCCCGCCGGCCCGAGTTGGGCTGGCGGCTGTGGTCGGCGCCGGAGTCGTGCTATCCGGTGACGATGCTGCCGGCGCTCGAGGCGGTGCAAGCGGCGAAGGACCCGGCCGTCGGCGGGCTGCGCGCAAGCGACGAACTGGACGCGGCGCTGCGGCACGCCTTCTACGCCGAGAGCCGTTGCATCGCGGTGCACGCCGAGATCCTCGACGTCGCCGTTCAGTGTCCGCACGTCGATGCGGCGGCCCTGGAGGAGGCCCTGGCGGGCGGTGCCGGAAGGGCCGCGGTGTACGCGCAGTGGCGTACGGCCCGCGGCCCCCGGGTCCAGGGCAGTCCGCAGCTGTTCGCCCCGGACGGCTGGACGGCCCACAACCCGGGGGTCGCGTTCCGCTGGACCGGGGATCCGGCCGACGGCGGGCTGCCCCAGCTGCTGGAGTCGCGCCCGCAGTGGGCCGGTGAGCTGCTCGCCCGGCTGGCACCGCCCGGGTTCAGCCCCGGGCCGAACTCCGCTGCGCCCTGAGTGAGGCGGCGAGCGAGCGCAGTGCCGGTACGGCCGCTCTGAGCGAGGCGCGCTCGTCCTCGGAGAGCGTCGCGAGCGAGTCGGCGAAGATCTCCGACCAGGCCTGCTCGATGGCGGCCATGCCCTGCATCGCGCCCATGGTCGGGTACAGCTGGACGGCGCGCCGGTCCTGCGGATCGCGTTCCCGGCGGATCAGCCCGTGGGCGACCAGTCCGCGCACCGTGACGCTCACATTGCTGGCGTGCAGTGCCAGGTCCCGGGCGACAGTGCCGACTCCGACGCCCGGCGCGTCCAGTACATGGCGGAGCACTTCGAGGTCGGACGGCGCCAACGGCGCCAGTCCGGCCTCGTCCACGCCTCTCAGCCGCAGTACGCGCCCGAGGGCGTACAGGGCCGGAGTCAGTTCTCTCGCTTCGCGCAGCAGCGCGCCGTCGTCTGCGGATTCGGTCGCGTTCATGCATTGATAGTAGCTATAGTTATAGCTATGTAGCTATACTCAAATTGCATCCCTTCCCCACTCTCAGGAGCACCTGATGTCCACTCGGTCAACCGGGCCGGGGCAGAGCGCACCGCAGTCACCGGCCGCGGTACTCACCGCGACTCTCGCTCTGCTGTCGTTCGTGATCCCTCTTGCCACGGACATGTATCTGCCGGCCTTCCCCCGGATGGCCGAGGAATTCGGTACCGACGCCTCCGGCGTCCAGCTCACCCTCACCTCCTTCCTGTTCGGCATGGCCGCGGGCCAGCTGGTGCTCGGGCCGCTGTCCGACCGGTTCGGACGCCGTATGCCGATCCTCGCCGGCGCCGCGGTGTGCACCCTGGCCACGGCGCTGTGCGCGGTGGCGCCCAACCTCACCGTCCTGATCGTCCTGCGGTTCGTCATGGGCTTCAGCGGCGCGGCGGGCGTCGTCGTGGGACGCGCGGTCATCTCCGACGTGGCGAGCGGTGTGGTCGCCGCGAGGCTCTTCGGCATACTGATGGCCCTCGGCGGCATCGCCCCCATCGTGGCCCCGCTCGCCGGTGGTTTCATGGTCAACGACGCGGGCGGCTGGCGCGGAGTGTTCTGGGTCCTGGCCGCCGCCTCGCTCCTGATGTTCCTGGCCGCCCTGTTCTTCGTGCCCGAAAGCCTCCCCAAGGAGCGACGGCACGCGGGCGGCGCGGCAGCCACCCTGGAGGCGGCCCGCTCCGTCCTCACCGACCGCGCCTACGTCGGCTACACCCTCGCCTTCGGCTTCGGCTGCGGCGCACTCTTCTGCTACATCGCCGGATCCCCGTTCCTGCTGCAGAACGTCCTCGACTTCAGCGTCGGCCAGGCGTCCATCGCCTTCTCCGTCGGCGCCCTGACCGCGACCGTCTCCAGCACCGCCAACGCCAAGCTGGTCGGCCGCTACGCCCCCGGACTGCTGCTGCGCATCGGCCTGACCACGATGCTGGTCGCCAATACGGCCGCGCTGCTGATCACTTTGGCCGGACAGCTCAACCGCGTCCTGGCACTCAGCCTCATCGGTATCGGCTTCCTCGGACTCGGCCAGGTCTTCGGCACCGCCACCGCGCTCGCCATCCAGCGGGTCCCGCACGCGGCCGGCACCGGCTCCGCCGTTCTCGGCACCCTGCAGAGCGTCCTGGGAGCCGTGCTCGCGCCGCTCGTCGGCCTGGGCGGCAAGGACACCGCCGTACCCCTCTTCATCGGTATGGCGGGCTGCTCCCTCATTGCCGTGCTCTCGCTGATGCTGACCCGCAACAGCCCCCCACCGGCGGCGTCCGACGCCCCGGTCGAAGGGCTCGAAAGTCCGGCGGCCGCGACGACCTGACACACTTTCGGCCACCTGACGAGGTCGGCCAACCGCCTTTGACCGGCAAATCCACGCTGCGTGAGTATCGGCGAGGCACCAACGGGTTTGCAGGAAAGGGGCGGAACCGCCGACATGTCACTCACGAATCCCCCAGTGGGCCGTCAACGGCCCACCTCCGGCTGGCACAGTCTCACCCGTGCGGAGCTGCGCGTGGCGCGCCTGGTGGTCACTGGACTGAGCAACCGGGCGGTGGCGGAGCAGCTCGTGCTCTCGCCGCACACCGTGGACACCCATCTGCGGCACGTCTACGCCAAACTCTCCGTCCGGAGCCGGGTGCAGCTCGTCCGGCACGCGCTGCAGCACGAGGCGTCGGACGAATGACGTGCGCATGCCAAGGCCGTGCGATCCGCTCACAGCGGGCCGCACGGCCTTGGCGCGTTCCGGCCTTCGATGCGCCCGGGCTCAGGAGGCCCGCATCACGATGACATCGCCGTGCACGCCGTATCCCAGCAGCGGATGCGTCGAGCCCTCCTCGTAACCCCGCTCGTCGGAGGTCACCATCAGCCAGTTCTCCCGCCCGCCCGGTCCGGACAGCGGGAAGACCTCGGGGAACGGCGTTCCCAGCGGGTACGGGGCGTTGAGCGCCCTGTGCGGCCGCATGTTCATGTCGCGGACCAGATACTGCCGGGACTCCGCGTCGCTGGTGAGCAGATACCAGCGGTCGCCGAACCGCTGCAGCCGGCAGCCCTCGTTGTTGTTCGGCCAGTGGGTGTCCTGGTGCCGGATCCGGATCCCCTCGTCGTAGTCGCCTCCGGGCGCCGCGGCGGCGAGCACCGGACGGAACCGCAGCGACGGCTGGAAGTCGGTCACATTCGCGTACGCGTAGTGCCAGCGGCCGTCGATGAGACGCAGCGCCGGGTCCCACGCGGCCTCCGCGAACGGCAGCTCGAGCCGCTTCGCCCTGATCAGCCGTACGCCGCTCAACAGCTCGTCCCCGCCCGTGCCGTGACGCACCGTCACTCCCGGAGTGGGCAGGTTGCCGCCGCACGCCAGCGCGATGAATCTGTTGCGCTCGGCGTCCCGCACCAGCTGCCCGCCGTGGTTGCCGACCAGCAGCCCCTCGTACGAGAAGAAGTGCGACCCCACCTGTTCCATGCGCTCGGGGTGATCCGGGTCCATCCGCCAGACGCCCGTGTGCGCCTGATGCGCGTAGCCGACGCCGGACGACGTCGCGGTGAAGTGAAGCCGGCCCTCGTGCACATACGGCGTGCCGTCGGCGTTGCGCACCAGCGAGATGTCGCGCAGCCCGAACTGCCCGAACGGGCCCGCCTGCGCCCTGCCGAGCACCGCACCGCGGCCACCGAACGCGTAGCGCAGCCGGCCGAGCTGGGCCGGCCGGTGCAGGTCGACCAGGTCGGCAAGTCCGGCGCGGTCGGTGACGAGCGGCTGCCAGCTGTGGGCGCCGCCGGTGTCGTAGCCGCCCCCTTCGCTGAACGCCCCGACGGCATTGGCCGTCACGACGAACGCGAACCGGAACGGCGCTGTGAGCCGTACGGGCGCGGAGTTGACCGTTCTGACCGCCCCGGATTTCACCAGTTCCACCGACACCACGCCCGCCGCCGCGTCGTAGCGGACCCGGACCCCGTCGCCGTCGGCGCCGCTCAGTCCTGCCGTCACCGATCCGTTTGCGGACAGCTCGCGCACATCGAGGACGACGGAGGCCCACGGAGCCACCGGGCCCTCCTCGGTGCGCACCGTGCCCCCGGCCCCCACCCGCGCCAACGCACCGCCGCCGCCGGGCCGGTCGGTGTCGTACTGCACAAGGCGCGGCGGTATCAGATGCACCGGCCGGAACCGATGAGTGATCTCGAAGCGCAGGTCGGCCGGCGCACGACGGGACGAGACCGCGGGCGCGGCCCCGGCGGCCGCCCCCGTGAAACCGACCGAAGCCGCTGCGCCGGCGAACAGGGCCACGGCGCCGCGGCGGCTCACGTGGTTGTTGATGGTCATCGGGAGGTCCTCCAGTCATCGGGGCGGGCTGCGTGCTCACCCTGGACCGGCCGCCCGAGGGCGACATCACGTGACCTCGCGATATCCGCCGGAATCCCGGAAAGACGTGATGCGGGCAGGTGAGGCCTGCGGGCAGGGTGTGCCCGTACCGACGTCCACCGAAAGGCAGCCCTGTCCATGGACCCGCTCCTCGTGATCAGCGAAGAGGTACGCACCGCCCTCGACGAACAGCGCCCCGTGGTGGCCCTGGAGTCCTCGCTCATCGTCAATGGGCCCGCCTATCCGGCCAACACCGAACTCGGCCTCGAGATCGAGAAGGCGGTGCGCGACGCCGGCGCGGTGCCCGCGACGATCGGTATCGCCGATGGCCGGTTCGTCGTCGGCATGGACGCCGACCTGGTCGACCGGTTCGCGAGCACCAAGGGCATCCCGAAGGTCAGTGCCCGCGACCTCGGCCCCGTACTGGCCGGCGGCGGCCTCGGCGCCACGACGGTCGCCGGCACCGTCGTGCCCGCCGCCCGCGCCGGGATCCCGGTCTTCTCGACGGCCGGAATCGGCGGTGTCCACCGGCGCGCCCAGGAAACCTTCGACGTCTCCGCCGACCTGCTGCAGTTCACCCGCACCAAGATCGCCGTCGTATGCGCCGGCGCCAAGTCCATCCTCGACCTGGGCCTGACCGCCGAGTACTTGGAGACCGCCGGTGTGCCGGTCCTCGGCTACGGCACCGACCGCCTCCCGGCCTTCTACGTCCGTGAGTCCGACGTCCGCGTCAACCGCGTGGACGACCTGCGGGTGGCGGCCCGTGCCACCCAGCTGCACTGGGAGGTCAACGGTGACCGTACGGTCCTGCTGACCGCCCCCATCGACGAGCAGGACGCCCTCGACGGTGACGAGATCGAGCGGGCCATCCAGGCCGCGCTGGACGAGGCCGACGAGGCAGGGGTGCGGGGCAACGCCATCAGCCCCTTCCTGATGCGCGCCCTCACCGAGGTCACCGCGGGCCGCAGCGCCGCCGCGACCCGCGCCGTCCTGCTGTCCACCGCCCGCGTCGCGGGCGAGTTCGCGGTCGCCTTCAGCGCCACCCGAGCGGAGGCCTGACATGCCGACGAACCACACCGGGCCCTACGAGGGCGTGATCTTCGATCTGGACGGCACGCTCGCCGACACCCCCGGCGCCATCGTCTCCATCACCCTGAAGGTCCTGGCCGACATGGGACGCGAGCCCGACCGGGCCGCTGTGCGCGCCACCGTCGGCAAGCCGCTGGACCGCAACTTCGCCCAGCTGCTCGACCTGCCCGCCGACCACGCCGAAGTGGCGCGGGCCATGACCGAGTACCGGCGCGGCTTCGGCGAGTACCTGGAGGAGCAGCGCGAACGCATGCTCTACCAGGGCGTCGCCGACGGCCTGGCCAAGCTGAGCGAGGCGGGCCACACACTGGCCATTGCCACCTCGAAGACCTACGAGGCGGCGGTCAGGACCGTGCGCGCCACCGGCATCGACCAGCGGTTCAAGGTCGTCGCCGGCCACGACTCGGTCAGCCGCGGCAAGCCCGCGCCCGACATGGCTCTGTACGTCGCGCAGGAGCTGGCCGTGCCGGCCGGCGCCTGCGTGGTCATCGGCGACGCGATCGGCGACATCGAGATGGCCGGGGCCGCGGGCATGGCGGCGATCGGTGTCTCCTACGGCGTCTGCACGGCCGAGGACCTCACCGCGTCCGGTGCCCTGCTGGTCGCCGACACCTTCGACGACGTCGTCGCCGCGGTGCTGCAGGGCAGACAGCCATGACGGTCACCACCTCGGCCGCCGGGCGGGAAGCGCCGCGCACCACCAAGAGACAGACGCTTCCCGCCCTCACGGGCATGCGCTTCATCGCGGCCCTGGCGGTGTTCCTCTTCCATCTGACCCTGCTGTCGGTGCACACCCCGCACGGGGTGGACATCCTGCATCAGTTCGCGGACGCCGGAGTGCGCGACGCGTACAACTCCGTCTTCCACATAGCCGGATTCACGGGCGTCTCGTTCTTCTTCGCGCTCAGCGGCTTCGTCCTGACCTGGTCGGCACGGCCGACGGACACCCTCACCGGGTTCTGGCGGCGCAGGTTCTTCAAGATCTATCCGCTGCATGTGGTGACGTACGCCGCCGGTCTGCTGCTGCTCACCGGCGGTGCGTTCGCCGCGGGCAACGACCTGCCGGGCGTCGTTCTGATCCAGTCCTGGATTCCCGACGCGAGCATCATCTTCGCCGCCAACTCCCCGAGCTGGTCCATCTCCGTCGAGGCGCTGTTCTACCTCCTCTTCCCGCTGCTTCTGCCGCTGCTGGAACGCATTCCGGCGCGGCGGCTGTGGGGGTGGGCGGCGGGCATGGTCGCCATCACGTTCGCCGTCGCCGTGATAGCGCACCTGTACGTCTCCATGGAGTACCAGTTCTGGTTCAGCTACACGCTCCCGCCGCTGCGGCTGCCGGAGTTCGTCCTGGGCATCATCGCGGCCCGGCTGGTCATCCTGGGGCGCTGGCCGAACATCCGGCTCGCCCCGGCCGCCCTGCTGCTCGTGCTCGCCTACGCCCTCGCGCTGCAACTGCCCCAGGTCTTCGCGCAGACCGCCGTCACGATCGTGCCGGTGGTGCTGGTGGTCGGCGCGGGCGCCATGTCGGACATCGAGGGACGATCCAAGCTGCTCCGCAGCCGCACCATGGTCTGGCTGGGAGAGATCTCCTTCGCCTTCTACATGGTTCACCTCGTCGTGCTGCTGACGGTGAGGAAGTGGCTGGGCGTGGAGAACTCCTGGAGCACGCCGACGGCACTCCTCGTCATCGCCGGCTGTCTTGCTGTGACGCTGCTGCTCGCGTGGCTGCTGCACATCGGCGTCGAACGCCCGGCGATGCGCCACTGGAGTGTCCGGCGAGAGCGCCGGCCCCGCCGTAACGTCCCGGCAGCCTGACCGGGTCACTCTTCGCGCGTGCCGGGACGTGATCACCACGGGTGCCGTCCCGGCACGCGCGAGTCGACGCGAGTCGAGGGATCACCGGGGGGCGGAACGCCCGGTGACGGTGAACAGGGCGCCGTCGGGATCGCGCAGCGTCGCCTCTTCGCCGTCGGCTGTGTAGCGCTGCCCGAGGACGTAGCCGCCGTGGCGGCGTGCGGCCTCGACGGTGCCCGCCACATCGGCGACGGGGAAGAGGACGTGCCACCGGGGCTGGATCATGGGGTCCGGTGCGGTTTCGACCGCGCCGGAGCTCAGGCGCGCCAGGACGTGCCCCTCCTGGCGCAGTACGACTTCTTCCTTCTCGTAGATGACCTCGCAGCAGCCCGGACGGTCACATGCCCAGTCGAGCACCTGGCCGTAGAAGATCGCGGCATCGAGCGCGTCCCGGGTCCGCAGGCGCAGCCAGGCAGGTGCTTCCTTGCGCCAGGTCAGCCAGTCGGAGATGAGCTCGCCCTCCCAGATGCCGAAGACGGCACCGTCCCGGTCCGCCGCCAGGGCGCCGCGGCCTACCGGGAAGGTGATCGGCCCGACCGCGACGGTGGCGCTCCGCTCCCGGATTCGCGCCGCGGTCTCGTCCGCGTCGGCGACAGCGAAGTAGGGCGTCCAGGCGATGGGTGCCTGCAAGGCCGCATCGAGTGCGCCGATACCGGCGACCGGCGTGCCTTCGCGCACGGCGACACTGAACTGGTTCCCGAGGGCGGCCGGCCGGAAACGCCAGCCGAGGACCGCTCGGTAGAAGGCTTGCGCACCCGGCAGATCGCGCGTCATGAGGCTGATCCAGCAGGGCGCGCCGAAGACGTCGCGACTCGACGTCACGCCCCGGGAAGCGGCCGGTGTCGATTCCTCGTGCATCACTATCAACGTCCCGGTGGAAATAGGGCTCACGGGCAGAATACGCCTGGACTGCCGAGGTTCACGCTCGGCCGGGGGAGACCCCGGACGCCGAGCGGCTCTCCGGCGCGCCCCGCAGGGCGTGAACCACGTGTGTCAGGCATCAACATCATGCCCTCCTGACTCGGAACCCGCCGCGCGAACGCGCTCCATACCCGCCGCCCCGCTGCGCGAAACGCGCTCCGTGACCGACAGTGCCGGGGTTTGGGCGGCCGTATCCGGGTGACTCGACCTGTCGGGTACCGCACGACCGGCCATTCAGGAGATCGAGGAAAGGGCACAGCGATGACGAAGTCCGGGAGCAAGGTCGCCGAGGAAGCCCGGGTACGCGTCGTACAGGCGCGGGACCGCCTGGGGGACGCCGTGGAGCAGCTCGCGTCCAAGGCGGACGTGAAGGGCCGGACCGGCCGGAGCCCGGTGACGGTCGCAGGGGTCAGGGAACAGGTCCAGCAGAAGGCCGGCAAGGCCGTGCATCTGGTGCAGGAGCACGCCCCCGTCGGAATTCGGCGTCGTCCGCGGCCCGTGGTGCTCGCCGGGGGAGCCGTGGCCCTCGCCACCGCGGTGCTGCTGGGGCTCCGCCGCTCGGCCCGCAAGCGGAAGCAGGGCTGACCGCGGCTGTCACCCGGCCGACGCCCGCCACTGCCCGCACGGCCCCCGGCTCCCCGTCCGGGGGCCCGGGAGTGGCAGCAGGGCGATCGGCGGGATAGAGAGGAAGACGTGCATGTGCCGGCCCGGCACATGCGGCGGGCGTGATCGAGTCACTGCCGAAGCCGTGGATCGCACAACGGCGGGCGACAGGACGGAGAGCGGGACACTGATGCCACGTGCGGCCCTGTTCGACGTGGACGGCACTCTGGTCGACAGCAACCATCTGCACGTGACGACATGGTGGGAGGCATTCCGTCAGTCGGGGCACAGGGTGTCGACGCACGCCATCCACCGGGCGATCGGCCTCGGTTCCGACGATCTCATCGCGCATCTGCTCGGGGAGGAGCGGGACCGCGAGCAGGACGAGTGGATCAGCGCGGTTCACAAGGCGCTGTACGGCACGTACTCCGATCGTCTGCCGCCGCTGGACGGGGCGCGCGATCTCCTGCACACACTGGCCGCCCGCGGCTGGCGAAACGTCCTGGCTACCTCCGCGGGGGGACGCGAACTCACCGCGCTGCGCCGAGCGATCGACGCCGACGACGACGCGATCGTGGGAACGGCGAGCGCGGACGATGTGGCCAAGGGCAAGCCGGCCCCCGATCCGGTCCACCGGGCGCTGGAACTGGCGGAAGTCCCCCCGGGGGAAGCGGTGTTCATCGGCGACACGGTCTGGGACATGGAAGCGGCGGCAAGGGCAGGAGTCCGCGCCGTCGCTCTGCTGTCGGGCGGAATTCCGCATGCCGACCTCGAAGAGGCGGGAGCGGCGGCCGTCTACCGTGACCCCGCCGATCTGCTCTCGCACCTCGACAGCAGTCTGCTCGCCGACCTGGAGGATTCCTGATCCAGCGCCCCCCCGATATCCCCCGGACGGCCGGGGCGTGGGTGGGGCATGCGTCCGCGTGTTGCGGTCCGGGGCTCCCCGGGTCAGTCTGATTGGTAACCCAAAAGCGACATGAGGTCACTCTTCGCACTCGGGGCCATCAGTCGAACGGGTGAGCATGTCGCGGTAAGGAGTAACGGTCATGTACGTTCCGGCCGCCTGCCGCTACAGCATGGAAGTCCAGGCATCCGCCGAGCGGATTCCCCAGATCCGACGCATTCTCGCGGCGCATCTGCGTCACTGGGGCCTCGAGCCCCACATCACGCCGGTCTGCCGCGCCGTCGACGAGCTCGTCGCCAATGTCATGGAGCATGCGAGCGGCGACAAGTCGTGTGTCGTGGAGCTGCGATGGACCGGAAGGCATGTGATTGCTTCCGTGGCCGACGGGGACCGCCGCATGCCACGGGTCACCACGTCCTCCCCGTCGAAGGGCGGGCTGGCGACGGTCGCGGCCCTCAGTGACAGCTGGGGGACGTGTGGCACCGCCACGGGCAAGGTGATCTGGTTCAGCCGACGGGTGAAGGCCGTCCAGAGCGTCTTCCGGGACGTGACGGCCCCGATGTCGCCGGTGCGCGAGTTCAGGCCGCTGGAGGCGGCCCCCGCCCGGGCGTGACCCGCCGCCCGCTCCGCGGCGGAGTCCGCCGCGCGGTGCGACTCTGGACGGTATGGGGAAGAGTGCACTCATCGTCATCGACATGATCAATGCGTATGGGCATGCCGATGCCGACCTGCTTCTTCCCTCCGTCTCCAAGGTGTTGCCCGCCATCGTCCGGCTGCTGGAACGGGCTCGGGCCGAGGGCATCCCCGTGATCTACGTGAACGACAACTTCGGCGAGTGGCGGTCTCATCACGGGGAGCTCCTCGAGACCGCCCTCGCGGGTCCGCACGCCGGCCTGGTCGAACCGGTCCGGCCCGATGAGGCATCGCTCTTCGTGATCAAGGCGCGGCACTCGATCTTCTTCGAGACGCCGCTGTCGTACCTGCTCGGGCAGCTCGGCATCGACCACGTGATCCTGTGCGGGCAGGTGACCGAGCAGTGCGTGCTCTACTCCGCCCTCGACGCGCACATCCGTCACTTGAGGGTGACCGTCCCCGAGGACGCCGTCGCTCATATCCACGCCGACCTGGCGGACGCGGCGCTGCGGATGATGCAGCGCAACATGGGCGCGGCGATCGGAACGGTCGATTCGATCGGGCTCGGCGACGGCGAACGGCCCTCGTAGGCACCTGTTTTGGCCGTCTGCGGCCCCCCGCACGCGCTCATGTGGACCGTGCATGTCCCGCGCAGGTGTGTCACTGGTGGTGGCCGTGTCCTTCGACGCAGCCGCCGAACGCACGTCTCTCGAAGAGATCGCCCCTCCGCCGTCCGTAAGAAAGAGGCAGCCGGCGGCACGCCCAGTGCCCCGGCGATATGAGCCTGTAGGGCCGACAGCTCTGGAGAGCGGGCAGATTGGGCGCCTGCCGGACGGGTACCTGAGGCCGGAACGAATTTCCGACGACCGAGGAGGAGTTCCGATGGAACCCGGTGGCAGCTCCGGCACGCCCCTGGCCCTGCACGACACCGACGACGTCGGTCACGACCCGATGGAATGGCTGCAGGAGGCAGCGTGCGCGGGCGAACCGCCCGAACTGTTCTTCCCCGTCAGCGAAACCGGCCGGGCCGACGAGCAGGCCGATCGGGCGAAGGAAGTGTGCCGCCGCTGCCCGGTGACGGACCAGTGCCTCGAGTGGGCGCTGCGCACCGGACAGGGCACCGGGGTGTGGGGCGGGCTGAAGGCGTCGGAGCGCCGTGGCCTGCGCCGTCGGCGGTCCGGTCGGCGGCGGCCCCCCGCACGCTGAGCCGCGGTCGCCCGCGGGGCCCGGTGGCATCGCCCGCCTTCCGGTGGCCGATGTTTCAGGTGGCTGAGAGCCGGTGAGGGGATCAATATGGCGCGCGGATACACGATGATCACCGAGCAGGCCGGCCCGAGGGAACTCGTCGAGCATGTGGTCTGCGCGGAGCGGTCCGGATTCGACTTTTCCGTCATCGCCGACCACTACCTTCCCCGGTTGGAGTCCCAGGGGCATTCCCCGTACGCCTGGAGTGTCCTCGGGGCGGCGGCCCAGGCCACCACGCGTATCCCGCTCATGACGTACGTGACCTGCCCGACGACCCGTTACCACCCCGCTGTCGTCGCCCAGAAGGCCGCGACCATGCAGCTCTTGTCCGAAGGGCGCTTCCGCCTCGGCCTCGGCTCCGGGGAGAACCTCGACGAGCATGTGGTCGGCGGAGGCCGGCCTGCCGCCCACGTCCGGCCGGCCATGCCGGCAGAGGCCGTGGAGATCATCCGCGCCCTCTTCGCCGGCGGAAACGTGAACCATCACGGTGCGCACTTCGACGTCGAGAACGCCACCTTGTGGGACCTGCCCGACGAGGTCCCGTCGATCGGCGTCGCCGTTTCGGGAGACCTTCCTGCGAGCTCGCCGGCCGACTCGCGGACCTTGTCATCGCCACCGAGCCCGAGTGCGAGCTCCTGGAAGCCTTCGACCGGTACGGCGGCAGGGGGCAAGCCCCGGATCGGCCGGCTGCCCGTCTGTTACGACAGCGTGGGGACGACGGTGCGCTCGACCGGGACGCGGCGATCACGCGCGCACACGACCAGTTCCGCTGGGCGCTCGGCGAGTGGCGTGTCAACGTCGACCTGCCGGGGCGGGCCGGGTTCGCCGGGGCCACCGAGTACGTACGCCCCAAGGACATCGCCCGGTCCATCCCGTGCGGCGACGACGTCGGAGAGTTCGTGGACGCCGTACGCCCCTGCGTGGAGGCCGGTTTCACCGAGATCGCCCGTCATCCAGGTGGGCGGGGACCATCAGTTGCCCTTCCCCGACTGGGCGGAGAAGAAGCTTCTTCCCGCCCTGCGTGAACTCTGAGCGGGGCACAGCCCCGGGCAAGGAGGCCGCATGGCCATCGCGAAGTACTGTCTCGTCGTCCTGGACTGCCCCGACCCGCAGGTGCTCGCCGGCTTCTATGCCGCGGTGCTCGGCGGGGAGGTCAAGAAGGACAGCGAGGTCTGGTACGACCTGTACGTACCCGGTGGGGCCCGTATCGCCTTCCAGCGTGCGCCCGGATTCCGGCCCCCGGACTGGCCGCGGGCCGACGACAACTCCCAGCAGATGCATCTGGACTTCGATGTCCCGGACATCGAGACCGCGCAGGCGGGGGTGCTCGCTCTGGGCGCCACCCCGCTCGACCTCGATGACGACGACGGCCGGCGGGGCTTCCGGGTCTACGCCGACCCCGCGGGCCATCCGTTCTGCCTCTGCCGCGACGCGGCTTCGGCCGAGGAGGAGGACAAGTGACCGACCGACAGCCGGAAGGCCCCGAAGGGACGGAGCCGGTGCCGAGGGATCTGCCCGACCAGCAGGCGCAGGACGGCGAGGATCCGCTGGACGTGCCCGGCCCCGGCCCTTCGGGCCAGGAGAGGGCTGATGCAGACCAGGACCTGCCCGAGATGGACGAGTCGGGTGCCGGCCGTGGCACGCCCCGCGGCGGGGGCGTGCACCCGGAGCAACCGGTTCCGGACGAAGCCCCCGGCTGAGGCCCGTAGCGTGCCTTCGGTCTCAGGCCGGGCTCACCCGACCCCCGGGCTCCGGGGGCCGGGGCGCCCCCTGGGGCGGGACCGACGCGGCCAGCGCGAAGGGGTGACCGGCGGGGTCGGAGTAGCGGCGCACATCGTGCAGCCCGCCGTTGTCCTTGGTGTCCAGCGGACGTGCGCCGAGGCTGACCGCCTCGCGTTCGGCCTCGTCCATGTCGTCGTGGGAGACGAGAATCCGCAGGTGCGCCTGCTGGGAGTCGTCCGGCCGGGGCCAGCTGGCCGGCGCGTACCCGTGATCCCGGTGCACAGCCAGGTGCACCCCGCTGTGGCCGATGATCTCGACGAAGTCGGGGTCGTCTCCCACCTGGGTGCGGGCACCGAGCAGGGTCGCGTAGAACTGCGCGAGCGCCACGGGATCCGCGCAGTCCAGGATGAGCACGCTCGTCTTGGCAACGGCCATGTGAGCCTTCTTCCGTGAGGGGGCGGGATGTGGATACGCGTACGTGGAGCGGGTTCCCCGGCCCCGGCCCGCCTAACAGCACGGGTTCACCGGCTGGTCCGGCAGCCCGCCGGACAATGTCACGCAAAGTGCCCGATTGCGGTCATGGAGTGATGGGCGCAAGGTGGTTGTGGCTAGTTCAGCCACCCCATCGAAAGGAACACCGTCGTGAGCAAGGCCAAGGCAAAGGCGAAGCAGGTCAAGGGCAAGATGAAGGAAGCCGCCGGGAGCATGACCGACGACAAGCGCCTGCAGGCGGAGGGCCGTGGCGAGCAGATGATGGGCAAGACCCAGGAGACGGCCGAGAAGGCCGGCGAGCGGATCAGGAAGCCGCAGGGCCGGTAGGCCTCGGCCTCCCCTCCATGTGTGGACGGGCCGCGCACCCTCGGGTGCGCGGCCCGTCGCCGTCTGCCCCACCGGACCACGAGGATCAGCGGAGCCACCACGATGAGGCCCAGGGAGAACGGCCCGGTCGCGGTGACGAGGCCGACGGGCCGTCTGTCCGGGCGGCGGACGGGAGGTGAGTGCCCCTGGTCGGTGTACGCAGGGTGCCCGGTGCCCCGTGGCTCGCCGCCCGTGACGGCCGAGGCCCATGGGCCGTACGGCCCAGTCCTCGCACCCGTACGTGTTACCCGGCGGGCGTGGCCGCTTGCCCGGCGCCGACAGCGAGCGGTGCCCTGGGCTGAACCGGCCCGGCCGTGTGCCCGGGCCCGAGCCACAGGAGTATCGGATGTACCGCAGCACCACCGTCGCCGCAGCCGTCATGATCGCCTTCGCCGCTGCCGCGGGGCCGGCACAGGCCGTCGTCGAGGCACCTCCCCAGGGCCTGTTCCTCACCGTGACCGGAGGCGAGAGCCCCTGGCTGCGCTGGGCCTCGCTGCAGTGCGAACTCCAGCCGACCGGAACCCACCCGAACGCCGTGGCTGCCTGCTGGGCGCTGGAGGTGGCGCGCGGCGATCTGAACGCGCTGGCCGCCGACCCGCGTCCGTGCACCAAGAAGTACGCCCCGGTCAGGGTCACAGCCGTCGGAACCTGGCACGGCCGCCCCACCACCTGGCACAACACCTACGGCAACGAGTGCGAACTCCACGCCGCAACCGGAACGATCTTCCGCTTCTGACCCGTCGGAACGACCCCGGACTCGTCGGATCGGTAGGGGTCGTCGATCGGATGCGGATCAGCCGGCCCGCGAAGCGACCACCCCGATCGTCACCAGCCCGAGCACCACCCAGCCGAACCAGAGCCAGCCATTGCTTCCGAGTGCCGCCGTGTAGGCCGTCACGACCACCAGGGTCCCGACGGTGAGCACTCCCATCGCCTTCGTGGAACCGGACATGCGCGCCCTCCTCCGACGACCGCGGCCGTCCCGCTCATGGTCGCGCGTGAGGAGGGCATCGCGCTACTGCCCGGCTACCACCCGGGCTACCGTCCGCGCGCCTGGAGCGAGGCGAGATACGCGTTGTACGCCTCGAGCTCCTTGTCCCCGTCCCGGTCCGCGGCCCGGTCCAGCCGCTTGGCCTGCCGCTGCTCGGAGCGGTACCACTGGAAGACCAGCGCGATCAGGACCAGCACGGACGGGATCTCACTGAACGCCCAGGCGATGCCGCCCGCCGCGTTCTGGTCGGTGAGCGCGTCGATGCCGAGCGAGGCCGGCGGATTCTCGTACGCCTTGATCATCGGCTCGGTCGCCATCATCAGCGCGATACCGAAGAAGGCGTGGAACGGCATGCCCGCGAAGAGCTCCAGCATCCGCATCACATAGCCGGGCCGGTGCGGTCCCGGGTCCACGCCCATGATCGGCCAGAAGAAGACCAGGCCCACGGCGAGGAAGTGCACCATCATCGACACATGCCCCGTCCTGGACTCCATCAGGAAGTCGAAGAGGGGGGTGAAGTAGAGCGCGTACAGGCTCGCGATGAAGAGCGGGATGGTGAAGACGGGGTGCGTGACGATCCGCATGTAGTGGCTGTGCAGCAGGGCCAGGAGCAGCTCACGCGGACCCTTGCTGCCACGCCGCGAGGCGACCGGCAGCGCGCGCAGCGCCAGCGTCACCGGCGCGCCCAGCAGCAGGAGGATCGGGGAGAGCATGCTGATCACCATGTGCTGGACCATGTGCACGCTGAACATGACCATGCCGTAGTCGTTCAGCTTGGTGCACATCACCAGGGCGACGCTCAGCACGCCGACGGTGAAGAAGACGGTCCGGCTGACCGGCCAGCTGTCGCCGCGCCTGCGCAGGCGCACCACACCCCAGCCGTACAGACCGAGCCCCAGCAGGCAGCCGATCAGAAAGAAGGGGTCCGGCGAGATTTCGAGGCCCCGCCCCAGCGTGAACGGCGGCAGATCCATCGTCATGCCGTGCCCGCCGCTGTGATCCATCCGCCGGCTCCTGTTTCGTACTGGGTTGTCCGCTTGTCCGGACCAGAGTAGAACTGCCCCCGGCCGCAGCTGCGACCGGGGGCAGTTCGATCAGATATGCACAAGATTCTGCGCACGCACTGGGTTGAGAGCGCTGGGTTGAGAGCGCTGGGTTGAGAGCGCTGGATTCAGAGCGCCGGGTTCAGAGCACGCACTCCGCCTCGGCGTACCGCTCGGCCGGGACGGTCTTCAGCGTCTCCACGGCCTGGGCCAGCGGCACCATGGTGATGTCCGTGCCGCGCAGCGCCGTCATCATGCCGAACTCACCGCGGTGCGCCGCCTCCACCGCATGCCAGCCGAAGCGGGTCGCGAGCACGCGGTCGTACGCGGTCGGGGTACCGCCCCGCTGCACATGCCCCAGGATGACCGCCCGGGCCTCCTTGCCGAGCCGCTGCTCCAGCTCGACGGCGAGCTGCTGGGCCACGCCGGCGAAGCGCTCGTGCCCGTAGATGTCCTTGCCGCCCTCGTTGAACTCCATCGAGCCCTCGCGCGGCTTGGCACCCTCCGCGACCACGACGATCGCGAACTTCTTGCCCGCCGAGAAACGCTCCCCGACCCGCTCGCTCAGCTCGCCGATGTCGAAGGGACGCTCCGGGACGACGATGGCGTGCGCGCCGGCCGCCATGCCGGAGTGCAGCGCGATCCAGCCGGTGTGGCGGCCCATGACCTCGACGATCAGCACACGCTGGTGCGACTCGGCGGTGGTCTTCAGCCGGTCCAGCGCCTCGGTCGCCACGCCCACGGCAGTGTCGAAACCGAAGGTCACATCGGTCGACGCGATGTCGTTGTCGATGGTCTTGGGTACGCCGACGATGGGCAGCCCGCCCTCGGAGAGGAGGTTGGCAGCCTTGAGAGTGCCCTCGCCGCCGATCGGGATGATCGCGTCGAGGCCGAGATCGGCGACATGCCCCCTGGCGCGTTCCACACCGTCGCGCAGATGCGCGGGCTGGACCCGGGAGGAGCCGAGAATCGTGCCGCCGCGGGCCAGGATGCCGCCTACCGCATCAAGGTCGAGCTTGCGGTAGTCGGCTTCCAGGAGGCCCTTCCAGCCGTCGTGGAAGCCGATGACCTCGTCGCCGTGATCGACGACGGCACGGTGCACGACGGAACGGATGACGGCGTTCAGACCGGGGCAGTCGCCGCCGGAGGTGAGCACACCAATGCGCATAGCCCGAAATACCTTTGCAACGTGGGCCGACTCCCGGACCACGTCGTCCGGTTGGATCCCGCCACCCTACCGGCGCAGGGTGGGGGGTCCGAACCAGGCGTCCGACTGCTGGACGGCCGGTCGACCGGGCCCGCTCAGCTGAGCGAGCTGCCCGTCAGGCGGGCTGTGTCGCGGACGCGATGCGCTCGGCGCGCAGCGCGTCGTACCACCGGTCGTCCGTCGGCGGCAGTGCGTTCACATCGAGGGCCAGCTTCAGCAGCAGGTCCGCGATCTGCGGGTTGCGGGCCATGACCGGGCCGTGCATGTAGGTACCGAAGACCGTCTCGTTGTACGCGCCCTCGGTGCCGTCACCCGTGCCGTTGCCCCGGCCGAGCACGGTCCGGGCGAACGGGCGGGCCGTGGGGCCGAGGTGGGTGATGCCCTGGTGGTTCTCGAAGCCCGTCAGCTGGGGCAGGCCGAGCCGCGGGTCGATGTCCGCCAGTACGTCACCGACGCACCGGTCGCCCTCGCCACGCGTGGAGACCACGTCGATCAGGCCGAGACCCGGCTCGCGCTCGCCGAGGTCGTTGATGAACTCATGGCCCAGGATCTGGTAGCCGGCGCAGACCGAGAAGATGATCGCGCCGTTGGAGGCGGCCCGGCTGAGCCCCCCGTCACGGCGCAGCCGCTCGGCCGCCAGCCGCTGCGGCCGGTCCTCGCCGCCACCGATGAGGTAGATGTCACCCGAGGTCGGGATCGGCTGGTCGCTGCGTACGTCGATACGCATCACGTCCAGGCCGCGCTGGCGGGCCCGGCGCTCCACGACGAGAGCGTTGCCCTGGTCGCCATAGGTGCTGAGCAGGTCCGGGTAGACCCAGACCAGACGCAGACTGTTGTCGCTCGTCATTCTCGTCATCCTCCGCGGGTCAGTTGCCGACACGGCGGCGCACGTCCTGGAACGCCGTGTAGTTGGCGATGAGCTCGATCCGGCCGGGCGGGGCCTGCTGCACCGCCTCGTCGACGGACTCGCACACCCGGAAGTCCAGACCCGCGACCTCGAGGCGGACCGCGAGGTCCAGCCTGCGGTCGCCGATGACGAAGATCGGGTGCCCGGCGAGCCGGGTGTAGTCCACGTCCCAGAGCCAGGAGGTGTCCGTGCCGTCGGCGCCGCGGGCGTTGACCGAGAGGATGACCGGCGTCGGCGGCGGGTCGATCAGGGAGAACGTTTCGAGCCAGCCCGCCGGGTTCTTCGCGAGCAGCAGTCGCAGGTCACGGCCCTGGAAGGAGACGACGTCGTAGCGTCCGGCGACGGCCTGGACCTGGTACATGCGCTCCAGGGCGACCTGCGGCGGCACGCCGAAGCAGGCGGCGACCGCCGCGGAGGTGGCGGCGTTCGCCTTGTTGGCGCGGCCGGGCAGCTGGAGGTGGATCGGCCAGGCACTGCCGTGCGGGTCCAGAACGTGGTCGCCGCTGAGCACCCAGCTCGGGGCCGGACGGCGAAAGCCGCACTCGCCGCAGAACCAGTCGTCGCCGGGGCGCTGCATGACACCGCCGCAGGACGGGCACGACCAGGCGTCGTCCTTCCACTCCTGGCCGGCAGCCACCCACACCACGTTGGGGGAGGAGGACGCGGCCCACACGATGAGCGGGTCGTCGGCGTTGGCGATGACCACCGCCTTCGTACCGGCCAGGCCCTCGCGCCACTTTTCGGCGAGCATCCGGGTCTCGGCCGCGCGGTCCAGCTGGTCGCGCGAGAGATTGAGCAGCGCGATCGCCTTGGGCGTCACGTCGCGGGCGACGCCCGCGAGGTACTTCTCGTCGACTTCGATCACGCCGAACTTGGCGTCCGAGCCGCCGGCCAGCGCCGAGGTGATGCCCGCGGGCATATTGGCGCCGAGCGCGTTCGAGACGACCGGGCCGCTGGCTCCCAGCGCCTCGGCGATCAGCCGGGTTGTGGTGGTCTTGCCGTTGGTCGCCGACACGAGGACGACGTCCAGGTGCTGCGCCAGCCGCCCCAGCAGATCGGGGTCGAGCTTGAGCGCGACCCGGCCGCCGATCACCGATCCGCTGCCGCGTCCGGCGGCGCGCGACACCGCTGCTGCGGCCTTGCCTGCCGTCACGGCCAGCTTGGCGCGCGGCGTCAGGGGCTCCGAGTTGCCTGACATCGTCCTTGATCCTCCTTGCATCGGTCGGGCTCAGCCTATCGAGGTCCGATCGGCCGCCCGCACCGCGGCACCGTCGGGAAACGTGGAGGTCCAGGTGGAACGTACGCTTACGGACATGCGAAACCGGCCGATCCCCGGCAGTTCCGGACTCGTGAGGGGCATGAGCCTGCTCGGCGATCCGACTCTGCACACCCCCTGCGAGACCGTCACCGACTTCGGTCCTGCTCTGTCGAAGCTCGTCGAGGACATGTTCGCGACGATGTACGCGGCACAGGGCGTGGGTCTTGCGGCGAATCAGGTCGGGGTCCCGCTGCGGGTGTTCGTGTACGACTGCCCGGACGATGAGGAGGTCCGCCACCTCGGACACATCGTCAACCCGCGCCTGGTGGAGGCGGACGGGGTCACGGTGCGCGGTGCGGAGGGCTGCCTCTCACTGCCGGGGCTCGAGGCCGGTACGGAGCGCTTCGACCATGCGGTCGTGGAGGGCGTGACGGCGGACGGGGAGCCGGTGCGCGTCGACGGGACCGGCTTCTTCGCGCGGTGTCTGCAGCACGAGTGCGACCACCTGGAGGGGATGGTCTACCCGGACCGGCTCACCGGCTGGCGCCGGGCGAAGGTGCTGCGGGCTGCGCGCCGGGCGGGCTGGTCGCCGCCCGGGGCTCCGCCGCGGCCCCCGCGCCTCGAACGTCGGCAAGGCTGACCCGTCAGCGGGTCCGGCGTGTGAGGACGATCCTTCCACGCCCTGCGGGCGTACGGGGGCTCGCCCCCTGCCCGGGAACGGGCGGGCAGGGCACGGCGCCCCGCGTGGCGACGCCCCGTCAGAAGGTCTGACCGCCCGCGCGGTCGCCGGCCGCGGCCAGCCGGCCCCAGAGGAGATCGGCGAGGCTGCGCACCAACTCGGCGCGGGAGCAGGGGCGTTCGCCGAGCCACCAGTCGCCGGCCGCATGCATCATGCCGACGATGCCGTGGCCCCAGACGCGGGCCAGCTGCTCGCTGCCGGGCCCCAGATCGACCCGATCGTAGATCACCTTCGCCAACTCCTCGCCGAGGCGGCGCAGCAGCGGCGCCGAGTGGCGACCGACGTCGAAGCCCGCCTCCGACGGCTGGGCGTCCTCGGACGGATGCATCAGGAACCGGTAGACCTGCGGCCGTGCTTCGATCGCGGCGAGGTAGGTGTCGAGCGTGGCCTCGACCCGCTCGCGCCGCTCGGCCGGCGCGTCGAGCGCGGCGCGCAGCGCGTCCAGCAGAGCGTCGGTGTGGCGTTTGGCGAGGGCGCGGTAGAGGCCGCCCTTGTCGCCGAAGTGCCGGTAGAGGATGGGCTTGGTGATGCCGGCCTCGGCGGCGATGGCGTTCATGGAGGCCTGGGGCCCGTCCCGGAGCACCACCCGGTCGGCGGCCTCGAGCAGCTCACGGCGCCGCTGGTCGGCCGACCGCTGCTGCTGTGCAGCTGCCTGCTGTGTGGTCTCCATAGTCGTACTCTCCCCGCCCGAGCGATTGCGTGACGCCTGCGCAACGTAACACCATGCCCGCCCGCACCGGAGATCGGGCGGTGGCTGGTTGACATGGCCTACTCGCTGGTAACACACTGCTGTTACCGCAAGTAACATGCAGGCGGTCACCGCAGTGCTGGAGGGGAACATGGCCGAATTCACGCTCGAACTCAACGACGACCAGAAGCAGGTCCGCGATTGGCTGAACGGATTCGCCAAGGACGTGATGCGCCCGGCCGCCGCAGAGTGGGACGAGCGTGAGGAGACCCCCTGGCCGGTCATCCAGGAGGCGGCCAAGGTCGGAATCTACTCCCTCGACTTCTACGCCCAGCAGTTCTTCGACCCGACCGGACTCGGCATCCCGATGGCGATGGAGGAGCTCTTCTGGGGCGACGCAGGCATCGGCCTGTCCATTGTCGGTACGGGACTTGCGGCCGTCGGCGTCCTCGCGAACGGCACCGAGGAGCAGATCGGCACCTGGATCCCCCAGATGTACGGCGACGTGGACGATGTGAAGGTCGCGGCCTTCTGCTCCTCCGAGCCGGACGCGGGATCCGACGTCGGGGCGATGCGTACGCGTGCGGTGTACGACGAGACCAAGGACGAGTGGGTGCTCAACGGCACCAAGACCTGGGCGACCAACGGCGGCATCGCCAATGTCCATGTCGTGGTCGCCGTCGTCGACCCGGAGATCGGCTCCAAGGGCCACGCCTCCTTCATCGTCCCGCCGAACACCCCCGGCCTTTCGCAGGGCCAGAAGTTCAAGAAGCACGGCATCCGCGCCTCCCACACCGCCGAGGTCGTCCTGGAGGACGTCCGCGTTCCCGGCCACTGTCTGCTCGGTGGCAAGGAGAAGCTCGACGAGCGACTGGCCCGGGCCCGTGAGCGCGCCAGGTCCGGCGGCGAGCGGGTGAAGAACGCGGCCATGGCCACCTTCGAGGCGTCCCGCCCCGCGGTCGGTGCGATGGCGGTGGGCACCGCCCGCGCCGCCTACGAGGTCGCCCTCGACTACGCCAAGACCCGCAGCCAGTTCGGCCGCCCGATCATCGACAACCAGGGCATCGCCTTCCAGCTGGCCGACATGCGCACCCAGATCGACGCGGCACGCCTCCTGGTGTGGCGCGCCTCCTGGATGGCGACGGCGGGCAAGCCCTTCACCTCCGCCGAGGGCTCGATGTCCAAGCTGTATGCCAGCGAGACCGCGAAGAAGGTCACGGCACAGGCCATCCAGATCCTGGGCGGCAACGGCTTCACCCGCGAGTACCCGGTGGAGCGCATGCACCGGGATGCGGCGATCTACACGATCTTCGAGGGCACGAGCGAGATCCAGCGCCTGGTCATCGCGAGGACCCTGTCGGGCATGCCGATCCGCTAGGACGTGCCCCGGGCGCGACCGGGCCGGCTCGAGCGCCGCAGGAGCCGGAAATCCGGCTCCTCCGGCGCTCGAGGCACGCCCTTACGCGTGGGTTACGCGGAGAGCTGAGCCTCGATGGCGGCGACGAGCTCGGGGGCCTCGGGCTCGGTGCGCGGCCGGATACGGGACACGACCCGGCCGTCCTTGCCGATGAGGAACTTCTCGAAGTTCCACTGGATGTCCCCGGCCTCGCCCTCCGCGTCCGCGGCCTTCGTCAGCTCCGCGTACAGCGGGTGCCGGTCCGCTCCGTTCACGTCGGTCTTCTCCAGCAGGGGGAAGGTCACGCCGTACGTGGCCGAGCAGAAGGACTCGATCTCCTCCGCGCTGCCCGGCTCCTGGCCCGCGAACTGGTTGCAGGGCACGCCGAGCACGGTGAAGCCGCGGTCGCCGTACTCCTTCTGCAGCCGCTCGAGGCCCGCGTACTGCGGGGTCAGGCCGCACTTGGAAGCGACGTTCACCAGCAGAACCGCCTGGCCCCGGTAATCGGCCAGGGACGTGGGCTCACCGGTGAGCGTGCGCAGCGGGATGTCGTACAGAGTCATGAAGAATCTCCTCAGGGGCAGGCATTCGCTGTTCATTGTGGACCGTGGACGACGGCGCCGTGGCCTGGCAGTCCTTGCTCGCCGGGGCACACTGGGGGCCATGAGTAATTACCAGGGCCCCGCGGTCCTCATTGCCGCCGGCTCCCATTTCGAGGTCCACGCCACGCTCAGCGCGGCCAGGTCCGGGGCGCACGGCGGGTGGGGCGGCAGTGTCCAGACCGACGATCCGGCAGAGGACTTCTACACGGCGCTGGAGCGCGGACAGGTGAAGATCCGGCTGCCCGACGGCCGGGAGGGCGATGTGGTCGCCACGCGCACCGCCATCGGTAGCGGCCGGCTGAGGGTCTCCGGGAGCGGTCCGACGCCCTTCTAATTCCTTGGTCGCGGGTCCTCCGGGACGGCTCACTCCGTCACCGGCGGCGCCGGGTCCGTGGGCGTGTAGGGGCGGAACAGACCCTCCTGCACCACCGAGACGAGGAGGTTGCCCCCGCGGTCGTAGATACGGCCGCGCGCCAGCCCCCGGCCGCCCGTGGCGATCGGGGACTCCTGGTCGTACAGGAACCACTCGTCCGCGCGGAACGGCCGGTGGAACCACATCGCGTGGTCCAGCGAGGCCATGTCGAAGCCACGCCTGCCCCACAGCGGCTCCACCGGGATGCGGACCGCGTCCAGGAGCGTCATGTCGCTCGCGTACGTCAGCGCGCACGTGTGCACCAGCGGGTCGTCGCCCAGCGGGCCCACCGCGCGCATCCACACCGCGCTGCGCGGGTCCGCGTCATTGATCTCCTCCGGGGTCCAGCGCAGCCGGTCGACATAGCGGATGTCGAAGGGCTGGCGGCGGGCCATCCGCTCCAGCGCCTCGGGGAGCGCCCCGAGGTGCTCGCGGATCTCCGCGGTGACCGTGGGCAGCGATTCCGGGTCCGGCAGCTCCAATCGCGGGGGGAGCTGGTGCTCGATGCTGCCCTCCTCCGGCCGGTGGAAGGAGGCGGTCAGATTGAAGATGGTCTTGCCCTGCTGCACCGCGGTGACCCGGCGGGTGGTGAACGACCGGCCGTCCCGTACGCGCTCGACCTGGTAGACGATCGGCACGCCGGGAATGCCGGGGCGCAGGAAGTAGGCGTGCAGCGAGTGCACCGGGCGCTCGCCGTCCGTCGTGCGGCCCGCCGCGACCAGGGCCTGGCCCGCCACCTGGCCGCCGAAGACCCGCTGCAGGGACTCCTGGGGGCTGAGCCCCCGGAAGATATTGACCTCGATCTGCTCCAGGTCGAGCAGATCGACCAGGCGTTCGGCCGGGTTTGTCATCAGGTGTTCTCCCCTGTCAGAGCTGGCCGACGGCGGTGACCCGTACGACGGCGCGGCCTTCCTCGTCGGAGGCCGCCAGATCGACCTCCGCGCTGATTCCCCAGTCATGGTCGCCGTTCGGGTCGGCGAAGATCTGCCGCACCCGCCACAGGCCGTGCTCCGCATCCTCCTCGATCAGGAGCAGCTTGGGGCCACGGGCGTCGGGCCCGGTGCCCAGGTCCTCGTACTCGTCCCAGTACGCGTCCATCGCCTCGCCCCAGGCGTCCTCGTCCCAGCCGGACTCGGCGTCCATCTCGCCCAGCTCACGGACGTGATCGAGCGCGGCGAGCTCGACCCGGCGGAACATGGCGTTGCGCACGAGCACCCGGAAGGCGCGGGCGTTGGCAGTGACCGGCTTGACCTGGTCGGCCTTCTCCTGGGCCTGCTCGGCCGTCTCGATCTCGGGGTTGGCGAGCTGCTCCCACTCGTCGAGCAGGCTGGAGTCGACCTGGCGCACCATCTCGCCGAGCCAGGCGATCAGGTCCTCCAGGTCCTCGGACTTCAGATCGTCCGGGATGGTGTGTTCCAGCGCCTTGTACGCGCCCGCGAGGTAGCGCAGCACGATGCCTTCGGTGCGGGCGAGTTCGTAGTGGGAGGTGAACTCCGTGAACGTCATGGCGCGTTCGAACATGTCACGGATGACCGACTTCGGCGAGACCGGGTGGTCGCCGACCCACGGATGGCTCTTGCGGTACACGTTGTACGCGTGGACCAGGAGCTCTTCCAGCGGCTTGGGGTACGTCACGTCCTGGAGCCGCTCCATCCGCTCCTCGTACTCGATGCCGTCCGCCTTCATCGCTCCGATCGCTTCGCCGCGTGCCTTGTTCTGCTGGGCGGCGAGGATCTGACGCGGATCGTCCAGCGTGGATTCGACCACGGAGACCATGTCCAGGGCGTAGGAAGGGGATTCGGGGTCCAGCAGCTCGAAGGAGGCCAGCGCGAAGGTGGACAGCGGCTGGTTGAGCGCGAAGTCCTGCTGGAGGTCGACGGTGAGCCGGACGATACGGCCCTCGGAGTCCGGCTCCTCCAGCCGTTCCACCACGCCGCCGTCCAGCAGGGAGCGGTAGATGGCGATGGCCCGCCGGATGTGGCGGAGCTGGTTCTTGCGCGGCTCGTGATTGTCCTCGAGGAGATGACGCATTGCAGCGAAGGCGTTGCCGGGGCGGGCGATGACCGACAGCAGCATGGTGTGCGTGACCCGGAAGCGGGAGGTCAGCGGCTCCGGATCGGAGCCGATGAGCTTCTCGAAGGTGGTGTCCGACCAGGCGACAAAGCCCTCGGGGGCCTTCTTGCGGACCACCTTGCGGCGCTTCTTCGGGTCGTCGCCCGCCTTCGCCAGGGACTTCTCGTTCTCGATGACGTGCTCGGGAGCCTGGGCGACGACAAAGCCGGCGGTGTCGAAGCCGGCCCGGCCCGCGCGGCCCGCGATCTGGTGGAACTCACGGGCGCGCAGGGTGCGCACCCGGGTGCCGTCGTACTTGGTGAGTGCGGTGAAGAGCACCGTACGGATGGGCACGTTGACGCCGACGCCGAGGGTGTCCGTACCGCAGATGACCTTCAACAGGCCGGCCTGGGCGAGCTTTTCGACCAGCCGCCGGTACTTCGGCAGCATGCCGGCGTGGTGGACGCCGATTCCGTGCCGTACATATCGGGAGAGATTGCGGCCGAACTTGGTGGTGAACCGGAAGTTGCCGATCATCTCGGCGATCTGGTCCTTCTCCTCGCGCGAGCACATGTTGATGCTCATCAGCGACTGGGCGCGCTCCACGGCCGCGGCCTGGGTGAAGTGCACGATGTAGACCGGTGCCTGCCTGGTCTCCAGCAGCTCGGTCAGCGTCTCCGTGATAGGGGTCAGCTGGTACTCGTACGACAGCGGCACCGGGCGGGACGCCGAGCGGACCACGGAGGTGGGGCGGCCGGTGCGGCGGGTCAGGTCCGCCTCGAACCGGGAGACGTCGCCGAGGGTCGCCGACATCAGGATGAACTGCGCCTGCGGCAGCTCGAGGAGCGGGATCTGCCAGGCCCAGCCGCGGTCCGGCTCCGCGTAGAAGTGGAACTCGTCCATCACGACCTGGCCGATGTCGGCGTGCTTGCCGTCGCGCAGGGCGATGGAGGCCAGCACCTCGGCGGTGCAGCAGATGACGGGGGCGTCGGAGTTGACGGACGCGTCGCCCGTCAGCATGCCGACGTTCTCCGTACCGAAGAGCTTGCAGAGGTCGAAGAACTTCTCGGAGACCAGTGCCTTGATCGGCGCGGTGTAGAAGGTGACCTTGTCCTGGGCCAGCGCCGTGAAGTGCGCACCCGCCGCGACCAGGCTCTTTCCCGAGCCAGTAGGAGTGGAAAGGATCACATTGGCCCCGGAGACCACCTCGATCAGCGCCTCCTCCTGAGCCGGGTAGAGCGTGATGCCCTGGCCTTCGGTCCATGAGGAGAAGGCTTCGAAGAGGGCATCTGGGTCGGCATCCGGCGGCAGCTGATCGATAAGGGTCACGCCCCCATCTTGCCTGGCCTTCCCCCGGATCAGGGAACCGGCCGACTGCACGAAGATCACGAGCGATACGCTGCCCTGTCAAGCCGCCCTGCCAACTGGGCTGCACCACAAGAACAATGGGGCGGGAACGCACATGATGGGACCGGCGCACTCTCTGTCCGGGGCGGCTGCCTGGCTGGGGGTGGGCGCGGCGACCGCCGCCGCCGGCCACCCGATGCCGTGGCCGGTCCTCGTCGTCGGAGCGCTGATCTGCGCGGGCGCGGCGCTGGCGCCGGACCTGGACCACAAGGCGGCGACGATCTCCCGGGCCTTCGGGCCCGTCTCGCGCTGGCTGTGCGAGATCGTCGACAAGCTCTCGTACGCCGTCTACAAGGCGACGAAGAAGCCCGGCGACAAGCGCAGGACCGGCGGCCACCGCACGCTGACCCACACCTGGCTGTGGGCGGTGATGATCGGCGCGGGCACCTCGGCGCTGGCGATCACCGGGGGCCGGTGGGCGGTGCTCGCGATCCTCTTCATCCACCTGGTGCTCGCGGTGGAGGGCCTGCTGTGGCGGGCGGCGCGGGTCTCCAGCGATGTGCTGGTGTGGCTGCTGGGCGCGACGAGCGCGTGGATCCTGGCGGGTGTGCTCGACAAGCCGGGCAATGGCGCGGACTGGCTGTTCACGGCCCCCGGCCAGGAGTACCTGTGGCTGGGCCTGCCGATCGTGCTGGGCGCGCTGGTGCACGACATCGGCGACGCACTGACGGTGTCGGGCTGCCCGATCCTGTGGCCGATCCCGGTGGGCCGCAAGCGCTGGTACCCGATCGGCCCGCCGAAGGCGCTGCGGTTCAGGGCGGGCAGCTGGGTGGAGCTGAAGGTGCTGATGCCCGTGTTCATGCTGCTGGGGGGAGTGGGCGCGGCAGGCGCGCTGAACCTTATTTAGGGCCGGACTCCCTGGCGGCCGGGCCCCGGGAACCGCCGGACGGGCCGGAAGAGCCCGCCCGGCCGGCGGCCGGCGGCCGAGGGCAGGGGCCCGGGGCGGAGCGCCGACTGCGCGGGCACCGTCACCCGTGCCAGGAGCGCCAGAGCGCCGCGTACGCCCCCGCCGCCGCAACCAGTTCGTCGTGGCTGCCCAGCTCGCTGATCCGGCCCTCCTCCACCACCGCGATCACGTCCGCGTCGTGCGCGGTGTGCAGGCGGTGGGCGATCGCCACCACGGTGCGGCCGTCCAGCACCCGGGACAACGAGCGCTCCAGATGGCGTGCGGCCCGCGGGTCCAGCAGCGACGTCGCCTCGTCCAGGACCAGCGTGTGCGGGTCCGCCAGGACCAGACGGGCCAGGGCGATCTGCTGGGCCTGGGCCGGGGTGAGCGCGAGCCCGCCCGAGCCGACCTCCGTGTCCAGGCCCTCGTCCAGGCCGCGCGACCAGGTGTCCGCGTCGATCGCGCCGAGCGCCGACCACAGCTCCGCGTCCGAGGCACCGGTGCGGGCCAGCAGCAGGTTGTCGCGCAGCGACCCCACGAAGACGTGGTGCTCCTGGTTGACCAGGGCGACATGCGCACGGACACGTTCGGCCGGCATCCGGGACAGCTCGGCGTCGCCGAGGGTGACCCGGCCCGTCCGCGGGGCGTAGATGCCCGCGAGCAGCCGGCCCAGCGTGGACTTGCCGGCGCCGGACGGGCCGACCAGGGCGAGCCGGGTGCCCGGCGCGACCGACAGGGACACCTGGTGCAGGACATCCACGCCCTCGCGGTACCCGAAGTACACCTCGTCCGCGCGCACATGGCGCCCGTCCGGGCCGGCCGTCCCGTCACCCTCGTCCGGCTCGATCTCCCGGACGCCCACCAGGCGGGCCAGCGACACCTGGGCCACCTGCAGCTCGTCGTACCACCGCAGGATGATCCCCACCGGGTCGACCAGCATCTGTGCCAGCAGCGCGCCCGTCGTCAGCTGGCCGACGTCCATCCAGCCACGCAGCACGAACCAGCCGCCGATCATCAGCACCGAGCCGAGCACGGTGACATGCGTGATGTTGATGACGGGGAAGAGGACAGAGCGCAGAAAGAGCGTGTAGCGCTCCCACGCGGTCCACTCCTTGACCCGCTGGTCGGAGAGCGCGATCCGGCGCGCGCCCAGGCGGTGCGCCTCGATGGTCCGGCCGGCGTCGACCGTCTCGGCCAGGACGGCGGCCACCGCCGCGTACCCCGCCGCCTCCGAGCGGTACGCCGACGGCGCCCGCTTGAAGTACCAGCGGCAGCCCGCCACCAGCAGCGGTGCGGCCACCAGCACAGCCAGCGCCAGCGGCGGCGCCGTCACCGCGAGGCCGCCCAGCAGCAGGGCCGCCCACACCACTCCGATGGCGAGCTGCGGTACGGCCTCGCGCATGGCGTTGGCCAGCCGGTCGATGTCGGTGGTGATGCGGGAGAGCAGATCGCCGGTGCCTGCCCGCTCCAGCACACCCGGCGGCAGCCCCACCGACCGCACGAGGAAGTCCTCGCGCAGATCGGCCAGCATCTCCTCGCCGAGCATGGAGCCGCGCAGTCGCATCAGCCGTACGAACACGGTCTGCACGACGAGCGCGACGGCGAACACAGCGATTGTGCGCTCCAGATGGAGCTCGCGCGCGCCCTCCGTCAGCCGCTCCACCACGGAGCCGAGCAGATAGGGGCCCGCCATCGAGGCGATCACCGCGATCGCGTTGACGGCGACCAGAGCGGCGAAGGCGCGACGGTGCCGGTGCAGCAGCTCGCGGACATAGGACCGTACGGTCGCGGCGGTGCCGACAGGCAGCGTCGTCGCCGACTCCGGTGCCGCCGGGTCGTACTCCGGTGGCGCCATGCCGATCATGCCGACTCCTCGATCTCGGCGAACACATCTGTCTCGCGGGTGACGACGGCCCGGTAGCGCGGATCGGTGTGCAGCAGCTCGCGGTGCACGCCCACCGCCACCGCCTGGTCGTTGTCCACCAGCACCACCCGGTCCGCGAGGTCGAGCAGCAGCGGCGACGAGGCGAAGACCACGGTCGTACGGTCCGTGCGCAGACGCTTGACGCCCGCCGCGACCCGCGCCTCGGTGTGCGAGTCGACGGCCGAGGTCGGCTCGTCGAGGACCAGCACCTCGGGGTCGGTCACCAGCGAACGGGCCAGCGCCAGGCGCTGGCGCTGGCCGCCCGACAGGGACCGTCCGCGCTCGGTGATCCGGGTGCGCATCGGGTCGCCGTCGGTGTCCACGGACGCCTGGGCGAGCGCGTCCAGCACATCGCCGCACTGTGCGGCGTCCAGGGCCTCCTCGGCGGACACCTTCCCCGAGGAGGGGATGTCGAGCAGCTCCCGGAGCGTGCCGGAGAGCAGCACCGGATCCTTGTCCTGTACGAGGACGGCGGCACGGGCCGCGGCGAGTGTCAGCTCGTCCAGCGGCACCCCGCCGAGCAGGACGGACGCGGTGCCGGCCTTCGCACCGGCCTCGTTCTCGGCCTCAGCCGTCGTCTCGGCGGCGGTGGCCGGGTGGCCGCCGAGCCGTTCGGCGAGCAGTCCGGCCGCGTCCGGGTCCCCGCACACCACCGCGGTGAACCGGCCCGCCGGGGCGAGGACACCGGTGACGGGGTCGTACAGATCGCCGCTGGGCCGGCCGTACGCCACCCCGGAGGGCTCGGTCGTGCGCCGCAGCGCCAGCACCCGCGCGGCCCGCTTCGCGGAGGGCCGGGAGAAGGAGAACGCCATGGCGATCTCCTCGAAGTTCTGCAAGGGGTAGTGGGTGAGCAGGACCGCGCTGTAGACGGTGACGAGCTCGCCCACCGTGATCCTGCCCTCGAGCGTGAGCTTCGCGCCGTACGCGACCACCGCGATCAGGAGCAGCCCCGGCAGCAGCACCTGGATCGCGGCGATCAGCGCCCACATCCGGGCGCTGCGAACGGCTGCCCGCCGTACCTCCTGGGAGGCACGACGGTAGCGGCCGAGGAACAGCTCCTCGCCGCCGATACCGCGCAGCACCCGCAGGCCGGCGACCGTGTCGGAGGCCAGCTCGGTGGCCCTGCCCGCCTTTTCGCGCTGGATGTCCGCGCGCCGGGTGGCGCGGGGCAGCAACGGCAGGACGGCCAGGGCGAGGACGGGTACGCCGATGGCGACCATGACGCCGAGCGCGGGCTGGTAGATCACGAGACCGACGCAGACCACGACCAGCGTGGTGGCGGCCGCGGCGAACCGGGAGAGAGCCTCGACGAACCAGCCGATCTTCTCCACGTCGCCCGTGGAGACCGCGACCACCTCGCCCGCGGCGACCCGGCGGGTCAGCACCGCGCCGAGCTCGGCGGTCCTGCGGGCCAGCAGTTGCTGGACGCGGGCCGCGGCCGTGATCCAGTTGGTGACGGCCGTGCGGTGCAGCATCGTGTCGCCCAGCGCGATGGCCGCGCCGAGCAGCGCGATCAGCCCGCCCGCGTACGCCAGCTGCTCGCTGGAGCGGTCCACCACTGCCTGGACGGCCAGGCCCACGCCGAGCGGCAGCCCTGCGATGCCGAGCTGGTGCATCAGGCCCCAGAACAGGGACTTGAGCTGACCGCCCAGCTGATTCCGGCCGAGCCACAGCAGGAACCGGGTGCCGGACCGGACGTCGGGATCACCTGGATCGGGATACGGAAGATCGCGAATCTGCATGACGTCCCAGCGCTCTGTGAAATGTATGGCGCAAACCGTACAAGGTTCGCCTTTTGCAGCCCGTCCCGCAAACGACTTTTGTGCCGCAGGACATGGAACGCGCCAAGATCGAGCATCATGCTCTGGCGTACCGGGCCCGTCGCACGCTTCACTCCTGACGCATGAAGAGACAGATCATGTCCATGCTCGCCGGGCTGGCACTGGCGGCGGGATCGCTGCTCGGCGCCGGGCCCGCCGCCGCGGCGGCCGAGCCGCCCATTGACCCGCCCGCGGAGTTCGGCAACGACTGGCACGACCCGGTCACCGCCGCGCCCCCCGTCGGTCGGCCCGCCACGGCGTCCTGCCAAGTGACGCTCGTTCAGGCGCAGTTCCGCGACTTCATGCCGCACAGGGGCAGCTACGCACCTCCCGAGGAGTGCGGCAGAAACTGGAGCAAGGTGGTGCTCCGGCTCGACGGAAGCGTCAAGGGGCGGCAGTACGACAGGCTCGGCCACCTCGCCGTCGGTGGAGTGGAGGTGCTCCGTACGTCCACCCCGCAGCCCTCGCCGGACGGCATCGCCTGGTCGGTGGAGAAGGACATCACGCGCTACAGCGACACCCTGCGCAGCGCCCAGCCCGTCGAAATGCTCATCGGCAATGTCGTCAATGAGACGTACACCGGCGTCATCGACGTCAAGGTCACGCTGACCTTCTACGCGTCCGACGGCACGGTGAAGTCCGCCGGGACGCCCGACAAGGTGCTCGCGCCGGCCGGCACGTCGCTCACCACGCCGCGCAACTCCGAGCGGATCATCGCCGAGGTGTACGCCACCGGTTCGGGCGGCGGCTGCGAAGAGTACTGGTATCTGACCGTCCCGGACGCCGCCCCCTACTCGTGCAAGGCCGCGGACGGCCCGTACCGCGAGGTGCAGATCAAGGTCGACGGCCAACTCGCCGGAATCGCGGCGCCGTTCCCGACGGTGTGGACCGGCGGCTGGTCCAACCCCTTCCTCTGGTATGTGATTCCGGGGCCACGCGCCTTCGACATCAAACCGATCCAGTACGACCTCACCCCCTTCGCAGCCCGGCTCAACGACGGCCGGCCGCACCGCGTCGAGGTGTCCGTCGTCGGAGTCCCGCCGGGGCAGACCGGCTGGAGCACGCCCACCAATGTCCTGGTGTGGCAGGACGAGGGAAGCACCGTGGTCACCGGAGGCCTGACCCGCCACCAGGAGAGCTCACCCGTCAACTCGGTGACGTACACGCCCGGTTCCGAGCACCGGCTCGACACCGAAGGCGGCCACCGGCTCACGGTCGCCGGCTACCTCAACACCTCGCACGGGCGGGTGGTGACGTCCGTGAGCCGTACGCTCGCGAACAGCTCCGTCCACCGCTGGACCGAGGGGGAGAGTCTGGACGCGTTCAAGGGGACCTGGACCGACGACGAGACGGTGACCGGCGGACGGCAGGTCACGGCCACCCACCGCACGTACACGATGGACGGCGTCACCACGCTGGGCGCGGGCGACCGGCTGCGTACCGTCCTCACCCTGGGGGACACGGCCGACACCGTCGTTCTGCGGGGTGGAAAGCGGCTGACGTGGACGCGTCTTGACGACGCGTACGCGGGTGATGCGACGTACACGGCCAATGTGCCGCGCGACCAGCGGCACGCGGTCGGCACGACGGCGGAGCGCTACCGGCTGTACGGCTCCGGGGGCTGCTACGACCGCACCCTGACGACCGTTCAGGGGACGGTCACCGAGGACCGGCGGCGCTGCTGAGAGGAACGGGGCCCGGCCGGCGCGAGCCGGGCCCCGCCCGTCAGGACGCGGGCCTGGACCGTCAGGACGCGGGCCTGGACCGTCAGGACGCGGGCCCCTCCCGTCAGGACGCGGGCCTGGCCGAATCCACGCCGGGACGTGCCTTCCTCCACTCGCCCCGGGTGAAGTCCGGTATCTGCTGCGGCGCGCCCTTCGCCTTGACCGACGCATGGCTCAGCGGAACCGGAGCCGTCCAGGTGGCCGCGTCGTACACGTCGAAGTCGGGGACCAGGCCCAGCTGCATGCACTGCATCAGCCGGAAGATCATGATGTAGTCCATGCCGCCGTGGCCGCCGGGCGGGTTGGAGTGCTCCTTCCACAGCCAGTGGTCCCAGTCGGCGTACTGGGAGAAGTCCTTCCACTGGTCGTCGGTGTGGTCGGGCTCCAGGTAGATCCGGGCCGGGTAGTCCTCGAAGACACCCTTCGTACCGCCGAGGCTGTTGATCCGGCTGTAAGGATGCGGGGTCGACACATCGTGCTCGAGCCGGATGACGCGGCCCTTCGCCGTCTGGACCATGCTGATCGTCCGGTCGCTCTCGATGTACGTCTCCTTCCAGCTCGGGTCGCCCGGCGGCATGTTGGCCCTGCGGTACTCGGCCAGGCCCAGGGCCGGGGTGCCGAAACTGGAGATGCTCACCACTCGGTCGCCGCGGTTGATGTCCATGTAGTTGGAGACCGGGCCGAAACCGTGGTTGGGGTAGAGGTCACCACGCAGCCGGGTGTGCCACAGCCGCCGCCAGGGACCCTCGTAGTAGTCCGGGTCGAACATCAGGCCGCGCAGATCGTGGTTGTACGCCCCCGCACCGTGCAGCAGATCGCCGAACTTGCCGGCGTGCGCCATGCGCAGCACCCGCATCTCGTTCTTGCCGTAACAACAGTTCTCCAGCTGCATACAGTGGCGCCGGGTGCGCTCGGAGAGGTCGACCAGCTGCCACAGCTCGTCCAGACGCATGGCGACGGGGCACTCCACGCCGACGTGCTTGCCGTTCAGCATCGCCGCCTTGGCCATCGCGAAGTGGAGGTCCCAGGGCGTGGCCACATAGACGAAGTCGAGGTCGCCACGCTCGCAGAGGTTCTCGTAGTCGTCCTCGCCCTTGGTGTACACGGCGGGAGCGGGCTGACCGGCCTTGACCACCTTCGCCGCGGCGCTCTCGGTCTTGGCCTTGACCGGGTCGCACAGGGCGACGACCCGGACCCCGGGGAGGGCGAGGAAAAGGTCGATCATGCTGCCGCCGCGATTGCCGAGGCCGATGATCCCGACCCGGACGGTGGTGCGGCGGTCGAAGGGGATCCCGGCCATCGTGCGGCCCTTGCGGGCGGGGGCTGCGGTCTCCGCGGCTCCCGCTCCGGCGGTCTCCGTGGGGGCGATGGCTCCGGCGGTTCCGCCGGCAGCGCCGGTGCCCGCCGCCGCGGCGGTGGAGGTGCCCAGCGCCCCGAGGCCGAGCCCCGCGCCCGCCGCGCCGGCTGTGGTCCGCAGGACGGAGCGGCGGCTCATCGAGCCGGCGTCGCCTTCGTCCCTGCCGTGGTTCTGCTGTGCTGCGTCGTTCATCGAGCCTCCAGGAGAGCTGACGTTGCGCGGCTGGTTCACGAACCTCGGTAGGGACCTTGGTAGTTGGTGCTGCAGATGCGCAAGGGCACGCGTTTGGACTCTTGGTCCGAGTCCATGGACTCTTCTTCACCGCTCTCCTGGAGACGGGGAGAAGAGGGCGTCGCCGTGCCCGGAAGTGACGTCGAGGGCGGCTTCAGCAGCGCGGCCCGGCGCCGTCGACCAGGGTGGACAGCAGACCGCCCAGCACCTCGCGCTGGTCGGCGGTCAAGGGAGCCAGGATGTCCTCCGCGGCTGCGCGGCGAGCGCGGCGCAGCGCTCTGAGCGTGGCGCGGCCGGTGTCGGTGAGCTCGATCCGGATCACCCTGCGGTTGGTCGGATCGGGGGCGCGCCGGACACGGCCGCTCGCCTCCAGACCGTCCACCAGGCTGGTGACGGCCCGGGGAACCACCTCGAGGCGCGCGGCGAGATCGGCCATGCGAGGCGGCTGGTCGTAGTGCGAGACGGTGCGCAGGAGACGGGACTGCGCGGGTGTGATGGCGATGTCGGCCGACTCCAGCTGCCGCTTCTGGCTTCGGTGGAGGCGGCGGGTCAGCCGCAGCAGCTGTTCGGCCAGCAGGCCGTCGGCGTCGGGGGTGCTCATACCCGGAACAATATCAGGACCAGGATCATTGTGAAGTTAGGTAACAGTGAGCTATGCTCTCAAAATATTTGCTGTCCCACGCCTGTCGAAGGAGCCCATGAAACCCGAACAATCCACCTGGACACCGCCGCCCAAGGGCGCGGATCAGCCACCCGCCGAAGTGCGGCGCATCCTCCGGCTCTTCCGCCCCTACCGCGGCCGGCTCGCCGTCGTCGGACTGCTCGTCGGCGCCGCGTCACTCGTCTCGGTCGCTTCGCCGTTCATGCTGCGCGAGATCCTCGACACCGCGATCCCGCAGGGGCGCACCGGGCTGCTCAGCCTGCTCGCCCTCGGCATGATCCTCACCGCGGTGATGACCAGCGTCTTCGGCGTGCTCCAGACGCTGATCTCCACCACCGTCGGCCAGCGCGTCATGCACGATCTGCGCACCGCGGTCTACGCCCAGCTGCAGCGCATGCCGCTCGCCTTCTTCACCAGGACCCGCACCGGAGAGGTCCAGTCGCGCATCGCCAACGACATCGGCGGAATGCAGGCGACCGTGACCTCCACCGCGACCTCCCTGGTCTCCAACCTCACGGCCGTGGTCGCCACGGTCGTCGCGATGCTCGCACTCGACTGGCGGCTGACCGCGGTCTCGCTGCTCCTGCTGCCGCTGTTCGTCTGGATCAGCCGACGCGTCGGCCGCGAGCGCAAGAAGATCACCACGCAGCGTCAGAAGCAGATGGCCGCCATGGCGGCGACCGTCACCGAGTCGCTCTCCGTCAGCGGCATCCTGCTCGGCCGCACCATGGGCCGGGCCGACTCACTGACCACATCCTTCGCCGAGGAGTCCGAGCGCCTCGTCGACCTCGAAGTGCGCTCCAGCATGGCCGGGCGGTGGCGGATGTCCACCATCGGTATCGTCATGGCCGCGATGCCCGCACTCATCTACTGGGCCGCGGGACTCACGCTCCGGTCCGGAGGACCGGCGATCTCCATCGGCACGCTCGTCGCCTTCGTCTCGCTCCAGCAGGGCCTGTTCCGTCCCGCCGTGAGCCTGCTCTCCACCGGAGTGCAGATGCAGACCTCGCTCGCGCTCTTCCAGCGGATCTTCGAGTATCTCGACCTGCCGGTGGACATCACCGAGCCCGAGAAGCCCGTCCGGCTCGCGAAGGTCCGCGGCGAAGTGCGGTTCCACGACGTCGACTTCCTCTACGAGGACAAGCAGGCGCGACCGACCCTCGACGGTATCGATGTCACAGTCCCGGCGGGCGGCAGCCTGGCGGTCGTCGGACCCACCGGCTCCGGCAAGTCCACGCTCAGCTATCTGGTGCCCCGGCTGTACGACGTCACCGGAGGCAGAGTCACGCTCGACGGCGTGGACGTACGCGACCTCGACTTCGACACCCTCGCCCGAGCCGTGGGCGTCGTCTCCCAGGAGACGTACCTCTTCCATGCCTCCGTCGCGGACAACCTGCGCTTCGCCAAGCCGGACGCGACCGACGGGGAGCTGGAGGCGGCCGCACGCGCCGCGCAGATCCACGACCACATCGCGTCCCTGCCCGACGGCTACGACACCCTGGTCGGCGAGCGCGGCTACCGCTTCTCGGGCGGCGAGAAGCAGCGGCTCGCCATCGCCCGCACCATCCTGCGTGACCCGCCCGTTCTGATCCTCGACGAGGCGACCAGCGCCCTCGACACCCGTACCGAACACGCCGTGCAGCGGGCGATCGACGCGCTCTCCGCGGGCCGCACCACCATCACCATCGCCCATCGGCTCTCCACGGTCAGGGATGCCGACCAGATCGTCGTCCTCGACGCGGGACAGATAGCCGAGCGCGGCAGCCATGAGGAACTGCTCGACCGGGACGGCCGCTACGCCGCTCTGGTGCGCAGGGACGCCCAGTTGGCCCCCGTCGCACCCTGACGGTGGACGGCTCTCTCCGATACGGCATGATCGCCGCCCATGAGAGCTCTTCTTGGGGTGGAACTGCCCGGATACCGGCCCGTCGACAACGACGTGTGGGCGAACGACGAAGGCGATGTGCTGTCGCTGCACTTCTTCGGGCTGGCGCCCGACCTGCCCGCGTCGCTCGACGACGGGCCCGCGCTGCGCGCCGCCCTCACCCGCTACACCGCCGACGCCGGGGGCGGCCTGATCGAGGCCTCGGTGAAGTCACTCGGCCGGCTTCCCGCGCTGAAGCAGATACTGAAACTGCCGCTGCCGGGACAGCCCAGCGGCCAGGCCTTCATCGGCAGCTTCACCGTGCCGCGCGCGAACTGCAGCACCGTGGTGAAGATCCAGGCCCCCGAGCGCGGAATGACGGGGATGCGCGAGGCGATGGTGATGGCCCAGGTCGGCCACGACAAGTACTTCCGGCCCCACCCGTACGCGCCGGAGGTCCAGGGCGGTCTGCCCTTCCACGCCGCCGACCATGCCCAGTGGGACGCGCAGTTCCCCGACCACCCGCTGACCCGGGTTCGGCGCGCCCTGGACAGTCTTGCCGAAGTGGTCCAGGTGACACCGGAGTTCGCGGCGCTGCCGCCCTTCGCCCCCTGAGGCATGTGCGCGGTGACGGGGTCGGGCCAGGCACTCCGGCCGGCGGGGTCGGGGGCCAGGCAGGTCAGGCACCTCGGGCGGGCCACACACGTCAGGTCAGGTCAGACACCTCGGGTCACACGCGTCCGGTCAGCTTGGGCCGTACAGGTGTCAGGTCAGGCCGGCCAGGGCCGGTTCACCCTCCAGCAGCCGCTTGATCTCGCGGACCGCCGCGCGGCCCGCCCGGTTGGCGCCGATCGTCGAGGCCGATGGCCCGTACCCGACGAGATGGATCCGAGCGTCCCGTACGGCGCGCGTGCCCTCCACCTGCACGCCGCCGCCCGGCTCGCGCAGCCTCAGCGGTGCGAGATGGTCGATGGCCGCACGGAAACCGGTCGCCCAGAGGATCGCATCCGCCTCCACCGTCCGCCCGTCGCCCCAGGCCACCCCGGTCGGCGTGATCCGGTCGAACATCGGCAACCGGTCAAGGACCCCTTCCGCACGGGCCCGCCGGATGGCGTCGTTCACCGGCAGTCCGGTCACCGAGACCACGCTCCGGGGCGGCAGTCCACGCCGTACGCGCTCCTCCACCATGGCCACCGCTGCCCGCCCGGCGTCCTCGTTGAACGGGCCCTCGCGGAAGACGGGCGGCCTCCGCGTCACCCAGATGGTGTCCGCCGCCACCTCCGCGATCTCCATCAGATGCTGCGTCCCGGAGGCCCCGCCGCCCACCACGATCACGCGCTGCCCGGCGAACTCCTCGGGCCCCGGATAGTCCACGGTGTGCAACTGCCGCCCCCGGAAGGTGTCCTGGCCCGGGTAGCGGGGCCAGAACGGACGGTCCCAGGTGCCGGTCGCATTGATCAGCGCCCGCGCCGACCAGGTGCCCTCCGAGGTCTCGACGAGCAGCCGCCCGCCCTCTCCCTCGTGGACCCTGGTGACGTCGACGGGCCGGTGGACGCGGAGATCGAAGCGCTCCTCGTACGCCGAGAAGTACGCACCGATCACCTCGGAGGAGGGCCGCCCGTCGTCCGCACCCGTCAGTTCCATGCCCGGCAGCGCGTGCATGCCGTGCACCTTGCCGTACGTCAGTGAGGGCCACCGGAACTGCCAGGCGCCGCCCGCGCGCGGGGCGTGGTCGAGCACCACGAAGTCGCGGTCCGGCACCAGGCCGGCGCGACGCAGATGGTGGGCGCCGGACAGACCCGCCTGCCCGGCGCCGACGACGACCACGTCCACGTCTCGTACCCCGATATTGTTCACGCTTCTACCAACTGCGCCGGGGCCGTGGATCTTCCCGCTCCACCCGGCGGAGCTAGAGGAAGTTGACTCCCTGGGCCAGGGGCAGGCTGTCCGAGTAGTTCACGGTGTTGGTGGCCCGCCGCATATACGCCCGCCAGGCGTCCGAGCCGGACTCGCGGCCGCCGCCGGTCTCCTTCTCCCCGCCGAACGCCCCGCCGATCTCGGCGCCCGAGGTGCCGATGTTGACATTGGCGATGCCGCAGTCGGAGCCGTCGGCGGCCAGGAAGCGCTCCGCCTCGCGCTGGTCCTGCGTGAAGATGCTGGAGGACAGGCCCTGCGGGACCCCGTTCTGCAGGGCGATCGCCTCGTCCAGGGTCCGGTAGGTGAGCACGTACAGGATCGGCGCGAAGGTCTCGCGGCGGACCACGGCGGTCTGGTCCGGCATCCGCACGACCGCCGGACGCACATACGCCGCCTCGGGTGCCTGGGCCTGCAGCTGTCGGTCACCGCCGGTCAGGACCTTCCCGCCGTCGGCCTGGGCCGCCGCCAGTGCCTCGTCCATCGCCAGGTGTGCAGCGGCGGAGATCAGCGGGCCCACCAGGGTGCCCGCATCGAAGGGGTCACCGACGGGCAGCTGGCCGTACGCATGGACGATCTTCTCCACCAGCGCGTCCGCGATGTCCTCGTGCACGATCAGCCGGCGCAGGCTGGTGCAGCGCTGGCCCGCGGTGCCCGCGGCCGAGAAGACGATCCCGCGCACCGTGAGGTCGAGGTCGGCGGACGGCGTGACGACCGCCGCGTTGTTCCCGCCCAGTTCCAGCAGACAGCGGCCGAACCGGGCCGCCACTCGCGGAGCGACCTCGCGGCCCATCCGTACCGATCCGGTCGCGCTCACCAGGGCGACACGCGCGTCGTCGACCAGCCGCTCGCCCGACTCGCGCCCGCCGAGAAGGAGCCGGTGCACGCCCTCGGGCGCGCCGGTGTCGGCGGCGGCGCGGGCCAGCAGGGCATCACAGGCAAGCGCGGTCAACGGGGTCAGCTCCGAGGGCTTCCAGACGACGGTGTCACCGCAGACCAGGGCGAGAGCGGTGTTCCACGACCAGACGGCGACCGGGAAGTTGAAGGCGGAGATCACACCGACCACGCCCAGCGGGTGCCAGCTCTCCGCGAGACGGTGACCCGGCCGCTCCGAGGCCATGGTCCGCCCGTACAGCTGACGGGAGAGCCCGACCGCGAACTCGCAGATGTCGATCATTTCCTGTACTTCGCCGAGCGCCTCGGAACGGATCTTGCCCGCCTCGATGGTGACCAGGTCCGCCAGGTCCTCCTTGTGCTCACTCAGCAGCCCGCCCAGGCGCTTGACCAGCGCGCCGCGCTGCGGCGCGGGGACGGTACGCCAGACCCGGAACGCCTGTTCGGCCGCGCCGATCTCCGCGTACGCCTGCTCGGGCGACGTGGCGGGCAGCGTGAACAGAGTGCCGCCGGTGAGCGGCGTACGGGCGATGAGATCGCCACCGCCCGCGGGCAGTTGGGCGCCGCAGCGGAGCAGGCTCTGCTGCGCGCGGGCGCGCAGCGAGTCGTGGTCGGGGAGCGTGGTGCGGTTCGTGGTCACGAGGCGTCCTTGGGGAGTCCGAGGCCGTGGCGGGCCTGTCGTAGTGAGCTGTCCTGCTGAGCGGCGTAGAGATCGAAGGGGTCGTGCACGGGCCGCTCCAGTACTCCGGAGAGCCACTGCTGGTCGTAGTGGGCGCCGGTGACGGTGGTGTCGCGGGTGCCCTCGTGGGTGAGGTTCGACTGGAAGATCCCGGCCGCCGATGCGGGCAGGAAGTCCTCGTAGACGAGAGGAAGGGCGCTGACCCAGCCCCCTTCGAGGAGTCCGGCGAGGTCCTCGGGCGGATGGCTGCCGTCACGGAGCCGGCCGAGGACGGGCTCGTAGCGGAAGAAGGCCTTTTCCTGCACGGCCAGTTGATGCTCGGTACGGGGAAAACGCCCGGCCCAGACCTCGGCCGGCTCGCCGATCAGCTCGTCGTAGAGAGCGCGGCCCGCCCGGGTGAGCGCGATGCCACGCGCCTCGACCTCACCGAACCGCACCCGCAGGGAACCTTCGCCGACACTGCCGTCGGGCTCGCGGAAGCGGCGTGGCTCGGCCAGGGCACGGAAGGACGTCTGGCGCAGCAGCACGTCCGGGCCGTCCCAGCGTGGCGGCCCCTGGATCCGGTCGATCATCGTGATGCCGCGGTCCGCCATACGGCGGTAGAGCTCGTCGATGTCCAGCACCCGGGGCGTGAGGTGATTGATATGGGTGCTGGTGACGCCGCCGATGTCGGCGGCCACGGCGGAGATGTGTTCCAGCTCGGCGTACCAGGTACGGTCCACCGGTTCCGGGGACAGCTCGAAGGCGGCCACGGCCAGGGTGAGGAAACGCTCCGCCTGTGCCTCGTCGAGGCCGTCCTCCTGTTCGGCCCGCGCGGCCAGGTCGAGCAGCTCCGGCGGGAAGAGTTCGCGTCGGCCGAGGAAGGACTCCAGCCGGGCCTGGAGCCCGGCGTCGAAGAAGCGCCGGTCGGCGACGGTGAGCAGGGAGGTGAAGACCCGGAAGGGGTTGCGTTCCAGCTCCGCGGCCCCGATCGGCCGAAACGCGGTGGAGACGACCGGGACGGCGCTCGCGGCCGCCTCGCGCAGATCGTAGAACCCCACGGGCGCCATGCCCAGCGCGGCGAAGATCTGGGCGGCCTGGCGCATCTCGCGTTCCGTGCCGACGCGGATCGCGCCGTGCCGCTCCGCGGTGACCCGCTCGATCCCGCCGAGACGACCCGCATCGCCGCCCTTGGCGATCACCTCGTCGTTGACCTGTGCCGACACCTCCAGAAGCGTGGTGTACGCCGGGACTTCCGAGCCGTACATGTCGGAGAGCCGGCGGGCGAACGCGGCGCGCAGCCGCCAGGTGGGGATCATGCGCTCCTCCTTCGGGTCCTCGTGGTGCTGCGGTCGGACGGTGGGGTCCGGTCAGATGATGTGGGCCTCGGGGCGTACGGCCGCGGCATGTCCTTCGAAGCGGGACGCGGAGAGCGGGCCCACATCGATGAACGGCGTCCTGTCCAGACAGAGGTCGCGCACGATCTCGCCGACCGCGGGCGCCTGAAGGAAGCCATGCCCCGAGAAGCCGGTGGCGTACAGGAATCCGACCACCTCGCGCGCCCGGCCGATCAGGGCATTGCGGTCCGGAGTCATCTCGTACAGCCCTGCCCAGCCGCCGACCGTCTTCAGTCCGGCGAGCGCCGGTGCCCGGCGTTCGGCGGCCGCGCGGAACGGCTCCAGCCACTCCCGGCTGAACTCACGCCCGAACCCCGGCTCCTGCCGCGGGTCCGACAGACCGAGGACCAGGCCGCCGGCGCTGTCGTTGTGGAAGTAGAGCGTCGAGTCGAAGTCGAGGGTGAAGGGGATGCGCGGCGGCGCGGGGTTCAGTGGCCCGGTCAGCGCGATCTGGCGGCGCAGCGGGGTCACAGGGAGTTCGACGCCGGCCATCGCGCCGACGGCCGCGGACCAGGGACCCGCGGCACACACCACGGTTTTGGTGCGGACCGTCCCGGCCGTCGTGTGCACCGCCCGTACCTGACCGCCATCGGTGTCGATGCCGGTCACGGCACAGTGCGTACGCAGGGTCGCGCCGTGGCGTTGCGCCGCCCGCAGATAGCCGTGCACCGCCGCCTTGGGCAGGGCGTAGCCGTCGTCGGGGGAGTACGCGGCGGCGACGACGGAGCGCGGATCCAGATACGGGCAGAGCGCATGGGCCTCGCGTGGCGTGATGATCCGGCTGCGGACCCCGAGGTCGTTCTGTACGTCGACGGCCTGCTGGAACGTCGCGACCTCCTCGTCGCTGCCGAGCAGGAAGAGATATCCGACGCTCTCGATACCGATGTCGGCTCCGGGGCGGGTGGTGAAGGCGCGCCAGGCTTCCAGGCTGCGCTGCCCCAGACCGATGTTGAGCGGATCGGAGAACTGCGCACGGATGCCGCCGATCGGTTTGCCCGACGAACCGGACGCGGGCTCGTCGCGCTCCAGCACCAGGACGTTCCCGACCCCGGCCTCAGCGAGGTGGAAGGCGACGCTCGCCCCGACGACTCCACCGCCGATGACGACGACCTCCGCCGACGCAGGGAGCGGGCCGGGAAGGGAGCCGGGGAGCGGACCGGCAAGGGAACCGGGGAGCGGACCGGCAAGGGGGCCGAGGAGGGGAGCGGATTCCGAGCTCGGAGCACTGTGAACCATGGAAGAGCCGTCCCGTCTGCTCACTACATCTCGGTATGAGGCGGAGTCCGTGCGGTGACAGCCATGGTGGACGTCACGGACTCTTCGCGTCCATTGACAGTTTCAGCAGTCGATCTTTTAGATCCTCTCTATGGAACTGAGCGGAGTGCATCTGCGGGCGCTGGTCGAACTCGCCCGCTGCGGCACCATGACGGCGGCCGCCGCAGCCCTCGGCTACACACCCGGCGCGATCTCCCAGCAGATCGCGCAGCTGGAGCGGACCGCGGGCGCCCAGCTGATCCGGCGGGTCGGGCGCCGGGTCGAGCTCACGGACGCCGGCCTCACCCTGGTCGACCACGCCGGCCGCATCCTCCGGGCCCAGGCCGAGGCAGCGGCCGCCCTGGAGCGCACCCGCACGGAGATCTCGGCGCGGCTGCGGCTCGGTGTGTTCGGCACGGCGGCCGCCGCGTTCCTGCCCCCTGCCCTGCGCCGGCTCGGCGCACACCACCCGGGGGTGCGGGTGGTCAGCCAGGAGGTGGATGTCGACCAGGCCCACGCGGAGGTGTCCGCCGGGCGCGTCGACCTGGCCCTCGGCCTGGACTACCCCGACGCCCCGCTCGCCCGGGACGCGGATGCGGAGCTGGTACGGCTGCACTCCGAGCGCTTCGCCGTCGCCGTCGAGGCCACCCGTACGCCGCCCGCGGGGACGGCCTGGCAACTGGCCGAGCTCGCCGACCGGGACTGGATCCTGCCCGCCCCGGGGACGTACTACGGACGTGCCGTACGTACCGCCTGCCGCCGGGCCGGCTTCGAGCCGCGCGTCGCCCACGAGGTCACCGACACCGCCACATCCCTGGCCATGGTCGGGGCGGGTCTGGGCATTGCGCCGCTGACCGGGCTGATGCTGCGGCTGCGGTCCGAAGGCATCGCCTCGGTGCCGCTCCACGACCTGGTCGAACGCCATGTGGTCGTCGCCGTCCGCGCGGCCTCCCGCGGGCGGCCGTCCGTGGAGGTGCTCATCGAGGCGCTGAGGGGGGCGGCAACGGCCGGGCCCTGAACCGCCGGCTCGGCTCGGCGGCAGCGGGCCTCCTGCGAGCCGGGACGCGCGCTGCCGCAGAGGGAACGAGAGGATGGAGGCATGCCCGGACCCTTCACCACCACGACCCTGAACATCACCACCGGCTCCGCCGAGACGGTGACCGATCTGACGCATGAGTGCGAACGGTTCCTCGCGGAAGCCGCGGGCGGCAGGGACGGCCTGCTCAACATCTTCGTCCCGCACGCGACCGCCGGCATCGCCGTCATGGAGACCGGCGCGGGCAGCGACGACGATCTGCTCGCCGCGCTGCACACCCTGCTGCCCGCCGACGACCGCTGGCAGCACCGGCACGGCAGCCCCGGCCACGGCAGGGACCACGTCCTGCCCGCGTTCGTGCCGCCGCACGCCACTTTGCCGGTGACCGGCGGCCGACTCGGACTCGGCACCTGGCAGTCCGTCTGCCTCGTGGACACCAATAAGGACAATGCCAACCGTCAAGTGCGGTTGAGCTTCCTGGGCTGATCGAGCCGATCAAGATCGTCCTGGGTGTGGCCGCCAAATCTCCTTACGCTCCGGCGAAACGGGAGAAGGATGCGCGGTACCACCATGGAAGAGATCGAGCGGCCGTACGACGGCTGCGGAAAGTGCCTGCTCGGAGTACGCCGGCTGTCGCGTGTGAAGGCCGCCACGACCTCGCCGGAGCGACAGCGGGAGGACGTGCTGACGGCTGCCGCGGCGATCGGTGGGCACATCATCGACTGGGCGGACGACTGGGAGGTGTCCGGCGCCACCGACCCGATGGCCCGACCGAAGCTCGGTCCCTGGCTCCGCGACGAGCGGGGGAAGTATGACGGGCGGTGCGGTTGCTGGTGCTGAACCCTGGTACGCCGGGTGGTCCGGGTGGTGACCGTGCTGGACATAGAACTCGCCGGCGGCTGTCACTTCCGTCGCCAGAACACCACGGCTACGCCGTATGACTAGCAGGCCGCGATCGCGGAGGGCATAGGCGGAACGCCGTTCGCCAGTATCTGCGCCGAGCTGCTCACCGCCGTTGTTGAGGCGTTCGAGGAGTCGGTGTTGTCGATCGTTGAGGGGTGACCAACGGTGCATTCGACAAACACACACAGGCATCTGCGGATGTGCAATGGTCCGGTCACGCGACAGTGCGCCGCCTGCCGACCACAGCGTCCTCAGCACTCGCTGTGGTCGGTGTCGAGGGCGGCGACAGCTACCAAGAGACGGGTAGTGAACGTAGCCCTCGCATCAGACGTGTATGACGCCACTCCAACTGCTCGGCCGGAATACCAAGGCGCAGTCGCGGGAAACGGCTGAGGACGGTCCCGAGAGCGATTTCGCCTTCCGCTCGAGCCAACGGAGCTCCGACACAACGGTGGATACCGTGGCCAAAGGCGAGATGACCAGCGGCGTCACGGTCCGGGTCGAGGCGGTCAGGATCGGGGAAGCGGGCTGGGTCGCGATCGGCTGCTCCGGGAGCGATAAGCACGGGAGCGCCCTGCGGAATCGTTGTCCCGCCGAGAGTGAGGGCCTCGGTGCTGTACCGGAAGGTCGCGATGCCCACGGGCGAGTCGAACCGCAGCAACTCGTCCAGCAAGGATCCGATCAGCGCTGGGGCGTCGCGGAGGCGGGCGAGGGTGTCAGGTGACTGCATCAGAGCCAGTGCGGCGTTTCCGATGAAATTGGTGGTGGTCTCGTGTCCCGCTACCAGCAACAGCACGGCGAGTGAGATCAGTTCGTCCTCGCTGAGCCGGTCCTCACCGTCGCGGACTGTGATGAGGTCATGCAGCAGGCTGTCATCCGGTGAATGGCGCTTGGCGTCAACCAGCACCCCCATGTATTCGGCGACCGCGTGTGAGGCGGCGTCGATGCGGTCCGGTTGTCCGGCGGCGAAGAGGTCGTTCGACCAGCGGCGGACTTCTGCGCGATCGGTTTCCGGTACACCGAGCATCTCGCAGATGACGGTTACCGGGAGCGGGATGGCGAGGTCCTCTACCAGGTCGGCTTGACCGTGCTGTTCCCAGTCGTCGAGAAGCTCGTTGGTCACCTGTTGGATGTAGGGGCGTAGCTGTTCCACCGCGCCCTGGGTGAATGCGCCCGTCACCAATCGCCGAAGCCGCGTGTGCTGCGGTGGGTCGCTGGCCAGCATGGTCTGCGACACAGCGGGGTGCAGATTGCGTCGAGAAGGTTGACCGGCGAAGAAGCGCCCCGTGTCCTTCGACAGCCGAGGGTCTGCGAACGCCGCTCGCGCCTCGGCGTACCCTGTGACGAGGTAGCTGTGCCTTCCTGCGGAACCAGTGGGCACCTTTTGCACCGGCGAGGCAGCGCGAAGCCGAGCGTAGGTCTCGTACGGGTTCTGGAAGAAGCCGGGATCCTGCAGGGGGTCGCTCATGCCTTCCAAAGTGCTTGCCATTGCGGGCTTACTCCGGCAGACAGCCTGCCCAAGTGTTCGCCGATCCGTGCCTCGACGGCATCGATCAGGCTGTCTTTTGCAAGGTCCTCCAACAGCTGAGAGGCACGGGCCCGAAAAGCCACCAGGTTGCGGCTGCCGTGGAGTTCCTGCTGCCGCGCCCGTAGCAGCTCGACCAGGATGCGTGCCTCGCGTCGAGCCAGTTCGTCCAGCGGATGCCGCCAGGCGGGAAGGTAGATCAGTGTGAACTGGTCAAGCTTCCGCGTAACTCCGTGGCTGCTGGCCAGGCGGGAGGTGACCGTTCCCAGTTGTCGGTGAAGGGAGACACCCCACGATTCAGCGTCTCCACCGAGGCGCCGGTGCCCCGTGGTGTGAAGCTCGCGGCCAAGCCGCCCCTCCGCGTCGAGGCCGTCTCCCAGCGCATAGGTGATGTCGACGCTGCGCTCTACGCCGGCGTCAGGTGATGCCAGGACAGCTGAAGTCGGCCTCGGTGGCACGGGAAAGCGGCTCCCTGGGTGTGCGAGGCAGAGCGCGTCTGTGAGTGTCGTCTTTCCCGCGCCGTTCGCACCGATCAGCACACTGAATCTGCCAGGAAGGTCGCAGCTCATTGGAGTCTCTGCGCTCGCGCGCAGACCGCTCACCTTGACGCGGCTCAGATGCATGGCAGATCCCCCGATCGACTCGGTCACTCTGCGAACATCATCGCTCAGTGATGCGCTGTGCAGGCACCCCGTTACCTTCTTCGTGGCCTCGCAATGAGGCTCCCGGCCTTCGGCCCCGGTATGACTTGCGCCCCCAGTCGACATGATCGAAAAGGTGGTGTCGCCGGGTGCCGGAGGCATTGGCAGACCGCTGATTAGAGGCACGAGCGCCCCTTGGGCAGTCTCTTCGTAACGTGGATGCCGGCACGCTGATGCCGCAGGTGAGGCCGGGGAGGACGCGAGCACGGGAGCGAAGGGCATGACGGACGAGACTGGCATCGACGTCTATCTGGGCCTGGACGTCGGCAAGGGCGATCACCACGCCACCGCCGTGAGCCGGGCGGGGAAGAAGGTGTTCGACAAGCCGCTGCCCAACAGTGAGCCGAAACTGCGGGAGCTGTTCGACAAGCTCCGGGCCAAGCACGGCACGGTGCTGGTGGTCGTCGACCAGCCGGCTTCCATCGGGGCCCTGCCGCTGGCGGTCGCGCGGGACACGGGCTGCCAGGTCGCCTACCTGCCCGGTCTCACAATGCGACGGATCGCCGATCTTTACCCCGGTGAGGCCAAGACCGATGCCCGCGACGCGTTCATCATCGCGGACGCCGCCAGAGCGATGCCCCACACCCTGAGGACCATCGATCCCGCCGACGAGACCGTCGCCGAACTCGCGATGATCGCCGGGTTCGACGACGATCTCGCGGGCGAGTCCACCCGGATCGCCAACCGGCTCCGCGGCCTCCTCACCCAGATCCACCCGTCGCTCGAACGGGTCCTGGGCCCGCGCATCCAGCACCCGGCCGTGCTCAGACTGCTCGACCAGTTCGGCTCACCCGCCCAGATCCGCAAAGCCGGACGCCGTCGCCTCGTGACCTTGATACGTCCCAAAGCGCCGCGGATGGCGGAGCGGCTGGTCGAGGACGTCTTCACCGCACTCGACGAACAGACCGTCGTCGTTCCGGGCACCGAGGCTGCCGCGCTGATCGTCCCCAGCCTTGCGAGTTCGCTCCAGTCCGTTCTTGACCAGCGCAAACTCCTCGCCGCGAGGATCGAGGAACTCCTGGAGGCCCACCCTCTTTCCCAGGTCCTGATCTCGATGCCCGGCATCGGGATCAGGACCGCGGCCCGCATCCTCGTCGACGTCGGAGACGGCAGCGGCTTCGCCACCGCCGGCCATCTCGCTGCCTACGCCGGCCTCGCTCCCGTGACCCGGAACTCCGGCTCCTCCATCCGCGGCGAACACCCCTCCCGGCGAGGCAACAAACAGCTCAAGAGAGCCTTCTACCTCGCCGCGTTCGCCTCACTCTCCCAGCCCGAGTCACGCGCCTACTACGACCGCAAACGCAGGGAGGGGAAGCACCACATCGCCGCCCTCATCGCGCTCGCCCGACGACGCATCGACGTCCTCTTCGCCATGCTCCGAGACGGCACCTTCTACCAACCACCCACAGCGGCTACGGCTTGACGAAAACCATAGAGGCACCTTTTGATCGCTGTGCCACCTCTGCGTCCCACGGCGTCTTGCACGGCCCGTCGTCGATTGAGGTATGTGTGGCCCCTTCCTGCTGACGCCTCCTCGGCTGCTCGGCTGGCACAGTCTTGGGCCGGGATCACCGAGTTTTCGCCGAAGCGGCGCGTGGTGCAAGCTGCGCGCGGGTGTCGGCACGACTCTCGGCATGCAGCCCCCGGGGTAGGGCAGCCACCAACTTCTGCGCGAGCCCAATGGAAACGTCGAAGGCCACGTCCTGCAACACGGAGGCGGCAGCATGCGGCGAGAAGAGGAGCGCCCACCTGGGGCTGCCGGCGTCTCCGCCACCCCGGAACGTCCACGTGGGAGCGGCCACGTCCCCCGAGGCCGCGGCCGCCGGTTCGAGCAGATCAAGCGCGATGCGGAGGGGTGTGAAGGGCGGAGGTCAGCCGAGTGTGAGGAGGCCGGCTTCGACGACGGCGCGGCCGAAGGGGCTCGCGAGTTCGGCGAGACGTTCGCAGTCGGCGTCACCCAGGGCAGCGTAGGCGGGAAGGGCCAGGCGGTCGGTGCGGTCCTCGATGTGCCGGCGCAGGCGTACGCCGTCCGGGCTCAGGGACTCGCCGTCGAGGAGACCTCTCGTGCGCAGGCGCTCCTCGGTGTCGGCCCACTCCTCCGCGGGCCATGCGCGGCTTCCCTTGAGGAAGTCGACGGGAACCTCACCGGTGGCAGCGTGCAGAACCAGGGCCTCCAAGCCCCCCACGCCCTCGCTCAGCAAGCACGCGACATGGCCGTCCCCCCGGAACTCCCGGAGCAGCGTCTGAGCGTGCCACAGCTGCAGTACCGGTTCCTCCGGCCAGGGCAGCGCAGCATGCGCGGCGAACAGCGGGCGGCCCTGCGCGTGTTCGCAGGCCGCGTCGGCGGCCCTGCGGGTCAGCGCCAGGACCTCGTCGAAAGCGGGGAGTTCGTGGATGCCGGCCCGTCGCAGGGCCTCGCTCGCGGCGGCGTGCCGCGCGTCCAGCACCTGCTGCGGCGTCACCGCGTCCCAGACCCCGTCGACCGCTTTCCGTACGAGACCGGGGTTGAAGTTGTAGAAGGTCGAGATGACCAGCTCAGCGGATGCTCGGCCGAAGGCGGCGCTCCGGGAGGCGAAGTACCCGGCGTGTCCGCTCAGTCCGAGGTCCGCGTACCGTCGCCTTCCCTCGGGGGCGAAGTAGATCATGCCGTGTACGGGCTCGAGTCGGCGCCAGGCTGTTCGCGCTGTCTTCATGGGGTTACCTCTTCCGAGAGTCGACAGAGGGGGTATTCGCTGGAGTTCCGGACTCGCCGTGCGCCCGCAGATGTTCGAGCAGCAGGCGGCTCAGCGTTTTGGGCGCCTCCTCGGGGACCCAGTGGCTGACGCCCTGAAGTATCTCGAACCGGTACGGCCCGTTGACCCACTGCCTCGTCTCCCGCGCGGCCGCCGGGCCGAACGCGCTGTCCTGCGTGCTCCAGACGTACAGCGTGGGCACCTCGACGACGCCGATAGCGCCGTCGGGGCGAGCACATCGTCGGCTCGGTCGAGGTGGGCTTGGGGTTGGCCCTCCCCGAGGCGGTGCGCGGGCAGTGTGTCGACAGCCACGACCATCTCGACGCGTTGGTCTGTGCCCTGGTTGCTCGCGCCGTCCTGGTCGGGGCCACTCTGTGGCCGCGTTCTCCGGACGAGCGCGCGGCCGCTGGGCAGGAGGGCTGGATCCACCTGCCCGGTACGGATCTGGCGGCCCTCCGCCACTGACGGCTGAATTGGGGTTGCCCTGACGGAGGTTGGCGGATACCAATAAAGACAATGCCAACCGTCAAGTGCGGTTGACTTTCCTCGGGTACGGTCGCGCTCGCGACCGTACCCGGCATCCCCGGCCCCACCGAGCGGCGTTCCTGTCTGCCGATCGCGCTCATTCGGTCGCCTTGGCCGCTCCTGCTGGTCCGGTTCTCTTTGTTCGGGATGCCGAGCAAAAGGACCAGGGCCGTGTCGCGGCTACGACGGGCGCAGACACGGATCAAGGGCACCCGAGGGGTCGTCGCCGTCCTGAAGGCAGGGTCGCGGGGTCTGGCACACGCTCCCCCAGACACCCCCCAGGGTCTGTCGCGGGGGCCGACCGGTCAGGTGTTGTCCGCCTCGTCCTCCCGGGCGGCGTCCCGGGCGAGCGCGGCGAGGTCCGGAAGCAGCCCGGCCAATTCCTCCAGCAGCTTGTCCAGGTCCACGATCTCGGGCAGCGGGTACACGAAGCACGCCCCGTTCTCCCTGAACGAGACCGCCGGTCCGGCGAACCTCACCAGACGCTTCGGCAGATCCGAGGCGTAGAACCGCTCGGCCGTCCCCGCGGAGTCGTCGCTCATCGTCAGGTACGGCAGATCCTTGGGGAAGGTCAGATTGAGCTCCGCCGCACTCCAGTGGCGCTCCAGACGTAGGTTCGGTCCGCTGCCCCGAAGGTCGAAGCACACGATCAGCCAGTGCTGGTCCCTGCGCGAAATCTGCTCGTAGCGACTGTCGACGGTGACCTGGTGGTCGCTGAGCGGGCCGGTAACGGTGATTCCGTGCCGCGTTCGCAACAGCCAGGGGAAGTGGCCCGCGTACCCGGCCCACTCCTCTCCGTCCTTGCCGCGCTCGATTCGCTGCCAGCCGGGACGGGCGGCCAGGACGCGCATCGCCCGCTCCGCCTTGCCGACCCGGCGAGCGGTACGGACCGCGAAGGTGAGTCCGATCAGGGACGGGGCCAAGATGACGGCGAAACCAATGATCCAGCCCACCACATACGTCCTTTCGCTCCACCCCGGGAAGTCCGTTCGCCCGCATCTTCACGCAGCGGGTCGCCGCAGGACATCGGTGAAACTACGTAAAGGGCTACGGAGACCGCGTGTTCACACCCTGCCGCCGAAGAAGACCTGAACCTCCCGGACTGGGTCGGCTGGAGCGGTCGGCCGGGCCTGCATCTCCCTCGGCTCGCCGGCGGCGGATCCATCTGTGGGCCGTGACGCGGGAGATGCCCATCTCGGCTGCGACATATGGGATGGGGCGGCCGGCGCAGACACATTGGACGAGCCGCCGCCTGCCGTGAACGGTCAGCCGGGCATTACGGTGGGACACGGAGGCCGGACCGGAAAGCTACCTGGTCGAATGACGCCCCCCACGGACCGTGCAGTCGGCTCCCGCCGGGGATGATGACGTTTCTATGAACGTATCGGCTGGTTGTGCAGGCAAGGTTGCGGAGGAGCGACCACTCGGGAATGATCACGCGGACTTGTTGGGAATGGAGACGCGCCGGTACCGGCGTGGGACGAGACGGCGACGATGCTGATCGGCAGAGCTGACGAACTGAAGCGGCTCATCTCGGCGATCGGCAGTCTGGGGCAGGACGGCGTTCCCGCTGTCGTAGACATCGCCGGAGACGTCGGCATGGGGAAGAGTCGGCTGCTGAGCGAGCTCTGTGCGCGGGCGAGGCAGGGTGGGCTGACCGTGCTGCGCGGCAGGGCCACGGAGTACGAGCAGCACACTCCGTTCCAGACGTTCACGGACGCGTTCGCCGACGTCGATCGTGCCTGTCTCGACTCGGATGCCGTGCCCGAGGCGGCGGCAACGGTACTGCGCGGAGCCGACAGTGTGCAGGGCTCCGCGTCGGGTTCGGGCAACCGTGACCGGTTCGGCCTCTATCGCGCCGTCGCGGAAGTGCTGACCAGGCTCGGGGAGCACAGCGGGTTGGTGATGGCCCTGGACGACCTGCACTGGGCGGATCCCGCGTCTTTGGAGTTGTTGGACCATGTCATCCGGCATCCGGTGGGCGGCCGGGTGCTTCTGGTCGTGGCCCGACGAGAACGGCAGACGCCGCACTCCCTTGCCGCTGCTCTGACACGCGGTGTCGACAGTGGGGCCGTACTGCGCATGGCGCTGCGACCGCTGCCCGAGCAGGAGTCGATCGAGGCGCTTGCCTCCGACCTGCCACCGGTCGACGCGAGGGAGATCTATGAATCCAGCGAGGGCAACCCGCTGTACCTCCACTGCCTTCTGCACGCCTACCGGCATGGCGCGTCGTCGCGCGGCACCACCGTCCGGACCCACGACGACACCGCGTCCGGAGTGCCGAGCGGACTGGGATCCCTGCTCCTGGACGAACTGACTGCGCTGACCGCGACGCAGCGCCGTACCGTCGAGGCAGTGGCGGTCCTCGGCGACCATGCCACGCCCGCAATGCTGAGCCTGACGACCGGACACACCACGCCGGAGGAACTCGACGACTGCATCGGTGCACTGGCGCGGCGCGATCTGCTGCGCAGGGGGTCCGACGGCCGCTGGACACTGCGCCACCCGCTGCTGCGGGCACTGGTCTACGAGCACACGGCCGCACCACGCCGTGCCGAGATCCACCGCGGCGCGGCGGACGAACTGGCCCGGGCAGGTGCCTCCGCCGCCGAGCGTGCTCATCACGTCGAGCGGTCGCTGGCCGGCTGGGATCCCGTGTCGGCGGCCGTGTTGAGTGAGGCGGCCGCCCAGTGCGCCCACACGGCGCCCGCGACGGCCGCTCATCTGCTGGACGTCGTCCTCCGGCTCATGCCGGACACGCCCGCCTGCGCACAGCAGCGTGGAGAGTTGACGCTGGCGCGCGCCAGAGCACTCGGTGTGGGCGGCAGCCTGCGGGAAAGCCGTGACCTGCTCCACACTCTGATCAGTAGGTCCGGGCAGGACGACGCATCGCTGCGCAGGGACGCGATAGCGCTGTGCGCCATGATGGAACGGCTTCTCGGACACTCCCCGGAGGCGACAGCCCTGCTGCAGCGGGAACTGACCCGCAGTCCCGGCCCCGAGCCCCGCCAGGCGGTCTCCTTGGGACTCGCGCTGGGCATGGCCGCCCTGAACACCGTCTCCTACCCCGACGCACGTGACGAGATCGAGCGGACGCTCGCGGTGGCCCGCTCCCACGGCGACCTCATGGGAGAGATGGGGGCCTTGGCGCTGGGGTCGTTGGGAGAGGCATACGAAGGGGAGACGGCGGCGGCCCGTCGGCTCGCCGATGCCGCCGCCGGGCTCGCAGACGGTCTGACCGACCCCAACCTCACGGAACTGTGCGAGTCGCTGGTGTGGCTGGCCTGGGCGGAAGCCCTGCTCGAGCGCTATGCCGACGCGGAACGCCACGCCGACCGGGGTCTGGACATCGCCCGCCGCAGCGGTCAGGTCCACGTCCTGCCACACCTGCTGAGCAGCAAGGCCTTCGTGCACCTCAACACCTGTCGGCTGCCGTCGGCCCTGGAGTCGGCCGAGGAGGCGGAATCCGTCGCACGAGCCATTGGCAGCAGTGATCTCCTGGCCTTCACTCTGTGCTTCAAGGCGCTGATCCTTCTCCTGCGCTGCCCGCTGGGCGACACCAGGGCCCTGACGACCGCAGAGGAGGCCGTGGCTGCGGCCGGCGGAAGCGGCCACTGGTGGGCGTCGTTGGCCAGGTGCGTGCTCGGCCACACGGCGCACGTGAGCGGCGACCCGCACCGTGCGCAGGACGCCATCCTGAAGGCCGGCGGTCCCGAACTACTTGGACTGCAGCCCTCCGTACGCCCTGGCCAGCTGGAAACCCTGGTAGGCACCGCCATCGCGGTCGGCGACGCCGATCAGGCCGCGCACTGGGCCGCACAAGCCGTCGAGGAAGCCGACCGGATGGGTCTTCACGGTCAGCGCGGGGCGGCACTGCGCGCCGAGGCGGCGCTCGCCCAGCACCACGGTGACAGCCGCGCGGCCGCACACCTCTTCGAGCGTGCCGCGCAGGCGTACGCGCCGTCCGGTGCGACGCTCTGGGAGGCGTACTCCCTGCTGCTGGCGACTACCCAGGCGCAGGCCGCCGGCGACGGTCCGCGCGCCGTCGCGATGTGGGAGCGGGCCCGCCGTCTCGCCGACGACGGCGGCGCGCGCCTGCTGTCCGACCTGGCCTCGATGGTGCGCCCCCAGGCCGAGGAAACCTTGCGCGCACCCACGGAGCTCGACCAACTGACCACACGTGAACGGGAGATTGCCGAACTCGTTGCCGAAGGACTGAGCAACCAAGCCATCGCGATGAAGCTGTACCTCAGCCGCCGCACGGTCGAGACCCACCTGTCGGCCATCTACCGGAAGACCTCCGTGCCGTCCCGCTCGGCACTGGCAGGCCTCATGACGCGTGCGGCCCTCGGCCGTCGCGCGTGAACAACGCACCACAGTCGAGGCACGACGCGTGGCTCAGGCCGTGGCGTCCCGGTAGTCGCCGAGGCAGCGGAAGGCGCCCCCAGTCGCCCGGAACAGGTACATCGCGTCCGTGTAGCGGTAGGTGGACGAGTCGAAGCGCAGCCGTTTGGTGCTCCCCCGGTAGTCGGTCTCGCGCAACCGGCCCACGATCGCGCCCCGTTCCGCGCGCGACGCGCCCAGCGCCGTCATGGCGCGGGCCACGAAGAGCGTCGCGTCGTAGGCCTCGGCGGAGTACCAGAGCGGCGCGGTGCCGAAGCGTGCGCGGTAGGCGGTGACGAACGACTTCGCGGCCGTCACCCGGGTCGGATCGAGGAAGGCGGTGGCGAACACCCAGCCCTCGGCGGCGTCGCCCGCCGAGGCGAGGAAGCGGGAGTCGAGGGCGCGCTGGGTGGCCAGCCGCGCACCCGAGTAGCCGGCGGAGCGCAGCGCGCGGGCCAGCCGCGCCGCCCGCGCGTACCCGCCGGCGAACACCACCGCGTCCGCTCCGGCATCCGTCACCGACTCCGCGAGGGCACGGAAGTCGTCGGCCGAGTCGTCCTCGGCGGCGAGGGTGCGCCGGACCGTGGTGCGCTGCCCGGATCGCACGGCCTCGTCGACGCCCGCGCACAGACGCCAGCCGACGTCGCCCTCGGCGGCGTCGTCGATCAGCATCGTGTTGTGGGCCCCGGCGATGCGGACGAGGTACGCGGCGACCGGCGCCGCCAGGGTCGTGTCGCTGGGGCGGGTGGCCGCGTACACCCGGTAGGTGGTGAGGGACACATCGTCGAGTCCGACCGACACGGAGACCATCGGGAGCAGTGCCTGCTGGTAGAGGCCAAGGGTGGCCTTCGCACAGGCATCGGTGGTCGGCCCGAGCACGGCGCGGACCCGCTCGTCGGCCGCCAGTCGCCGGGCGACCCGGCGCGACCGGGACGCGCTGCCTGCGTCGTCGTGCACCTGGAGTGTCAGGTCGAAGCCGCGGCCGGCGCGGGAGTTGAAGTGGTCGACGGCGAGCCGTACGCCGTTCTCGTGGGCCCGGCCCGTCGTTCGGCCGCCGCCGCTCAGGTCGGCATGCAGGGCGACCACCAGCCGCGGCAGCCGCGCCTCGGCGCCGTCCGTTGCCGAGGCGCGGCCGGGGCGGTTCGCCGTCCACCAGGCCGCCGTTCCGCCGGCCGCCAGGACCCCGGCGGCCGAGCCCAGTGCCAGGAAGCGGCGGCGCGTGGCGCCTCCCGGGCTGACGGCCGTCTCGTTGCCGGGCGGTGCGTCGGTTGCCGTTGCCCCGGACACCTCGGTCGCCTCGACGGCGGGCAGGGCGAGCACGGCGGCCGAACGGCGCGCGATCAGCTGGATCAGGGACTCCGGCAGCCAGCCCCCGCCCTCGCCCGCACCGTCCAGGGCCCGCCGTACCTCGGCCACGGCCGGCCGGGAGCCGGGCTCCTTCACCAGGCACCCCCGCAGCAGCGGCAGCAACGGCTCCGGTACGCCGTCCAGGTCCGGCTCGTCGTGGACCGTGCGCATCAACATCCCGGCCGCGGAGCCCCGCCCGAAAGGGCGCTCGCCCGTCACGGCGTACGCCAGCAGACAGCCGAGTGAGAAGATGTCACTGGCCGGCCCGATCTCCCGGCCCCTGCCCAGGGCCTGTTCGGGGGAGAGGAATCCGGGGGAGCCGACCACCATCCCGCTGGCGGTGAGCGCGGTGTCCTCCGGCATCCGGGCGATACCGAAGTCGATCAGCCGGGGTCCGTCGACCGCGAGCAGCAGATTGCCGGGCTTGACGTCCCGGTGCACAAGACCCGCCCCGTGCACCGAGTCCAGCGCCTCGGCCAGCCGCGCCCCCAGGACGCGGGCGGTCCCGCACGGCAGCGGGCCGCACTGCTCCACCGCCTCCGCCAGTGAGGGCCCCGGCACGAACGCCGTGGCGAGCCACGGAGACTCAGCGTCCGGGTCCGCGTCGAGCAGCGGCACCACCCAGGGGCTGGTGACCCTGCCCGCCGTCTCCACCTCCCGGCGGAAACGGGCCCGGAATCCCGTGTCGTCCGCGTGCGCCGCGCGGATCACCTTCACCGCGGCGAGCGCGCCTCCGGGGGTGCGGGCCAGGTACACCACGCCCATGCCGCCCGCGCCCAGCCGTCGCAGCAGCCGATAGCCCGCGATCCTGGCCGGGTCGGCGCCGCGCAACGGCTCCATCAGCGTCCCATCAGGTGGACACCTGGTAGGGCGCCACGCCCTGGTACGCGAACCGGCCGCCGTCGACCTTCCACAGGTACACCCCGCTGCCGTCGACGACCAGGGTCCCGGTCGTCTTGTCGAACGCGAAGTTCCTGGTGATCCCCTTGTACGTGGCCGAGCGCAGTGCCGTCGTCAGGTTCTGCCGGGTGCGGCGCCCGGCGGTCAGCGAGCCCAGACTCTTCACGGCGAGCTGCGCCACGTCGTACGTCTCGACGGCGTATCGCTCCGGCTCCGTGTCGAAACGCTTGCGGTAAGCGGCCCGGAACGCCTTCGCCTCGGGCGCCACGGTGGCGTCCATGACCGGGGCGACGATCACCCAGCCGTCGGCCGCGTCCCCCGCGGCGGACAGGAACCGGGCGTCGAGCACCCCGTGCGCGGCGGCCCTGGCCCCCGGGAAGTCACGGTTGCTCAGTTCCCTGGCCAGCAGCGCGGCGCGGTCGTGATGGCCGGCGAAGACCACCGAATCGGCGCCCCCGTCCAGCAGGGCGTCCAGGGTCGGCCCGAAGTCGGTGCGCAACGCGCTGACCACCTTCGGCACGGCCGGCTGCCGTTCGTCCCGAAGGATCTTGGAGAGGGTGCTGCTGATCTCCCAGGCATAGGCGTCCGCCGCCCGGTCGTCGACGATCCCGACCGTGCGCGATTTCGCGGTGCCGCGCAGGTACGCGTCGAGGTAGAGAGGCAGGATCGTGTCCGTCACCCGGGCGTGCAGGAAGGACCGACTGCCCATCACCCCCAGCACCGTGGCGCCGGGCGACACCGCGATCAGGGGCAGCGAGGCGGCGTCATACGTCGCCAGCGAGGCCAGGGCGGTGGCGTCCGTGGTGGGACCGATCACGGCCAGCACGGAACGGTCGGCGACGAGCTTCTGGGCCGCTTCGGGTGCCCGGGCCGGATCGCCGCCGTCGTCCACCGTCTTCACGGCGAGTGTGAAGGGTCTGTTCGCGCGGGAGTTGAACTCGTCGGCCGCGAGCCGCAGCCCCCGCTCCTGAGCCCTGCCGACCGCTTTCTGATCGCCGGTCAGGTCAGCGTGCAGACCGAGGGTGTGCACCGGACCGGTGGCCGTCGGGGCGGGGCCGTCGTTCTCGCCGTCACGGGAGAGCGCCCACCACGCGGCCAGTCCGCCCCCGGCCGTGACAGCCGCCGCGCCCCCGGTCAGGAGCAGGAAACGGCGTCTGCCGACCGCACGGGTCGGAGGCGGAGTGGCTGTGGTGTCCGTCGGCGCGGTGCCGGCGGACGCGGGGTCGGCCTCGGTGTCGTCGACGGCGGGCAGCGCGAGCCCGGCGGCCGACCGTTCCGCGATCAGCCGGACCAACGGCTCGGGGAGCCAGGCCTCATCGCGGGGGGCCCGCTCCTCTTCGCCGGGAATTTCATCCCCGGGAGCTTGTGGACGTACCGCCCGCAGGGCCTCCCGCGGGTCGGGGAGCGAGGCGGGCGACGAGGGTGTGGCGTCCGTGAGGGCCCCGGACAGAGCCTCGGCCGTGGGCCGCAGCTCCGGGTCCTTGTCCAGACAGCCGCCCACCACCTCGGCGAGCTCCGCCGGAACACCCTCCACGTCCGGCGTGTCGTGCACGGTGCGGTACAGCAGCGCGTCGAGCGACCCGGTACCGAACGGAGGGCGGCCGGTCGCCGCGAAGGCCAGCAAGCAGCCCAACGAGAAGACGTCTCCGGCCGGTCCCGGATCCCGCCCGCCCCGCGCCTGTTCCGGTGGCAGGAATCCCGGCGTGCCGACGACGACACCGGTCGAGGTGAGCGCGGTGTCCTCGGGGTCACGGGCCACACCGAAGTCGATCAGCCGTGGTCCGTCGAGTGCCAGGAGCACATTGCCGGGCTTGACGTCCCGATGCACGAGACCTGCCGCGTGGAGCTCCCGCAGCGCCTCGGCGAGCCGTGCCCCCAGCATCCGCAGGCTCCGCACCGGCATCGGCCCGTGCGCGGCGACGGCCTCGCCGAGCGAGGGGCCGGGGATGAACACGGTCGCCAGCCAGGGCTGCGCCGCCTCGGGGTCCGCGTCCACGAGGGACGCCACCCACGGGCTGGTCATCCGGCGGGCCGTGTCCGCCTCGCGCCGGAACCGCTCCCGGAAATCGGTGTCCTCGGCGTACTCGGCCTGGATCACCTTCAGGGCGACCAGGGTTCCGCCGGCCGAGCGGGCCAGGTACACCACACCCATGCCACCCGCGCCGAGCCGTCCGAGCAGCCGGTGGCCCGCCAGCTTGGCGGGGTCGGAAGTACGCAGCGGTTCCATCACTTCCCCTTCAGCCGCTGCTCTATGCGCGTCAGCATCTGAGCGAGGGCCTTGCTGCCCAGTTGTTCGAGTTCCTGCACGGTGTTCCCCTTCGCGCCCGTCACGGACACGGCCACGACGACCGTGCCCAGCCGTGCGACCATCCACCGGTACGGCTGTGCGGAACTGCCGTTCCCGACGTACTCGCCGGCTTCCAGGACGTACTCGTCGGCGTACTCCTGCTCGCGGGCCCCGAAGGGGGTGCCGAGTGACATCAGACCCGTGATTCGCTCGTCGGACCGGGGCCGCTGTTCCGGGCAGCGCAGCACCTCTTCGAGGGTGGTGCTCAGCTGCTCGTCGGCGCCGAGGACGGAAGCGTGCACGGTGGCCACTGCCGTCACCTTGACCGCGCCCTTGCCTCCGCCGGCAGGCAGCCCGCTGTAGCGGGACGCGCTCGCCAGCACCCCGTGCGGGAGCTTCTCACGCTGCCAGCGACAGCTCCCGTTCAGCACGGCCCAGGTGCCCGGTGTGCTCTCGCCCGGATACTGGGCGACGAAACCCCGGCCCCAGCCGCGCGGGGCGAGCACGACGGACTCGGCCAGACGGCGCCCGTCCTTCGAGGTCCGGGGGACGAGGGAGGCATCGGGCGTGAAGACGGAAGCGGCGGCGGACGAGCCGCCCGACGGGGGCGCCCCGGCGCTCGGCGAGGCACTGGCCGATGTGCTAGGCGACGTCCTGGCCGAGGGCGAACCGCTCTGCCGGGAAGCCCCGTCGTCCGGCTGGGCCGAACACCCGGCCAGCAGACTCCCCGCCACCAGCAAGGTCACCCAACTGTCCCGCATTCCATGGGCGTTGTCTGTCACTCAGTCCCCTCAACACCGTTCGCGCCGTCCGACTCGTCGAACGTAGACGGCTGGGAGGGAGGGGACCTCAGTAGAACCACGTATCCGGCTACGTATTCCGCAGGTGTGCCGCCCGGGGCAGGCCCGTCCGGCGCCCAGCCCAGAACGACATCAAGCAGACCGATGGCGACATCGCTGTTTCCCTTCGTCGCGTTGTGTGATGCCGTGGCGGCGCTCAGAGGGTCGGGAAGAGCACTGCGAAGAAGAGCCACAGCAGTACGGCCCAGAAGACCGCTGCCGCCAGCGACACGAGCAGGGAGCTGCGCCACCTCAGCACCAGGAACGGGAAGAGCACCAGGGCCGCCCAGAGACCGGCCACGTCGATCGACATGCGGGCTGCCTGGCCAAGGGTTTGCGCGCGCCCCGCGGCGATACGGCGCAGCAGCCGCTGGGAGACGAAACCGTACAGGCCGAAGACGATCGGGAAGAACCACAGCGGGGTGGTCGTGACCAGCTCGGACTCGGAGAACTCGTTGAACATGACCAGGTAGATGAGGGCGGCGCCCAGCACACCGGCCATCAGCGCGGTCACGTAGAGGGCGGTCAGGGCGGTCGGCTCTGCCGCACCGGCCGGCGCGGGATCGGGCGCGAGCACGGGCGAGGCGTATGGAACATCGGCCGACGGGGCCCGGACCACCTGGTGGCAGTGGGGGCAACGGACGTCCTGCCCGGCGCGGTCGGCCGGAGCCGAGATCTGGTGCCCGCACGAGGCGAGGAATTCCACTTGCTGACGCTGGTTCACGCGCTGCCTTCCCTGTACCGATCCCATGTTGCTCGACGCCGGTACGCGTTGGTCGACCGAAACAGCTCCCGACCCGAGGGAGAAGAACGCCAGAGAGTAGCCAGCCTGCCCCGACGTGCGGCTCGTGGAGCGATCTTCACAGCGGCAAGCCTCCCCGGCATCCGGGAAACTGCGTACTCGCACACGTAGTCGCGCGGACCCGTGGCCGGTACGGCTGGGCGAAGAGTCCGCGGTTGCCGTTTCGAGACGGCTCTGTCCGACCCTGCCCGGCCGTGGCGGGCTGGTCAGGCAGGGCATGTCAACGGGAGCGGCGAGAGCGGCGGATGGGTGGGGTGGGCTCTGCCTCGCCGCGCTCGGAGTGATCGTGCCGTCCTGCCGACAGCGTCGCGGCGAGCGCTCCGGCGTGCCGGATGGGGCGCTGTGGTGGCCCCCGGTAAAGCTTGGTGATGGCCGTGCGGTCCCGGTAGCCGAGCCACCGGCGGAATCAGCAACCCGACCCGACCCGGCGCGTCCGGCCGCCGAGGAACAGGTCGAGGCGTACGTGCTGTCGGCGGGCGGGCGGCCCGCCCTCGCAGCGGCCGGTCACGACCGGGCGACAGGCCGCGTACCGGCGGCCCCGGCGGTGACCGGCCCTCGTGTCCTTGGGGTGTGCGAGAGGGCCCCGGGCTGGGGGGAGTCAAGATCAGGCCTGCACCAGCAGGCGTGCAGCGGCCCATTGAGCTCAGAGCCCGGTGACTTTGGCGCTCGCCGACAGCTCGTAGACCAGGGTGACCGTGCGGCGGCTGCCGGGCGGGAGGGTGACGTCCCAGCGGGCGATGCCCTCGGCGTCGACCACGTCGGGCGCCGGGGAGCATGAATCCTTGTGCAGGCGTATCTCCACCGCCGAGACCTCGGAAACCGGGATCCGCTCCCGGAGGACGACCACCCGCTCGCCGTGCTCCCCGGGGGCGGAGAACCGGGACAGGTGCATCCGGACCGTGCGGGTGACCACGGTCCGCTGGGTGATTCCGGCGGAGTCGCGGGACTCCTCGGCATGCCGGACCACGCTGTAGTCGTCGCAGCTGCCGAAGGCCAGCTCGACGGGGGCGCCGGGGGCAGTGAAGTCCAGAGTGCCGCGGCCGCTGAATCCGCTGCCCCGGACCAGGTCGACGGGCCCGGTGAGCAGCGCGTGGCCGGACAGGTTGTCGAACCGCACCACCTGAGTGACCAGGGGGGACAACTCCGGTGAGCAGGTGTACTCACTGGGCGCGGCCGTGGCGAATGCGGAGAGCGGCACTCGGTGGGCGCGGCCGTCACCAGGCACCGAGACCGGCGCGGGGGATCTCAACACCCGCGTCTCGCCGCCGTCGTCCACCCCCGGCAGGCCGAGCACCGGGGCCGGGCCGAGGGCCCCGATCTCCTCCTCGCGCAGCTCGACGTCGACCGTGCGGCGCTCCGCTGCGGAGCGGTCCTTGAGCGTCAGCCGGTCCTCGCCCAGCCGTGGTGGATCGGTGGCCAGCGCCGAGCGGGCCGTCGACAATGTCAGCCGTACGTCCGACCAGTCCTCACCGGTGCGCTGCCAGACCATCGCGTCGGTCTCCAGTGTCAGGGAGTCCCCGTCGAGCACGGCCCGGTAGGCGGGCCGCCACAGCGCACACGGGGTGAGGTGGCTCAGGCGCAGCCCGACCGGCCCGGCGACCGCGGCCTCCACGGTCAACTCGATATGGCCGACCAGCTCGGCGGGCTCCTCCTCGGAGAGGTGCATGGCACGCTGGGCTTCCCCGAGTTCGGCGGCGAGGGCGGCCAGCCGAGCCTCCACGGTGCGGAGTTGTTCGCCGTCAGCGTCGCGCTCTTCGTCCACCCGGTCCAGTTCGCGGGCCCAGCGGGGCCGTTCGGGCTCCCCGGAGCCGGCGCCTTCGCCGATCTCCCGCAGCAGATCGGCGGCGAGGCGGCCGAGCAGGTCAAGGCGGGCATGCAGCCGGTCGCGTCGCTGCCCCAGGGCCAGCCGCTCCGCTTCGAGGGCGTATATGCGGTGGCGCAGGGCGGAGTCGTCGTCGGTGGATGGCAGCGGCCCGCGCGGCGTCCAGCTGCGGACGATCCGCACCTCGAGCACGGTCGCGGGGTGATCGGTGGTCAGCTCGGCATGGAGGGTCCGGTCGACGGCCAGCGCACTGACCGGCCCGAGACGCAGCCGCTGGACCCCGGCCTCCAGGTCGAGCACGACGGCGCGCTCGATGTACGCGCGATCCTCAAGGCACGTGACGGCGGTGACGGGGAGGGCGATCGGCTTCGGGGCCGTGGACATGGCGTGTGTCAGCTCCTGCGGTTGCCGCCGACCAGAGCCTTGCCGGTCGGGATGCGGATCTCGTAGCCGCCATCGAAGGCGGCAGCGGCGCCTGCGGGCAGGTCCAGTCGCCAGACGCGGGTGCCCGGCGCATGCCGATCGGGCCCGGTGCCTGTCTCGGGTGCCGTCCAGTCGGCCCGTTCCTCGATCCGGACGTCCGGTTCGGAGGTGACCGGCACCCGCTCGCGGACTTCCACGGTGACGGGCCTCGCGAGCCGGTTGGCCAGCTCCACGTGGACGCGGTGGTCGAGCACGGTGGTGTTGTTGCGCAGGCCCGAGGTCGACTCGTGCAGGTTCGTACGGCGGGTGACCCGGATGCCCTCGGCCGGCCCGAGCCCCACCCGGCGGACACCACCGGGGGCGAGCGTGGGCAGTGCGGCGGTCAGCAGGAAGTCGTCGTCGACGGTGACCTCCACCGGGCCGGCCAGCAGTGCCTGGTCGGTGGCGTTGGAGAGCACCAACGTCGCGTACACGGTCTGCTCCACGGACGGCACGCAGAGGTACTCGGTACGCAGGCCGACCGGGATCTCGCCGACGGTGACGGTGTGCCAGGTGCCGTCCGACGGGATGTCGGCGCGGGCGATGGCATCGAAGCGGTGGTCGAAGGAACCCGCCGACTCGCGGGGCCGCACGGCCTGTCCGGGCAACGGCAGCGCGGCCACCGCTTCGGCGTGGCGGCGGTACTCGGCCGCCACCTGGTCGAAGGGAGAGTCGGGAAACAGCCGGCCTCTGCGTCCGCCCTGCTCGTCGGGGCCGCACAGGACAAGGGCGGCATAGTCGAGCTCGGCGCCGCTCGGCTGCGGCGGACCGGCTACCGGTGCCGGAGGGGGTGGCGGCGCAGCCCGGCCAGGAGCCGCGGGCGCCATTGCGGCGGGGGCGCCCGCGAAGGACCTGCCGCCGGTACGTGGCCTGTCGCCCGGTCGCGACCCGGCCGGCTGCGCGAGGGCAGGCATCCCGCCGCCGAAGACTTCCGGGGGAGCGCCGTCTGCGCCGTCGGGCACCGGGACTGCGGTCGGCGGACCGCCGTAGCCCTGCGGTGCCGGCGGCGGGGGAGGCGGCGGTGGCGGAACGGGACCGGACACGGAGGCGCCCGCGGCACCCACGGACGAGGAGCCGGTCGCGACAGCCGCGGGTGCGGCGGTCGTGGCTGGGCCAGGGCCTGCCGCGTCGTACCCGGAGAACAGGTCGACGAGCCCTGCCGGGGGCTCGCGCCAGCCAGAAGGCGCGGGGGCGGGCTGACTGCGTCCGATCCGGATCGAGCGGAGCCTCGGCAGGTTGGTGCGGCGCCGAAGATCGGCGGTGGCCAGGGCGATGCGCACGCCGGTCCAGTCCTCGCCGGTCCGCTGGGCGACCGAGGCGCGCAGCACCAGACGGCCGCTGCCGTCGCCCTGACGGTGAGTGAGACGGTAGGCCGGCACCCAGACGGCGCCCGGCACCCCGTATTCCAGCTCCACCTCCGCGTCGCCGGTGCCGCCGAGGGTCAGGACCGCGCAGACCGTGGTCTCCACGTGCGCTGACGGCGCGTCGGTGGAGGCGCGGGCGAGCCTGTCGGCGGCGACGGTGAGCTCGTGCTCGACGTTGCGCAGTGCCTCCTCCAGCTCGACGAGGCGGTTGTGCAGTCCCGTCAGCCGCTCTTCGACGAAGTCGGCGAGCTCCAGCCACGCGTCGACCGGGGTGCGGCGGTGCGGGTCCTCGCGTCTGCGGGCAGGTGGGACCGGGTGGAGAGCCCTGACCTCCTCGATCAGGCTCAGCTGTCGGTCCCGGCGTCCCTGCGCCGCCGCGTACTCGTCGCTCAGCCGCTCGACCTCGCGCCGCAACTCGTCGGGCGTGCCCGTGCCGAGCGGCTCGGCCTCGACTTCCACCCGGGCCTCGGTGACGCGCACCCCGGGGGCGCCCAGGACCCGGGCCCGCAGCGAGCCCGGGTCCAGCGAGCGGGGCAGTCCCGTCACCCGCACCCGGCCGTCAGGCGACACGCTGCCCCGGGCCAGGCGGCGGCAGACCGCGCCCTGCGCGTACACGACGACCGAATCGAGGGTCGACCCCCACCTCTGTGTTGACTCAGCTGTCATGTGCTCCGCCCCCGCCGCGTCCATACTGAGCGAAGCCTACGCCCGGGCGGTCTGCGCCTTCGCGTCGAATCAGGAGGATGGCGTCCAGGACCACACGCCCTGTTGGCTGAGCAGCCGTTTCACGACCTCCTAGCAGGGGCGGGTGGCATGCGCTGCAGTGCTGCTACGTAGCAGGCAGGCCCGGACATCCGGTAGCACCGGGGGAACCAGCCAAGCGCTGTCGCTGCTCGTCGTCGGGGCGAGGCGCGTGAGAATCCCGCATGGTCGCGGGGAGGTTGTTCGTACCGAACCAGAAGAACTGGGCCACGTCGGCGATGTACTCCGCCGTCAGGGCGGCACGGGGCAACTCGATCACGGCTTCGGCTCTCCCCGGCTGGAGGCATCCATTCGTGATATCCCTGCAACGTCGGCTGCTGGCCGCGGATCCGGCGAGGGAGACGGTTGTCCTGCGGGTTGCCCCAACGGAGGTTGGCGGACACGGACAAGGACACCCCGGAGCGGCAGGTGCGGCTGAACTTCCTGGGCTGATTCAAGGTCGTCCGGTGTGAGCGGGACCGTCGGTTCTCCAGCCGGAGGGCGGCGACGCGGGACCGGTGGTTCAACCCACGGGCCGGAATCGGTAGTTCATCTCACGGACGGAGGGGCACGCGTAACGTGGCCCACCCATCGGTGAGTTGAGCGTGTGACATCATGGCCGCGTTGTCTACTCGGGGATCAAGAGCCCTGAGGCGTAGGCGTGTCGAGGCGGCGAGAACATCTCCTTCGCGTGTGGTCAGGGTGAGGCGACAGCGTGACCGGGCGAGGGCGGCCGCTGCGGTTCGCCGGAGGACTGAGGATGAAGCTACCTGGCTCTGCGTTACCGTCGTCGCAAGACAGGCGGCTCCGGCGCCGCCTCAGAGAGGTTCGCCATACCTGTGAGGCGCTGCTCGCGCAGTGGGGTATGGAGCACGGTTGTGGTATCGATGCCCTTCACCGGTATCTGAGCGTGCAGCGTCGGCGCCCCATCCATCTGATTTCGACGCCTTTTCCCGAGCGCCATCTCTTCGGCATATGGCTGAAAATGGATGACTTCGACGTCATCGCGTTCGAGAAGGCGGCTTCGCCCTCGCACAAGGAACACATCATTGCTCATGAACTGGCCCACATCGCCTTCGAGCACCGCGGGTCCGTGCAACTGGATCACAGTGATCCGGGCCAGTTGTTCTCGGACGTCGACCCCGCGACCGTACGGGGCATGCTGATGCGCTCCCGCTACAGCGACGACGAGGAGCAGGAGGCCGAGACGATGGCCTCGCTGATCCTGGCCCGGGCCACGAAGCGATGGACCGAACCGGCCTGGGGCGTCCCGGAAGAGGCCGCCGAAATCGTCGCCCGTATCGAGAACGGTCTGGGCAAACCGGACCAGGCATGAGCGTGATCTACGGAGTCCTCGCGTGGGTCTGCGCCATCGGCGGCCTCGCGGCCTTCGGCTACCGGCTCCCCGACCTGCTGCGCAGAAGACATGACATCGCTTTGTGGGCGCTGTGCACCTACTTCCTCTGCTCCGGGATCAGCTTCCTGGTCGACCTGGACCTTCTCCGGCTGCACATCTCCGACTTCTTCGGGCTCCCGAACATCACCTCGCTGATCACCCAGGTCGCGGTGGTCGTGCTCACCGCGGCGCAGCAGGTCGTCCTCGTCTACTGGTCGTCTCCGCCCGCCGAGGCCCGGCGCATGGCGCGCCGCCGCGTGTTGTTCTTCGGCGCCGCGCTCTGCGTACTTGTGGCCGCGTCCTTCGTCGCAGGTCCTGTGGCGAAGTCCGAAACGGCGACGTCGACGATCCTGCTGAGCATTCAGGACGGCGGATACGCGCTGTACATGTCCTTCTACCTCCTGATCTGTGCCGTGGGGCAGTTCGAGACCGTGCGGTTGTCGCTGCGCTTCACCAAGATGGCCAACCGCCAATGGCTCGAGGTCGGGATGCGCACCGTGACCGTCGGCGCGAGCCTCATCCTGGTCTACTGCGTCACGCGAGGCATTCAGATCGCCGGCACCAGGCTGCACTTCGACGGAACGGGCCTTGACCCCATTCAGTGGACGAGCGGCAGCGTCGGGGCCCTGCTCCAGATCACCGGCTGGACCATCCCGTCCTGGGGAATCCACATCACCCGCGCGCGGGGCTGGATCCGCAGCTACCGCTCCTATCTCCGCCTGCGGCCTCTGTGGTGGGCGCTGTACCAGGCGTCGCCGGACATCGCGCTGGACCCGCCACGGTCCTGGCCGCGTGATCTCGTCCCGCCCCGGGATCTGCACTACAGCCTCTACCGGCGTGTCATCGAGATACGCGACGGGCAGTTGATGCTCCGTACTTCGCTCTCACTCGCGGACTTCTCCCGCGTGGCCCGCTCCCTGGAGTTACCGGAGGACCCCACCTCACCCCTGGGGGAAGCACTGCAGGTGCGTGCCGCGCTGAGCCGTCCGGCCGAGGAGGGAGCCGAGCAGGCCGACGCGTCCGACATTCCCGAGCGACCGCCGTACGAGGACTTCCGCGACGAGGTGGAGTGGCTGACCGAAGTGGCTGCTTCGTTCACCGCCCTCGGCCAGGGCCGCCCCGGGCATGCCGACGGCCGCCTCCTGTCATGACGCAACCGGCCTGGACCGGCCCGGCTCGCACGGTGGCGCATGACGACGACCGTGACATGGTGATCCCCTTGGCCGTGCGCACCATTGAGCGCCTTGTGGCCCTCGATGCCGCGCACGGCGCGACGGCCGCGGTGCCCGCCGTACGCGAGGCCGTGCGGCGCATCCCGGAACTGTCGGCCGACCCCAGGAGCCTGCGCGGCCAGGACAGCGACCGCCTCGCGCCCCTTGCCGAACTGTGCGAAGTCATCGGCTGGATCCTCTTCGACGCGGGCTTCTACCGCCCGGCGCACCGAATGAACGCACGAGCACTGGCCCTGGCCGAACTCTGCGGCGACCGCTGGACGGCACGGCTGGTGCTGCTGAACCACAGCATGCTCGAGGCCCATACCGGACATCCGCGGGCAGCCCTGGAGACCGCCTTCCGCGTGACCGGGCCGCGTGCCCTCCCCGCCCGGGTCAGCAGCCTCGTCCTGGTCCGCCAGGCGCACGCGATCGCCATGCTGGGCAACCGCAGGGAGCCCCTGGATCTGATCTCCCGCGCCCAAAGCCGGTTCCTGGACGGCATCTCGCGCCACGACCCGCACTGGGCCTGGTGGATCGACCAGACCGAGCTGCTCGGCCACCAGGGCTGGGTGCTGGCCAGACTGCACCGATGGGACCAGGCCATCCCCCTCCTGCATCATGCGGCCACAGCTCCCGGTCCTTCCTACCGGCACCTGTTCACTGCGGAGCTCCTCTCGGCCCTGGCGGCAGCCGGGGCCTGGAGCGAGGCGGAGGACCTCATTGCGGACGTTGCTCCCCGCGCCGCCCGCATCGGGTCCGTACGGACGACCGAGACACTCGGCAGGACGGCGATCGGTCTGCTCAGGTGCGGCGACGCTCCGGCTCCTCTGCGGGACGCGGCAGTGTTCCTGCTGGAGTCTCTGCCCCGCTCGGCAGTCCGGACCACTTTCCCCACCAGGAACAACAGATAGGGACTACATGCGCCACATACGGATATCGATGCCCGCGGCCGCCGTCTTCGCAGCCGTCGTGCTCTTCTTCACTGCCGGAGGACCGCTGTCCGACGTCGCCTTCGACACCCCCGCCGCCTCGGCGGCGGCACAGCGGACTGCCGGCGAGCAGGGCAGCCCCTATGTGGCGACACACCTCTACTTCGGCACCGGCCGTCACGACGGCAACCCGCCCATCTCGGACGAGGAGTTCATGAAGTTCATCGCCGACGTGGTCACGCCCCGTTTTCCGTCCGGACTGACCCTTCAGGAGGGCCGCGGCCAGTGGCGTGACAAGGACGGTGACATCAACCGCGAGCGATCGTACGAGCTGACCGTGCTGTATCCCGTGACACAGGCTCGGGACCGCGACGCCGACATCGAGTACATCCGCCGTCTCTACTGCAAGATCTACGACTTGGAGTCCGTCGGCCGTGCCGACGTCCGGGCGCAGGCCGACTTCTGACCCTGCGCCTGCACATGAGGAGTTGACACCTTCGGCCCGTCGGGCACGCTTCCGCGTTGCTGCGGGTTCCGGACCGCCGCTGATCCTGGTTGGTCACGTGACCAACCAGGACTCGCCGAGCCGGGCGGGGCGGCCCCGGCTCAGAAGAACACGCCGCACCTCAGCAGCACATTCGCATACGGCCGTGCCTCCCCGCTGCGTACGACCAGACGCGCACCCGCCGCAAGCTCCTTCAGCTCCGTGTGCGTGACGAGACCGAGGCCGGGCAGCGCCTCCAGCAGCTGTGCCGCCCCCGGGTTCGCCTCCCGGACCTCGCAGGCCGCCGTCGCGCCTTCCACGACCAGCTCGGCCAGCAGACCGTCCAGCACCTCGGCGAAGGACGGCACCCCGGCCCGGAACGCCAGGTCCACCACGCGCGGTCCCGTCGGAATGGGCATGCCCACGTCGCACACCAGGACTTCGTCCCCGTGTCCCAACTCGGCCAGCGCACCCGCGAGATGACGGTTCAGGATTCCGGCCTTCTTCACCGGGAGACACCTCGTCCCGAGGCGCCGGGTGCGTCCATGGGACCGGGGGACCGGGAGGCGTCCCCCGGGACACCACCGCACACCGACGCCACCTCCGCCGCTGTCGGGAACGACACCTGCGCGCCCTCTTTGGTGACGGCCGCAGCGCCGACCCGTACCGCATGGGCCGCCGCAGTCGTCAGGTCCTCACCGGCCCCGAGCCGCCAGGCCAGTGCCGCAGTGAACGCGTCACCCGCCCCCGTCGTGTCCACGGCGCGCACCGGGACGGACGGCACCCGTGCCGTCGTACGGGCGTCCGCCACCAGCGCGCCCCGCGCGCCCAGCGTGATGACCACCGAGCGCGGGCCGAGCGCGAGCAGCGCCCGTGCCCAGTCCTGCGGGTCTTCGCCCACCGGTCTGCCGAGCACCACCCGGGCCTCGTGCTCGTTGACGATCAACGGGTCGCAGACCGCGAGGATTTCGTCGGACAGCGCCACCGGTGGCGACGGGTTGAGCACGAAACGCGTGCCGGGAGCCAGGTTCCGCACCACCTCGGTGACCGTCTCCAGTGGGATCTCCAGCTGGGCCGAAACCACCCGCGACGCCTGGAGCAGGCCTGCCGAGTCCCGTACGTCGCCGGGGGACAGCCGGGCGTTGGCTCCCGGGGAGACGACGATGCTGTTGTCCCCCGACGGGTCCACGGTGATCAGCGCGACCCCGGTCGGGGCGCCGCCGGACAGCACCCCGGACGTATCGACGCCGGCCGTGCGCTGCGACTCGAGCAGCAGCCGGCCGTGCGCGTCGTCGCCGACCCGGGCCAGCAGAGCCGTACGGGCGCCGAGGCGGGCGGCGGCGACCGCCTGGTTCGCGCCCTTGCCGCCCGGATGGACGGCCAGGTCCGAGCCGAGCACGGTCTCACCGGGGCCGGGGCGCCGCTCGACGCCGATCACCAGGTCGGCGTTGGCCGACCCTACGACCAGCAGGTCGTAGTCGTACATTGCAGTCTCTTTCCGTACAGGGACGACGTCCGCCGGGGTGGTGGGCCGGCACCGGACCACCACCCCGGCGGAGCCGTCGGGAGGGGAGCCGTCAGGAGAAGTCGCCGATGTTCTTCGCCGTAACCACCTTGACCGGCACCTTCACCGTCGAGGCGATCTTCCTGCCCTGTGCGGCTTCGATGGCGTTGCGCACGGCGAGTCTGCCCAGTTCCTTCGGCTGCTGGGCCACCGAGGCGTGCAGCGTGCCCGCCTCGACCGCTTTCAGGCCGTCGGGCGTGCCGTCGAAGCCGACGACGGAGACCGAGGTTCCGGCCTTCGCTCCCAGGGCCTTGATCGCGCCGAGTGCCATTTCGTCGTTCTCGGCGAACACTCCGTTCACGCCGCTGTTGGCCTGGAGCAGATTGGTCATCACGTCGAGACCCTTGGTGCGGTCGAAGTCCGCGGGCTGCTTCGCGACCACCTTGATACCCGGGTACGCCGTGATGCCCTCGGCGAAGCCCTGGCCGCGCTCGCGGCTCGCGGAGGTGCCGGCCGTGCCCTGCAGAATCACGATCCGTCCCTTGCCGCCGAGCTTCTCCGCCAGCGCCTTCGCCGCCTGCTTGCCGCCCGCGACGTTGTCGGAGGCGATGAGCGTGGCGATGTCCGCCTTGTTGACGCCGCGGTCGGCGGCGATCACCGGGATGTCCGCCGTGTTGGCGGAGCGCACCGAGGGCCCTGCCGCATCGGAGTCGACCGGATTGACGATCACCGACGACATGCCTTCGCCGGTGAAGTTCTGTATCTGGTTGGCCTGTTGCGAGGCGTCGTTCTGCGCGTCGGTGACGGTGAGGTCGATGCCCCTCGCCCTGGCCTCCGCCTGGGCGCCCTCCTTCAGCTGTACGAAGAAGGGGTTGTTGAGGGTGGATACGGACAGGCCCACCCTGGTCCCGCCGCCGGAGGAGCCGCTGTTCCAGAGGGAGACAGCGCCGATGACAGCAGCCACCAGCACTGCGGCGATCGTGTACGTCACCGCTTGCGCGCCCTTGCGGCCGGAGCCGCCCGGACCGGACGTACCGGCGGCCGCGGTCGTCGCCCCGGCACGGCGGCGCACCGTGTCGAGCAGCACCGCGAGGGCGATGACGACACCGATGACGACCTGCTGCCAGAACGCCGAAACCGACAACAGATTCAGGCCGTTGCGCAGCACCGCCAGGATCAGCGCGCCGATGAACGTGCCGGATGCCTTGCCGACGCCGCCCGAGAGACTGGCACCGCCGATGACGACCGCGGCGATGGCGTCGAGTTCGTAACCCTGTGCGGCCTGCGGCTGTGCCGAGGCGAGCCGGGACGCGAGCACGATGCCGGCGACGGCGGCGAACAGCCCCGACAGGGCGTAGACGGCGACCTTCTGCCGCTTGACGCGCAGCCCGGACAGCCGGGCCGCCTCCTCGTTGCCTCCGATCGCGTACATCGAGCGGCCCAGGTAGGTACGGCCCAGGATCACGGCCGTGACCAGGCCCATCACGACCATCACGATGACCGGTACGGGCAGCCGGCCGCCGAGCGTGTCACCGAGCCGCGAAACGGAGCCGGGGAACGCGATCGGGCTGCCCTGCGAGATCACCAAGGACAGACCGCGGCCCACCGAGAGCATCGCCAGCGTGGCGATGAACGGAGGCAGCTTGCCGTACGAGACGAGGGCGCCGTTGACAAGTCCGCACGCCACGCCGGTGACCACGGCGAGCACGACGGCCAGCCAGACCGGCACACCCTCGGAGGTCGCCATCCAGGCAAGGACGGTCGCCGAGAGCGCTGCCACCGAACCGACCGACAGATCGATGCCGGCGGAGACGATGACGAACGTGACACCGAACGCGAGGATCGCCGTCACGGCGGCCTGCACGCCGACGTTGAGCAGATTCTGCGCGGTCAGGAAGTCGCCCGACAGCAGCGACATCGCCACCACCAGGACGACGAGGGCGCTCAGTGCGCCGTTGTCGAGCAGGAGGCGGCGGACCGCCGAGGCGCCACCCGCACCTGTGCTGTTCTTGAGCGTGTCAGTGGCCACGGGAGCCCTCCACCCCTTCTTCGTCGACTGCCGGGTTGCTTCTGGTTGTGGGCGCGGTGCTGACGGCGAGCGCCATCACCGCGTCCTGGGTCGCCTCGTCCGCCGTGAGTTCACCGGCGATCCGGCCCTGGGCCATCACCAGCACCCGGTCGCTCATACCGAGCACCTCGGGTAGATCGCTGGAGATCATCAGTACGGCGTGACCGGCGGCGGTGAGTTCGTTGATGAGCTGGTAGATCTCGACCTTCGCGCCGACGTCGATACCGCGCGTCGGCTCGTCGAGAATCAGCACCCTGACGTCGGCGAGCAGCCATTTGCCGATGACGACCTTCTGCTGGTTGCCACCGGACAGGGTGCGCACCTTCTGCTCCAGACCCACCATCCGCACGCCGAGCTGTTCGGCGATGCGGGCGGCGGCGGTGTGCTGCGCCTTGCGGTCCACCAGCCCGGCGCGGGTCGACGACCGCAAGGTGACCAGGCCGAGGTTCTCCTCCACCGAGGCGTCGAGCAGCAGGCCCTGGCCCTTGCGGTCCTCGGGCACCAGCCCGATCCCGGCGGCCATCGCGGCACTCACGTCGTGCCGCGGGAGCCGGGCGCCCGCCACCTCCACGGTGCCCGTGTCGTACTGGTCGGCGCCGAAGACGGCACGCACGACCTCCGTACGGCCGGCGCCCACCAGACCGGCGATGCCGACGACCTCACCGGCGCGCACCTCGAAGCCGACATCGTGGAAGACGCCGTCCCGGGTCAGCCCGCCGACAGTCAGCAAGGCGGTACCGGGGTCGGTGGCCCGGCGCGGATACTGCTGCTCGATGCTGCGGCCCACCATGAGGCGTACGAGTTCGTCCTCGGACGTCGACGCGGGGACCTGGCCGACGCTGCGGCCGTCGCGCAGGACGGTGACGCGGTCGCCGAGGGCCGCGATCTCCTCCAAGTGGTGCGTGATGAAGACGATTCCGACGCCCTCCTCGCGCAACGTGCGTACGATCCGGAAGAGTTTGTCCACCTCCCCGGAAGTCAGCACGGCAGTCGGCTCATCCATGATCAGCACGCGGGCGTCCAGACTGAGCGCCTTGGCGATCTCGACCATCTGGAGCCGGGCGATGCCCAGCTCCCGCACTGTCGCGTGCGGCGGGACGTCGACACCGACGCGCTCCAGCAGCTCGGCGGCGTCGGCCTCCATCCTCTTCCGGTCGATCATGCCGAAGCGGCGCGGCTGGCGGCCCAGGAAGATGTTCTCGGCCACCGTCAGGTCGGGGACCAGGTTGAACTCCTGGTAGATCGTGGCGATACCGAGCCGTTCCGCGTCCTGAGCGCCGTGGATACGGACCTCCTGCCCGCCGACGAGCACCCGCCCGGCGTCCGGCCGGTACGCACCGGAGAGCATCTTGATGAGCGTGCTCTTGCCGGCGCCGTTCTCGCCGAGCAGGACGTGCACCTCGCCGCGGCGCAGATCGAAGTCGACGCTGTCGACCGCGACCACACCGGGGAAGGTCTTGCGTATCCCTTCGACACGCAGCAACTCGTCCGGATGACTCACGCGTTGCTCCTTCATGCTGAGGGGTCTGGGTGCTCGGGGACCGCCGGGAAGGCCGCGCCGCAGGAGCGGCGTACGACGAGCCGGGCGGGCAGTGTGACGGACTCGGGCACGCGCCCGGCGATGAGCTCGGCCAGCGCGCGTACGGCGGCCCGGCCCAGCTCGTTCGTCGGCTGAGCGATGGCCGTGATCGGCGGATCCGTATGCACGAACCACGGGATGTCGTCGAAGGCGGCGAGCGCGATGTCCCGCGGGACGCTCAGACCCCGGGCGCGGATCGTGTCGAGAGCGCCGAGCGCCATCAGGTTGTCCGCGGCGAACACGGCGTCGGGCGGCTCGGCCAGATCGAGGAAGCGTTCGGTGGCCCGGCGGCCGCTCTCGGCCTGGAAGTCGCCCTGGCCGATGTACGCGTCCGGCAGGGCGACACCCTGCTCGAACAGTGCCGCACGGAAGGCGTCCACGCGCTCGCGGCCGGTGGTGGTCGCCGCGGGCCCCGCGATGATCGCCAGTCTGCGGTGGCCGAGCCCCAGCAGGTGGGTCACCAGGTCCCGTACCGCGGCGCGCCCGTCGGCACGTACGACGGGCACGTCCACGCCGGGGATCCACCGGTCCACGAAGACCATCGGGGTCCCCGCACGCACCGCGTCCAGTATCAGCGGCGAACCGCGGTCGGTGGGCGACACCAGCAGCCCGTCGATCCGTCGGTCGAGCAGCGTACGGATGTGATGGTCCTGCAACTCGGGCCGTTCGTCGGCGTTCCCGATGATCACGCTGTACCCGAGCGCCCGGGCCTCCTCCTCGACGGCGCGGGCAAGCGCTGTGAAGTACGGGTTCAGCACGTCGCTGATGACCAGGCCGAGGGTGTGGGTCTGGTGAGTGCGAAGGGACCGGGCCACGGCGTTCGGCCGGTACCCCAGTGCCGCCGCGGCGGCGTGCACCCGGGCCCGTGCCTCGGGGCTGACCGACGGATGATCGTTGAGCGCGCGCGACACCGTGGCGACGGACACGCCTGCCGCGGCCGCGACATCCTTGATGCTCGCCATCGTCGGTCCACCTCCTTGTGGAATCGATTACACGGAGGATGGAATCGATTCCATGAAGGGAAAGCAAGAGCCTGGGGCGGTCCTGAGATCAGATCGTGATGCGTCTGCCGGGGAGGAAAACCCCAGATGACGCCGTAGGAACCCGGAGCCGGCCCTTTCCGGTCCCTGCGCAAGGATGGGGAGCGACCGCCCATCCGGGGCGGTGGTGAGGGGGCTGACATGCGCTGCGGCATGCGTGGGGTGACAACTCTTCTGTTCGCATGGGTGTCGGTTGTGGCTCTGTCGGGCTGTCTGGCTCGGTACGACGCTGTGCCGTCGGTGTCGGACGCGACACGGAACGAGATCCTGGGGACCTGGCGCGGCTGGAAAGGGGCAGAGGTGACGCTGCAAGCCGACGGAACGGCTGTCGTGGCTCACCTCGACGGCGAGGACTTCGACTTCGACAGAGGCTGGCGAATGTCGGGTACCGGGACGTGGCAACTGATCAACGGGGACAGCGGGCAGCTCGTGTCGTTGAGCGTCACAGAGAGAACCTCATGGGAAGAGCGCCATGACACGGAACAGGACCTGCGCGCTCCCGAGGCCGTCGAACAGCCCGCGCCCGAGACGTATGCGTGGAGTCTGAGGATGGAGCGGGGTGACAAGGGACTGCGCCTGTTCTTCCTGTTCGGTGACCCCGATATCCGCAGCTATCACTACCTGGACAAGTCACCGGACACAGAGAGCGGCTCGCCTGCGAGCCCCTCGGCAGCGGCGAGCCCCTCGGCAGTGGCGAGCCGCCGATAGCGGCCGAGCGCCGCGAGAGGACCCCGCCACCAGGTACAGCCCCGCCGGGCACGGGCGGCAGGACCACAGGACGGGTGCCGCGACCGGGTTTCCCCCGGACCGCGGCATCCGACGTTTTCAGGGACCCGCCGGGTGGAAGCCTGACGGGACACGCCCCTGTCCGGCGCCGGCCGCGGAGAGGACCGTTGCACCTGAACCGCACCGAGGAAACCGTGGGGCACACCGTCCCCCGCACCCCCGCAGACGCCCCCGAACACGACGTCTTCCTCTGCCACAACTGGGCCGACAAGACATGGGCCATTGAGCTGTACGAAGCGCTGGACGCCCTGGGAGTCCGGGTGTTCCGGGATGACGTCAGCATGGACGACTGGGACGAGATGTCCCCGTCGATCAGGGACGCGCTGCTCTCCTCGCTGACCCTCGTGCCGCTCATCACCCCGGACTTTCCGGACAGCCCGCATTGCCGGCAGGAACTGCATCTGGCGCTCACCTGCGCCTACCGGTTGGGGGAGGGAGCCACCGGCCGGGTGACAGCGGTGACGGCCAAGGTCCGTCCCAGCGCGGTCCGGCCGCGTCAGCTCGGCCACAACCGGCTCCCCAAAGAGGGCAAGAGCACGAAGGAACTGGCGGCTCGCATCGCACAGCGGGTGGCCGCGCAGAAGGCGGCCGATCCCCGGCCCTTCGGCGCCGCTCCGCAGACCGGTCTCCCGGACTGGTTTCCCGACCACCTCACCGGTGCCGGTGCCTTCCGCGGCCGCTATGACGAACTGTGGGAACTGCACGAGGGACTTCTCGCCCGGTCCAAGGCGCGCGACCGAGGACATCCGGTCGTCTCGGTCCGCGGCATGGGCGGCCAGGGCAAGACCGCGCTGTGCGAGCAGTACGCGCGGTTGTTCGCCGAGGACCACCCCGGCGGTGTCTTCGTTGTCAGGCTGACCGGCAGCGACCGGCGCGTACGATCCGATCCGACCGCCGTGTGGAGTCAGTACCTGGAACAACTGGCCCTGATCGGCGAGCGATTGGAGATCACCGATGCGGAGCGGTCTCCGGGTGCTCTGATCGGCGCCATCGGTTCCCGGCTGCGCCGTAGGCCTCCCTATCTGTGGATCGTGGACGATGTGCCCTCCGGCGTGGATCCCGAGCTGTTGACCGGGCTGCACGCTCCCACCGGCAACGGGAAGACACTGATCACCACCCGCGGCCGACTGGGCAAGCGCGTGTCGGAGGAGTTGGAGCTGTGCGGACTCGACCCCCGGGCGGGGCTGGCCGTACTGACTGTCGAGCGCGTCCCCCAGCAGGGCAACAGGCCCGACGAGGCGGCGGCGAAAGCGGTGGTGCAACTTCTCGGTGGTCTGCCGCTCGCTCTGACCCTGGCCGCCGGGTTGACCACACGCGACAGTTTCGAGGGCTACGAACAGCTCCTGGCCGAGCTGCGCGGCTCCGAACCCGACGCGCTGGAACTCGCCTCGCATCTGGAGGACGAACTGCCGACGGGGTACGCCCTGCCGTTCACGGCCGCCCTGCTGCGCAGTTACGCGAGTCTGACCGACACAGGGCGCGAGGTGCTGTGCGCCGCCGGGGTGCTCGCTCCGGCCCCCATTCCGTTAGGCCTCCTCGCAGACGTTCTCGGCGCCGACGGCACCGACGGCACCGACGGCGCCGCCGTCGAACGGGGCGCCCGGCACGCCGCGCACCGCGGTATGGCGGACCTGCTGCCGGGCGACGGCCAACCATTGCTCAGCGTCCATGCTTTGACGAGCCGCGCGGTGCGTTTCGTCGCCACGGACGGATACCGGTTGCGGTTGCGCAATGCTGCCGTACGGGCGCTGACGGATGCGCTGACCCGGTCGGGCGAGTCCGCCGCGCAGGCCGCGGGGACCTCCCTGCACCACGGTGTGCTCCGGTACCTCCCGCACGTCCGCTCCGTGGCGGCGCTCACTCCGGAACTCGATGCGTGGCCGGTCGGACCCGAGGAATGGCATCTCGTCAACGAGGCCGGGCGGGTACAGACGGAGCTGGGCGACAGCGCGGGTACGCTGCGCTCCCGAACCGAGCTGTACGCCTCCTGCGCCGCGTCCCCCCACTGCGACGAGGCGACCCGGCTGACGGTCCTGCTCGGCCTCGGTGACGCCCACTTCGGCCAGGGGGACCACACCACGGCACGCCGCCTGCAGGAAGACGCGCTGCGGGGCATGCAGGGCGTACTGGGGCCGGATCACCACAACACCCTGACGGCGGCGGGGAATCTGGCGAACACCCTCAGCGCCCTGAGGGACCACGACGGCGCCAGGGAGCTGCTGACCGCTGTGTACCGGGCTCGTCGTGATGCGCCGCGGTGGGGGCTGCCGCACCGCGAAACCCTCCTGGCGCTCAACAACCTCGTCATCGCGGTGGGCAGATGCGGTCACGACGCGGCCGGGCGGCACCGAGCCCGGCGCACCGCCCTGCGGTACGCGCACGCCGCCCACGCGCTGTGGCGCCGAGCGGCAGGTCCGAGAGCCCTCGCGACGCTGGACGCGCTCGAGAACGTGGCGACCAACCTGCGGGCGCTGGGGCGGCACGAGGAGGCAGGGCGGTGCTACGCCGAGGTCTGGGAAGGCCGCCGCAGGGTTCTGGGGGACGGGCATCCCGACACGATCGATGCACAGGAAAACATGATCACCACCGAATTGGAGCATGCCGGTGACACCCGCTTCCCATGAGAACCACAGGCACATCTTCCGCGACAGCAATCCGTACCTGGGTGTCTACGCACAGCGGCTGACGGCACAGGGACCCGGGCATCTCGACACCGTTCTGACCCTGCGCAACCTGCTGATCCCGGGCCCGGGCCGGCAGACCGAGAGCACCGAGAGCACCGAGAACACCGCCCCCACCGTCGAAGCGGCGTCCTCCCGCAGCGATCTGCCGCCCGGCTCCGGACCGCAGGACGTACGGCTGGAGGGCGACCACACCGATCTGCTGGCCGACGTCGTGCAGCTCGCCCTGGAGTTCCATCGACGTACGACGGTGGAAGTGGGCCCGGATCATCCGCGCGCCATGCTCGCGACCTGTCTGACAGCCCACGCGCTCGCGGCGGCGGACCAGTTGGACGGGGAAGAGGGGCAGATGGAGGTGGCGCGTGTCCTGCTGGAGGACTCCCTCGAAGGCTTCGCAGACCTCGCGGAGAGCGCACCCGGGACGATCGGCGACGGGGAAGTCCTTGTCGCCGAGACCCTGCACAGCTGGGTGATCAACCGGTTGGAGGAGCAGGAGGACTGAGGGCGCAGAGCTACCGAGTCCCGGCCTCGCCACCCGCCAGGTCCGCCGCGACGGTGTCGGCCTTGCGGGAGCCGAGCGAACGGTACAGGGCGAGGGCGGCGCTCCAGTGCGCTCTCGCCTCCTCGTCGTGCCCCTCGGCCCCGGCGATCGCACCGAGCCGGTGCAGGGCTCTGGCCTCCTCGTATCTGCTGCCGCACCGGCGGCTGAGTCGTACGGCTTCGGTGCCGGCCTCCCTCGCCTCGTGGGGACGCCCCGCGCGGTGGTGGATCAGCGCCAGTGTGCTGAATCCTTTGGCGGCCTCCACCTGGATCTCCAGTGCGGTGAGGACCGCCAACGCCTCCTCCGTATGGGCGGCCGCAGCCTCGAAACGGCCGAGTTCGAGCTCGGACAGCGCGATACTGCGCAGTGTGATCGCGGTGTTCCGCCGGGCGCCGGCGTGGCGGTAGTGGTCGAGCGCCTCGTGATTGTGCCGCAACGCCTCCTCGTAGTGGCCCTGGTGGCGCAGGATCGCCGCCTGGTTCGCCAGCGCGTTGCTGCGCCCGTGCCGATCCCCGACCTCCTCGAACAACAGCCGCGCTCGCTCGTAGTGGACGGCCGCCTCGTCCCGTCGTGCGGATTCGAGCAGGGCGCGACCGAGATCGTTGTGTGCCCTGGCGCGGGCGTGCCGGTCACCGGCACGCTCCGCCGCGGCGAGTGCCAGAATGTGCGTCTCGGTCCAGTCGCCCCAGCGCTTCGTCAGGAAGAAGAACCCGCGCAGTGTGTACGCGAGTTGCCAGCGCCGCGAGTCCAGCCGGGGATCGTCGAGACGGCACATCGCCACCAGGTTGTGCCGCTCGGCCGTGAGCCAGTCCAACGCCGCCGAGCGGTTGTCGAACGAGGGCCCGGCCGAGGCCTCGCCGTCGAGCGGAATCCGGAACCGGTGGGTGGTGATCACTCGGTCGGCGCGGTCCGCCGTGTGCAGGTAGTGGTCGAACGCCCGACGCGTCCTCGCCTGCCGTGCCTCCTCGTCGTCCACGGTCGTGGCCAGCTCGCGGGCGTAGTCGCGCAGGAGATCGTGCATCTCGAACCGGCCGGCCACCGGCTCGAAGACCAGCTGTGCGCGCGCGAGGGCGATCAGGAGCCTGCGTGCGGAGCGCAGCTCCGTGCCGGTCAGCGCGGCGACGGTGTGGACGCCGACGCTGTTCCCCGGGTGTGTTCCCAGGGCGCGGAAGGCGTCGGCCACCTCGAGGGTCAGCTGGGTGTACGACCACGAGAAGACGGCGCGTACCGCGGAGCGCGGGTCCTCGCCCGTCTCCAGCAGGTCCAGCCTGGCCTGTTCGTCGTCCAGCTCGGCCGCCAGCTCGGCCAGGGACACCTGAGGCCGGGAGGCGGCGAGTTCGGCCACGATGCGCAGGGCCAGCGGCAGCCGGGCGCAGCGCCGGGCGAGTACGGCGGTGGTGGCGGGGTCGGTGTCCGTACGGGCGCCCATGGCGGCATCCAGTACTTCGACCGCCTCGGTCGGCGACAGCCGGTCCACGTCCAGGGACTCGGCTCCGTGGTGCACCACGAGACCGCTGAGCTGCCGCCGGCTGACGACGATCACCGCACAGGAGGCTGCTCCCGGCAGCAGTGGCCGTACCTGCTCCTCCGAGTAGGCGTTGTCCAGGACGACGAGCATGCGGCGTGCGCTGACCGCCGTCCGGAACAGGGCCGCACGTTCCGCCAGTGCGGTCCCGGACTCGGGGTGTGCCGCGCCGAGCGCCCGAAGAAACCCGGCCAGTACCTCCAGCGGTTCGAGCGGCGGTTCGGGCCCGTAGCCGCGCAGGTCCACGTAGAGCTGTCCGTCGGGAAACGCTTCGACCGAGGCGTGCGCCCACCGCACCACGACCGCGGTCTTGCCGACTCCGGCGGTTCCCGACACCACGACCGTTCCGGGGCCGTCCTGAGCGCTCAGCAACACCTCGTCGAGCCTGGCAAGCTGAGCGGCCCGGCCCACAAAGCGGGCTGTGGCGGCGGGCAGTTGGCGCGGCACCACAGGATCGGCCACCACCGGGCCACCGAGATGAACCGAGCCCCGGATCTCGCCGGCCTGCACGATGATCCCGGCGTGTCCTTCGAACCGGTTGTGCACGCCGCCGGTCCCCGCTGGGCCGGCGGCAGCCCCACCTGGCATCGTCACCCCCCTGGGCAGCCCGCTTCGACACCGGGCGGCAAGGATGCCTCTACCCCGGGGGGAACGGCGCAGAAACGGCGCCGTGGGGGGTTCGCGTCGGGTCGGCCGATCAGGCGGCCGGAGCCGGCACGGCCAGCCAGTCGTACGCCGCCTGGGCCGTGAACTCGCCCTGGCCGCCCGGGAAGAGCAGCCCCGCCGCGCGGAACGCCGGGTCGTCGGCCGTCGCGGGGACGTAGGGGACGGCGATGCAGCGCATGCCGGCCGCATGCGCCGCCGCAGCCCCCGGCACGGCGTCCTCGAGCACCACACAGTCGGCGGGCGCGACTCCCAGCCGACGGGCGGTCTCCAGGAAGATGTCGGGCTCCGGCTTGCCGTGCGCGACCTCCTCGGCGGAGACGACCGTGGGGATGAACGCGTGAAGACCGGTGCCGGCGAGGACCGCTTCGATGGCGGCGCGGGACGAGCCCGACGCCACCGCCATCGGCACCCCCTCCGTGTGCAGCCGCTCCACGAACTTCCGCATCTCGGGGAAGACCTGTGTCGAGGTGCGCGCCAGCTCCAGATAGGTGCGGTTCTTCGCCGCCAGCAACTCCTCCACCGGCGCCTCGATCCCGTACTCCCCACGCAGGGTTTCCAGCGTCTCCCGCGTGCTGATGCCGATGAACCGGGCGTGCTGATCCCAGCCGAAGTCGGCCACGCCGTGCTCGGCCAGGAGCCGGCGGCCCGCCTCGTAGTAGTTCGGCTCGCTGTCCACGAGTGTGCCGTCGAGATCGAAGATGACCGAAGTCGTTCGCCCAATGCCCATGTGCACCAGCATGCCAAGACGGGGCTCGCGCACCGCGACACCGGGTTCGAGCCTGCCAGGACCGGTCGCACCAGCGCCGGGACGGGCTCAGCGTGACGTATCTGCCGCCGCCCGTCCCACCGACTCGACCAGGGGCAGCAGCCGGTGCGGCACCCGTTCGCGCAACGCCATCTCCGTACGCGTACGCACCACACCGGGCATCTGGATGAGCCGCTGGATGACATCTTCGAGATGGCCGTTGTCCCGCGCGGCGACCCGCGTCAGCAGATCCCCGCCGCCGGTGATGGAGAACGCCTCGATGATCTCGGGCACGGCCGCGAGCGCGTCGCCGACCTCGTCCAGATGCCCCTGCGTGACCTCGATATGGACGAAGGCGAGGACCGGGTGCCCGAGGGCGGCGGGGGAGAGGTACGGACCCGTGCCGGTGATCACCCCGTCCCTCTCCAGCCGTTCGATCCTGGCCTGCAGGGTGCCGCGGGCGATGCCGAGAATCCGTGCGTACTCGCGCACGCTGGTGCGCGGCTGCTCGATCAGCAGCCGCAGGATGCGGGTGTCGAGTGCGTCCACCGCCATGGTCCGTTGGCCTCCCTCTGGCCCTCGTATGTCGCCCTGAACTGTGCCAATGGCTCAGTCTACTCCGCTCGAGTTGAGCCACTGTCCGTGCGGATGCTTTCCTCTGGGGAGAGATGGCGCTGCGCAGCGCCGGACGGCGACGGAGCCGCACCGGACCCGCAGCGCCTTTCCCATGTCCGAAAAGCGATCGAACAGCAAGGGGGCGGGGCGACCGTCGTGCAGAGGGTGACCGGCGTGAAGAAGATGTTCGTGGCTCCCGATCCGGGGTTGGTGCGACTGCGCGTCTCGTCGCGCGCCGTGCTCGGCGTCGGCCTCGCCGTCGCCACGGCCGAGATGTCCGGGCTCTCCCTCGTCGCCTCGATCACCGGTGGCCTCGCCGCACTCCTCGCGCTCTTCACCGTCGGGGATGCGACCGTGCGCCGCCAGGCCGTCACCACCGGCCTGCTGCCGCTCGTCGGCTTCCCTGTCCTCTCGCTCGCGACCGTCCTGCACGGACAGCCCCTGCTGCGCGCCGCCGCCTGGCTCGCCGTGGTCTTCTGCGGCGTCTACGCCAGACGCTGGGGCCCGCGCGGACACGCGTTGGGGATCTTCGCGTTCATGATGTTCTTCGTCACCCAGTTCCTGCACGCCCTCCCGGCCCAGCTGCCGGAGCTGTACGGAGCGGTGGCCCTGGCCCTGACCTCCACGTCGGTCGTCCGGTTCGGCCTGTGGTGCATCGAACGGCGTACGCCCGCGCCCGCAGCGCCCGCCCCGCTCCCCGGCCGCGGCCTCGCCCGCCCCACCACCCGCCAGGCCTTCCAGGCGACCGTGGCCTGCGGCGTGGCCCTCGCCGCCGGGCAGCTGCTCTCCCCGGACCGCTGGTACTGGGCCGTCGGCACCGCCTGGTGGATCTTCGTCAACACCGCCTCGCGCGGCGAGACGCTGGTACGGGGCTTCCGCCGGGTCGTCGGCACGGTCACCGGCATCGCCGCGGGGCTGCTGATCGCGATCCCGATCGCCGGGGCACCCGCACCCACCGCCGCACTGGTCGCCGTCTGCGTCTTCGGGATCTTCTACACGGCCGCGCCCTCGTACAGCTGGATGATGTTCTTCGTCACCGTCATGGCCGGTCTGCTGTACGGGCTCCTCGGCGTCCTGCACCCGGGGCTGCTGCTGCTCCGTTTCGAGGAGACCGCGGTCGGCGCGCTCGGCGCGGCGCTCGGCGTCGCGCTGATCCTGCCGGTCACCACCCATGCCGCCACCGACGCCTGGATCCGGCGCGCCGTGCAGTGCGTCCACGGCTGCACCACCGCCGCAGCGCGCCGGCTGGCCGGGGACGAGGCGGCCGACCCGGCGCCGCTCGCGGCCGAGCTGGAGCTGCTGCTCGGCCGCGTACGGCTCTCCCTCGCCCCGCTCGTCCACCCGCTCAGCCCGCTGCGGGCCCGCAAGGCGCGCGCCCGCCAGGTGATCGTGCTGCTCGACGACTGTGCGCGCGAGGTGCGCGGGCTCGCCGCCGTCGCCGCCGACCCGCACGCTTCCCACGACGCGAGGCTGGCCGCCGCCTGCGCGCGCGTCGAGGCCGCCGTGCACGCGCTGGTGCCGCCCGCCGCCCGGCAGACGAAGGCCGTCGTCGACTCCGTGGCGGCGCCGCAGCACCACCCGGGGGCCGAGGCTGCCCTCACGCACCTTCAGGCGCTGGAGCGCGCGCTCGCGGGCCTTGACGCGCCTCTGCGCACCTCACCGCGCGCCCCCCTTGTGCCGGCCTGATCCGCCCTGACCTGCGGCATAGACAAGAAGGCCTTGAATGAGGCAATTTCACCCGGCACACACAGGGTGGATCAGCCTGTTCAAGGGGTAACCACTGCGGCATCCACGTCCTGTCAGGACCCCGGGGGTGCGCACCATGCGGAAGTCACTGCTCAGATCCCTGCGCCGGACCGGCCCACGGGTGGAACAACGCGACTGGGGAGACCCTCCGGATCCGGCCGCCCGCTGCCCGGTGAGCCACTCCCCTGCCGAGGTCCGTCCTGTCGCCGGTCCGCCGGCCACTCCCGATGAGCTGCGCGAGGAGGCCGAGGACTTTCTGCGGCTGTACCACCAGGAGGAGGCGGAGGCCGGCGATCCAGCCGTCCGTATCGCCGCCGTGCGCGCCGAGATCGAGGCGACCGGCACCTACCGCCACACCCCGGCCGAACTCGCCTTCGGCGCACGCGTCGCGTGGCGCAACAGCAACCGCTGCATCGGCCGCCTCTACTGGCGCTCCCTGCGCATACGCGACCGCAGGCACATCGACGACGCCGACGCCGTGGCCCGCGAGGCGGCGGACCATCTCCGGGAGGCCACCAACGGCGGCAACATCCGCCCGCTGATCACCGTCTTCGCCCCGGACGCCCCCGACCGCCCCGGACCGCGGATCTGGAACGAACAGCTCGTTCGGTACGCGGGGTACGCCACCGGTCAGCGGCCCACCGTCGGTGACCCGCGCAACGCCGGGCTCACCGAGCTCGCGCTGCGCCTGGGCTGGCCGGGCGGGCCGGGCACGCCCTTCGACCTGCTGCCCCTGGTGATCGAGGACGGGGACGGCAAACCACGCTGGTTCGAGCTGCCGCGCGACGCCGTCCTCGAAGTGGCGCTGCACCACCCGGAGGAGAGCTGGTACGCGGAACTCGGCCTGCGCTGGCACGCCGTACCCGCGATCGCCAACATGTGCCTGGAGATCGGCGGCATCTGCTACCCCGCCGCACCCTTCAACGGCTGGTACATGGGCACCGAGATCGGCGCCCGCAATCTCGCCGACACCGACCGCTACGACCTTCTGCCGCGCATCGCCGCGCAGCTGGGGCTCGACACGACGAACGACCGCTCGCTCTGGAAGGACCGGGCGCTCGTCGAGCTGAACCGCGCCGTACTGCACTCCTTCGACCTCGCGGGCGTCACCGTGACCGACCACCACACCGAGTCGCGCCGCTTCCTCACCCACCTGGACCGCGAGCAGAGCCGGGGCCGCGGGGTGGGTGCCGACTGGTCCTGGATCGTGCCGCCGATCTCGGGCTCCGCGACGCCCGTCTTCCACCGGACGTACGACTCGACCCAGTGGCGTCCCGCCTATGTCCACCACCCGGAGGCGACGGCGCGCGCCCGCGGCGACGGGGGCGAGTAGGCGGAGTGGTCTAGACCGGGGCTGCTACCGTCGGCCGCGCAGCATGCGATTCAGTGGACGGAGAGGGGAGACGCTGTGCGCGCCAAGAGCGCCGGACGGGCATTCATCGGGTCGTTCACGTCGGCGGGAGGCCGCGGGATCACCGCGGCCGCTGTGGACGGGGAGACCGGCGCCCTGACGGAGACAGGGGCGAGCGACGCCGTCGTGGACCCGTCGTACCTCGCCCTCGCGAGCGCTTCCGGCGGCGCGGTCCTCTACGCCGTCTCCGAGACCGCCGAGGGCGCGGTCGCGGCCCTCGACATCGGCGGGGCCTCGCCGCGCCTGATCGGCTCACCGGTACCGGTGTGCGGCGCGGGACCCACCCATCTCGCGCTCGTCCCGGGCCATCTGCTGACCGCGAACTACGGCTCGGGCACCGTCAGCGTGCTCCCCCTCGGGGCGGACGGCCTCCCGGCCGGCCCCAGCGGCCTCCTTCAGCACGAGGGGGCCGGGCCCGACCCGGACCGCCAGCGCGGCCCGCACCCCCATCAGGTGCTCCCCGACCCGACCGGGCGCTGGGTGCTCAGTGTCGACCTCGGAACCGACTCCGTACGGATCTGCGCACTGGACGCGGAGGCGGGCGAGCCGGCGCTGCACGGTGAGACCGCGCTGCGCCCCGGGACAGGACCGCGTCATCTCGTCTTCCACCCCGCAGGCAGCCACGCCTATGTGCTGAACGAGCTCGAGCCGACCCTCACCTTCTGCCGCTGGGACGCGGTCGCGGGCGTCCTCGAACCGGCCGGGGAGACGGCCGTGCTGCCGGACGGTGTGCCCGGCCCTGTCTACCCCTCCGAGGTGGTCGTCTCGCACGACGGCCGCCATCTCTGGGCCGCCAACCGCGGCCACGACAGCATCGCCGTTCTCGCGCTCGACGAGACGCGCGAGAAGGCGGAGCTGGTCACGACGGTGCCCTGCGGCGGGCAGTGGCCGCGCGACCTCGCCCTGGACCCGACGGGCCGGAGGCTGTACGCCGCCAATGAGCGGTCCGGCGACGTCACCTGGTTCGACATCGACCCCCGGACCGGCGTCCCCCGCAGGGCGGGCTCCCTGGCCGTCCCCGCGGCCTCCTGCGTGATCTTCGCCTGACCACTGCCGCAACGCGGAAGGGCCCGCACCGTCCGCCCGGTGCGGGCCCTTCCGTGTGTGTACGTGGGCGCCTGCGTACGCGCGCCTGTGTACGCGTGTGCCGGTGTCCGTCCGTACGGAGGTCCGTCAGCGCGCGGGGGCGCCCTGCGGCTGCGGAGATATGCCCAGCACGGACGCGTACTGCGCCAGTACCAGCTTGCCGATCGCCGGGTAGGCGCCGAGCGCGTCGGCGGCGGCACAGCCCGCCTCCTTCGCGGCCGAGTCGAGCAGGCCCTCGGGCAGCTCCGGGCCGACCAGGTACGGGGCCAGGGCAAGCTGCACCGAGCCGGAACCGCGCAGCTGGTCGGCGATCGCGCCGATCGCGCCCTCCTGGTCGAGCGCGGCGGCCATCACCGGCACGGCGAGACGCGCGGCCAGCAGCATGCCGGTGATCCCGGCGGCCTGGACGGCTTCGTCGCCGCCGACCGTGGCCAGGATGATGCCGTCGGCCGCCGTGGCGACGGTGAACAGCCGGGCGCGGTCGGCACGCGCCAGGCCGGCCTCCGAGAGCCTCACGTGCAGGGCCTCGGCGAGCAGCGGATGCGGGCCGAGCACGTCGGTCAGCTCGGCGCTCGCGCGGCTGTCCATGACGGCCTGGCGGATGCGCCGCTTCAGGGCGTTGTCCGGGCCCGCGAGGAGCGGTACCACAACGGCGGCGGGGCCCTCGGGCGCGGCCACTTCACGGCCGGCGGCCCTGGCGATCTCGTACCGCTCGGTGCGACGGGCAGCGGTGTGCGCCAGGACGCCTTCGAGCGTGGGGTACTCGGCGTTGTCGCCGTCGAGGTAACCGATGCCGACTTCCAGGCCGGGGAGCTCGGAACGAGCGATGCTTATGACCTCTTCGGCCAGGCTGCGCGTGGCGGGCGAGGGAGCGCCGGGCACGGCGAGCACGAGCGCGGGCGCGCCCTCAGGAGCCGCCACGGGTTCCGGGCGGCGGTGCCGCCCGGACTGGCGGGGTCGCGGCATTCGTACAGGCAGGCCGGATGCAGGCCCAGTGGGGGAGCTCATGGCGCCGCATGCTACTGGTTTTGGGGTCGTCGCTGCTCGGGGAGGGGGCACTCAAGTGCCATCTGTCCGCATTTATCCGATGCGTGACCTACGCCTCAACTACCCTGCTCTGTCGGCACGTGCAGCATCGTCGGATGGCGCGGCAGCCGCAGCGAATCGGTGGCGAGCGCGGAGGCGAGAAGCAGCGCCCCGGTGAGCGGATCGCCGGCCGCGGACACCGGCCGTGCGTGCGGCAGTTGTGCGGCCAGCTCCGCCCGCAGCGGTACGAGAAGAGGCTCGCCCATCTTGAACAGCCCGCCGGTGAGGGCGACTTCACATCCCTCGGGCGTCTCGCCGGCCGGCGGGCACGCGGCCGCGGCCGCCTCTGCGATATGCCGGGCGGCCCGGGCCAGGATGTCCGCGGCCACCGGGTCCCCGCCCACGTTGCCCGCGTCCCCGTCGTCGCCGTGCGCGCACCGGGCGACTTCCGGGGCGAAGGAGGCGAGCACCGCGGGCCGGTCGGCGCGCGGGTAGAGCAGACCCGGCACCTCCTGCGCCGGACCGAGCACCGACTCCATCCGGGCCAGCAGCGCGGCCGAACCGCCCCGCCGCCCGTCGTGGGCCCGCAGCGCGGCCTCGAGCCCGGCCCGGCCGATCCAGGCCCCGCTGCCGCAGTCGCCGAGCAGATGGCCCCAGCCGTCGGCCCGGCGCCAGGCGGACAGGTCCGTGCCCACCGCGATCATGCCGGTGCCTGCCGCGACCACGGCCCCGGGCCGCTGGCCGAGCGCCCCGGCGTACGCGGTGACCGCGTCCGCGGCGAGCACGAGGCGCCGTACGCCCAGCGCATCTGCCAGCGCCGCCGGGAGCTCGGCGCGCAGCCGCCCGCCGAGCGACGCCATTCCGGCGGCGCCGATCGCGACCGCGGACACGGTGCCGCCCCCGGCCTGCTCCAGCAGCGTGTGCGCCATCGGCAGCAACTGGTCCAGCAGATGTCCCGCGTCGATGCCTCCGGTGCCGGTACGCACGGGCTTGCCCGACACGGTGGTCCGGACGCGGCCCGGGACCCCGGCGTCCGCGAGCGCAACACGCAGCCCGGAACCCCCGGAGTCCACCCCGAGCACTCGGCTCACGGTCACGGAAGCTGCCAGTCGACCGGCTGCGCCCCCTGGCGCTCCAGCAGCTCATTGGTCCGGCTGAACGGCCGGGAGCCGAAGAAACCGCGGTCCGCGGACATGGGGGAAGGGTGCGAGGACTCGATCGCGGGAAGCTCGCCGAGCAGCGGACGCAGATTGCGGGCATCACGCCCCCACAGCACGGACACCAGGGGCTTGCCGCGCGCGGCAAGAGCCCGGATGGCCTGCTCGGTCACCTCCTCCCACCCCTTGCCGCGGTGCGCAGCCGGCTTGCGGGGCGCGGTGGTCAGCGCCCTGTTGAGCAGCAGCACCCCCTGCCGGGTCCACGGGGTGAGGTCCCCGTTGGCGGGACGGGGGTGCCCCAGGTCCGCGTGCATCTCCCGGAAGATGTTGTCCAGGCTGCCGGGCACCGGCCGTACCTCGGGTGCCACCGAGAAGCTCAGCCCCACGGCATGCCCGGGCGTGGGGTACGGATCCTGACCGACGATCAGGACGCGCACCTCCTCGAAGGGCTGCTGGAATGCCCGCAGCACATTCGCTCCGGCCGGCAGATAGGTGCGTCCCGCGGTGATCTCCGCGCGCAGGAAGTCGCCCATCGCGGCGATGCGTTCGGCCACGGGGGCGAGCGCATCCGCCCACCCCGGTTCGACGATTTCTTTCAACGGTCGTGCTGCCACGGGCGTCACTCTACTGGTGGCGCGAGCACCGCGGCCCTCAACCCATGGCTGCCGCCCGTACGCAGAGCACATCCGGCAGATGGGAGGCGAGCAGCTGCCAGCTGTCCCCATCGTCCGCGCTCGCGTACACCTCGCCGTTGCGATTGCCGAAGTACACACCCGCCGGGTCCGCGTCATCCGTGCGCAGCGCGTCCCGGAGCACCGTGCCGAAGTGATCTCCCTCGGGCAGCCCGGCCGAGAGCGGCTCCCAGCTCCCGCCGGCGTCACTCGTACGGTAGACGCGACAGCGCCGCCCGGCCGGTACGCGGTCCGCGTCCGCGGTGATCGGGAAGACATAGGCCGTATCGGCCCGGTGCGGGTGCGCGGCCACCGCGAAGCCGAAGTCCGAGGGCAGCCCATCGCCGATGTCGGTCCACCGGGCGCCCGCGTCGTCGCTGCGGTACACACCCCAGTGGTTCTGCAGATACAGCCGGTCCAGGTCCCCCGCGTCCTGCGCGATCTTGTGGACGCACTGCCCGAACTCGGGGTGCGGGTCGGGCAGGAAGACCGCGGAGACCCCCTGGTTGGACGGCGCCCAGCTTCCTCCGCCGTCCTTGGAGCGGAACACTCCGGCCGTCGACACCGCCACCGTCACGGCATCCGCGTCCCGGCGGTCGGTCACCACGGTGTGTACCGCCTCACCGCCGCCGCCGGGCACCCATTTCGAGCGGGTCGGATGCTCCCACAGAGGTCGTACGAGCTCGAAGGTCTCGCCGCGGTCCTCCGAGCGGAACAGCGCGGCCGGCTCCGTGCCCGCGTACACCACGTCCGGCGCGGCGGGACCGGCCGGATGCAGCTGCCAGACCCGCTCCAGGGAGGCTCCGGTGTCCTTGGGGAACTTCACCGCCGGTTTCTCCGGCTCGATCCAGGTCCTGCCGAGATCGTCGGAGTGGAACACCGAGGGTCCCCAGTGCGCGCTGTCCCCGCCGACCAGCAGCCGGGGCACGGACGCGCGCGTATCGATCCCGATGGAGTACACGGCCTGCGCATTGAAATGCGGTCCGTCGAACTCCCATGCTCCGCCGCTCCTGCGGCCGATGAAGAGCCCCTTGCGAGTGCCTACAGTCAGCAGAACATCGGTCATGGCCGATACCTCCAGGACGCCGTTGTCTCGGATAGGGGCCAGTCTGCACCTGCCCACTGACAGTGGCCTGTGGGGAGAGTCTTTGTGCAGGTCGGCCCGGGTGGGCGTGGTTCGTACGTACCCAGGGCAGACCGGTCACGGTTCCAGAACTCATCGGTCGGCGGAACATGCGATCTCGGACGGAGCCGTGGTGCTGGTCCGGGACGTGGGTCTCCCCGCAGAGCTCGCGTGCCGCGTGCCTGGCCCAGGACCGGTTGCGCAGCAGCTCGCGGCCGAGCGGCACGGCGTCCGCCTCGCCGTTCGCGAGGATTTTCCCGGACTGCTCGAGCTCGATGATCATCCCGACCGCGCCGAGCAGATCTACCGGGGCACCGCGAAGATGAACGAGCTGCGCCGCGACGATCTCGACGCACTCTTCCCCGGGCTACTGGACAGCGTCCTTGCCGCGGCGGCGCCGCAGGAGGACCGGCTCGGCCGCCCAGGGGGTGTCTAGCGCGTCAGCATGTCGCCGCCCGCGTCCCGGTCCCCTTCGCGATCCCCGTCCCGGTCTTCCGCCCGATTCCCGTCCCGCTCTCCGTTGGTGATCGCTGCTCCCAACAGTCCTGGCCAGTCAGGGATCTTGACGGACCGTCGGCCAAGCGTGCTGCCCAGAGCCGCCTCCGCCGCCTCGATCGCCAGCCAGCCCGGCCAGCTCACCGGCCGCAGCCCCAACTCCCGCATTTCGGCCAGCGGATCGCTTGCGACCGGTCGCAGTACGAGCGCCGCGGCGTCGTCGAGCAGCGAGGTCACCGTCTCCTTCGCGCACGGCCGGTTGGTGCCGATCACACCCGTCGGGCCACGCTTGATCCACCCCGCCACGTATTCGCCGGGTGAGGGCACGCCGTCCCGCAGTACCCGGCCGCCGGCATGCGGCACGGTCCCGTGCGCCGCGTCGAACGGCAGGCCGGCGAGTGGCACGCCCCGGTAGCCCACCGCTCGCAGCACCAGCTGCGCCTCGATCTCCTCGTACGTGCCCGTGCCGCGTACGCCTCCGTCACCGTCCGGCACGGTGCGCTCGAACCGTACGCCCGCCACCCGCGCGTCCCGCTCCAGCAGCTCCACCGGGCGCAGGAAGAACCGCAGATGGATACGTCGTTCCTTCCCCTGCGGCACCCGCCCGGCCCAGCCGCGTACCACCTCGAGATTGCGCCGGTTGACCGCGGGCAGGGCCGATGCCAGGGTGCCCGACGGGTCGGCGTACGCAGGCTCCAGTGCGAGGTCCCCGGGCTCGACCACCGCCTCCGCCGTGGGCAGGGAGCCCAGTTCGCGCAGCTCCTTGGTGGTGAACTTGGCCTGCGCGGGGCCGCGCCTGCCCACCATGTGCACGTCGCGGACCCGGCTCAGCGCGAGCGCGCCGAGCGCCGCCTGCGGCACATCGGTGGGGCGGAGCTCCTCCGCGCCGCGCGCCAGGATGCGGGCCACGTCGACGGCCACGTTGCCGACGCCGATCACCACGGCCGAACGGGCCCCCAGCACGAAGCTGTTGCCCGCGGCGTCGGGGTGGGCGCTGTACCAGGAGACGAAGTCGGTGGCCGAGTGGCTGCCCGGCAGCTCCTCGCCGGGAATGCCGAGCCTGCGGTCCTTGGCGGCTCCCACGCAGTACACGACGGCGTGATAGAGCCCCAGCAGCCTTTCGGGGCCGAGGCCGCGCGTGCCCACCTCCACATTGCCGATGAAGTCGATCCGCTCGTGCTCCAGCACGGTGCGCAGATTGTTCTGCAGGGACTTGATCTTTTCGTGGTCGGGCGCGACTCCGTAGCGTACGAGTCCGTACGGGCAGGGGAGCCGGTCCAGTACATGCACCCGTACATCCGGCACCAGCGTCTGCTGGGCGAGGGCCTGTGCGGCGTAGACCCCGCTGGGTCCCGATCCGACGACGGCGACGCGAAGCACAACTGCGCTCCTTCCCACAGGGGGGATTCCAGCATCGCACCAGTGTGCGGCGCTGGGGAGATGGTCTCCCATAGCCGTCGTGCATGGGGGGACCCCCATCGGGGTGCCTTGTGGCGTCGCGCCGTGCGTGCCGCCACAGAAAGTGATGATGTGCCTGGTTACGTGTTAAATGTGCAGGAGATTACGTTTCTTAACGCTAATGATCGGCATGAACTGAACGGGACTCTGCCCTTCCCGCCCGTGTGGGAACTGCAGGGCCGCGGCACGACCACCTCCGAGTCCAGTGGGTGCGAACTTCCTCCGCCCTGGTTCAACGTCCGGCTGACCTTTGCCGACGGCGCCCGGATCGACGTCCTCGCCGTCGTCGACGACGGACGGATCGCCATCGAGGACCTGCACGCGGAGCCGCCGCTTCCGCTGGAGGGCTTCGCGGTGCTGGCCGACCTGATCGAGGGCCCGCTCGAGGACGCCTGCCAGGTCGCCGTCGAGCGGCCCCCGCCCGCGGAACCGGTCCCCGCCGCGCCCTGCGACCCCGGTCAGGAGGAAGCGCGCTCCGGCCGCCACCGGGCCCGTGCCGCCGTGCCGCGCGGCAGTGCGGGCCGACGGATTGCGGCCGACGCGTACCGGGCGGCGCAGCAGGAAGGCAGTGACCCGGTGCTTGCGGTGATGTGCGCGACCGGGCGGAGCCGCCGCAGATCGCTCCGGCTGATCGCGAGCGCACGTGACGAGGGCTACCTCGCACCGCGCCACAACCGCCGCTAGGGGGTGCCTGGCCCGCGGCCCGCCGGAGCCGGCCGCGGCCGGTGTCTGCTCCAGCCGTCCGACGCCCGCCGGCACACTCCCCGTCCGGTCACCCGTCGCCGTCGCCATCACCCGGCGCCGTTCCCGTCCCACCGCCCGTCACCGGCACCGTCACATGGAGCGCATCCGGCCGATCTCGCTCGTCTGCTGGGCGATCACATCGTTCGCCATCTCCTCGACCAGGATGTTGTTCCCTTCCGAGAGGGCGTCGGTCGCCATGGTGATGGCTCCCTGATGGTGAGTGATCATCAGTTTCAGGAAGAGCTCGTCGAACGCCGCGCCCTTCGCACCGCGCAGTTGCGCGAGCTGAGCGTCCGTCGCCATCCCGGGCATCGCCCCGTGTCCGTGGTCGTGACCGTCCTTCCCCGACTCCTTCGCCTTCTCTCCGCCGTTGCTTTTCAGCCACCCTTCCATCGCGGCGATCTCCGGCTTCTGCGCGGCGGAAATTCGCTCTGAGAGCCGCTTGACCTGCGTGGATTCCGTACGGTCCGGCACCAGGGCGGTCATCGTCAGCGCCTGGCTGTGGTGGGTGATCATCATCTGCGCGTAGCTGAAGTCCGCCGCGTTGGGGCTGTCGTCCGGAACGGCCTTCGCGGCCTCCTCGGCGGAGAGAGTCCTGGCCGGCTCGCCCGGTTTCCCCGGCGCTACCACCGACGGGCCCGCATCCCCCTTGGCCTTGGCAGGAGCATCGGAGCCCGACTCGCAGGCGCCCAGGGCGAGTACGGCGGCAGCGACCGCTGCCGCGACGACGGACCTGTGGACACGCGTGGTTCTACGGCGGCTCAACACGGTGACCTCCTCTGGCACTTGGGGTGTTTGGGGATGTTCCTAGCACGCTTGTGCACGCCGTTGATCAAAAACTTTCATTACGTCTGTGTTGCCATCTGTTGAGATGTGCATGCTAGGGAAGATACTGCCGGGGTCCGTGAACCGTTCAACCGCGAACGGCTACAAGGGAGGACGCAGTGACCCTGTTGCACCCCACCCGAGTGCGGCGCAGACGTCTGGGCGTGGCGGCAGCCGCGGCCGGGCTCCTCGCCACCCTGCTGACGGCCGGACCCGCGGTCGCCACACCAGACCCCGGGGACGTACCTGCCAAGGAGAAGATCTCCAGCCGGCAGGAGGCCGACGCCAGGTCGGCCATCAAGAGCGGCGACATCCCCGGCGTGGACGAGATCGTCCACAGCGACAACATCAAGCACGTCGCCAACATCCCCAAGGATGCTCTCCAGGGCACCAACTCGGACCTGGCGTTCCAAGGGAAGTACGCCTTCGCGGGCAACTACGACGGCTTCCGGATCTTCGACATCAGCAACCCGAAGGCCCCCAGGACCGTCGCCCAGGTGCTGTGTCCCGGAGCGCAGAACGACATCTCCGTCTCCGGTGATCTGCTCTTCCTGTCCACCGATGCCTCGCGCAGCGACAACTCCTGCAACAGCGTCTCGCAGCCCGCGACGGAGAAGTCGTCCTGGGAGGGCATGAAGATCTTCGACATCAGCGACAAGCGCAACCCGAAGTACGTCGCCGCTGTCGAGACCGCGTGCGGCTCGCACACGCACACGATCGTCCCCGAGCGTCGCAACGTCTATGTGTACGTCTCCTCGTACTCGCCGAACGCGGCCTTCCCGGACTGCCAGCCGCCGCACGACGGAATCACCGTCATCAAGGTGCCGCGCAAGGCGCCCCAGAAGTCCGCGGTCGTGAACTTCCCGGTGCTCTTCCCGGGTGACGGCCCCGACGGCGGCGGCAACCCGGGCGGTCCCACCAACCCGGGCGTCTCCAAGACCACCGGCTGCCACGACATCACGGTGCTCCCCTCCAAGGACCTGGCCGCCGGCGCCTGCATGGGTGACGGCATCCTGTTCGACATCAGCAACCCGGAGCGGCCGGAGGTCATCGACCAGGTCCAGGACAACGTCAACTTCGCGTTCTGGCACTCGGCGACCTTCAACCAGAAGGCCAACAAGGTCGTCTTCACCGACGAGCTGGGCGGCGGAGGCGCCGCCACCTGCAACGCCGAGATCGGCCCGAAGCGCGGTGCCGACGGCATCTACGACATCGTCGGCAAGGGCGACAGGCGCAAGCTGGTCTTCCGCAGCTACTTCAAGATCGACCGGCACCAGGCGGACGCCGAGGTGTGCGTGGCCCACAACGGCTCGATCATCCCGGTGAAGGGCCGTGACCTCATGGTCCAGGCCTGGTACCAGGGCGGTATCTCGGTGTGGGACTTCACCGACTCCTCGAAGCCCAAGGAGATCGGGTACTTCGAGCGCGGCCCCGTCACCCTTGACCGGGTCACCACCGCGGGCTCCTGGTCGGCGTACTACTACAACGGCTATGTCTTCTCCAACGACATCGCCAAGGGGCTCGACGTCCTGAAGATCGAGGACAGGCGTACGGACCCGGCGAAGCGGGTGCGCATGCACGAGCTCAACGTGCAGACGCAGCCCGACTATTTCGACGACTTCGACGACTGACCGAAGGCGTCATGACGCGTTCCGCCGGGCGGCCCCTCGCCCGGCGGAACGCCGAGGTCCCAGTCCAGTCCGTACCGCTGGAACAACTCCGCACGCAGCCGCGCCAGCGGCATCGGCGCGCCGGGCAGCAGCAACGCGAAGACCGCGCCCATCAGCAGCGCGCGCAGCAGCGGATACTCCGTGTCGACATCCCGCGCGCCGTACCGCTCCACCGTGTCGCGCAGCAGGGAAGCGAGGTGCTGCTGTTCCGGGCACTGGACGAATCCCTCGGCCTGCAGGACTCCCGACATATGTGTGCGCATCAGTACGGGGCGGTCGACCGCGAGCCCGAGAATGGCGTCGATCGCCCGGGCCAGCCGCTCCCGGCCGTCCTCCGTGCGGGGCTCGCGCTCCAGCGCCGCCTCCAGCGCGCGGTGCATCATCCGGTGCACGGCCGACTGCAGCAGCTGCCTTTTTCCCGGGAAGTAGTACGACACCAGCCCGCGTGCCGCGCCCGCCCGGTCGGCGATGTCGGCCAGCGTCGTGGCCTCGTACCCGCGCTCGTCGACGAGATCCACGGTCGCCTGCAGAAGCCGCTCCCGGGAACGCCGACGAAGCTCTTCATTGACCGATGCGCTCCGCGGGGACATGCTGGACTCCTGCGTTGACTGGCTCTGAGCCAATATACTCAGCGCGTCCCGCTGTGCAGCCTTCAGGGCCTGGTCAGTGGGTGTGGTGCCCGAACCGGGCGACGCGGGGGATCGTCCGGTTCGGGCAATTTGTCATGCCTTCAGTGTCTCTCTGTCGCGCCGGTGCTCAGTCGGTCAGCCGGACAACCGGGCGCAGCCCCGCCGGACGTTCGTCCACCGGCAGATGATCCACGAAATGCACCGCACAGCCGAGATCCACGGCTCCGCCGTCCGCGCTCCGGTCGTCGCCCACCATCAGGACATCGCCCGGGTCCTGGCCCAGCTCCTGGCAGGCGGCCCGGAACAGACGCACATCAGGCTTCTGCACGCCGTGCTCGTACGACAGGACATACGCATCCACCAGGGCGTCCAGGCCGTGGGCGCGGAAGACCGGCCGCAGATCCCAGCCGATGTTGCTGACCACCGCCACGCCCACACCCCGCTCGCGCAGCGCGCGCAGCACCCCTTCGGCGTCCGGGTACGGGCGCCAGGCGGCCGGAGTCATGTGGCGCTCGTACAGCGCGTCGTACAGACCCTCGTCCGGCAGTGCCACCTGGCGGGCGAGACCGGTGTACGCGGCCCGGTGCCGCTCCCTGCTCTCGTCGCGGGTCGCCCACAGCTCGGTGAGGTGCGGCGGCAGCCGCAGCGGGGACGAGCCGCCGGGAAGTGCGCCGGCGGCATCCAACTCCATGGTGCAGCGGGAGAGTTCGGGCTCGGGGAGCGTGGTGCCCCGCGCGTCCAGGACGGCGCGCAGCCAGCCCTCGACCGATTCGATACGGAAGAGCGTTCCGGAGAAGTCGAAGAGCACACCCTTGATCGCCATGATGGTGATCCTTTCCGGGTCACCGCTTCCGCGACAAGACCACACGTTCGTAGGAGGCGATGGAGAGAGCGATGACACATGCGCCGAGCAGCCAGCCGCCCAGCACGTCCGAGGGCCAGTGCACGCCGAGGTACAGCCGTGTGAGGCCCACTCCGGCGACGGAGACGGCCGCGACAGCGACGCTCACGGCCCATGGGCGCCCGCTCATTCCGCACCGCCTGAACAGCCACAGCAGCAGGCCGCAGGTGACCATGGCCGTCATCGCATGGCCGGAGGGGAAGGCCGCGTAGTGGGCGGAGTCGACCGGGTCGGGCCACTGCGGACGCTCCCGGCCCACGGCCGCCTTCAGTCCCTGCTGGAGGAGAGCGGCCAGCGCACTCGTCACCGCGATCCACACGGCGAGCAGCCGCTCCCGCAGCAGCCACAGCCGGATGACGGCCGCGGCGATCAGCGCACGCATCGTCCACGGATCCCACACCCAGTCGCTGAACACCCGGTTCACCCGGGTGAGTGCCGGCTCGGCCACTGCCCAGCGGTGCAGTGGATCTGTCACCGCACGGTCGAAGGAGAGCAGGGGGGACCAGGAAGCGGCGACCAGGATCACCAGTGCCAGGGAGAGGGCGGCGAACAGCGCGCCCGTACAGGCCGGTGCGCCGGCCCGGGAGGGCGCCGGGGGTGTGGGGGGTGCCGGGCGTGGGGAGTGCATGGGGAGATCCTCGCCGTTGACCGGCCCCCGAGGCTAACCCAGTGCCCGCAGTCCCGGCACGAAGGCCACCACGAGCGGAACCACCGGTACCAGCGCGGCGGCCGCGGTCAGCCGCAGACGGTGCCCCGCGGTGAGCCGCGGCGCCGGTGTCAGCAGCCGGTTCACCCGCTGCGGCAGCTGGGCGTGCGGCGTGGGACAGGGGCCGAACACTCCGCGGTCCTCGTTGAGTTCGACCAGAGCCAGTGCGATGGTGAGCCGGCCGAAGCGCCGCGAGGCGACATCGTCGGCGGCCAGCTCGACCAGCCGGTGCATCTCGTCACGGAACGCCGCGAACACCGGCACCTGCGGAAAGCCGTTGGCGAGCGCGCCGGAACAGTGCCGCAGCCAGTCGTGCCGCGCCTGGGCGTGACCCTGCTCGTGCGCCAGTACGGCATCGAGCTGACGGCCCTTCAGTCGGCGCAACGCCGCGGTGGTGATGACCAGTTGGGGTGCGGCACCCGGCAGCCACCAGGCGTCGGGCCGCTCGCCCTCCAGCACGGCCAATGGCTCGCTGCCCGGCTCCTCGCCCGGCAGCAGAGGGGAGCGCACCAGGTGTTCCGTACGCCGCTTCCTGCGCCGCACACGGGCCCGGTGGATCTCCCGGGTGAGCATCGCCCCGGTCCACAGCCCTCCGCACGCCAGAAGGACCGCGAGGACGGCGGCCCAGGGTTCGTGCGCGCCGAGGGCGTACGCCTCGACCACGCCGTGCGGGGCGGGTGCGAAGACATGACCTCGTACCAGCTGCCAGGCCGCGGCCGCGCTGAACGTCATGGAGAGCCCGAAGCACAGCAGCACGCCGGCCACCACGCACTGCCAGACCCACAGCGCCACCACGGGCTCGCGCTCCGGCCAGTCCGGCCGCGACAGAAGTCGCGGGGCCAGGACGGAGGCCAGTGCGCCTAGCAGCAGCAGCGCGAGGGAGACCCACATAAGCGTCAGCCTATGAGCGCGGGGCTACTTGCGGGTATGACCTGACGTGCCAAGTGACGCAGGACACGGTTTCAACAGCGTGAGCCGAGGGGCGAGTCAGAGGGCGAGCAGCATCGTCAGCATGGCGATGCCCATGGAAAGCCTGCAGGCCAGGGCCAGCTCGGGGCGCCCGCCCCAGGAGAGCGTCGCCGTCGCCGCGCCGCCCGCGGGGGACGGCACGGGCATCAGCCGGAACCCCGAACGCAGCACGTACACGGTGTAGTACACCAGCAGCGCGCCGGTGAGCAGCGGCACCCCGGCGGCCGAATGCCCGGCGTGCTCCCCGCCGCCGGACCTCATCACCACCGCCATGTAGACCATGGTGAGGGAGCCGACGAGATGGTGCAGATGGTGGCCGCCTCGCAGGGCGGGCCGCAGGGTGCGCAGCGCGGCGGCGCCGAAGACCGCGGCGTACACCACCCAGCCCCACTCCGGCAGCGCGAGGACGGCGACGGGCACCGCCATCGCGGCCATTCCGAAGCCCATCAGAGCTTCACCTCCGGCCGCCCTGCGGGCCTCGCCGGAGCAACTGCGCATCCGCACCAGGCAGTACGCCACGGTCGCCCCGCACAGCGCCACGAGCAGCCAGCCGGCCATCGCCGGTCCGTGCACGGCGCACCTCCCCCCGTCGACGGTGTCGAGGAGTCGATGCCCGGCTCAGCGCGTCCTACGCGAGCGCACGGGTGTACGCGGGGAGCATGCGCCCGGAAATCGAGCGCGCCTCGACCGCCGGTCGAGGCTGCCGCCCGTGCCGGTACGGGATCCTCACCCGGCCGCGCGGCATTCTGCCCCCGTGCGGCTCAACCGCCGGAGAGACCGGACGGGCAGGACCGCCGGAGCGAGCCGGACGGGCAGGACCGGCGGAGCGAGCCGGACGGCCGGGAATCCGCCGGAGGGCGTCGCTACCGCTCGCCGAGGTCGACGAGCTCGACGGCGAAGGCACCGCTGAGCAGCTCAAGGGCGCGCTCCGGGCTCGGCGAGCTGCTGAGCCGGCGCTCGCCGAGCCCTTCGACCAGGGTGGTGAGGCGTTCCCGGGCGGCCTCCGGGGCCTCCGGGTTGATGTCCGGCCCGGCCCGCCCTGCGCCTCCCCGATCGCCTCGGCGACGTCGCTCGCCCAGGAGTATGTGGAGCACGATTCTCACCGAGCTGCGCTACGACTGCACCCGGCTGCCGGTGGAATCGGCGCCGCGCCCCGGCTGGAACCGCAGCGCACCGCGGCCGCCCGCAGGGAGCCGGAACAGCACCCGTCTGTCAGGGCCGGTACCGCAGCGGGTGGTCGGCGGGGACTTCGACCACCGCGATCCGGTGACCGTCCGGGTCGCTGATCCACATCTCGATCAGTCCCCACGGCTCGCGTCGCGGGGGCCGCAGCACCTCGGCCCCGCGCTCCGCCAGTTCCTCGTACGCCGCCTGTACGTCCGCGACCTGGATCCACAGCTCCAGGGTGGGGCCGGGCGGCGCCGCCGACCGGCCCGAGACCTCGAGATGGCCGCCGCCCAGGAAGTAGACCGTGCCCCGCTCCGGGCCGGTACCGAACTCCCGGTAGACAGGGAGGGCGAGCGTCTCGCCGTAGAACCGCCGTGACCGCTCGGGATCGGTCGGGCGCAGCAGGATCCGGCTGCTCAGCACGTGCACCATGCCCCGGACCCTACGGCGAAGAGGCCGAGTTAGTCTCGTGAGGCGCACGCGCACCGTGCACCGAAGAGAACGGAGAGCCACGCATGGACACCGCACCGCCCCGGGACTTTGCGCCACTCACCTACCGTGATGCCGTCGAGGCCGATGTGCCCGCGCTCGTCCCGCTGATCGAGTCCGCGTACCGAGGCGACACGAGCCGGACCGGCTGGACCACCGAGGCGGACATTCTCGACGGGCAGCGGACCGATCCGGAAAGCGTCCGCGCGGTCATCACCACTCCCGGCAGCCGTCTCCTGATCGCGGAGCGCGACGGCGAGGTGATCGCCTGCTGCCAGCTCGAGCACCGCGGCGACGCCGCCTACTTCGGCATGTTCGCGGTCCGTCCCGGACTGCAGGGCGCGGGCCTGGGCCGGCAGATCATCGCCGAGGCGGAGCGCAGCGCGCGCGAGCTCTGGGGCGTGCAGGAGATGCACATGACCGTGATCTCGGTCCGCGACGAGCTGATTGCCTGGTACGAGCGCCGCGGCTACCGCCGTACGGGAAAGCTGAGCCCCTTCCCGTACGGCGACGAGCGCTTCGGCATACCGCAGCGTGACGATCTTGCTTTCGAGCTGCTGGTGAAAGACCTGCCGCTCTCCTAGGCCAGGCCCCCGGACCGTTCAGGCCGTGAAGCGGCCGGTGCGCCGGATCTCGGGGAAGTCGGTGGTCGCGCCGTCGAGTTCGAGGGCGCGCACCAGCCGCAGATGGTCCTGGGTGTTCACCACCCAGCCGATCACGTGCAGGCGCTCGCCGTGTGCGTGCTCGACGGTCTCCAGGGTCAGCCTGCGGATGTTCAGCGCGAGCGAGGCGGCGCCCACCGCCTTCGCCCGGTCCACGATGTCGGCGCCCCACCGGCTGGCGATGAGCACCGTCCGTACGCCCGGCACCAGGGAGGAGATCTCGGCGATCGCGTCGTCGTGGAAGGACGACACCTCGACGCGGTGGACGAGATCGCGGCGGTGCATGACGTCGGCGAGCGCCCGTGCTGCCGCCACGTCCTTGATTTCCGCCTGCAGCGGGGACTGGACGGCGTCCAGGACCTCTTCGAAGACCGGCACCCGCTCGCCGTGGCCCGCGTCGAGTTCCCGCAGCTCGGCGAGGGTCTTGTCGGCGATCGGCCCCTTTCCGTCGGTCGTACGGTTCACGTCGGCGTCATGCATGACGACGAGCGCGCCGTCCTTGCTCAGATGCAGATCCAGTTCGATGGCGTCCATGCCGGCCTGCTCGGCGCGGACGAAGGAGCGCAGGGTGTTCTCCGGCTCGACGCCCATGACCCCGCGATGACCGATGGTGAGGAAAGTCAAGATTCTCTCGCTTCCGTCGACGGCGGCTCCCGCGCGGCGCAGCCTGGCACCCGCGCGGCAAGCACGCAGCCTAACGGCCCGCCTCGACGAGGGGACCGCTCGCGCGCGGGGGAGTGGAGGGGACCGCTCGGGCCTCCGCGATCCCCGGGACGAAACCGGTGACGAGTGCTGCGGCAAGGTCGGCACGGGTGCTCACGGGGTACGGCACCGGAGGAAGGAGGGAGGACGAAGCCGTCCGTACTGTCTCCCGGCAGGCCGTACGCCGGGAGCCGCGTCACTCGCGCGTGGGCGCGTCTTCCGTGGCTTGACGCGGGGGCACGGTCGGCTGTGCCGGGTCGGCCGACAACGACTCGGCCGGCGCCCGTTTGGAGAGCTTCCGACGCTTGCTCCGGCGCAGTGCCACCCGGCACCCGCCGGTCGGGACTCGGGACTCGGCGATCTTGTGGACAGCAGCCGCCACGCCTCGAGGCGATTGGCAGAAGCCGTCGCCTATGCCGCCGTCGACCGCAAAAACTTCGGCGATCAGGGGGGTCGCGCAGGATAATTTCTCATAACCCCACTTGTACGAGAGAACGACGCACAGATACGGTGTCTTGACGCGAGGTTCTCCCGTGAAGGAAGTGACATGACGGAAATTCTTGTGCAGGACGTTGCCGCAAGGGGCATATCCCCCTCCGGGCGGGTGATCGAGAACCCGGCCTGGCCGGCGCTCAAGAATGCCGTCGAGGAGATCCGGCCCTGGCAGTCCAAGGACGGCTCGATCGACTTCGACGCCGAGGGTGCCCCCACCCGCGTCGCCGTCGAGGCCGCCCTCGACCGTGTGATCGACGCCGTGGAGGAGCTCTCCCCGCTGCTTCCGCACGACGACGCGTACCACCGGGCGCTCGTCGCCGATCTGCACAAGTGGGCCGACAGCGCCTTCGGCGTCCCCGACTTCCTGGACGCGCTGCTCGCCTTCCAGCCCGCCGCCAACCGTGTGGACGGACTGCAGCACCTGGTCGTCTTCCCCATGTACACGCAGAACGGCAACCCGGACCGCAACCTCGAAGCGGTCGTGCTGCGCATGGTCTGGCCCGAGTGGCTCTCCGAGCTGGAGCGCACCCGCTACGACAACCCCCTCTTCTGCGGCATCGCTTTCGAGGACTTCACCGCCGGCTACGACACCCACTCCGCGGTGCTCTTCCCGGAGACCATCGCCGTGCGCGAGGCCCCCGAGCGCTTCACCTGGGGCGGCATCTTCTGCGACCGCGAGGGCGCCCGCTTCCGTCGCGTCACCGAGGAGGCCGTGCGCGTCCTCGGCCTCGAACTGCCCGACGACATCCGCGAGATGGTCGCCGACCAGGAGCGCTGCGAGAACGCGTTCGTGCTCTGGGACATGGTCCACGACCGCACCCACAGCCATGGCGACCTGCCCTTCGACCCCTTCATGATCAAGCAGCGCCAGCCGTTCTGGATGTACGGCCTGGAGGAGCTGCGCTGTGACCTCACCGCCTTCAAGGAGGCCGTGAAGCTGGAGTCCGAGGGCAACGCGCACGGCCGCGATGTGCAGTACGCCGTGCTCTTCGACCGGATGTTCCGCTTCCCGGTCAGCGGTGACCGCGTGCGCAACTACGACGGTCTCGGCGGTCAGCTGCTCTTCGCATACCTCCACAAGCACGATGTGCTGCGCTGGACCGACAACACGCTGAAGATCGACTGGGAGCGCGCTCCGAAGGTCACCAACGAGCTCTGCGCCGAGATCGAGAAGCTCTACCGCGACGGCATCGACCGCCCCAAGCTGGTCCACTGGTTCGCCGCGTACGACCTGGTCTCCACCTACCTCGCTCCGCACCCCGGCTCCCGCTGGGCCAAGGGCCCCGACGCCCTCGACCTGTCCCAGCCGCCCCGCAAGCTCGTCGACGATGTGCTTCCGGACGAGTTTCCGCTGAGCATGTTCTTTGAGGCGCTCTCCAAGAAGCTGAAGACCGTGATCGCCTCCACCAAGGGGATCACCGCGGCGAGCGCCGAGCAGGTGTCCGCGTGAGCTCTGGCACGGAGGAGGTAACGACCATGATCAAAAACGGCAACGGGGCGCTTGAGGGCGCCGTAGTGGCGGTGGCCGGAGCGGCGGGGCCGGCCGGCCGCTCCGCTCTGCTGCGCCTTGCCGAGGCCGGTGCGACCGTCGTCGCCTCGGACGCGGACCCGGTGCGCCTGGCCGAGGCGGTCGACGCCGCCCGGTACGCGCACGGTGGGGCGACCGTTACCGGAGACACCGTCGACCTCCTCGATCTGGCCGCCACCCGGGAGTGGGCGGACAAGACCGAGAAGGAGTTCGGCAGGGTCGACGGCCTGGTCCATCTCGTCGGCGGCTGGCGCGGCAGCGCCTCCTTCGCCGAGAGCGCCGTCGCGGACTGGAACCTGCTGGAGAAGCTGCTGATCCGTACCGTCCAGCACACCTCACTCGCCTTCCACGACCCGCTGCTGCGCAGTGACCGCGGCCGCTTTCTGCTGATCAGCGCGGCCGGGGCCAGCGCGCCCACCGCGGGCAATGCCGCGTACGCCGCCTCCAAGGCCGCGGCCGAGGCGTGGACGCTGGCGCTCGCCGACGCCTTCCGCAAGGCAGGGGGCGAGGAAGGGCCCAAGGCCGCGGCTGCCATCCTGGTCGTCAAGGCACTCGTGCACGACGCCATGCGCGCCGAGCGCCCGAACGCGAAGTTCGCGGGCTTCACGGACGTGTCGGAACTGGCCGAGGCCATCGCCGGAGTCTGGGACCGGCCCGCCCGGGATGTGAATGGACAGCGACTGTGGCTGACCCCCAAGCCGTGATACCGCCGAAGACCGACGCCCGTAGGCACCACGACCCGTCCGTACGGGGTTTCGCCAGCGACAACTACGCCGGCGTCCACCCCGAGGTGCTGGCGGCGCTCGCGCTGGCCAACGGCGGCCACCAGGTCGCGTACGGCGCGGACGAATACACCGACCACCTCCAGCGGATCATGCACAGCCACTTCGGCCCGACCGCGGAGGCCTTTCCGGTCTTCAACGGCACCGGCGCCAACGTGACGGCGCTCCAGGCGCTCACCGACCGCTGGGGCGCGGTGATCTGCGCCGAGACCGCCCACATCAACGTGGACGAGGGCGGCGCGCCGGAGCGGATGGGCGGGTTGAAGCTGCTGACCGTACCAACCCCGGACGGGAAGCTGACGCCCGAACTCATCGACCGGCAGGCGTTCGGCTGGGACGACGAGCACCGGGCGATGCCGCAGGTCGTTTCGATCACGCAGAACACCGAGCTGGGCACGGTCTACACCCCCGACGAGATCCGCGCCATCTGCGAACACGCCCATGAGCGGGGTATGAAGGTCCATCTCGACGGGGCCCGGATATCCAACGCCGCGGCGTCGCTCGATGTACCGATGCGTGCGTTCACCAACGCCGTGGGCGTGGACATGCTGTCGTTCGGCGGCACCAAGAACGGCATGATGTTCGGTGAGGCGCTGATCGTCCTCAACCCGGATGCCGTCAGCCATATGAAACACATGCGCAAGCTGTCGATGCAGCTCGCCTCCAAGATGCGTTTCGTGTCGGTGCAGTTGGAGGCTTTGCTGGCGCGTGATCTCTGGCTGCGCAACGCCCGGCATGCCAACGCCATGGCCCAGCGGCTGGCCGCGGGTGTGCGCGCGGTCGACGGTGTGGAGATCCTCTATCCCGTCCAGGCCAACGCCGTCTTCGCGCGCCTGCCGCACGACGTGAGCGAGCGTCTGCAGGAGCGTTTCCGCTTCTACTTCTGGGACGAGGCGGCGGGTGATGTCCGCTGGATGTGCTCCTTCGACACCACCGAGGACGATGTCGACGCCTTCCTGCAAGCGCTGAAGGAAGAGATGGCCAGATAGTCAACTCTGCATAAGTATATGGCCGACCGGAAAGCGATTGCTTTCCGGTCGGCCGCTTCTTTAGGGTCGGCAGGTATGGAGCTGATCCAGCAAGTACCCACTCTGTCCGCGTATCTCGCCGCCGACGAGGTCATCGACCATGAGCACCCGCTGGTGCGGGAGACGGCGGCCCGCCTCCGTGCCGACGGCGATGATGCATACACATACGCCAAGGCGGCCTACGAATTCGTCCGTGACGCCATCCCGCACTCCAGCGACGCGGGGGACATGCGTGTCACCTGGCGCGCCTCCGACGTGCTCGAGAAGGCCACCGGCATCTGCCACGCCAAGGCCCATGCCCTGACCGCGCTGCTGCGCGCGCGGCACATCCCCACCGCCCTGTGCTACCAGCGGCTGGCCGGTGACGACGGATCGGATCCCCTCGTCCACGGCCTCGTTGCGGTCGGACTGCCCGGCCGGGAAGGCTGGCACCGCCAGGATCCGCGGGGCAACATGCCGGGCGTCGACGCACAGTTCTCGCTCGACGGTGAGCGGCTCGCGTGGGTGGTGCGGCCTCAGCTCGGGGAGGTGGACTACCCCGGGCTCCACGCCCGGCCGCATCCGGCCGTCATCGGCGCGCTGCGCGAAGCCCCGGACCGTCCCTCCCTGTGGCGGACGCTGCCCACCGCACTGTGAACGTGCCGCTCACCGTGACGGCGTGACGTTTCAGCCGGCCTCGCGGACCTCGGCCGCGGTCGGCGCCGTACCGCCGAGGTGCGCGGGCACCCACCAGGTGTCGCTCGCGTCCTTGGGGCGTACGGGATAGGCGCGCTGCGCGGCCTCGAGAAGCTCCTGCACCCGCTCGCGCAGCCGCCGGGTGATCGCACCCGCGTACTGGTCGGACGGAGCCTCCACCGGCTCGCCGACGCGGATCGTCACCGGGATGTGGCTGCGCCTGAAGTTGCGCGGGCGGCCCTTGGTCCAGATCCGCTGGGTACCCCACAGGGCCATCGGGATCAGCGGTACGCCGGCCTCCTGGGCCATCCGGGCCGCACCCGACTTGAAGCTCTTGAGCGTGAACGACTGCGAGATCGTGGCCTCGGGGAAGACGCCGATGATCTCGCCCGCGCGCAGCGAGTCCAGCGCGTGCGCGTAGGCGGTCTCGCCCTGCTTGCGGTCCACCGGGATGTGCTTCATACCGCGCATCAGCGGGCCGGAGATCTTGTGCCGGAAGACGGATTCCTTCGCCATGAAGCGCACCACACGCTTCTGGGGGAGTGCCACGAGGCCGGCGAAGATGAAGTCCAGATAGCTGATGTGGTTGCTGACGAGCACAGCACCGCCCGAGCGGGGGATGTTTTCCCAGCCCTGAGTGTCGATCTTCAGGTCCAGCGCCTTGAACATCGTGCGAGCGGCGCCGATGACCGGCCGATAGACGAGCTCTGCCATCTGGGAAGGACCCTTCTGTTGTGCCCGGGGAGGGTTCTCCCGGCGGAAGTTACGCAGCCGTAGGTTTTCGGCATGGCGCCGATCGTGCCCCATGTGCGTCGTGCTGACCAGTCCTGGCGGCTCCGCTGGGCGAGATTCTTGTCACTTTCAGTGCCGTGCCGTCGTGGCCCGACGGAAGAGCAGATACAGCTCGCATCCCAAGCAGTACCCGAATACGGCATTGAGGAACGCTGCGGCCAGGGCGCATCCGGTGGCGGCCATTGCCGGCCACGACGGTCCCCAGAGGCAGCCGATCAGACCGGCCAGGGCGAAGCCCAGCCCCACGACCTGCGCAAAGCGCGGCGGAGCGGGCGACTCGAACTCGGCCGGCGGTCCGATCCGGGGCCGTACCACCGCACGGAAGAGCAGGCCGTACGGCGAACGCGGTACTCCGGCCACTGCCCCCACGGCGAAGCAGAGTGCCTGCCAGGCGAGCAGGAGGCCGCTGCCCGTGACGAGGACGGCGGCGAGTACGACAGTGGTGACGGCAGCCCCGAAGCGCGGGCCCCTGACGTCGATGTCCATGTGCATGCGCTCAGCATCGCCCGGCGCATCCGCTGCGCGGCTCCGGGAATCTTTACGGTCGCGTGAACGCTGCACCGTGGGATGACCGGACTACTGGGGTGTGCGGTGGTGCTCGCGGCGGCGAGCGCCTTCGGGCTGTGGCAGCGGCGGAGCGGCGGGAGGCTGAAGGTGCGCGGTCGGGACAAGGGGATACGGCTCGGTGCGGCCGAGCTGGGCGCGGAGCTGGGGGAGCGGGCGACGCTCGTCCAGTTCTCGAGCGCCTTCTGTCAGCCCTGCCGGGCGACCCGGCGCACCCTCGTCGACGTCGCGTCCATGATCGACGGTGTCACGCATGTGGAGATCGACGCGGAGGAGCGGCTCGCCTTGGTGCGCGAGCTCGGCATCCTCAAGACGCCCACCGTGCTGGTGCTCGACGCGCGCGGCGGGATCATCACCAGAGCCGCGGGCCAGCCCCGCACGGCGGATGTGATCGCCGCGCTCGGTCAGGCGGTGTGACACCCCGTGACACTGGTCGCACATTCGGGGTTCCACTTGACTGCACCCGCCACGCATCGCCAGGCTGACGCTGTGCCCCCACCACTCCTTCTCCACGGGCGGGCTCATGTGGACCTCGCCCGTCACGCGAGTGCGCGCTGTCCGGCTGTCTGAGCAGCCCCGCCGCCCCGTTCGCATCTCCCCGCAGAAGGACACCTCGATGACGGCTTCGCCCGATCTCGGAACCGCTCAGCCGGCCACGCCCGACCTGCTCCGCTCCGTCTTCCGGCAGCACGCCGCCGGCGTCGCGGTGATCACCGCCCAGGGTGAGCGTCCGGTCGGATTCACCGCCACCTCTCTCAACTCCGTAGCCGCCGAGCCCCCGTTGATCTCCTTCGGCGTGGGTACGTCGTCGTCCAGCTGGCCGGTCCTCGCCCGGGCGGAGCACATCGGCGTACACATACTCGGCGAGCACCAGCAGGAGCTGGCCACCACCTTCGCGCGCAGCGGCGCCGACCGCTTCGCGCCGCCCACGCGCTGGGACAGCGGGCCCGAAGGCGTCCCCGTGCTCGACGGTGTGCTGGCCTGGCTGGTCTGCCGGGTCATCGCCCGGGTCCCGGCCGGAGACCATCGCATCGTGGTCGCCGAGGTCGTCGTCGGTGATCCTGCGGGGGCCGGCCGGCCGCTGATCTATCACCAGGGGCGCTTCAACAGGCTGAGAGACTGACCTTCTCGGAGAATTCCGGTTACGCAGCGTTGCCAAGGTCACAGTTCAAAGCGCTTGCTTACTGGGGAAGAGGTGGGTGTACTGACGAGTAATATTTCGTTCGGAGCGCGGCCCGCCCCGACCGGGATCCGCCCAGTAAGGCGCCTATGCTGCCAACAGTAGGCAGCTCAGTAAAGACGATGCAGTAGGAGAGCCGGCGTGAGCTTGAGGATCGTTGTCTGTGTGAAGTACGTGCCCGACGCCACCGGCGACCGGCACTTCGCCGATGACCTGACCGTCGACCGCGACGACGTCGACGGCCTGCTGTCGGAGCTCGACGAGTACGCGGTCGAGCAGGCGCTGCAGATCGCCGACGAGGCGGACGACGCGGAGATCACCGTACTGACCGTCGGCCCCGAGGACGCCAAGGACGCGCTGCGCAAGGCGCTCTCCATGGGCGCCGACAAGGCCGTCCACGTCGAGGACGACGATCTGCACGGCACCGACGTCATGGGCACCTCGCTGGTGCTCGCCAAGGCCATCGAGAAGACCGGGTACGACCTGGTCATCGCCGGTATGGCGTCGACGGACGGCACCATGGGTGTCCTCCCGGCGATCCTCGCCGAGCGCCTGGGCGTTCCGCAGGTCACGCTGCTCTCCGAGGTCTCGGTCGAGGGAGGCCCCAACGGAACAGTCAAGGGCCGCCGTGACGGCGACACCGCGAGCGAGCAGCTCGAGGCGTCCCTGCCGGCCGTCGTGTCGGTGACGGACCAGTCGGGCGAGGCCCGCTACCCGTCCTTCAAGGGCATCATGGCCGCCAAGAAGAAGCCGGTTCAGTCCCTGGACCTGGAGGACCTCGAGATCGACGCCGACGAGGTCGGCCTCGAGGGCGCCTGGACCGCGGTCGACTCGGCCGCCGAGCGTCCGGCCCGTACCGCCGGCACGATCGTCAAGGACGAGGGCGAGGGCGGCAAGCAGCTCGCGGAGTTCCTCGCGAGCCAGAAGTTCATCTGAGCTTCGGTCATTTCCCCCACCGCCCCCAGATACTTCGCATTCGCAGGAGAGCAATCCCATGGCTGAAGTTCTCGTCTATGTCGACCACGTGGACGGCGCCGTCCGCAAGCCCACCCTCGAGCTGCTGACCCTGGCCCGCCGTATCGGCGAGCCGGTCGCCGTCGCCCTCGGCTCCGGCGCCGAGGCCACCGCCCCCGCGCTCGCCGAGCACGGCGCGGTCAAGGTGCTCACCGCCGACGCCCCGGAGTTCGCCGACTACCTCGTCGTGCCGAAGGTGGACGCGCTGCAGGCCGCGTACGAGGCCGTCTCGCCGGTCGCCGTGCTCGTTCCGTCCTCCGCCGAGGGCAAGGAGATCGCGGCCCGCCTTGCGGTCCGTATCGGCTCCGGAATCATCACCGACGCCGTCGACCTCGAGGCCGGCGACGAGGGTCCGGTGGCCACGCAGGCCGCGTTCGCCGCCTCCTACACCACCAAGTCCCGTGTCTCCAAGGGCACCCCGGTCATCACCGTGAAGCCGAACTCGGCCCCGGTCGAGGCCGCTCCGGCCGCGGGCGCCGTCGAGGCCCTCTCGGTCTCGTTCGGTGAGAAGTCCACCGGCACCAAGGTCGTCTCCCGCACCCCGCGCGAGTCGACCGGCCGCCCCGAGCTGACCGAGGCCGCGATCGTGGTCTCCGGCGGCCGTGGCGTCAACGGTGCCGAGAACTTCCACATCATCGAGGCGCTGGCCGACTCGCTCGGCGCCGCTGTCGGCGCCTCGCGCGCCGCCGTGGACGCCGGCTGGTACCCGCACTCCAACCAGGTCGGCCAGACCGGCAAGTCGGTCTCCCCGCAGCTGTACATCGCGTCCGGCATCTCCGGCGCGATCCAGCACCGGGCCGGCATGCAGACCTCGAAGACCATCGTGGCCGTCAACAAGGACGCCGAGGCCCCGATCTTCGACCTGGTCGACTACGGCGTGGTCGGCGACCTCTTCGAGGTCGTCCCGCAGCTGACCGCGGAGGTTCAGTCCCGCAAGGGCTGACCCGCGGACGTCTTGACGGGCCAGGGGCCGCGCGGTGATCTTCACCGCGCGGCCCCTGGCCTTTGCGCGCGGCTCGCCGCCGGTGCTCGTACGCACTGCCGACGTTCCTCGGTACGGCGCTCGTGCCTCGTGTGATCTCTCCCCCGGTCGCCGCCGGGAGGGGGGCCCGGCTTTCGGCTGCGGCACCCCGTGGCTCGCTCGCCGGCCCGGTTCCGGGTGACCATTGACGCAGGTCGCGACCGCCTATTAACTTCGCCATACGGATTGTTGATTCCGTTAAGCGGAAAACAGGAGGGTGTGGGATGGGTCAGCAGGAGAAGGTGGCAACGAGCCTCGCCGGCGCGGTCAGCGAGGGCATCAGCGCCTCCCTCGCGCCGGTGGACGCGGAGCTCGCCCGCCGCTACCCGGGAGACCCCGGCACACGCCAGCCCGTCCACACCGTCTACGTACCCGGTGACGTATTCGCCGCCGACACCATCCGCTCCTGGGGTGACCAGGCGCTCGGGGCGCTCGACGAGCACGCCCCGGACGCCGCCGCCCTCGCCGCCGTCCTCGGCCTCTCCGACGCACTCGCGCAGCCGGTGTACGACCGCGTACGGGCAAAGCTGGAGCGCGAGCCCGTCGAGGACCTGCGCGTCGACTTCGAGGACGGTTACGGCGGCCGCACCGACGCCGACGAGGACGAGGCCGCAGCCCGCGCCGCCCGGCTGATCAGCGAGGCATACGCCGGCGGCACCGCCGCCCCGTACATGGGCATCCGCATGAAATGCATGGAAGCCGCGGTACGCGACCGCGGCATCCGCACCCTCGACATCTTCCTCACCGGGCTGATGGAGGCCGGCGGCCTGCCCGGCGGACTCGTGCTGACCCTCCCCAAAGTCACCTACGCCGAGCAGGTCACGGCGATGGTGCGGCTGCTCGAGGAGTTCGAGAAGGCGCGCGGCCTGGACACCGGCCGGATCGGCTTCGAGATCCAGATCGAGACCAGCCAGTCCATCCTCGCGGCCGACGGCACGGCCGCCGTGGCACGGATGATCGACGCCGCCGGGGGCCGGGCCACCGGACTGCACTACGGCACCTTCGACTACAGCGCCTGCCTCGGTGTCAGCGCCGCCTACCAGGCCAGCGACCACCCGGCCGCCGACCACGCCAAGGCCGTGATGCAGGTCGCGGCCGCCGGCACCGGCGTACGCGTCTGCGACGGTTCCACCAACGTCCTGCCCGTCGGGCCCACCGCGCAGGTGCACGACGCCTGGCGGCTGCACTACGGCCTCACCCGCCGTGCCCTGGCCCGCGCCTACTACCAGGGCTGGGACATGCACCCGGGCCATCTGCCCACCCGCTACGCCGCCGTGTTCGCCTTCTACCGCGAGGGCTTCGAGCAGGCCGCCGCGCGCCTGTCCGCCTACGCCAACCACGCGGGCGGCGACGTCATGGACGAGCCCGCCACCGCCAAGGCGCTCAGCAGCTACCTGCTGCGCGGCATCGACTGCGGCGCGCTCGACACCGCCGAGGTCGCCCGGCTCACCGGCCTGACCCGCGCGGACCTCGACGCGTTCGCCTCGCCGCGCCGCGGAGACCTGACGGCCACCGCCAACTGACAGCCACAGCCCCGTAACACTGGTCACCGCCGTCACCGGTGCCCCCTTAGTCTGTACGCGAGCACAGTCGCCACACGGGATCGGGGCATCGGTGTCTTCGGGGGAGAACGAACGGCTCGCCGGCCGATACCGGGTGATCGAACAGCTGGGCCGCGGGGGTATGGGCGTGGTCTGGCGCGCGGTCGACGAAGTGCTCGGCCGCGAGGTCGCCGTCAAGGAACTGCGCACGTACACCGACTCCTCCGCGCCCGAACTGGCCGACCTGACCGTGCGGATGCAGCGTGAGGCCCGCGCCGCCGCGCGCGTACGCCACCCCTCGGTCATCGCCGTCCACGACGTCGCCGAGCACGAGGGCCGTCCGGTCATCGTGATGGAGCTCATCGACGGCCCCTCGCTCGACGATGTGCTGCGCGAGCGCGGTGTCCTGGACGCGCGTGAAGCCGCCGCCATCGGGGCCAGGGTGATGGAGGCGCTGGACGCCGCCCACCGGGTCGGAGTACTGCACCGTGACGTCAAGCCCGGCAACGTCCTGCTGGACCGTGGGGGAAGCTCCCGTGCCGCAGGCAACGGGGGCGGCCGGGTGGTGCTCACCGACTTCGGGATCGCCGCGATGGACGATCCGGGCGACGGTTCCACCACCCACCTCACACGCAGTGGCGAACTGGTCGGCTCGCTGGACTACTTGGCGCCCGAGCGCGCCCAGGGCCACGAACCCGGGCCCGCCTCCGACATCTGGGCGCTCGGCGCCACGCTGTACGCCGCCGTCGAAGGGGCGTCCCCCTTCCGGCGTACCTCGACCTGGTCGACGCTGACCGCGATCGTCGTGGACCCGCTGCCCGAGCCGCAGCGGGCCGGTGCGCTGGGGCCCGTACTCCAGCAGCTGATGCACAAGGACCCTGCGCAGCGCCCCGACGCGGACACGGCGGCGCGGCTGCTCGCGGCGGTGGCGGCCGGTGAGGACGCCGGCAACTCCACGGTGGCACCGGGGGCCGCCGTGCCGCCGCAGAGGCCCGAACCGTCCCCACGGGTGCCGACCGTGCTCAACGCGATGCCGCACCGGCCCGAGGGCTTCGGCCCGGCGATGGCGCAGCCCGAGCAGCCCCCGCAGCCGTCTGCTCCGATGCCTGCTGCACCGCCCGCCCCCGCCCCTGACCCTGCTGCCGCGTCCGGCGGGCGTGGCCGGGCGAGGGCGCTGGTGGCGGCCGGAGTCGTCGCTGTTCTGCTCGCCGGCGGAGGCGTGACGTACGCCCTCGTCGACCGCGAAGGGGCCACCACGACAGACCTCGCGGGCGGCAGCGCCGAGAGCCCGTCGGCACGTTCGAGTACCTCCGGGGATCCGGCCGCGAGCCCCTCCGCCGGCGACAGGGAGAGGCCGAGCACCAAGCCCACGGGGAAGGGCGGCAAGAAGTCCCCCACGCCCTCGGCCGCGCCGCCCGCGCCGGGCAAGGGCCCGGGAGGCTCCGCGGGCTCCGACTCCACCGCCTCGGGCGGCGGTTCGGCCGGCTCGGGCGGTGGAGTCACGACGGGCGGCGGGGCGACCGGCGGCACCACCACCTCGGGCGGCGGCAGCACCTCCACCAACGGCGGCTCGACGACCGGCGGTTCCGATCCGGACCCGGCACCCGTCTGCCACGCGATCGGCGGCAGCAAGTACAACTGCGAGGTCTGGCGCACCGCAAACTCGTACACCGCGTCCGGCACCCGGGTCGGCACGCTGAACGCGGGCCTCAACTACTTCTACTGCCAGCAGAATCTGGGCCGCCGTGAGACCTCCGGCCAGTGGACGAACGTGTGGTGGGCCAAGACGGACGACGACAGCGGCAACACCAATGTCTTTGTCAGCGACGTCTACATCGAGGGCGGCGACAACGACGCGCCGGTGCCCGGCCTGCCGGTCTGCTGAGGGGACGCCTGCCCTCTCTCATTCCGTCGCGCCACGGCGACGGCGTCGCCGATACGGCCGGGCGCGCTGGGACAGGCGTGCGCGCATGCGTACGGTCACGACGCAGCCGACGACCAGTACGAGCAGCACCATGATGAGAACCTGCCACAGGGCACCGCGCAACAGCTGGACGACTCCGATGAAGGCGATGCCGAGAAGAAAGACCATCTCGCGCAGCTCTTTCTTGAGCTGGTAGGCGCGGCTGGAACGAATGCGGACGGTGCTGAGCCATTGCCCCCCGATTCCCAGCCCGTTCCACATACCTCGGTCGATGAACACCCAGGGAAGATCCGGATAGATGCCGAGAGCATCGAGGGAGCTGGGGAACCGGCTGGTCAACGCACCGCCGTGCAGTTGCTTGCGGCGTTCGAGGATCTCTTCGCTGGTGCGGATGGCCTTGAGCTGGAGCACGGGGACACAGCCGTCTTCGTCCGGGAATCCCTCGATGACCACATCGTCACCGTTCTCCACACCCAGGAGATTGAGTGTCAACTCGTCAACCAGACAGACTTCCTGCTCAGCGCTGGGCCGGTCGGCGTCCTGAACACGGCAGACGAGGTAGTTCGGACGGCCGAAGATGAAGTCGTGCCACCGTCGGCTGCTGTGCGGAAGTCTGGCCTGCCGGACCGATATCGCCTCACCGGGCTCCAGACCGAGCCCGACGCGCAGCGAATGATCGACCTGCACTGTCGTCCGGTCGTCGCAGGCTATGTCCGGTGCCACGACCACCCGCGCCAGAGTTCCCAGCCGCTCCCGTCGAGTACGCGGGACCTGGGCGTTCTGGATGACGAGGTGTCCGGGGCGACCCAAGTCGGCGGCCAGACCGGTGGAAATCCTCGCCGTGCCGGCACCCCGGTGATCGAAGGCGTCGGGAGCGCGCCCGGTGAGGAATCCGCCTTCGGGCACCGGATTGAGCGGGTGGATGTCGTCGTACACCGTGAAAGCGGGTGGATCGGCGGCGTACGCCTCCAGGTCGGACGTGGTGATGCGGTCCTCTTCGACGAAGAGCCGGGTGCCTTGCTCGCACAGCGGGATGTCGCCTCGTGCCGACGCGCAGAATTCTGCCGGTGTGTCGCCGAACAACTCTCGTAACCGGGGTGATTCCGCGAGGAGTCCGGTCAGCAGAGGCTCTTCGCCGCGATGTGGTCGTGGGGTTCCGGACGACTGTTTGAGCACGCCACGTAAGTTGACGTAGACGTACATGCCGCCAAGCAGTTCGCCGGAGGGCATCTCCGTGCGGAAGTCCCTGCCCGGCACGAGCGCGCGCGCGTACTCCCCTTCGGCGTCGAAGATTCCCTCGGTGTCGTCCACCACTTCGAGTTGGGCGCGGTCGAGCCAGGTGATGAACAGCTCGCTTGCCAGGCCGGAGGCCAAATACGGGGCGGTGGCGATGTACCCCAGCGGATTGACAAAGGCGGATGCGCCGATGCCCATGCCCGTCACCTTCACCTTGACCATCGGAATGGTGGTGGAGACGCCGGAGCCCTCCATCTTGTGGCAGAGCTGGGCGGGTGAGGCGTTGGATCCTACGGAGAGTACGGGAAAGCGTTCGCCCACCAAGGGGTCATTGGCAACCATGAGGGCGTAGTTCAGCGGCATGTATCCCTCGCGGCCCGGATCGCCGCAGAAGCCGCCGGGGGGAGCCTCCACCTGCCATTTGGCGAGCCTTCGGTTGGCGGCCGGCCGCATCCGAAGAAGGCGTCCTTGGTGCAACAGACCTGATTCCTCCGGCCATCGGCCCGGGTAGATCAGGGGATGGTCACGGGGTGCTTCAGCGAGGCCGAGGGCTTCGAGCGTGCGATCGTCCACGGTGCTCCTGGTCATGAGCCGGAGGTCCCCGAAAAGGGCCGCTTCATCGTGCTAGCCGGTCATCATATGGCTCGAACAGGAGCGGAGGTAGGGGGCGTTGATCAAGCTGGCGGCAGCTCGCCCGAACCGCGCGGGATCAGTACCGTCTCCAGTGCCACCTGCGACGGCTCGTCGTCCACCCCGTCCAGGCGGCGGAACAGCCGCTCGGCCGCGGTGCGCCCGAGCGCCGCCGCGTCCTGCGCGATGACCGTGATGCCCAGCAGATCCGCGAGCTCGATGTCGTCGAACCCGACCAGGGCGACCGGCCGTTCGCGCTCCGCCAGGACTCGTACCGCAGTCACCGTCACCCGGTTGTTGCCCGCGAAGATCGCGGTGACCGGGTCCGGGCCCGCCAGCATCGCCTCGGCAGCCGCCCGCACCCGCTCCGGTGCCGTGGAGCCGAGCGACACCCAGGAGTCGTCGATGGCGAGCTCGGCGTCCTCCATGGCGGCGCGGTATCCGCGCAGCCGCTCGACGGCGGTGTGGATACGCGGCAGGTCGCCGATGAAGCCGATGCGGCGGTGGCCGTGCGCGATCAGATGGGCCACACCCGCGCGAGAGCCGCCGAAGCTGTCGGAGAGCACCACGTCCGCGTCGATCTTTCCGGCGGGGCGGTCCACGAACACCGTGGCTATGCCCGCCTTGATCTCCGGCTCGAGATAGCGGTGGTCGTGGCCGGCCGGGATCACGATCAGACCGTCCACCCGGCGGGCGCACAGGGCCAGCACCAGTTCCTGTTCGCGCTCCGGGTCCTCGGCGCTGGAGCCGTTGATGAGCAGGGCGCCGTGGGCGCGGGCCACCTCTTCGACGGCGCGGTTCAGCGGGCCGTAGAAGGGGTCGGCGAGATCTTCGAGCACCAGACCGATGGAGGCGGTGCGGCCCTTGCGCAGCACCCGCGCGCTGTCGTTGCGGCGAAAGCCCAGGGACTCGATGGCCTCCTGGACCCGGCGCTCGGTGTCGGGGGTGACGCCCGGCTCGCCATTGACCACCCGGGAGACCGTCTTGAGGCCGACCCCGGCGCGCGCGGCCACGTCCTTCATGGTGGGCCGATTGCCGTAGCGGGGCTCGTGGCCCCGGGGTCGTCCCGGAGACGGCAGGGGACGGTCGGTCTCGGCCACAGTGCGCAGTCCTGTCGTCGTCGTCGCGGGTGTGCAAGGGTGTGGCGTCGAGCATAGGCCCTGGACAACGTTGTCAGGGGAATGGAGACTGTTACCGAATACGCAGGTCCGACAGCTCTCCGGGGGATCCCACGCCCATGCATAACGACCTCGTCGCCGCGCTCGACATCGGTGGCACCAAGATCGCCGGCGCGTTGGTGGACGGCAGCGGCAGGATCCTTCTGCGGGCGCAGCGCCCGACACCGGCCAAGGAGGACGGCGAGACGGTGATGCGTGCTGTCGAGGCGGTCCTCGCCGAGCTGACCGCTTCCCCGCACTGGGTCAGGGTTTCGGCCGTCGGAATCGGCAGCGCGGGGCCGGTGGACGCGTCCGCCGGTACGGTCAGCCCGGTCAACGTCCCCGGATGGCGCGAGTTTCCGCTGGTCGCGCGGGTGCGCCGAGCCGTCGGCGGCCTGCCCGTCGAGCTGGTCGGCGACGGTGTGGCGATGACGGCTGCCGAGCACTGGCAGGGAGCGGCCCGCGGCTACGACAACGCCCTGTGCATGGTGGTCTCGACAGGTGTCGGCGGGGGGCTCGTCCTCGGCGGGAAGCTCCACCCGGGACCCACCGGCAACGCAGGGCACATCGGCCACATCAGCGTGGACCTGGACGGCGACCTGTGCCCCTGCGGCGGGCGCGGCTGCGTGGAGCGGATCGCCAGCGGCCCGAACATCGCGCGCCGGGCGGTGGAGGGCGGCTGGCAGCCGGGCCCCGACGGCGACACCTCGGCCGCGGCAGTGGCGGCCGCCGCCCGGGCCGGACACCCGGTGGCCGTCGCCTCCTTCGAACGCGCGGCCCAGGCGCTCGCTGCCGGTATCGCCGCCACCGCGACGCTCGTCGAGATCGAGATCGCGGTCGTCGGCGGAGGAGTGGCCGGCGCCGGCGACGTACTCTTCACGCCGCTGCGCCGTGCGCTGCACGACTACGCCACGCTCTCCTTCGTACGGCGGCTGACCGTGGCCCCGGCCCTGACGGGCACGGACGCCGGCCTGGTGGGTGCGGCCGCTGCCGCCTCGCTGGGCAGACACGACGAGGCGGCAGCGGTGGTCAGCAGCCGATCCTGAGATCTGCCCAGTCGGCGTGGTCGGAGTTGATCCCGTCCCCGCCGTCGGTGACCACGAGACGCACGACCTCCGCGCCGCTCACATCCGCCGAGAGCGGCTGTGCGGCCATGGCATTGGTCAGTACGCCCGTCGAGGCGGCCTTCTTGCCGTCCGCCCAGATCTCGAACGCGACCGTGCCGTTGAACACCTTCTCGTCGTCCACGCCGACCTGCGCGGTGACGGTGGCGCAGCGGCCGCCGGCGTAGTACTCCACGGCGCTCGCGGCATGCACACCGAGGCCCTTGGCGAAGACCCGGCCGCCGATGGTGATCGGGCTGCCGTCGCCCGCCGTCGACTCGCCGTTGCTGGTGTCCTTCTCGACGGGGCCCCAGCCGTTCTCCGTGCTCAGCGTGCGAAGGTCACTGAGATACGACACCCCGCCCGGCGGTGCCACGACGACATGGACACTTCCGGGTACGGCTTCGGTGAGCCGCTTCCCGTTCGACGAGCGGTACTTCGCCGTGAGCGTCAGGCCGTACGAACCGGGCGCGGTGCCGGGCGGTACGGCGACCTCCCATCCCGTCGTGAGCTTCTTTCCACTGGTCAGTGCCGCGGCCGTGGTCCTGGATGTGGCTCTGATCCGCCATCCGCCGGGCCCGGTCAGCGCCACCGATACATCGAGCGCGGGCGTGCGGCCCAGATCGGTCACGGTCGAGCTGAGCCTTCCGCGCTGTCCGGCCTCGGCCATCGGGTTCTCGTCGGTGCTCACCTCGACGGCGGGCGGCAGCTGCGCCCATTCGGGGTCCGTCGAGACCCGTACCAGCACCGTGCCGTGGGCGGGCACCGTTGCGGAGATGGTCCCCGCGGTGTTGGCGTCGGTGTGCTTCCACAGATCGCGCAGCCGGTAGGCGGGGGCCTCGGGCAGGCCGACTGCCCCGGCCGTGGTGGCGATCCGCTGCGGGCTGCCGCTCTCGTTGAACAGCGCGACCGCGCGACTGCCGTCCGCCATCTCCTTGGCCACCACCCAGCGGCCGCCCTCGGAGCTGATGACCTCGCCCTGCTTGCCGAGCCGGTCCTGGTCGACGGCGATGACCTCGCGGTTGCCGAGGATCTCGAAGGCCGAGGCGGGCGCCTTGCGCAGATCGGAGCCGATGAGCAGCGGTGCCGCCATGATCGACCACATGGAGAAGTGGGTGCGGTACTCGGTGTCGGTCATCCCCCCGTTGCCGACCTCCAGCATGTCGGGGTCGTTCCAGGCCCCGGGCCGGGCGTACGGCGCGAGCGGCAGGTTCTGCTTCATGATCGACACCATGGAGCCCCAGTCGTCGCTGATGTCGCCGGTGGTGCGCCAGAGCTGGCCGACGTCCGCGGCCCACTCCCAGGGCTTGTTCTCGCCCCACTCGCAGATGCTGTAGACGATGGGGCGACCCGTTGTCCGGGAGGCAGCCTTCAGCGCGTCGCGCATCGTGGTGTAGCGGAGCTTGGCGTCCACGCCCCAGTTATTGCAGTTGTCGTACTTCAGGTAGTCGACGCCCCAGTCGGCGAACTGCTGTGCGTCGCTGTACTCGTGGCCGAGGCCACCGGGAAAGCCCGCGCTGTTGCAGGTCTTGGTCCCGGCGCTGGTGTAGATGCCGAACTTCAGCCCCTTGGAGTGGACATAGTCGGCGACGGCCTTGATGCCCTTCGGGAAGCGCACCGGGTCGGGGACGAGCTTGCCGTTGCTGTCGCGCTGCGGCAACGCCCAGCAGTCGTCGAGATTGACGTACTGATAGCCCGCGTCCTTGAGGCCTTTCTCCACGAAGATGTCGGCGATCCCCTTGACCATCGCCTCGTTGAACTCCGCCCGGCAGTGGGTGGTGTTCCAGTTGTTGAACCCCATCGGCGGGGTCGGGGCGAGCGAGTCGTCGGCCGCCGGAGCGGGGCCGGCCGCCCGGGGCGGGGCGGCCGTGGCGAGGGCCGGTGTGCCCAGGCCCGCGGTACATAACAGCGCGGCGGCCAGCGCTCCGACGACTCGATGGCGGGTAGTGCGGGTGGGAAGGTGACGCATCGTGACGTTCCTCCGTACTCGCGCATTTCGGGTGGCGACATGTACGCGTCAGTCGCGAGCGTTTACGGTAGGGCGTGTTGGAGTCTGTTGGAAGAGATGCGGTAACAGTTGTTTGATGTCTCGTTCAAACCCTTGACTGCACCCCTTCCTGGGGGTGAGATCCAATCCTCGCGTTCGGTTGTGTTGAGTTGCACCATCGAGGAGGGGATATGGCCCAGCCATCGTTCAATGGATCTGCCGTGCCAGGCAGCGTGGCAGGACATCGGATGTCCCGGCGGAATCTGCTGCGCGGTGCGGCGGTGGGTGCAGGTGCGGTTGCGCTGCCCTCGCTGCTCGCTGCCTGTGGCAGCGGGCCGGGCGGGGACGGAAAGACCATCACCATGGGGTCCAACTCGTCCGACCCGGTGCCGAAGAAGGCTTTCGCCGACGCGTTCGCCGCGTACGGCAAGCAGTCGAAGGAAGGGCGGAAGGTCGAGGTCAACACCGTCGACCACAACACCTTCCAGGAGAACATCAACCGCTACCTCCAGGGCAAGCCGGACGATGTCTTCATGTGGTTCGCGGGCTATCGCATGCAGTTCTTCGCCAAGAAGGGGCTGTTGTACGACATCAGCGACAACTGGCAGAGCTACCAGGGGTTCTCGCCGGCGCTGAAGGCCCAGTCCACCGGTGAGGACGGCAAGCAGTACCTCACGCCGTACTACTACTACCCGTGGGCGGTCTTCCACCGGACGAGCGTCTTCCAGCAGCGCGGCTACCAGGCCCCCAAGACGCTCGACGAGTACATCGCGCTCGCCAGGCAGATGCAGAAGGACAAGCTCGTTCCCATCGCGTTCTGCGACAAGGACGGCTGGCCGGCCATGGGCACCTTCGACTACATCAATATGCGCACCAACGGCTACGAGTTCCACAAGAACCTGATGGCGGGTGAGGAGGCGTGGACCGACAGGCGGGTCAAAGAGGTCTTCGACACCTGGCGCCGCCTCATCCCGTACTGCCAGCCCGGCGCCAACGGCCGCACCTGGCAGGAGGCCGCCACCAGCCTCCAGAAGAAGGAGGCGGGGATGGCGGTCTTCGGACTCCCGCACCCCGGCGCCCAGTTCCCCGAGGCGGAGCAGGCCGACATCGATTTCTTTCCGTTCCCGGTGATCAACCCCGAGCACGGCCAGGACGCCGTGGAGGCGCCCATCGACGGCTTCCTGCTGGCGAAGAAGTCGAAGAACCTCAAGAGGGCCAAGAACATGGAGAGCGCCAAGGACCTGCTGAAGTGGCTGGCCACGGGCCGGGCGGAGGACGTCTACCTCGCCAGTGACCCCCACAACATCGCCGTCAGCGATGAGGCCGACACCTCGAAGTACACGCCGATCCAGAAGAAGGCCGTCGAACTCGTCTCCGGCGCCCAGCAGATATCGCAGTTCCTGGACCGTGACACCAGGCCGGACTTCGCTTCGACGGTGATGATCCCGGCCATTCAGAGCTTCATCAACAACCCCAAGGACGTGGACGGGTTGGTCAATGACATCGAGCGGCAGAAGAAGACCATCTTCGCCTCCGACTGACCCGTGTCCCCGGCGGACCCCGAGACCTGCGGACCGACTCACCGACTCACCGACTCACCGACGGACCGCGGACCGACTGACCGACACCGGCCGAGACGAACTGGGAGCCACCGCCCGTGCCGCTGCTGCAATCTCCGGGGGGCCAACCCCCCGACCCCCGGCCGGAACCGCAGGCCGCCCGGGGCACCCCGAACGACACCGGGGGGCCAACGAGGGCCGGCATCTCGCGGCGCGCCGTCCGGCGAGGGCCGCGGCGGTTCACCCGTCGGGACCTTGCCGTCCTGGGCGTACTGCTCGGCATACCGATCCTGCTCGACGTGGTCATCGTGTGGGGACCGACCCTGGCCTCCGTCGTCCTCTCCTTCACCAGTTGGGACGGCATCGGAGAGATCTCCTGGGTCGGTACGCAGAACTACGAGAACCTCTTCACCAACTACCCGGCCTTCTGGCCCGCCGCCCGCCACAATCTGCTCTGGCTCGCCTTCCTCGGGCTGATCGCCACCCCGTTCGGGCTGCTGCTCGCCGTTCTCATCGACCGCGGCGTCCGCTTCAGCCGCTTCTACCAGTCGACGCTCTACATGCCGGTGGTGCTCTCGCTCGCCGTCGTCGGCTTCATCGCCCAGCTGATCTTCTCCCGCGATCAGGGCGCACTCAACGCGATCCTCGGTGACACCGAGCACCCCACCGACTGGCTCGGCGATCCCGACCTGAACATCTGGATGATCCTGCTGGCCGCCGCCTGGCGGCACACCGGCTATGTGATGATCCTCTACCTGGCCGGCCTCAAGGCCGTCGACCCGGCGCTGAAGGAAGCCGCGGCCATCGACGGCGCGAGCGAGTCACAGACCTTCTTCCGCGTCGTCTTTCCGACCCTGCGGCCCGTCAACGTCATCGTCGGCGTCATCACCGTCATCGAGTCGCTGCGCGCCTTCGACATCGTCTATGCCGTCAACAAGGGCAGAAACGGCCTGGAGCTGCTCTCGGTCCTCGTCACCGACAACATCATCGGCGAGGCCAGCCGCATCGGATTCGGCTCGGCGATCGCCGTGGTGCTGCTGCTCGTCTCCATGGGATTCGTCGTGACGTATCTGGTCCAGGAGATCCGTGGGGAGAAGAACCGATGACGCTCGACACCGCCCCGGCGCCCGCCGCCACCAGCCCCGCTCCGGCCCCACCCACCCGCCGGCGCGCTCTTCGCCCCGGCCGCCTCGGCGTGCACGCCTTCCTGATGGCCGTCTCGCTGGCCTTCCTGGCACCCCTGCTGCTCGCGGTGTACGCCTCCCTCCGGCCGTACGACGAGACCTCCGAGAACGGGTACTTCTCGCTGCCGGAGAAGCTCTCCTTCGACTACTACCAACAGGCCTTCAGCGACTCGGGGATGACGAAGTACTTCGTCAACACCCTCATCATCGCGGTGCCGGGCGTGCTCCTCACACTCTTCTTCGCCTCGTTCGTCGCCTTCGCCGTGGCGCGGCTGAGGATGCGGGGCTCGATCGTGCTGCTGATGCTGTTCACCGCGGGCAATCTGCTGCCCCAGCAGGTGATCGTCACTCCGCTGTACGTACTGTTCAACCGCATCCCGCTGCCGTACTGGATGTCCGACTCGATGACGATGTTCGACTCGTACTGGGCGGTCGTCTCCGTCCAGATCGGCTTCCAGATCGGGTTCTGTGTCTTCGTCCTCGCCAACTTCATGCGCACCCTGCCGCAGGAGATCCTGGAAGCGGCGATCGTGGACGGCGCGGGCGTGTGGACGCAGTACTGGCGCATCACCCTGCCCCTGTGCCGCCCCGCCCTCGCGGCGCTCGGCACGCTCCAGTTCACCTGGATGTACAACGACTTCCTCTGGGCGCTGGTCTTCATCTCCGACGGTGACAAACTCCCCGTCACCTCGGCGCTGAACAACCTCCGCGGCCAGTTCTTCACCGACTACAACCTGCTGGCGGCGGGCTCGGTGATCGTGGCACTGCCGACGCTGGTGGTCTTCCTGCTGCTCCAGCGCCACTTCATCGCCGGGCTCACCCTGGGCTCCACCAAGGGCTGAGCCGTACGGCCCCCGTTCCTGCGCGGGGCGGGGGCTTTGTCGTGTCCGGGGACCGCGGACCCGGCACGATCGAAAAGACCCCCACTAGGTGACCGCGTCGGCCGTCTGCTGCGACACGACCACCAGAAAAGCGTCCGAGTCCAAGTCCATCACGACCTCCGCCGCCAGACCCTCGTTCCGACGGTCCCGGGCGAACTCCTCGGCAGGCCAGCTGCCGCGCGGCCCTCCGGCAGGGAACCTCTCCAACACCGTACGGAGCATCCTGCACCCCCTTGTCTCTCCCGCTCCAACGACGCTCCGTGCCCGGTGTCACGGTCCGTCGAAGGAGCACTGTTCGTATGGTGAGACGCGGCACCGCCCGCGGCGGTGGTGGTGAACCGGCAACAGCACGGCCACAGTTGTGTCCGCGATCAGCCGACCGGTTGCCGCCACGGGTTTCCGTGGCAGGGTGTTGCGGGCAATCCACTGAGGGCTACGGAAGAGGGGGAACCGTGATCGTCTGGATCAACGGTGCGTTCGGAGCGGGCAAGACCAGTACTGCACGCGAACTGATCGACCTGATCCCGAACAGCACTCTGTTCGACCCCGAACTGATCGGCGGCGGTCTGCGCGATCTGCTGCCGCAGAAGCGGCTCGCCGAAGTGGGCGACTATCAGGATCTGCCGATCTGGCGACGGCTCGTGGTGGACACCGCGGCCGCGCTGCTGGCCGAGCTCGGCGGTGTGCTCGTGGTACCGATGACCCTGCTCCGCCAGGAGTACCGCGATGAGATCTTCGGCGGTCTCGCCTCCCGGCGCATACCCGTGAGACATGTGCTGCTGGGCCCAGGCGAAACGATCCTGCGCGAGCGGACAGCCGCCCGCGAGGAGCCGGACACCCCGGACGGCATTCCGGACGCGGACCAGCGGGTGCGGCAGTGGGCGTACGACCACATCGAGCCGTACCGCGCAGCGCTCGGCTGGATCACCGCGGACGCGCATGTCATCGACAACGGCCCGCTCGACCCGCGCCGGACGGCGCAGCGGATTGCGGAGGCGGTACGGACCGGAGCGGCCGCGGCCTGTGAGATCGTCCAGACGCCCGAGCCGACCGCCGAGACCCTCGCCGCGGGCGTGCTGCTCTTCGACGAGCAGGACCGGGTGCTGCTCGTCGACCCCACCTACAAGCCGGGCTGGGAGTTCCCCGGCGGAGTGGTGGAGCGGGGCGAGGCGCCCGCGCGCGCCGGAATGCGCGAGGTCGCCGAGGAGCTGGGCATCGAACTGGGCGAGGTGCCCAGGCTGTTGGTGGTCGACTGGGAGCCGCCGCGACCGCCGGGGTTCGGCGGACTGCGGCTGCTCTTCGACGGCGGCCGGCTGCACAGCGGCACGGCGCGGCGGGTGCTGTTGCCCGGATCGGAGCTGCGCGACTGGCGCTTCGTGAGCGAGCAGGAGGCGGCCGAACTGCTTCCTCCCACCCGCAGCGAACGGCTGCGCTGGGCACTGCGGGCCCGCGAGCGCGGGACCGTGCTCAATCTAGAGGCCGGCATCCCCGTCGGCTGACGCGAGCAGTACGGTCGGCGCGTTCTCCGTGAGCGGGTCGCCGTGCCCGAAGCAGACGGTGGACGGCGCGAGCGAGGCGAGACGGCGCATCGACACCTCGGCCTGCGCGCGGTCCACGTTGAAGACGCCCAGCATCACCTGGCCCACCGCAGCGATGCAGTCGCCCGTGAACAGCACGCCGTGGCGCGGGAGATGGATGCCGATGGAGCCGTCGGTGTGGCCGGGGGAGTGGACCACCACGGCCCCGTCGCCGAAGCCGAGGTCGTCGCCGTCCTCGAGCTCACGGTCGACGCGGGTCGGCGGGGCAGGCGGAACGGTGAGTCCGTGCTCGTACAGCGGAATCTCCCAGTCGAGCAGCACGGGCTCCGGGACCGGCTGCTCGCCGCGGACCACGGGGGCGTCGAGGCGGTGGGCCAGCACCTCGGCGCCGTACCGGTCCGCCAGCTCCTGGGCCGCGCCCACATGGTCGCGGTGGCAGTGGGTGAGCACGATCCGGCGGATGGCGTCGGGGCGCAGACCCACGCTCCGTATGGCCTGTTCGATGTCCGGGGCCGCGTGCACATTGCCCGCGTCGATCAGGGTCAGCTCGTCGCCGTCGCGCCACAGATACGCCTGGCCGATCGCGAAGCGGAACATGTGCAGCTGAGGGAGTACCTCGATGAAGTCCATACGGCGAACGTACGCAAGGTCGTACGCCCGCAGCATGGATCTACGCTGAGCGCGATCTTCGCTGAACGCTTAAGCCCGCTCCGCTCAAACCGTCTTGGACGCGGCGTAGTTGACCAGGAACAACGCCTCGGCGACCGACAGCCGCTCGAGTTCCTCGGGTGAGACGGACTCGTTCACCGCGTGGATCTGCGCCTCCGGCTCGCTCAGGCCGATCAGCAGGATCTCCGCCTCGGGGTAGAGCGCTGCGAGCGTGTTGCACAGCGGGATCGAGCCGCCCATGCCTGCCGACTGCATCTCCTCGCCCGGGTAGGCGGCGCGCATCGCCTCGGCCATCGAGGAGTACGCCGGGCTGGAGATGTCCGCCTGGAACGGCTGGCCCTGACCGACCTGCTCCACCGCGACCCGCGCACCCCACGGAGTGTGTGCCTCCAGGTGCGCGGCCAGCAGCTTGGTCGCCTCGGCGGCGTCCTGGCCCGGCGGCACCCGCAGGCTGATCAGCGCCCGCGCGCCCGCCTGCACGGACGGGGTCGCGCCGATGACCGGCGGGCAGTCGATACCGAGCACCGTGACGGCGGGGCGCGCCCAGATGCGGTCCGCGACCGCGCCCGTACCGATCAGCCCCACGCCGTCGAGCACCTTGGCATCCTTGCGGAAGTCCGCCTCCGGGTACTGCAGTCCCTCCCAAGCAGCCTCGGCGGAAAGGCCGTCCACGGTCGTCGAGCCGTCCTCGGCACGGAGCGAGTCCAGCACGCGGATCAGCGCGGCCAGCGCGTCGGGGGCCGCGCCGCCGAACTGGCCGGAGTGCAGATTGCCTTCGAGGGTGTCGATCTGGACGCGCACGAGCGTCATCCCGCGCAGCGTCGCGGTGACCGTGGGCAGCCCCAGCCGGAAGTTCCCGGCGTCGCCGATGACGATGGTGTCGGCGATCAGCAGCTCGGGGTGCGCTTCGGCGTACCGCTCGAGGCCTCCCGTGCCCTGCTCCTCCGAGCCCTCGACGATCACCTTGATGTTCACCGGCACACCGCCGTTCGCCTTGAGGGCGCGCAGCGCGAGCAGATGCATGATGAAGCCGCCCTTGCAGTCCGCGGCTCCGCGTCCGTACCAGCGGCCGTCGCGCTCGGTGAGCTCGAACGGCGGGGTGGTCCAGGCGGCCAGGTCCAGCGGCGGCTGCACGTCGTAGTGCGCATACAGCAGTACGGTCGGCGCGCCCGCCGGGCCGGGCAGGAAGCCGTAGACGGACTGCGTGCCGTCCGGGGTGTCGAGGACGGCGATGTCCTGGAAGTCCTCGGCGTGCAGGGCGTCGGCGACCCACCTCGCCGCGGCCTCGCACTCGCTCTTGGGGAACTGCGCCGGATCCGCCACCGACTGGAAGGCCACCAGCTCCGTGAGCTCCGCCTGCGCGCGGGGCAGCAGGGATGCGACGGTCTCGGCGATCGGATCGGCGGTCATGGGCACGCTCCTCGTGGGTGCGACGTTATGTGATGTGTGTACGGCGAATGTGTGGTCGATCCTCCCACAGGGGGCGGAACCCGACTGCGCCGTAGGATGCCGTCGAGAGCATGGGCCACGGGTCGGATCGGGAGCAGAAACACATCGTGAGCAGCGAGAACGGTGCCGCCGGGGCAGGGGCAGCAAGTGAGCACGGCGAGCCGGTGTGGGACGTCGTCGTGGTCGGCGGCGGACCGGCGGGAGCTTCGGCGGCCTATGCGGCGGCGGTGGCCGGCCGGCAGGTGCTGCTGCTGGAGAAGTCCGAACTGCCCCGCTACAAAACATGCGGTGGAGGGATCATCGGTCCCTCGCGTGACAGTCTTCCGCCCGGCTTCGAACTACCGTTGCAGGACAAGGTGCACGCCGTCACCTTCTCGCTGAACGGCCGACTGACGCGTACACGCCGCTCCCGGCGGATGCTCTTCGGGCTCATCAACCGCCCCGAGTTCGACGCGGGACTGGTGGAGCAGGCACAGAAGGCGGGTGCCGTGCTGCGCACCGGCGCGACCGTCGCCCGCGTCGAGCAGCACGGTCCCGCCGTGCCGGACCGGCGCACGGTCGCCGTGGTGCTGGCGGACGGCGAGACCGTACTGGCGCGTGCGGTCGTCGGCGCGGACGGCAGCGCCAGCCGGATAGGGGCGCATGTCGGGGTGAAGCTCGACCAGGTGGACCTCGGCCTGGAGGCGGAGATTCCGGTGCCGGCGACGGTAGCCGACGACTGGGCGGGCCGGGTGCTCATCGACTGGGGCCCGATGCCTGGGAGTTACGGCTGGGTGTTCCCCAAGGGGCGGACGCTGACGGTCGGAGTGATCTCGGCGCGGGGCGAGGGCGCGGCGACCAAGCGCTATCTGGAGGACTTCATCGCGCGGCTGGGGCTCGCCGGATTCGAGCCGGCGGTCTCCTCCGGGCATCTGACCCGGTGCCGCAGCGACGACTCGCCCCTGTCGCGCGGGCGGGTGCTGGTGTGCGGGGACGCGGCAGGGCTGCTTGAGCCGTGGACCCGCGAGGGGATCTCCTTCGCGCTGCGGTCGGGGCGGCTCGCGGGGGAGTGGGCGGCCAGGATCTCGGAGGCCCATGACGCCGTGGACGCGCGCCGCCAAGCCCTGAATTACGCGTTTGCGATCAAGTCGGGACTGGGTGTGGAGATGGGGGTCGGGCGGCGGATGCTCGCCCTCTTCGAGCGCCGCCCGGGGCTGCTGCATGCGGCGATCACCGGTTTCCGGCCCGCCTGGAAGGCGTTCGCGGACATCGCGCGCGGATCGACGACGCTGGCCGGGCTGGTGCGTACGCATCCGATGGCGCGGCGCGCGCTGGAGGCGATGGACCGGCGCGCCTAACGGGTGCGGAGGCGTAAGGGGGGCGTACTGCGGAGGTGTACGGGGGCGTGCGCGGGAGCGTACGCCGCGTGCACGAGGGCGTGCGCGGTGCGGAGGGAGGCAGGCGGCTGTGCCGGTGCTGCGCAGTGCCGCGTCCCTGTGCAGTGCCGCGTCCCTGTGCAGTGCCGCGTCCCTGTGCAGAGTCACTTCACCGTGATCCGGAAGACCGGGTGCTTGGGAGCGACGGCGCGCAGCTCCTCGTCGGAGGAGTCGGGGCCGACGCCGCCGAAGAACACGCCGACCTCGGCCTTCCAGCGCTTGAGGTAGATGCGCAGCAGGGTGGGCTTGTCGTCGTCCGCCACCTCCTCGGCGGTGAACACCTGGACGTGCTTGCCCAGATGCAGTTCACCGCCGCCCGCGGCGCGCATGTTGTGGGTCCACTGGACATGGCCGCGCGGGGCCACCAGGTACTGCTCTCCGTTCACCGTGAGCAGGTTGACGGGGGTGCGCCGCCATTCGCCGCTCTTGCGGCCTCGTACGGCGAGGACTCGGGAGCCCCAGACGCTGATGCCGCGCCGGGTCATCCATGCGACGGCTCGGTTGATGACATTGACGGTGATCCAGCCGGGCTTCATGACGTGTGCGGACAGCTCGGACATCGGGACTCCTTCGAAACTGTGAGCACTGCTCTCGCTTGAGAGCAGTGTGTACGAAAATGGTGATCCAAAGCAAGAGCACTGCTCTCATTTCAGTGCAGCGCTCTGAAAAGTGGCACACTGTCTCCCATGAGCACAGTCCGAGGGGCCAGGGAACGGGCCCGTATCGAAGTCACCGCGGCAATCAAGGACGAGGCCCGCAAGCAGCTCGCGGCCGAGGGCGCCGCGAAGCTGTCCCTGCGCGCCGTCGCCCGCGAACTGGGGATGGTCTCCTCCGCCCTCTACCGCTACTTCCCCAGCCGCGACGACTTGCTGACCGCCCTGATCGTCGACGCCTACGACTCGGTCGGCACGGCCGCCGAGACCGCACTCGCGAAAGCAGACGCCGGAGCTCGGCTCGCAGAAGCAGACGCCGTAGCTGAGACCGAAACGGAAACCGAAGCCGAGACCGCCGCCGGCCCCGGTGCGACGGCCCGCCCGGCCCGCCACCTCGCCCGCTGGATCGCCCTCTGCTCGGCGGTACGCACCTGGGCCCTCGCCCACCCCCATGAGTACGCACTGATCTACGGCTCCCCGGTCCCGGGCTACACCGCGCCCCAGGACACCATCGGCCCCGCCTCTCGCGTCGGACTCGCGCTGATCTCCGTCGCCCGCGACGCCCACCGCGCGGACGGCATTGCGCTCCCCCCGCTCGCCGACGGACTGCGCCCCGAAGCACGCCGGCTCGCCGCCGACCTCGCTCCCGATCTGCCGCCCGCGGTCGTCGTGGCCCTGGTCGCCGCCTGGTCCCAGCTCTTCGGGCTGATCTCCTTCGAGCTCTTCGGCCAGTTCAACCGCGTGGTCGAGGAACGCGACGCCTTCTTCGCCCACTCCGCGGCCCGGCTCGCACACGAGGTCGGACTGCGTGGCGACCCCGGCGGCGTACTGCACAGGGAGTAGGCGTGATCGCCACGCCCGGCTGACGCCTGCGTTCCCGGGCCCGGTCTAGCGTGGCGGTATGGAAGAGCAGCGCGCCCGCAGATGTGGTGGTCCCCCCTGGGCCCGGGGCGGCGGACCACCGCTGATGCGGCTGTGGGAGGCGCGGCGCAACGCCGCCACGGTGCCCTGGCCCTCGACCCTCGCCCTGGCGGTGTTCGTCATGGTGGGGACCGGGTTCGCCGCGAAGGGGCAGGCGGCGACCAGCAGTCCGCTCGATGCTTTCGCGCGCGTACTGCTGCTTGCGGGCCCGGCGTTTCTTCTGCTGCGCAACCGACGGCCCGTCGTCGCGGTCTTCGGTGTCGCCGCGACGGCGCTGCTCTATCTGGCCGGGGGGTATCCCCACGGGCCGATCTTCATCACTGTCGCCGTGGGCTGCTTCGCCGCGGTCGTCTCCGGACACCGGAAGGCCGCCTGGTGGGCGCTCGGCGGCCTCTGGGCGGGGCATCTGCTGATCGCCCACTGGCTCTACGCCTACCTGCCACCCGGCACGGACGACGCCGCCCCCTGGGGGGAGGAGGTGGTGATCGCCGCGTGGGTGGTGGCGATCCTCGCCGGGTCGGAGCTCGTACGCATCCGGCGCGAGGTCTGGGCCCGGGAGCGCGCCGAGCGGGCCGCCTCGGAGAAGCGCCGCGCCGACGAGGAGCGGCTGCGGATCGCCCGCGAGCTGCACGATGTCCTCGCCCACTCCATTTCGGTCATCAACGTCCAGGCGGGCGTGGGTCTCGCCCTGCTCGACAACGATCCCGAACAGGCACGCACCGCGCTCACCACCATCAAGGCGGCGAGCAAGGAGGCCCTCGGCGAGGTCCGGCAGGTCCTCGACACACTGCGTACGCAGGGCGACGCTCCCCGCGCGCCCGCTCCCGGTCTCGACCGCCTTCCCGAACTCGTCGAACAGGCCGCGAGTACCGGCCTGAGCGTCGAGACCGAGACGGCGGGCGAGCGCGTGCCCCTCCCGCCGGGCGCCGATCTCGCCGCCTTCCGGATCGTCCAGGAGGCCCTGACCAATGTCGTACGCCACTCGGGCTCGCGCACCGCGCGGGTACGGATCGCGTACGCGCCCGGCCGCCTCGAACTCCGTATCGACGACGAAGGCCCGGCCACCGGCTCGGACGCGGGCGGCAGCGGCAACGGGCTGGCCGGAATGCGGGAGCGGGCCGCCGCTCTCGGTGGCACGATCGAGGCGGGTCCGCGACCGGACGGCGGCTTCCGGGTACGGGCCGACCTCCCTGTGCGGCCGAAGGAGACGATGTGATCCGCGTACTGCTCGCCGACGATCAGCTGCTGGTCAGGGCAGGCTTCAGAGCGCTGCTCGACGCCCAGCAGGACATCGGGGTCACGGGCGAGGCCGCCGACGGCGAGGAAGCGGTGCGTCTGGTGCACGAACTGCGCCCCGACGTCGTGCTGATGGACATCCGTATGCCGCTGCTCGACGGTCTCGCGGCCACCCGCCGGATCACCGAGGACGAGCGGCTGAACGGTGTGAAGGTGGTCATGCTCACCACCTTCGAGCTCGACGAATACGTCTTCGAGGCGATCCGCTCCGGTGCCTCCGGCTTCCTGGTGAAGGACACCGAGCCGGAGGAACTGCTGCGTGCGGTACGGGCGGTGGTGGAAGGGGACGCGCTGCTGTCGCCGGGAGTGACCCGCCGTCTCATCGCCGAGTTCGCGGCCCGCTCCAAGGCGCCCGCGGACGCCGACGGTCTGGGCGCACTCACCGAACGGGAGCGGGAGGTGATGGCCCTGGTCGGCATCGGCCTGTCCAACGAGGAGATCGCCCGCCGACTGGTCGTCAGCCCGCTCACCGCCAAGACACATGTGAGCCGCACGATGGTGAAGCTCGGAGCCCGCGACCGGGCCCAACTGGTGGTACTGGCCTATGAGTCGGGGCTGGTACGGCCGGGCTGGCTCGGCTGAGCCGGCGGCCGGGGGGACGTACCGGAGAAGCGCCACAGCACGGTCACCACGCGTACGACGAAGGTGACGGCCGCTGCCGCACAGCCCGCGACGAGCAGTCCGCGCTCGGCGGCGTACGGCAGAGCGAACATCAGCTTCGGTCCCGCGATCACCCCGAAGACCAGGGCCGCGACGAGGACCGCGCTCAGCAGCGCGTACCCGATCTCGACCGTCATGGCGTCCCGGTCCGCCTGCGTACGTCTGCCCATGTCCGAAGTGTCACAGGGGCGGCGGCCGACGGGCAAGAGCTCCGCGTCGGCCGCCGCCCCGCCGCGAAGCGGGGTGTGCAGGGGGTGTATCAGTCGTGCACCGCCACGCGCTCGGGCTCGTCCGCGTTCTCCTGGAGGGACTTGACGACCACGACGCTCTGCGTGGTGCCACGGCGCGTACGCAGACCGGTCAGCGTGATGAGCAGTCCGGCTACGGCGACGGCCGTCACCACGACCAGCCCGGGCCGGAAGCTGTCCAGCACCTCCTGCGGAGAGCCCGCCTCACCGCCTGCCGTGATCACCGCGGTGACGACAGCGAGGAAGATCGCCCCGCCGACCTGGATCGAGGTGTTCAGCAGGCCGGAGACCATGCCCTGTTCGTGGTCCTCCACGCCATTGGTGGCCTGGATGTTGAGCGAGGGGAAGACCAGTGCGCAGGCGGCGCCGATGAGCAGCATCGAGGGCAGGATCACCGCGGCATAGCTCGGTGCGAGGTCGATCCGGAGGAAGAGCGCGTACCCGATGACCAGCAGGGTGAGGCCGGTGGCTATCACGCGGGGTGTGCCGAACCGGTCCACGACCGAGCCGATCTTCGTCGAGGAGAGCGCCACCAGCGCACCCGCCGGAAGGAAGGCCAGCGCCGTCTGCAACGCCGACCAGCCGAGCAGGGACTGCATGTACTGCGTGACGAGGAACTGGAAACCGACGTACGAGCCGAAGAAGGTGGCGGCACCGAGGTTGGCCCGGATCTGGCTGCCCGAGCGCAGCACCCCCAGCCGGATCAGCGGGTGCGAGCTGCGCCGTTCGATCGCGACGAAGACGGTCAGCAGTGCGGCGACGGCGAGGAAGGACAGCAGGGTGCGCGCCGAGGCCCAGCCCGCCTCGGGGGCCTGCACGACGGTGAAGACGAGCAGCAGCATCGAGGCCGTGCCGGTGACGGCGCCCGGCACGTCGTATCCCTTTCCGGCGCCGTCGCGGCTGCTCCGCGGGATCAGCTTGATTCCGGCCACGAGCGCGATCAGGGCGACAGGCGCGGGCAGCAGCATCGTCAGGCGCCAGCTCACCTCGGTGAGCAGTCCGGACAGGACCAGGCCCATGGAGAAGCCGGTGGCGGCGCAGGTGGTGTAGATGGCCAGCGCGCGGTTGCGCTGGGGGCCTTCCTTGAAGGTGGTGGTGATGATGGAGAGCCCCGCCGGCGCGGTGAACGCGGCACTCAGCCCCTTGATGAAGCGGCTGGCGATCAGCAGCGGTCCGGAGTCGACGAGCCCGCCGAGCAGGGAGGCGAGCGCGAAGACGGCGAGCGCGATCAGGAAGACCCGGCGGCGGCCGAGCAGGTCGGCCGCGCGGCCTCCGAGCAGCAGCAGACCGCCGTATCCGAGGATGTAGCCGCTGACGATCCACTGCAGGCTCGCGGTGGACAGGTCGAGATCGGTGGCGATCGAGGGCAGGGCGACGCCGACCATCGAGACGTCGAGGGCGTCGAGGAACATCGCGGCGCAGAGCACGAGCAGGGTGCCCCACAGCCGCGGGCTCCAACGCTCCTGCGGTACGGGGACGTTGAGCGGAGAGATCATGAGGAGGACAGTACATGCATGCGCATTGACTGCAAGTGCATTTAATTCCGGTGCAACAAAGTGAGTGATTTCTGCTAACGTGCGCCCATGGCAGCGAAGAAGTCCGAGCGAGCGCTCGCGGAGGAGTGGCGCGATGTCCTCGCGCTGCATGCCCGTACGATCTGCGAGCTCGACCGCGCGCTGCATCAGCACGGGCTGGGCGCCAGTGACTTCGAGGTCCTGGACGTGCTCGCCGAGGAGTCGTCGGACGGCGGCGGCTGTGCGTACCGCGTCCAGGAGCTTGCGGCCCGGGTCCATCTCAGTCAGAGCGCCCTGTCACGCCTGGTCGCGCGGCTGGAAAAGGACGGTCTGGTGACGCGCGCGATGTGCAGTGAGGACCGGCGGGGTGTACGGGTCGTGCTCACCGATGCCGGACGGGCCCGCCATGCCGACGTGCTGCCGCTGCAGCGCGCGGTGCTCTCCCGGATGCTGCCGGACCCGTCCTCCCCGCCGTCCGTGTAAGAGGGCCTACGACCAGGTGATGGCGGACTGCTCGCGCCACAGCTGCGCAAGCTCCGCGTCGCCGGTGACGGACGCGGCCGTGAGCGGCAGCCGGTTCCAGAGCGCCAGATAGAGCTGCTCGGCCGTTCCGCTCAACTCGCAGTCCGCAGGCCCCTCTTCGGTGCGCTCCGTCTGTGCGGGCTCCGTCGAGAGTCGTACGGTCCATACGTCGTCCGTGTCGATGGCCCGTACGCGAAGGATGCGCACCTCCTTCGTCCGCACCCGGCTCTTGGGGCGGGCGTGGAAGGCGCACAGCAGCTCGTCGATGCCGTCCGCGGCGAAGGCCGCGGCGACCGTTCCCGGTTTCCCGGCGAGCGCCGACTCGGCGTCCGCCCGGTGGATGGAGGTCTCGTGCGCCTGCCGCCGTGCCCAGAACGCGAGCGGTGAGGGCGCAGGCAGGAAGGTCCAGCACTCCACATCCGCCGGTGCCTCGCTCAGCGCGGCCACCAGGAGACCGTGCCCCTCCCTGAACCACTCCAGCAGCTCGTCCCCGTCGAGATCGGGCTCGCCCGCGCCGGGATGGAAGGAGGTGTGACCCTCGTTCACGAAGGCCGTCGCCCAGCGGTGGACCGTGCCCGTGTGGCGCAGCAGGTCACGTACGTTCCAGCCGGGGCAGGTCGGTACGGCCGCTTCCGGGCCCGCCTCGGAGGCGGCCGTGGCCAGCAACTGGCCCTCGCGCACGAGGGCCTTGATCAGCCCAGCGGTCTCCATGCGGGTGATTGTGCCAGTGGGGACCGGTCTGCGGCAGATCCGTCGTACGGACACAGCGGCGCAGCGGGTGCCCCTTCGATGGTCACCTCCGACGGGTCCGGGAGGCCCGAGTACGGCTCATCAGCCGTACGGGGCACCGAGGCGTTCCGTGCCCCGTATCCGATCAGCGCCGCACCGGCCGCGAGAGCCGCCACCGTCGTCAGTGCGGCCGGCAGTGAGAACCAGTCGGCGAGGAACCCGATCGCGGGCGGTCCGAGGAGCATCCCGCCGTAGCCGAGCGTGGACGCGGCCGCGACCCCACCGGGTCCGGCGAGTGCTCCCGCCCTGGCCACCGCCACCGGGAAGATGTTCGCCAGACCCAGGCCGGTCACGGCGAAGCCCAGCAGCGTGAGCCACGCGGTGGGCGCGAGGGCGCCGAGCAGCATGCCGGCCGCCGCCGTCGTCCCGCCCGCGACAAGAGTGCGGGTCTGGCCGAGCCGCTCCAGCAGGGTCGTACCGGTGAGCCTCCCGGCCGTCATGGCCAGCGCGAACAGCGAGTAGCCGGCGGCGGCGACGCCCGGATGGGCATGCAGATCCTGTTCGAGGTGGAGCGCGCCCCAGTCGGCCATCGCTCCTTCCCCGTACGCCGTGCAGAGCGCGATCACGCCGAAGAGCACGACGAGCCGGCGGGTGCGGCCCTGAAGGCGGCGCGGCCGGGGCTCCCACGTCCTCTTTTCGGCGCCGGGCGCCGGGTGGCGGAGCAGGGCGGGCCCCGCGGCGGCGGTGACCAGCAGGCCGACACCGGTGAGGGTCAGCAGATGCACGGTGGGGGACAGGCCGCCCGCGACCAGCCCGCCGAGGCCCGCGCCGATCATTCCGCCGAGGCTGAACGCCGCGTGGAAGCTCGGCATCACGGGCCGCCGCATGGCCCCGACGAGATCGACCGCGGCGCTGTTCATGGCGACATTGATCCCGCCGTACGCGGCCCCGAACACCAGCAGCACCAGCCCGAGGGCGAGCGCCGAATGCGTCAGCGGCGGGAGCGCGATGCTCAGCGACAGCAGTACGCCGCTGGCGACCGTCACCGGGTGGCTGCCGAAGCGGCGGCAGAGACGGCCGGTGAGCGTCATCGTCACCACGGCGCCTGCCGACACCCCGAGCAGGGCGAGGCCCAGGTCGCTCGCCGAGGAGCCGGTCTGCTGCTTGATGGCGGGGATGCGGACGACCCAGCCGGCGAAGAGAAAGCCGTCGAGGGCGAAGAAGATGGTCAGGGCGGCGCGGAGGCGGGCCAGGGGGAGTGCGGCGGTGTTTCCGCCCGGTCCCCCCGGTGCGGCCGTCCGTAGTTTGTTTAGTAGCGGCACAAACTCACCATAGAGGCCGGAACCCGATCCGTACAAGGCGGCTGACCCGCCTCCGGATCATGGGAGACTCGCCTCCATGGACGGCAAGGCGACGACGACCCGGGCGAGGCTGGACAGAGGCCGCAGCGCGCTCGGCCCTGGACTGGAACTGGTGCACACCGGCCGCGCGCCCACCCGGGCCGTACTCACCGCGGAACTCGGCGTCACCCGCGCCACCGCAGGCGCCGTGGCCGCCGAACTCGAAGCACTCGGACTGATCAGGGTCGACTCCCGGCCGGGCGCGGCCGCCGGCTCCCAAGGTCGCCCCTCGCACCGTCTCGCCGTCGACGACACAGGCCCCGTCGTCCTCGCCGCGCAGGTGCACGCCGACGGATTCCGGGCAGCGCTCGTCGCACTCGGCGGCCGGACCGTCGCCACCGCGCCCGGCTGCGTCACGGTCTCCGCCGACCCTGCCCAGGTACTCGGCGAGGTCGTCGAGGCGGGCGCGGCCCTGCTGCGGGAGAGCGGGCGGCGGTGCGTGGGCGCGGGCCTCGCCGTACCCTCCGCCGTCGCCGAACCGGAAGGCACCGCACTCAACCCGCTCCACCTGGCCTGGCCGGCCGGGGCCCCCGTCCGGGACATCTTCGCCGACCGGGTCCGGGCCGCGGGGATCCAAGGCCCCGCCTTCACCGGCAACGATGTCAACCTCGCCGCGCTGGCCGAGCACCGCCACGGCGCGGGCCGCGGCGCGCAACACCTGCTCTGCGTCGCCACCGGGCACCGCGGTGTCGGCGGCGCGCTCGTCCTCGACGGCCGTCTGCACACCGGCAGTTCGGGCCTCGCGCTCGAGGTCGGCCATCTCACCGTCAACCCCGAAGGCCGCCCCTGCCACTGCGGCAGCCGTGGCTGCCTCGACGTCGAGGCCGACCCGCTCGCCTTCCTCACGGCCGCCCGCCGTGATCCGGGCCCCGAGGTCTCCCTGCTCCAGCAGTCGAGGGATCTGCTGCGCACGGAGTACGACGACCCGGCCGTGCGGAACGCCTGCGAGGAGCTCATCGACCGGCTGGGTCTGGGACTGGCCGGGCTGGTCAACATCCTCAACCCCGACCGCATCATCCTCGGCGGGCTGCACCGCGAGCTGCTCGATGCGGATCCCGAGCGGCTGCGTGCCGTGGTGGCCGACCGCAGTCTGTGGGGGCGCAGCGGCGGCGTACCGATCCTGGCCTGCGCACTCGACCACAACAGCCTGGTGGGAGCGGCGGAGCTGGCGTGGCAGCCGGTCCTCGACGACCCCCTCGGCGCGCTCAGCTGACCCGGGCGGAGGCGGGGAGGCGGGGGAGGGCTTCCCCGAGCGGCGGCGTGGCGCAGCGTGACCGGCGCAAGCGTCAGGGCGCCGCACGGACACCCGTCCGGGGGCACGAGGGAAGCCTCGCGGTGCACTAACGGGTAGTCGATCACATATGACCCAGAAGCCTTCCGGCGAGGCGCCCACCGCGCACCGGCTCCAGCGCCTGCAGAGCAGGTTTCTCGCCTCCCCCGTCGGGCTCGGCTGGGAACGCGGCCGCGAGATCGAGTTGATGCACCGCGCCATGGGTTTTGCCGCACTCGGCTTTCTGACACTCGTCCCGCTGCTGATCGTCGTGGCGGCGGCCGACCCGGCCAGCGGGCAGGGCTTCGCGCGATGGCTGAGCCAGGCGCTGGGAGTCTCGGAGTCCTCGCAGGAAGAGGTCGAGCGGCTGTTCGGCATGCCGGGGCAGGCGCTTCAGCGTACGACGGCCTTCGGCCTCGCCGCGCTCACCGTCTTCGGCCTGACCTTCGGATCGGTGGTGCAGACCGGCTACGAGAAGGTCTGGGACCTGCCGACGGCCCGCTGGCACACCATGTGGCGGCATGTCGTCTGGCTCGCTCTGCTCATCTTCTCGCTGGTGCTCTTCGTCAACACGGCACCCGTTCCGTCCGACCCCGCGTGGAGGGCGCTCCTCGGCGCCCTGGGCGACCTGATCGGCACGTTCCTGTTCTTCTGGTTCTCCCAGCGACTGCTGCTCGGCGGGCGGGTCCGCTGGCGGGCGCTGGTGCCGGGGGCCGTGACGACCGCCGTGTGCATGCTCGGGCTGCGGGTCTTCTCCCAGCTGGTCTTCTCACCGCTGATCGCGTCGAACACCATCACGTACGGCCCGTTCGGGACCGTGCTGGTGATTCAGTCCTGGCTGGTCGGCGTCGGGGTGGTCGTCTACGGCGGCGCGCTCGTGGGCCGTCTCATCCACGAGGAGCGCACCGCCCGCCGGCTTCAGCGGGAGGCGGAGCAGGCGGAGGAGTAGAACGCGGAACAGCAGAACGCGGAACTGGCGAAACTGGCGGAACAGCAGAACCTCGCACGGCCCGGTCCCAGTCGACGGCGCAGGCGAGGGCCGGGTTCCCGACCAGTATCCGGTCCATGAGCTCTTTGCCCAGAGTGAGTTCGAGGCCCGGGCGGAGCCTGCGCAGCGGATACGGCATACCAGGGGTCTCCGGCGTCGTCGTGTCCCCGCCCAGCAGCAGCTGACCGCCGAAGCCGGCGTCCGCGAGCGCGGCAAGTGTCCCGGGCAGCCGCCAGTCAGTGGTGTGGTGTGCCCGCGACGGGCCGTCGAAGGCGAGATACGCACCTGTCGCGGCGGCCTCCCGCTGGACCACCGGATCCGGGGAACGCCCGAGATGTCCGAGGATCACGCGCTGCGGCGGAACCCCGAACTCCCCGCAGAGCAGATCCAGCACGTCATATGCCCCCGTGCCCAGTTCCAGGTGGACGGCGAGGGGTGCGCCCGTGCGGTGATGGGCAGCGGCCGCAGCCGTCAGAGTGAGGCGGGCATGCGTGTCGATGCCGTGGAAGGTGCCCGCGACCTTGACGATCCCGGCCCGGACGCCCGACTCGCCGATGCCCTCGGTCAGTTCGGCGACGAAGAGCTCGGCGGGGCCGCGGTCGCGCAGCCGGCGGATCAGCTCCTCGTCGTAGTGGACCGACTGATGCAGTCCGGTCGCGGCCACCAACCTGGACACCGGACGACCGCGACAGGGACGCGAGGGCACCGGCCTGCCGTCCCATCCCGTACGGAGTCCACTGGACCACCGTCCGCCCGCCCAGCTCCCCGAAGGCGTGCAACCGGGCCGCCGCGGCCTCCGGATCGTCCAGTTCCTGCCCCGGCAGCCGCGGACTGCGCAGAAAGAGATGGTCGTGGGCGTCGCAGACTCCCAGCCAGCCCGCAGGTACGCCGCCGAGGATCGTCCGGACCGTGCGTACGCCGCTCACCACTGCCTGCCCCGGCGGAGCCCCGCGTGCTGCGGGGCCGAGAGGTGGAGCACCTCGTAGCGGTCGCCGACCTCCTTGGGAGCGTCGTGCGCCCAGAGCGAGAAATACAGCAGCTCCCAGTGGTGCGGGTCGACGGCGAGTGCCGCGGACACCACGCCGTCGAGGCGCGCGAGCCGTTCGGTCTCCCGTACCGCCTCCTCGATCAGGGGGGCGAGCGGAGTCGGCTGGGGAATGCGCTGACGGCGCCGTACGGCGGTGCGCGGCGCAGCGCCGTACGCCGGGCCGTCCTCGTACGAGAGCCCCGTCCAGTGCCGCACCTCGGGCCGCCCGAAGTCGTCGACGAGTCTCTGGAATCCGGGGCCCCAGAGGAAGGAGTTCATGCCCTCGGGCGTCGCCCACAGATACAGCGGCGCGTACTGGTTCACGGGGGAGTCCCCGCCGCGCTCGCGTATCAGATAGGCCTTGAGACCGAGGCCCGGGAAGTCGTCGAGCAGCTGCCCCTTCGTCGCCACTCGTTCACGGATGATCCCCATGTCGTAGTCGGCGGGCAGAGTCAGCTGGACACTACGTCATACTGCTGGCAGGGGAGGCCGCATGACACAGGAGATTGATCTCTACCTTCGCAAGTCGAAGATCACACGAGCACGGGACAAGGCGCTGACGTTCCGCGCTCAGGAGAGCCGTGGGCGCCGATGGGCGGAGGAACACGACTACACCGTACGCAAGGTGTGGTCCGACAACTTGAGCGCGTACAGCGACACCACCCGCCCGGAGTTCGACAAGGCGATTTCAGCGCTTGCGGCCGACGAAGTGCCAGCCCTGTGGAGCTACGCCCTGGACCGGTTTTCACGGAAGGGTGCGGGATCGGTCCTCCCGCTATTGGACTCCGGAAAGCGCCTTATCTTCGACTACGAGCGCCTGGATTCCGCGGAGCCAAGGGACCGGAAACAGATCATCAACCGGGCGGAGGAGGCCCGGGAATACTCGGAACTCCTCTCTCATCGCGTTCTCGACACTAAGGCGCAGCAGCGTGAAGAGGGAGCGTGGCTGGGCGCGGCCCCCTACGGTTTCGAGATCGACGACCCAGACACGCGAAAGCTGAAGCACGGCAAGACGTGGTCGGTCATCCTGCGCATCTTCAGGGAGACGGCACAGGGGAAGTCCGGCCGAACTATTTCGATGGGCCTGACCGCTGACAAGGTCCCTGCCGCGAACGGCGGTCAGTGGGCTGGCTCCTCAGTGCACCGGATTGTTCAGAGCCCGGTGTACGAGGGCTGGCAGTCGGTGACGCTCGTCAAGGGCGGCCGGTCAATCGCTTACCGCAATGGACGGGGCGAGAGAGTGTCCGTTCTTGCGGAAGGAGTGGAGCCGGTGCCGCCTGCCCTTGTCAAGGCTGCGCGTCTGGCGGTGGCGGGGCACTCTGTCGTCGCTCCGGAATACCGCAGCCGTAAGCCGAAGCACCTACTGACGGGGTTGCTGACATGTGACGGGTGCAAGGGCAGTGGGTCGGCCATCCACGGGAGGTCGTACCGGTGTTACAGGTACACGGTGGGGCAACCATGCCCTAACCCCGCGTCGGTAATGCGGTCGCTGCTGGAGGAGTACGTCTACGGCGAGTGGCTTGCCGCGATTACTGCCGCGCGGGTCGGCGACGCAAGCCCGCTCATGGTGGCCGTCGCGGAGCGTTGGGTGGCCCTGACGAAGCCGGAGGAGACGACAGAGCACCGGGAAGCGCTGGCGGCTGTCAAGGCTGCGGATCGGGCGCTGGAACAACTGGCCATGGATCGCAGGGCCGGCGTCTACGACGGCGCGATGGGTCGATTCTTTCCGCGGCTCGTCCAGGAGGCGGAGGCGGATCTAGCCGCAGCCTCCGAACGCGTTGCGGAGTTCGGCGGTCCCGTAGATCTGAGCATCTTCGACGAGCCGGAGACGCTCAGCGGCGCGTGGCAAGCAGCAGACGACGACCTGCGCCGGGACTTGATTCGCCTTGCGGTCGACCGCGTGACCATCACGCGCGGTGGGCGGGGGCGACCGTTCATCGGGGACGAGCGCTGCCTGATCAAGTGGGCGGAGCCAGCCCCGCAGTGACGCTTCTGAACAGCAGAACGGCCCCCATAGCATCGACGGGGGCCGTTCTGCTGTGCTGCTTCACTCGGCTGGTGGCGTACTCCACGGCCCTGCCGACGGTCGCTCTGGGAGCTTCACGCCGGGACGCCGGCAGTAGTACGCCACGAACCGCCGTAGGACGTCGGAGCGGTCGGTGTCGTCGGGGACGGCTTCACCGAACGCGCTCCATAGTTCGGCGTCGATGCGGAAGCGGCTGGCAGGCGTCTTCGGCTGGTTGGGCATGAGACGACCGTAGCAGAGGTGTGGACACACCCTCGGAGTTGCGCGTAAGGTGTGGACACACCCCGGGGTTCCTTCCCGGGAACAGCACAACCCCGCGTCAACTTGGCGGAAGAGCGGGGTTGTGTCCTACATGAGGAGACTCCAGTGTACGCAACCATCACCATCCCCGGCGTCGACATCCTCACCCTCACCCCTGCGCAGCTTGACGGCATTGCCTGCGTCGTCTGCGAAGGGGAGGACGGCGCGATGGTCCCCGTCGGCACGGTCGACGGCTGCCAGGTGTTCGCTCACGTCGGGTGCGCGGAGAGGCCGACGACGAACACGGGCCCCGTCCTCATCGTCGGCGCCTGCCAGAGCGACGCGGAGCGTTCGGATCTCTACGCCTTCGCCTTCGACGTCACGGATCAGCTCTGCCGGCCGACCGTCGTTGCCACGCATGACCACTTCGACGTCAGGCAGTTCGCTGCAGTCGTCGTCTACGGGCCGTCGCTGGAGGACGAGCAGCCCGCCCCCATGGACCCGTACGCGGCCGTCCTGGAGGCGGAGGCGCACGCCTACGGCGTTCCCGTCGTCGCACCGCAGAGCGTCCACCTGACGGCCGCGTGCGATGCCTGCGCGCAGGTGCAGACAATCGCCACGGCTCGCAACGAGTGCGGAGAGGTGTTCTGCGTCGACTGCCGCGGAGAGTCGGCAGGGTGTGCATGGTGCTTCGAGGACGAGCCGACGGAGCCTCTCGCGGTCGACGGGGGTTGGGCGCTGATGTGCTCCGGCTGCGCGGTGACGGCGCACGCGACGTCGACGAGCCGGATCCTCGCTGCCGCGTAGCTCACTCGCTGTAACGAAAGGCTCGCTGCCCTCTCTGGGTAGCGAGCCTTCGGCGTTCCTGGCGTCGTCGTCGGGCGCGTCAGTTTGGCACTCGCTCGGGGCTGTCGTCGTGAAGCGGACGATCCTCCTCCGCGCCTATTGCCCCATTCGGGCGATACGCACCATGTAAGGGTGGGTCAGACTGGTCAAACGGCCTTGAAGTTTGTCGCCCCCTGACCTGCGATGATGTCCGTTTGGTCAAACTAAGGGCTTGCAGATCATTAACACGTCGTCTTGATCTTGTTGCTGGGCTCGCCGGTTTGGGCGAGGACCCGAGCTCGGAGGGCCGCGAGGACGACGGGTGGTGTCGTCGCGGGTGGGATGACGATGCCGTGTGCCTCGAGCAGTCTCCTGTTCTTCAGGAGGGTGCGGTGCATCGCGGTGCGGCTGCTGCCGAATAGTACGGCGAGAGGTTCCGCGGCCAGGGCGACCCGCAGATGGAGCACGGTGGCCAGGACCTGTTCGGGGAAGGCGAGCCGGGGCGGACGGCCGCGCCGGGCATCGCCGTCGGGGGCCAAGGTTCCTGTGAGGGCGTCCAGTTGTTGCCGGGACATGCCGGTCAGGGCGGGATCGGACAGCAGGGCCTGCTCCCACTGCGGGGCCGGTGCCTGCGGAGCCCGGGCCGCCGGGACGGCAGGGCAGGGCTGCGGGTGCAGGGCATAGTTCCAGTCGCCATGGAATGCGTGCCGGGTCAGCGGCAGTGCCGCCATCTGGGCGTCACCGATGCGGACTCCGGTGGGATAGGTGTTGGTGTCGAGTGCGGCTCTCACGCGCAGCCCGGTGCGGGTGGTGGTCGCAGCGATGGACTGGACGATGACTTCGTGGCTGGTCAGCGGGCGGCCGCGCCAGTTCATGGTGATGTGCGAGAAGAGCCGGTGTTCGATCTTGTTCCACTTCGATGTGCCCGGCGGCAGATGACACACGGTGATGGTCAGTCCCGTTTCGGCAGCGAGCCGGGCCAGTTGCAGTTTCCAGGCTCGGGTGCGGTAGCCGTTGGAGCCGCCCGCGTCAGCGGTGATCAGCAGTCGTGCCGCCTGCGGGTAGGCAGCCCGGCCCTGGCCGTGCCACCAGCGGCGGATCGACTCGACCGCGAACGCGGCGGTGTCGTGATCGGTGCCGACGTTGACCCAGCCGGTGTCCGCCGCCAGATCGTAGATCCCGTAGGGGACGGCCTTGCCCAGCTGCGGGTCGGCGAAGTCATGCACGTTCACCGGCACCGGCTCACCCGACGGCCGCCACTGGCGGCCGTTGTTCTTGAACTCGCCGACGAGCTCTTTCTTCTTGGTATCCACGCTGATGACCGGCTGGCCGGCGTCCCGGTGCTCGCGGGCCTGCTCGTTGAGATAGCGGAACTGGGCATCCCGGTCCGGGTGCTGGCTGCCCTCGATTGTCTTGGCATTGGCCTGCAGGCTGAGCCCCTCCTCCCGCAGCAGGTTGGCGACGGTGTCGGCACTGACGCGGTGCCCGGCTCGGGTCAGCTCCCGCGCAAGCGTGCGGGTGGACTTCACCGTCCACCGCAGCGGCGACATCGGGTCACCCCGCACATCCGGCTCAACCAGCGCCAACAGTGCCGGCCGCAGCCCTGGATTCAGATCCGCGACCCGCTTGCGGCCCCCGCCTGGCCGCCGCACCCGCCCCAGAGGCTCCTCACCCGCCTCCAGCTCGAACACGCCCTTGCGGACCGTCGTCTCGCTGACCGCAGCGGCCTGTGCCACCGCCCGGACACCGCCGTGCCCCAGGCCCCGGGCCTCCGCAGCCATCAACAACCGCCGCTGCCGCTCGTCCAGCTGCGGGAGCAACACCGCGAACTTCACGGCGAGTTGGTCACGAGTCTCATCCGGGATGCGCATACCACACCAACGAGCCTCAGGGCGGGAAGCAACACCTTGATTCCCTGCAAGCCCTAAGACTTGTCCCGTAACTGCTGGTCACGGGTGAGATGATCTTCGGGTGTCTGGTGTGATCACGGCGTCGGAGCCGTCCTGGATAGCCCCGTTCACCGGGCTGAGCCCGCGTTCCTTCGGCAGGTTGGTGACCGCACTGCGCCGCGAAGGTGCAGATCCGGTCCGTAAGGGCCGCCCGTGGGGACTTCCGCTGGAGGACCGGGTTCTGCTCGTCGCGGCCTACTGGCGCACGAACCTGACAATGCGCCAACTCGCTCCGCTCTTCGGTGTATCGAAGTCCGCGGCGGACCGCATCATCGACCACCTCGGCCCGTCGCTGGCGCTCCAGCCCCGCAAACGGTTCCGCAAGGACACCGTGCTCATCGTGGACGGCACCCTGGTGCCCACCCGCGACCACAGCATCGCCGAGCAGTCCAAGAACTACCGGTACTCCACGAACCACCAGGTCGTCATCGACGCCGATACCCGCCTGGTCGTCGTGGTCGGCCGGCCCTTGCCCGGCAACCGCAACGACTGCAGGGCGTGGGAGGAGTCCGGCGCGAAGGCCGCCGTCGGCAAGGCCATGACGATCGCCGACGGCGGCTATCCGGGCACCGGACTCGTCATGCCACACCGTCGGCGCAAAGGTGAAGAACTGCCTGACTGGAAGCAGGCCCACAACAAGTCCCACAAACAGGTTCGCGCCCGCGTGGAGCACGTTTTTGCCCGCATGAAGACCTGGAAGATCCTCCGCGACTGCCGCCTCAAGGGCGATGGCGTCCACCACGCCATGCTCGGAATCGCCCGCCTCCACAACCTCAACCTCGCCGGATAGGCGGGCGGCCGGACCGGCCACCAGCCACGCCCGCACCCACCCAAGATCGTTTACGGGACAAGCCTTAGACCCCCATCTCAACTTCTCTCTAAACACGTTAAGAAGAGCTGAAAATAGGGGCTCAGTTTGTCGGTTTGGCTCCCGCTGGTCCGTCGATGTCGAAGAGGCCCCGCGCGGAGGCTGCGGAGGGGTGTCGACGAGGAGAGGCCCGAGACGGCCACTGAGCGCCGTTCTCGCACGCTGGAGGCGCGTTCGGGTCTCTCGGGTGCCCAGATGGATTCTAGGCCCCTGGAAGGGCCTTCACGGGCTTCGGCCGTCTGCTAACGTCCGCCGGTTACGGAGAGTGCGGAGGCGGCTCGTCGAAGTGGGTGAATGTCGCTTGTGGGGAAGCCCGGCGCGCTGGCGTGTCTCGCATCGCAAGATGAACATGACGGTTCTATAACAGGATGGGGCGCAAAAGCCGCATCTTCTCGATTTCGCGTCTTCGCCCCCACATAACCCTATCGAAGGCAGTTTGACGGAGCCGACGATTTGCGCGGCTCCTCCTCCCTTCGTTAGCTGCGCCGCCCGCTACCTCTCCGGGCCTGGCGCATAGCCCCGCGACGTGGAGCCGTCCCGTTGAGTCTGCGTACTCTCCTCCGTGCACTCCGGTGACGCGCTCCGTCGCGGGGCTTCAATCTTCAAGCGCTGCCCTTCGGGGCGGCGCTTTTTTCGTGACGTCAACAGACAGGAAGCCAGGATAAGGAGCAAGCGCCATGCGCGACGTCGAATCACGGCCAGTCCGCCCCTGCCGCAAATGCCGTCGGGTGCTGCCGCGGACAGTGGTCTGGTATCACAGGGACGCTATGTGCAGCGACGGTCTAAAGCGCGCTTGTAGATCGTGCCTGAACGCGGCCGAGCGGAAGCGGTACGAGGCGCAGGCTGAGGACGTTCTTCAGCGCAAGCGAGAGCAACGAATTGAGCGCGCTGCGTACTTTGAGACGCTGCCCCAATGGAAGGCCGCCTGACAACCGTACAGAGCTTTTCCCTTCAGGCCCTTGCCGACGTGGCAGGGGCCTTCTTCATGCCCGAAACCCGAGAGGCAACCAATGCGAGACCACTCCAATCCCGAATACCGCGCAGCGTGGGCGAAGGTGACCGACGTCGTCCACGCGGAGACGCAGCTCCGCAAGTTGGAGGCGCGCCGGCGGGCACTGGGCGACGTTCTGAGTCCCGACCTGGCGCGGCGGAAGGTCGTCGACGATGCGGTAACGGCGGTGCGCGCCGGCGGTGAGTTCCCCAGCGACATCGGGAAGCGCGCGGCTGACGCCTACCGGGACGCGCTGGAGGGGGAGTCGGAGGCTCTGGCGCTCCGTACGGCAGCGGACAGTCTCCGGTACCACCTGGAATACCTGAAGACCACGGACGGCGCGGAGCTGGCGCTCGAAGCGCTAGGGAAGCGTCTCGCGGACTTCCTGGCTGATGTCAAGCGCGCTGCCGTCGACCTGAAGGACGCACGCTCTGCGGAGCGGGCCATCGAAGTCGGAGGCAAGGCTCCGGAGGCGTGGCGGCTGCTGACGTCGATGCTCGGCACCTTCCGCAACATCAGGGCCGCGCAGTTCGACATTCTGAAGCCCTTGGGGGAGGGGCAGCGACTCCAGAATCTGCGCGAGGCTGGCCACTTCGAGGTGGCCGGACTTCAGCGTGACGGCGTTCCGGGGGACATCCTCCGCGCGATGACGTCGGGACACTACGACGTGGCGTACGTGATCTACATCGCCAACCTTGGCACCGCGTGGATCCCGCGGAGCTTCGACGAGTTGGAGGCGGAGGACGTCGTCGACGTCGGCGTCCCCGATGACTCAGTCATTGACTACACCCCCCGCGTGACACACGTTCCCGAGCCCTCTGCACCGAAGCGAACCGGATTCGAGCGCACCCCAGACATTCGACTGAAGTAGAGAGGCCATCGACATGGCAGAAGCAACCCCCGAGCAGCTTTCCGCAGGCGAACCGCACGGGCTGACGCCAGAGCTTTGCGCTCGTCTGCGCGGCGAGACTCCCGACGAACTGAGCGCGGACGCGGAGGCGTTCGTCGAAGCGTGGGGCACCCCCGCGCCGCCGCCTGCCCTGCCGCCCCGTGTGGGTGGACCGCGGGGCGGCGACGTCGGAAGCGGGAACGCGAGGGGCACGGTAGGCGCCGGCGCGGCCCTGTATCGCGAGAGGCAGGGCATCGACGAGGACGGTAAGCGTCCCGAGCGCAAGCCCATCCCGTCCCGCGGGGGCAACCCCTTCGCCACCCGCACCTACACCCTGGAGAGCAAGTGAGCTCGACGCCATCGCAGCTATCAGCCAGGGATGACCAAGCTTGCCCCCGCGGCTCGTGTCGCGGGGGCGGGGGCTGGGGGCTTCACTTCCTGCGCCAGAACGCGAACGCCCTAAGGGCGTTGCCCACTTCGGCAATGACGGCTGCTCTGTCCGCGCCCTTGACGTCACGGACACCGATGTGGAGTGCCCAGATGAACGTCCCGCAGAGGGCGAAGACGACGAGAACGACGGCCGCAAGCACCCCAGCAAAGGCGTACGGAGACACAGCAAGAACGTCAACAAGAGAGACAGACATCGAAACGGACCCTTCGCCTTCACGACGGAGGCCCTGGAAAAGGGCACACTCCGTTGCGGTCGTGTGACTGCAAGCTTCGCGGCGATCCCGGTCCGGGATTCGCGTCCACATGGGTCCGCCCGTGGTGGCGTCCGGGATGAAACCCGGTGCAGTAAAGGATCTTACACGACAACCGCCCCTGAAGGAAAGACGGTTGTCATCAGAGAGACAAAAGGAGGGCGCCATGGTTGCCCCTGGACCGCGCAGAGACCCCACCCGTCCGCATAGCCGCGCCAACCGGGGACAGTCACGATCCATGGCGTCAGGCCCGATCGTGCTGCCGCTGGCCGGCTGCGATCTTCCCGTCCCGGACATGCCGTCAGGGCGCCCCTGGACGGAGGCGGAGCGGACCATGTGGGCGGACCTGTGGGGAAGCCCGCAGGCGACGCAGTGGAACGACAGCTACGTCCCCATCGTCGCTCTGTACGTGCGCGTGGTGTGCGACTCGCTGACGGGTCGCGTCACTGCAGGGCTGGCGCAGGAAGCGCGCCACCTTGCCGACCATCTTGGCCTGTCCCCCGCAGGGTTGAAGACGCTGGGCTGGGTCATCGAGAGCGTGGACACCACGACGGGTGTGCTTCACGCATTGCCCGGTGGTGCAGCGTGAGCGCACGCAGGCGTGCACAGCTAGCCCTACTCGCCCAGGGTGCCCCACAGGGTGGCAGTGGGCGGTACTCGTGCCCGCCCGAGCTGCGTGCACCATGCGTCGCGTGGGATTGGCTCCGCTCCGACGAGGTGACGAGCGTTGAGACACAAGGCATGCACGCAATCGCATTGATCACAGCGTGGCGACGATGGCAGGAGGCGCGACGCACTTACGCCGCTGACATCGGCATGACGGAGCGGGACGCGTGCGGACCGGGCAGCCGGCCGACGCTGGGCTGACGTCGCACCCACTTTGACCTGCGACGATACCCACCCGGTGCACCCCAACCGCCGACCTTCCCGACCGTAAGAGTGCTGGGCGACGCGGTCCGGCAAGCGGTTAGAGGTCGACTCTGGAGCCCCTCAGAGGCCCGTCAGGGGCCGTTCTGCGGGGCTTTCGACGCCGGAGACGTCTCGAATGGCCTCCGCAACGCCGCCAGGGCGGGAGGTCGGAGCGTCATTCCGGCTCGTTGTAACGGTAGAGAACGCGCAGGTCAGAGAGTCAGAAGCGTGACATTCATAGTCTGCAGTCCCGGGCAATCGCTCGGGACTTTGCCATTTCATTACCTAGTGTCTCGTGATTCCGTCAGCGTTACTTGATCTTGTATGGCAGGGTCTTCTGGTGTGGAGCTCTCCGTGGAACAGGCCGCCGAGTTGCGGGAGTTGGTGAACAGTCGGGATGTTCCTGCGGACATGGCAACGCGGGGCCGGATCGTGCTGTGGTCGAGTGAGGGGCGTCGGCGCAAGGACATTGCCGAGCTGCTCGGGGTGTCGCTGCCGACCGTGGACCGCTGGAAGATCCGCTATGCCGAGCAGGGCCTGGCCGGGCTGGAAGGTGAGCGTCCTGGTGGCGCGCGGGAGCAGGTGCCGGCGCGGGTGCGGGCCCGGGTGATTGCGCTGACGCGCATGACGCCGCCGGACCGTACGGGGCTTTCGCACTGGTCCACGCGGGAGTTGGCGAAGTATCTGGAGCGGGCCGAGAACATCACCGTGTCCTGGCACTACATTGCGCGCGTCTGGCGGGAGGAGAGCCTGAAGCCGCACCGGTTGGGTACCTTCAAGATTTCCAAAGACCCCGCGTTCGCGGAGAAAGTGGCCGATGTGATCGGCCTGTATCTGGCTCCGCCGGGTGGCGCGGTGGTCCTCTCGATCGACGAGAAGACGCAGATCCAGGCTCTGGACCGGACCCAGCCGGTGCTGCCGGTCGCCTTCGCGGCGAGCGAGCAGCGCACCGCCGACTACGTCCGGCACGGCACCACGAACCTGTTCGCCGCCCTGAACGTGACCACCGGTGAAGTGCTCGGCGAGTGCAGGCCGACCCGGAACGGCAAGGATTTCCTGGCCTTCTTGAAGAAGGCGGTGAAACCGTACGCCGGGAAGGACATCCATGTCGTCCTGGACAACCTCTCGACGCACACCACACCCGAGGTCAAGGAGTGGCTGGTCAAGAACCGGCAAGTCCACTTCCATTTCACTCCCGTCGGTTCTTCGTGGCTGAACCAGATCGAGATCTGGTTCGGAATCCTCACCCGGCAATCCATCCGCCGCGGCACGTTCTCCAGCGTCAACGTCCTGATCAAACAGATCCGCGACTACATCAACTCCTGGAACACGACAGCGAAACCGTTCACCTGGACCGCGACCTCCGGCGAGGTCCTCGCGAAGGTCCGACTCGTCGCGACCAACGTGAAGAAACTCGTCAATAACAACTCGAACTGACATGAACAGAATCACGAGACACTAGGAGGAGCCCGTGAATTCAAGTCTCTGCCGTCGTAACGGCTGCCCTCTTCCCCGCGGGTGGCGGGAGTTGCCGGACGGTCAACGTCGCAGACGGGACCACTGCAGTCACGTGTGCGTCGTCTGGGAGGCGCGCGCGAAGAATGCACTGCTCCACGAGAACGCCGACGAGGCGCGCGAATTGCTGCGTCTAGCGGCTCTACTCGACAAGCGCACCCATCCCGGCACGCAGGGTTCGCTACGCGGACGCCTAACGGCCTGCCGTGGAAGAGCGGCAACGCAGACCCAATAGACACCTGAAAGGGCCCCAGCTGACGAGCTGCGGGCCCTTTCTCATGCCCTGGAGGCATTCATGAGACCTACTGACGACGAGTGCGAGAGGGAAGGGTGCCCCTTCTTTCCTGAACTCGTCCTGATTGCCGGCGTTGCATTGCCGGCCCGCTACTGCGGAGACGCCTGCGCAGACTTCGAGTGGATTCGGATGACGCTGGCGGAGGCGGAGGCGTCTCCCGAAGTGGCCGACGCACTACAGGCACTTGGCGGATTGAAGCGACTTCTCGACGGTCGCAACGAGCCATCGGATATCGGACCTCTGCTCGGGAGGTGCGATGCCTGATCTGGATATCGTCGGTGGCGCAGCCGTTGACGTCGTTCCCGTAGCGCTCAACTTCCACAACAAGCTGAAGGCAATCGTTTTGCCTTCCGCGGACCGTGTTGGCGAAGAGGCCGGACGGCGTTTGGGTGACGCTATCTCCCGCCACATTGTTGTTGCGATCCCCAACGCGATCAACCAGGGCGGGAACGCCGCTCAACGGGCTGCAACGAGGCAGGGTAACGACACTGGCGGAGCGTTTGCCAGGTCGTTGAGGACGCGCCTGGAGGCGGCATTCCGGGCTCTCCCGAAAATCAACATCGACGCCGACACTTCCGAAGCTGACGCCGATCTCCAGGCGCTGCGCGTCCGCATGGAGACCCTTGCTGGGAAGACGATCGGCATCGACATCGACGCGGGGTCCGCGCAGGCGGAGATAGCCCGTATCGACGCGGAGCTTCAGCGCCTCGGAGCGTCCCACGCGAACGTCACAGTTCGCGCGGACACCGCTACCGCGCGGGCCGCACTGGCGCAGGTCAGGGCGGAGATAGCGGCCGTCGACGCCGCGGAGCCTCGCGTGAGGGTCGACGTCGACACGTCCGGCGCCCGGTCCGCACTCATGAGTCTGGGCGTCCAAATGGTTGCACTGACGGCTATCCCGCTAGGCCCGGTCCTGGCCGCAGGACTTGGAGCTGTTGTCTCCATGGCTGCCACTGCGGGTGCCGGCGTGGGTGCTCTCGCACTGGCTGCTGTTCCCGCCATCAAGGGCGTGACGGAAGTCCTGAGAGCGTGTCTGAGATCCGCCGTATCGGCTGTATGGGTGACTCGTTGAGTGGTGTGTGAGTGCTGCTGGGGATGGTTACCCGTCTGATCTGACGGATGAACAGTGGGCGTTGATTGAGCCGTTGCTGCCTGCTCCAAGGACGGGTCGCAAGGGCGGGCGGCGGGAGAAGCACCCGCGTCGGCGGATCGTGGACGCGATCTTGTACTTGGCGCGGACCGGGTGCCAGTGGCGGTATCTGCCCAAGGATTTCCCGCCCTTCCAGACGGTGTACTGGTACTTCACCTGGTGGCACGACGACGGCACCGTGGAGCGCGTCCACGACGCGCTGCGGGTCAAGGTCCGCGAGGCCGACGGCCGTTCCGCTGAGCCGTCCGCGGGCCTGGTCGACTCGCAGTCCGTGCGGGCGGCCGACACGGTGCCGAAGTCCACCAGCGGCTTCGACGCGGGCAAGAAGACCAAGGGCCGCAAACGGTTCATCGTCACCGACACCCTCGGCCTCCTCCTGGCCGTGCACGTGCTGGCCGCAAGCGTCCAGGACCGCGACGGAGCCAAGCGCTCCCTGCTGTGGACCCGCCTGGACCACCCAACCATCGAGAAGATCTGGGCCGACCAGGGCTTCGCCGGCCGACTCGTCGAGTGGTCCTCTGCCGTCTTGCACCGCACGCTGGAGATCGTCCGCAAGGACCCCGGACAGCGCGGCTTCAAGGTCCAGCCGAAGCGCTGGGCGGTGGAGCGCACGTTCGCCTGGATCACCACACGCCGCCGCCTGGCCTGCGACTACGAACGCAACCCGGCCCACTCCGAAACCATGATCCGCTGGGCCATGACCGACCTGATACTCCGCCGACTCACCCGAGGCCGACCCGCCACCCGCCAAGGACCCCGACCACTACGGAAAATCACCCCGTAACCCGATCTCAGACACGCTCTGAAGCTCAAGACGGCCGCCGAGGACGACGCAGCGCAAGCATCCGCCCGGGGCGCAGCTGCCACCACGCAGGGCGCACAGCGTGCCCTTCAGATGGCCGGCGCTCAGGCGTCACTCGCCTCCGCTCACCGCAACGCCGCGCGCTCCATCGCGCAGGCTAACCGCGGGGTGGAGGACGCGGAACGAGCCGTCGCGCAGGCTGTTCAGCGTGCTGCCGACCAGAGGCGCCAGTCTGCTGACGACATCCGTCGCGCGGAGGAAGGTCTCGCCGCAGCCCACCGTCAGCTGCGTGGCGCGCAAGAGACGCTGACTGACGCAAACGATCGCGCTCAGGACGCACAGGAAGAGCTCACCCGCGCACGTGCGGACGCCGCGCAGCAGCTGAAGGACCTGAACGACCAGATCACGAACAGTGGCCTTGACCAGCGGGAGGCGACTCTCCGCGTCAAGCAAGCGCAAGAGGATCTGAACCGCACCCTCGCGGACGCGGAAGTCGGGAAGGCAACTCAGCTCCAGGTCGAGGCCGCACAGCTGGCTCTCGATCGGGCGAAGCAGAATTCCAAGGAGCAGCGAAAGAGTCACCTGGAGCTGCTGAAGGACTCGCGTCAGCAGCGCAAGGCGGGCGTGGAGGGCAGCGACGCCGTCAAGACGGCCGTCGACCGTGTAGCCGACGCTCAGCGTGGTGTCCGCGATCAGCTCGAAGCCGTGGCCGATGCGCAGCGGGCAGTCCGTGACGGGGCTATCGCGGTGGCTGACGCGCAGTCGAAGGCCGCTCGTGCGCAGCGTGAGTCCGCTCAGTCCGTGGCCGACGCTCAGCGTGGCGTGGCGGACGCTGTCCGGGGGGTCGCCGACGCGCAGATCTCAGCCGCGGAGTCCATCGAGTCCGCGGAGCGGGGTCTCGCATCGGCTCGCCTGTCCGGCATCGACACCACGTCGAAGGCGATTACGAAGCAGGACGAGTATCGAAAGGCACTTGCGAAGCTCTCCCCGGCACAGCGCGATCTGTACGACTCCATCGCCGGCCCGAAGGGCATCAAATCCGCGTTTGACTCGTGGCAGAAGTCGCTTCAGCCACACGTCCTTCCGCTCTTCACGCGAGGCGTCGACGGAGCGAAAGCCTCACTGCCTGGACTGAGGCCGCTTGTTATCGGGGCGGCAGCTGGAATTCAGACGCTGATGGACAAGGCGTCGGCGCAGATGAAAACGCCATTCTGGCAGGGCTTCAAAAAGGATCTGGCGGAGAACGTGCGTCCGGCCGTTGTCGGATTTGGCACTGCCTTCGGGAACGTGATCAAGGGAATCGCGGGCGTCATCGACGCCTTCCTCCCGCACATGGACGGCATCGTACGGAAGTCCGATTCCATCACTGGGCGATTTGCAAAGTGGGGGACGAGCCTTAAGGGCAGTCCGGACTTTGAGAAGTTCCTTCAGTACGTAAAGGACACCTCACCGGGACTGGCGGAATTCCTAGGAAAGATCTTCGCCGCCGCGCTTGACGTTTCTAAGGCTCTGTCGCCGCTCTCGCAGACAATGTTTGCGGTTCTCGGCCCGGCGCTTGACGCCATTTCGTGGCTCGCTAAGAACGTTCCCGGATTCGTCCAGACGCTATGGGCGCTGTGGGCGGTGAACAAGGCAATCACGGTCGGTATGGCGGCCTTTGCGGTGGCCATGGGGATCTATCAGGCCGTAATGATCGTCGCCACTATTGCGACGTCCGGATGGGCTGTAGCGCTCAACGCGACGGGGATTGTACCGATCATTCGGGCAATCGTCATCGTGGTCGGGCTGCTAGTCGCGGCAGTCATCTACGCCTGCAACAATTGGGACTGGTTCCGAATCGCCGTCGATACGACGGTGGACGCCATCGGAACGTCAATTTCCTGGGTTTGGACCAACATCCTGAAGCCCGTGTTTTCGGGAATCTGGACGGGTCTAAAAGCAGCGGGCGACGCGGCGATATGGCTCTGGGATACCGCCCTCGGGCCAGCCTTCCGGTTCATTGGCGAGGCGGCCCGGCTGCTTTTCACGGCCCTCGTGACGATCGTCCTTCTGCCCGCCTACCTGGCCATTCAGGCTCTCGGCAAGGTCGGAATGTGGCTGTGGGATAACGCCCTCGGACCGGCATTCCGCGCTATCGGCGACGTGGCGATGTGGCTCTGGGAAAAGGTTCTCTCTCCCACCTTCGGATGGATCGCCGAAAAGGCGAAGTGGCTCTACGACAAGGCCATAAAGCCAGCCCTCGGGGAATCGAAGAAAACTTTCGACGCACTGGGCGACGCAGCTGAATGGCTTTGGGATAAAGTCCTGCGCCCTGTTTTCGGCTGGATTGGCGACAAGGCGGGATGGCTGTACAACAAGGCCATCAAGCCAGCATTCGACAACATCAAGAAGGCCGTACAGGTCGTCAGTGATTCCTTCGAGGATGGCAGGAAAGCCATCAAGAAGGCGTGGGATCAGATCCAAGGTATCGCCAAGGAGCCTGTTAGGTTCATCCTCAAGTACGTGTACAACGGAGGAATTGTCCCGCTCTGGAACAAGGTTGCGGACATCACCGGTGCCAAGCAGTTGAAACCGCTGAACCTGGACAAGTTCGCTACGGGCGGCATCATGTCCGGGTATTCCCCGGGACGAGATGACCGGCTCATTGCCGTTGGCGGTGGCGAAGCAATCATGCGACCGGAGTGGACGCGAGCAGTTGGTGCGGACAAGATCAACGAGTGGAATGCTGCTGCCCGCTCAGGCGGAATCAGCGGCGTTCAGCGTGCTATCTCTGCGGGAATGCCGGCCTTCAAGGACGGCGGCGTAGTCGGGTGGTTCAAGGACCGTGGGAACGACGTTGGTAACTTCATCAACGGTGCCTCTGACTTCCTGGACCCGACGAAGGTATTCGACAAAGCAACTGGCTTCATCAAGGGCCAGTTGAAGTCCACCATGTCGAATCCATGGTCCAAGGAAATAGCCAAAATGCCAATCGACATGCTGAAGTCCCTGAAGGACCGGGCACTCGATCTGATCGGATTCGGCGGAGGCGATGGCGGAGGCTCCTGGATCAAGCCCGTCAACGCGCCCTACGGCACCCCGTTCGGTAAGAAGGGCTCGATGTGGAGCTCCGGACGTCATACGGGACTCGACTTCCCGGCAGCTACTGGCGCCATCATCAAGGCCGTGGCTGACGGGCGGGTGAGTCAGGCGACGGGTGGAGGCCCCTACGGCAACCACGTGTCGATCAACCACGGCGGGGGATTGTCCTCGCTGTACGCGCACATGTCGTCCATGGCGGCATCGGTCGGTAAGACGGTCAAGCAGGGCGCCACCATCGGCCGTGTGGGCGCGACGGGCAACACCACTGGTCCGCACCTCCACCTGGAGGCGCGACGAAACGGCCAAGCCGTCGACCCGATGCAGTACCTGACGGGTGGCGGTGGCGTCGCATTCAACGCAAAGGCAGCGGGCGCAGCCCAGACCTACGCGAAGAACATCCTCGGTAACTACGGCTGGGGCCCCTCGCAATTCGGGCCGCTGAAGAAGCTGTGGATGGGCGAGAGCGGGTGGCGCTGGAACGCACTCAACCCGACGTCAGGCGCCTACGGCATTCCGCAGGCTCTCCCCGCGGAGAAGATGCGCTCTGCTGGCTCTGACTGGCGCAAGAATCCGGCGACACAGATCCGTTGGGGGCTGCAGTACATCAAGGATCGCCCCGACTACGGTTCGCCGGCAGCGGCGTACTCGAAGTGGTTGGCGCGGTCTCCGCACTGGTACGACGAAGGCGGCATGCTCCCGACGGGGCTCTCTCTCGTCGCCAACGGGACCGGCAAGCCTGAGCCGGTCTTCACCTCCTCCCAGTGGGACACCCTGCGCGCAAGCGCGGGAAGAGGTGGCGGACCGACGCAGGTCCACGCCGACGTGCGCGTCTACGTCGGAGACCGCGAGATCACAGACATCGTGCGCACGGAGATCGTGATGCACGACGACTCCACGGCTTCGGCCATCGACACAGGAAGGTGGGTCTGACGCAACACCTGACGCACACTCCGGGACCGCTTCCCGACAGGGGAGGCGGCCCTACGCACGCACCGACCCCGCCCCGCGATCCGACATGGACGCGGGGCTTTCGACTTTCAGGAGGAACCATGAACGCCGTCAACTCAGCCAAGAGCGAGCCTATGAAGTGCCTGCAGTGCGGCGCCGACGTCGTGCAGACTCCCGGTCCGGGACGAGTGAAGCGGTTCTGCACCCCGTGGCACGGCCGACTGTTCCGCCGCGCCACGGGCTACGAGCGGCTCTGACGCCGGGCACCCTTGACGAGCCTCCCCCCATGAGGTGACGCTCGTAGAACATTGCGCAACCTGCGCGACCATGGGAGGCATCGTGACGTTACGGTTCATCGCAAAGGACCCGAACACGAATGGCGACAACTGCCCGACGGTGTGGGTCGACGAGGAAAAGCAGGAGTTCGTGATCCAGGGCTGGAAGGCCGACGAGGCCACGCACGAAGAGTGCCTGGCAACGGGGCCCATCCCGGACACGGAGACTGTCCTTCGTCTGCCCGTCCGTATGGCGGCTGTCCTTAGGGAGGCGTGCGATGCCGCAGAAGGTTCCGCCCTTCGCTGAGTTGCTGGCGGACTGCCAGCGCTCTGCCGTGCACCTGGAGATGCGAGACGTCTACGGGGTGGCGGATGAAGACGCGGACTTCGCGGCGTGGAAGTCGGGACACCGCTACGACCTGGAGGACCGGTCGACGTGGTGGAACGGCTTCCATGAGGTCGTTGCCGAAGCGGTGGGGCGCGGTGCCTCTGTGCGCCGTGCCCGCGTCGTATCAGAGCCCGTAACCGACTACATCCGGTACGAGCATGCGTGTACGGCGCAGAACATTGCGGCCGGCGAGCACGTCCGTTGGTTGCCGCGACGCTTGGCGTCGGGCTTGATGCTGCCCGGCAACGATCTGTGGATCTTTGACGAGCGGCTGATCAGGTTCGGACTGTTCTCCGGCGTAGGCGCCTTCGTCGGGCACGAGCTGGAGGATTCTCCCGACGTCGTGAAGCAGTGCGTCGACGCCTTCGAAGCCGTGTGGGACCGCGCTGTCCCGCACGAGGACTACGAGGTCTAGCGCCCGATCATGCCTCCGCTCCCGTCGTCCAGCGTCCAGGCCGCCCGTCACGCGCTCGCTTCGCGCCTGCGGGACTTGCGGCTCGATGCTGGGCTGACGGGGCGGGAGCTGGCCGCGCAAGCGGGCTGGCAGCCGTCGAAGGTGTCACGGCTGGAGAACGCCAAGACCCCGCCGTCGGACGCGGACATCCGCACGTGGTGCCACACGTGCAACGCCGTGGATCAGGCTGCGGACTTGATCGCTGCCAGCCGGACTGCAGAGTCGATGTACGTCCAGTGGCGACGGCTCCAGCGCTCCGGCCTGCGTCGGCTGCAGGAGTCCCGCGTCCCGCTGTATGAGCGCACACGCGTGTTCCGCGTGTACTGCTCCAGCGTTGTCCCCGGACTGCTCCAGACGGACGAGTACGCAACTGCGCTGCTATCCAACGTGACGGACTTCCACGGCACTCCGGACGACGTCGGGGAGGCAGTCGCTGCCCGCCTCGCACGGTCGCGAGTGATCAGGGAGGGTGACCACCGATTCGCCTTCCTACTGGAGGAGTCGGTCCTCCGGCACGTCGTGGGCGGTACGGAGGCAATGGCGGGGCAACTGGGCTACCTCCTGGCCTCCATGGCCTTTCCTGCGGTGTCCATCGGGATCATCCCCGCTGGCACGCCGCGGAAGATGTGGACGCTGGAGACGTTCAACATTTTCGACGAGGACAGAGTGCACGTGGAGCTCCTGACGGCTGCCGTCACGGTTACGGCGCCGAACGAAGTCGCGCAGTACGTCGGCGCCTTCGCAGAAATGGCTGAGCTGGCCGTGTACGGGTCTGCGGCAAGGGCGCGCATCACTGCCGCGATTGACTCACTCGGCTGACTTGCGTGCAATTCTGTAGAACTTCGTAGAAGCCGGGCGCGGCTGCTTCGTAGCGTCGTCACGAGGACGACGAGACGAGGCGGAGATGACTCTCAGCGCGAAGACGATGATGCCGCCGGTTCACCTAACGGAGCCGGCAAGCGAGCCGCCCATCCCCGTCCCGGGGTGCGACGTGTGCGCGGCCCTGCGGAAGCAATGGGGCCAGGCAATGGAGGCCGGAAGTCCTGCATACGACCCGTCGCATGCGGTGGACCTGGCAGTCGAGATCAGCCGCCATCCTCACGGGAGGCGTCAGTGAGTCCCCGAACGGTCATCCGCAGCGTGACGCACCGAATCGCGCGGCACCCGGACACTGATGTCACCTTCGAAGCCGAGTGCCTCTCGTGCTCTTGGACGGCCACGCCGTCGACGACGGATGACAAGGCAGTCGACGTGGAGCTCATGAGCCACGCTGGCGTCAGTAATCACCGCGGATTCCGACGTATCGTCACCGGCTTCGCGTTCGTCGTGCGGTCGGGGGAGGACGCCCCCGGGCAGCGCGACGCCCCATAGGCCCGTGCGCCGGTCACCTCGTCTCGACTGGCGCACGGAAGGGGCGGGCAGGGTGGCAGTCCGGTGAGGTCGGTTCTGCTCCCTGTCCGCTCGCTAAGGCCCCCATCGCCGGCGGTGGTGATGGGCCAGGAAGCCCCGACTGTTCTCGTCTACCCCCGTTGGCGACAGTCGGGGCTTTCCTGTGTCCGCAGGTCAGCCACGTCTCCGAGAGTTATGCAGTATTGTCCAGTTGACTAGGGTGATCTCGTACTGCATGGCATGCACAGGTGCTCCTCAGCCTGGACGGGCGGGCGGACGCGTGGACGCGTGGACGGGCGGGCCGGGGCGCTGCCGCCTTGGTACTCGGCGTCGGCGACCTCAGCCGCCCGGACGACGGCGGGACGCGTCACGAAGATGCGGGGTGAGCAGCGCGAGCAGCCCCCGGACGCCGGCGTCGAACGGGGCCGTCGAGCCGGAAGCCCGGGCCAGCACATAGCCGCCCTGCACGGTCGCGACGACCGTCGCCGCGATGTCGGCGGGCACGAGTGCCGGGCTCAACTCGCCCCGCTTCTGCCCCTCCTGCACGATCGCGGCGAGCCGGCCGCGTAGCCAGTCGAGCGTCTCGTCGACCGGTGCGCGCAGCTCGTCGTCCGCGATGATGTCCGGGTCCATCGTGAGGCGGCCCACCGGGCAGCCGCGCAGCACATCGCGCTCACGCAGCAGATACCCGCTGATCCGCTCGTACGCCGTTCCGTCGCCGCCCAGCGTGACCTCCGCACTCGCGCGCAGCTCCTCGGCCGTACGCCGGACAGCCGCCAGTGCCAGATCGGACTTGCCCGTGAAGTGGTGGTACATGCTGCCCTGGCCGGCGCCCGCCTGCTGCTGGATCGCCTTCGGACTGGTGCCCACATAGCCGCGTTCCCACAGCAGCTCGCGGGTGGCCTCGATCAGCCGCTCAGGAGTGCTCATGAATCGACTGTACATACTAGTAGGTACAGAATCCAGGGCAAGCCCTGTTCTCGTACAGCTACGGCCAGATGGGGTGTAGCGCTGAGTAGCTACTCTGGGCTGTGGTCACGCTGTTGAAGGGCGGCGAAGTCGGCGTGCACCGCCTCGTCGGCCTCCGGGTGCGCCTGGGTTTTCTCGTGTTCGGCGAGTGCCCCGACGGAGGGTCGGCCGCACCGGTCCTTCGAGGGCGGCTTCGCGGATGTTCTCGCGCTCGGTCTCCGCCATCGCGGCGAAGAACCCGAACGGCAGGCGCCCCGGACCGCTGGGGTCGTACATCCCCTGGAGAGGTCCCGCGAGCATCTCCGGCGTGACAGCGGGGAAGTGAGTCCGGGGGGAAAGTTCTGTCTGCGAGGATTGTCGCATGGATGTGCGGAGCAGGAATCACGTGACGGTGACCGGGCGGTCCGGCGGCCCGGTGGTGATGCTGGCGCACGGCTTCGGGTGCGACCAGAACATGTGGCGGCTCGTGGTGCCGCTGCTGGAGCGTGACTTCACCGTGGTGCTCTTCGACCACGTGGGCGCGGGACGTTCCGATCTGTCGGCGTGGAGCAAGGAGCGCTACTCCTCGCTGGGCGGATATGCCGAGGACGTGCTGGAGATCTGCCGTGAGCTGGCGCTCGGCCCGGTGACGTTCGTAGGGCACTCCGTGAGCGCGATGATGGGCGTTCTGGCCGCCGCGCGGGAGCCGGAGGCGTTCGCCGGCCTGGTACTGCTGGCCCCGTCACCGTGTTTCATCGACGATCCGGACGCCGGTTACCGGGGCGGGTTCAGCGCCGAGGACATCGATGAGCTGCTGGAGTCGCTGGATGCGAACTATCTAGGCTGGTCGGGCGCCATGGCCCCGGTGATCATGGGCAATCCTGAGCGTCCGGAACTGGGGGAGGAGCTGACCAACAGCTTCTGCCGCACCGATCCGGACATCGCCCGGGTCTTCGCCCGCGTGACCTTCCTGTCCGACAACCGCCGGGATCTCGCGCAGGTGACGGTTCCCGCCCTGGTCGCGCAGTGTTCCAGTGATGCGATCGCACCGCCGGAAGTGGGTGATTTCGTGCAGTCGCAGATTCCCGGCAGCCAGCTGGTCACGCTGAACGCGACCGGGCACTGCCCTCAGCTCGCCGCACCGGAGGAGACCGCTGCCGCGATCGTGGCCTTCGCCGGAGCAGGCCGATGATGTGCAAGACCAACGACAGCGAGAACAGCGAGGGCGCGGCTTCCGAGGGGCGCCCCGGTGACGACCAGGTGGTGTTCTCGGCGCTGCTGGAGGACAGCGCGGAGGACCTGTACGAGCACGCGCCGTGCGGCTACCTCTCCACCCTCCTCGACGGTCGGATCGCGAAGGTCAACACGACCCTGTTGGACTGGCTCGGCTACGGCCGGGGCGACCTGGTGGGCCGCAGGACGTTCTCCGACCTGCTCACCGTCGGCGGCCGCCTCTACCACGAGACCCACTTCGCGCCGCTGCTGCGCATGCAGGGCGAGATCAGCGGTATCGCCTTGGAACTCAAGAAGGCCGACGGCAGCCGTCTGCCAGTCCTGGTGACCTCCACCGTCCGCACGGGCGGTGACGGGCAGCCACTGCTGATCCGCACCACCGTCTTCGACGCCCGCGACCGCCGCGCCTACGAGACCGAGCTGCTGCGCGCCCGCCAGGAATCAGAACGGGAACGTGAACGCCTCAAGCGCCTGAACGAGACGCTGCAAAAGACTCTGCTGCCGCCCGCCCTGGCGAGCGTGCCCGGCCTGGACGTCGCCGCGCACTACCACATCGCCTCCACCGAGGAGGTGGGCGGCGACTTCTACGACCTGTTCCCCCTCGCCTCCGGCACCTGGGGCTTCTTCCTGGGCGACGTGTGCGGCAAGGGCGCGGCCGCCGCGGCCGTCACCTCCCTGGCCCGCTACACACTGCGCGCCGCTGCCGTGTACAACCCGGATCCGGCAGCCGTTCTCGCCAACCTCAACACGGTTTTGAATCACGAGAACAATGGCCATGACCCGCGGTTTTGCACCGTCATTTTCGGCCTGCTCACCCCCGACGGCGACGAGGGCGGATTCCGGGTCACCCTGGCCGCCGGCGGCCACCCCCCAGCCCTGCTCATGCGCGCCGGCGGCCAGGCCGGCTACCTGCCCACCCCCGGCGGCCAGCTCATCGGCGCCCTGCCCGACGCCCACATCGCCACCACCACCGTCCGCCTCGACCACGGCGACACTCTGCTCCTGTACACCGATGGCCTCACCGAAGCCCATTCCGCCGGCGCCGGCGGCCGCTACGGCGACGACGCCCTACTGGAGTTCGCACAGGCGTTGGCACCCACCACCGCCCGCGACGCCGTGGCCGCGATCCGGGACCTGCTCGACACCTTCGGCACCGGCGTGGACGACGACACCGCTGTCCTGGCCCTCAACGTGCCCCGATCTACCCGTGAAGAGCCGAAGTGACCCACGAACTGACCGTTCACGCCCGTACCACCCCCGCCGGGCCAGTCATCGAGCTGGCGGGGCACTGGACCATCACAGCGCACCGCAGGTGCGTGCACTGCTGCCCGGTCTCGCTCTCCATCCGGGCCAGCAGCTCGTCGTCGACCTTGCCCGGCTGACCTTCTGCGATTCCACCCGGCATCAGCGTCCTGATCGCCACCCGCAATCAGGCGCTGGCAGCCGACGCGACCGTCATTCGGACTGCGGTGCCCGACCGCGTCAGCCGCGTCAGCCGCATCTTCCGCATTGTCGGCCTGGAAGAGGCCTCTTCCAGGCACCCCACTGCACAGGCGGCCGAAGCGGCCTGGACACCGCCTGCCTGCTGAACAAACCAGGTGCGGAGACGTGTCAGGCCACGGTCATGCCGGGGCGAGCACCGCCTGCTCCGCGAGTTGCGCGGAGCAGGCACCGGGGCTGCGCATCTTGAGCGGACTCCGGATACCGGGCCTCCGCCTCGAAGAACTCGGGCCGGGAAGCGTGGTCTACGGCGGTTACACGGCGCTACACGCCACCCTGGCCGTAGCTATTACAAGAACCGGGCCGGACAGGTCGGGAGCAGTCGCGCAGGCCCCGTGTACTCCCCGGGTGGTACGCGCACTGCCGCTGGCCGTACGACGACTTCGCCCCCCGTCGGCGGGAGTCTCGAGAGCGACAAGGAACCGGCACCACCAACGCCATCGAGGAGCTGAGAACGATGAACACCCTGGCGTACGCAGACGGGCCCGGCCCGTGGATTCTTCTCTTCCCGTTGATCTGGGCGGCCGTCATCGTCGGCGTCGTCACCGTCCTGCGCCGCACCGGCATCTGGCGCGGCCACCGCGGACCGCGGCAGCGCACCCGCGTGACCTATGGCGAGAGCTCGCCGATTGCGGTGCTCGGCCGCCGCTTCGCGTCGGGCGAGATCGACGAGGAAGAGTACTGGCGCCGACTGTCCGTCCTGGACGAGCAGTTCGGCCGCATCACCAACGACGGTGCTGCATGACCGCCACCGCGGCGACTCTGCCCTGTCATGCCGCCCGTGTTGTCGACGACGTGATGGTCCACAGGACGAAGGTCTGCGGGACGCAGCTGCGCGCCATGGTGCGTGTGGCTATCGCGGGCCGGTGGCCCGCGCCCCGCGCCTGGACGTGCTGCGCGCCGTAGCCGCCGAGTAGGGCACTGGGCCGGTCGGGTGACGAGCCCACCCGCGCGGCGCCCGCCCGCGAGCCGCCTGCCCGGTCACCCGGCAACGGCCGACCGGGTGATGGCGTGGTGGCGCGTCCCGTCCTGCTTACCCGCGAAGGATCCGTCGGTCGCCGGCCTGTACGCCACCGGATACGGCGGCAGGGCCACTGCGGGCGACGGTGCGCAGAGCGAGAACCAGACGACCTTGCCCTTCTCGCCCTGCGGCCGTACGCCCCAGCTCTCGCTCACCGCCGCGATCAGCGCGAGCCCGCGCCCGGAGGTGGCGGATATGTCGGCGTCCCGCACGGTCGGCAGACGCGGGTCGTGGTCATGGACCGAGACCGTGAGCCGGTCGAGCAGCAGCTCGATCTCCACGGTGCACAGTTTGTCCGGCTCGGCATGCCGGTGGACATTGGTCAGCAACTCGGTGACGCCGAGCGCGGCCTGGTCGATCAGAGGATCGAGATGCCAGTAGCGCAATTGCGCCGAGATGATTCTGCGGACCTGACCGATCCGCGACGGCAGGGCCTGGAGCTCCACCGTGCAGTGCCTGCTTGGCTGACTGATCACGGCTGCGACTCCCCGAATGAGGTCCGGAAGAAGACGGAGATCGGATCCAGCAGTTGGCTGGCTGCTGATGTGACCGGCGGGCTGGATCACAGCGTGACCGCCGGTGAACCCTGAGTGATGTGAGACCAGCGTGAACCACTCGGTACGGTCCCGCAACTCGCAGCACCCGGGCAGGTACTCTCAGTCCCTGGTGCCGCCCGCGCCCCGCACCGCCTCCAGGAAGCGCCCGGCGAGTGCCCGGCTCTCCGGCCGGTGGGTGCGCTGCCCCATGGTCAGCCGGTATCGCCTGCCGTTGAGTGTCGCCACCGTGCTGTCGTCGCCGGCGAACCAGGGCTTGCCCGCCCTGACCGCGCGCACGGGCGCACTCTCGATCACCCGGCCGTAGCTGGTCAGGAGTGCCAGCCTGCCGTCCTTGATCAGCACTTGCCCGGCCCTGGTGAGCGAGCGTGGCCACCGCTCGATCCGCACGCCGGTAGCGCTGAATTCGGTCTCTGCCATCCCCATCGTGCCTCTGCCCCCTTCGCACTGATACCTGCTGGCAGTCTGCACAACTATGGCCGCATGCACCAGTACGTGCGGGAGTCGCGGCCCCACAAGCGACTCCTATGGATCCCCAAAGTGAACGTTTATGCAGGTGAGGTGCCTACTGTTGAGAGAGAGGACCGCGGTCGACAGGACTTCGGCAGGACGAGGAACGGCGCGTATGAATACCAGTGAGCAGTCTGTGGCGGGCGAGGCGATCGCGACCGTCGATGTGGACCGCAGCGATTCGGCGTACCGGATGTGGCTGAAAGAAGCCGTACGCAAGGTGCAGGCCGATGCCAACCGCTCGGCCGACACCCATCTGCTGAGATTCCCGCTGCCCGACGAGTGGGGTATCGATCTCTACCTCAAGGACGAGTCCACCCATCCGACAGGAAGCCTCAAGCACCGTCTTGCCCGCTCGCTCTTCCTCTACGGCCTGTGCAACGGCTGGATCCGCCCCGGCAGGCCGGTCATCGAGGCATCCAGCGGTTCCACGGCCGTCTCGGAGGCGTACTTCGCCAAGCTGATCGGTGTCCCGTTCATCGCCGTGATGCCGCGCACCACGAGCGCCGAGAAATGCCGGCTGATCGAATTCCACGGCGGGCAGTGCCACTTCGTGGACGACCCGCGCAAGATGTACGAGGAGTCGGCCGCGCTCGCCGAGCGGACCGGCGGCCACTACATGGACCAGTTCACCTATGCGGAGCGGGCCACCGACTGGCGCGGCAACAACAACATCGCGGAATCGATATACCAGCAGCTGAGGCTGGAGCGCTATCCGGAGCCCGCCTGGATCGTCGCGACGGCCGGCACCGGCGGTACCTCGGCGACCATCGCCCGCTACGTCCACTACATGCAGCACGACACCCGTATCTGTGTCCCCGACCCGGAGAACTCCTGTTTCTTCGACGGCTGGACCCGCCACGACGCCTTCGCCAGCAGTGACTGCAGCTCCCGCATCGAGGGCATCGGCCGACCACGCATGGAGCCGAGCTTCGTGCCCGGCGCCATCGACCGGATGATGAAGGTGCCCGACGCGGCGAGCATCGCCGCGGTACGCGCACTGGAAGCGGCCATTGGCCGCAAGGCGGGCGGCTCCACAGGCACCGGACTGTGGAGCGCCTTGAAGATCGTCGCCGAGATGGTGGAACAGGGGCAGACGGGCAGTGTGGTCACCTTGCTCTGCGACCCGGGCGACCGCTACCTCGACAAGTACTACTCCGATACCTGGCTGGCGGAGCAGGGCCTGAAGATCGCGCCGTACGCGGCGACGATCGAGCAGTTCCTCGCCACCGGTGTCTGGCCCGGATCATCCTGATCCTGAACCTGTTCCTTCTGCCGGCGAATCGTTACGGCGGTCATTGACGGCAATCATTGCTGCGCGGCGGACCGGGTCAGCCTGCGGTCCAGGTTGCGCATCGCTCCCCGGAACGAGCTGCCCAGGCCCGCCCGGCCCAGCCGCAGGGCGATCCGCAGCACAACGGGGCCGTCCGCCGCGAACGTCCACTGCACCCGGGTGCCCCTCGTGGTGGGCGTGAGCCGCCACTCCTCCAACAGGGCACGCAGGCCGGGGGCGTTGGTGTCGTCCACACGGTACGCGTAGCGCTCGTACGGCTCCGTCGCCATGATCGTCTCGGCGAAGAAGGTGCCGCCTTTGAGCCTGACCTCGCGGCCCGCACCCTCGCCGGTGGGCCTGGCCGCCGTGACGGCGGTGAACCAGGAGGGCCAGTTCGCGACATCCTCGGCGAGCGCCCGGTACACCGCCCGTGGCGGGGCGGTGACCTCGGCCGAGAAGACCAGACGCAGCGGGGCGGACTCGGCGAAGTCGAGTTCCACGGGGCGGAGTCGGCGTGCCATGGACCGTACCTCCAGCGGATGGGGGGTGGGACGGAGCCCGCACACCATAACTGGCGCGTCGTCAGATGTCCGCCCCCGCCTACTGTTTCATCGGCTCCTGCCCCGGGCCCTTGAGCAAGCCGTCCAGGGCGCGGGCGAACACCAGCCGGCCCACCCGGACGACCACCGGGTCGAACAGCCGCGGCAGCAGACGGATCCGCAGCTCCTCGACCCAGACCACCACGGCGCCCGAACCCTGCGGCTGCACCTCGATCTCGGCCCAGCCCGTGATCACACGGCCGCGCTTCTCCAGACGGCAGCGTCCGGCCCGGTCACCCTCGGGCGGCTCCCAGCGGACGACCTCCATCGGATCGTCGAAGCCGGCGGGGCCAATTCCGGTACGGGCGAGGAACAGCGTGCCCACGCCCGCGGGCGGCGGCGTCAGAACCGAGATCGCCGTCAGGGGCACCCCGGTGGCGTGCGCGGGCCAGTCGGTGACCCGCTGCCAGACCTGCTCGGCCGGCAGCGTGACGGCCCGCGAAATCCGGAACGCGGTCACCCGTGTCAGCCGCCCTGCCGGCTGTGCCCGCCCTGCGCATGGTGCCCACCGTGCGCGTCCACCTCAGCCTGCGCGTCCTGTCCGCCGTGCGCACCCTGTCCGCCGTGCGCGTTCTGCCCAGCGGTGGCGCCGGGCCGGCCGGTGGTCTCGGGCCCGCCGTCCGCCCCGGGTCCGCCCGCCACCACCAGTCCCGGCAGATGCTCACCCATCTCCGCACGCGCCGCGGCCGACAGCCCCGCGTCCGTCACCAGCGTGTCGACCTCTTCCAGCCGCGCGAACGAACTCAGGCCAACCGTCCCCCACTTGGTGTGGTCCGCGATCACCACCACCCGGCGCGCGGCCTGCACAAAACGGCGGTTCGTCTCGGCCTCCGCCAGATTCGGCGTCGAGAGCCCCGCCTCCACCGAGATCCCGTGCACCCCGAGGAAAAGCACATCGAAGTGGAGCGAACGGATCGCCTGATCGGCCACCGGCCCCACCAGCGAGTCGGAGGGCGTACGCACCCCTCCGGTGAGGACCACCGTGGCCGCGCCGGGACGATGGTTCCCGGCCGCGCCGGCCCGCTGCGCCGCATGGAAGACATCCGCGACGCGCACCGAGTTGGTGACCACCGTCAGATCCGGTACGTCCAGCAAGTGGTGCGCCAGGGCATAGGTCGTGGTGCCACCGGAGAGCGCGATCGCCGTGCCGGGCACCGCCAGCTGCGCCGCCGCCCGCGCGATGTCCTCCTTGGCGCTCAGCTCAAGTGCCGACTTGGCCTCGAACCCCGGCTCGTGCGTGCTCGCCTCGACCACCGGCACCGCGCCGCCGTGGACCTTCTCGATGACCCCCTGCCGGGCCAGGGCGTCCAGATCCCGGCGCACCGTCATGTCGGAGACATTGAGCTTGCGGGTGAGTTCATTGACCCGCACCCCACCGCGCCGGCGCACCTCGTCGAGGATCAGGGCACGCCGCTGCTCCGCGAGCAGGTTCTGGTTGTCGCTCACTGCCGGGGCCGGTCCTTCCATCTCGTCGTACACCACCCATGGCCAAGGTTTCTCATCCTCGCACGGGCCCCGCCGACCGGGCTCGGGGAGATTCCGTGAGAGCCGTGCGCCGAACTGCCATGGTCCGGGATTCTGGTCACGAACCTTGGCACGGCCGCGCACTGATCGATCCTCCCATCGAGAGAGCGAGTCCCAGAAGTGTCCCCTGCCACTCCAGTGCCGCAGAGCGGAGGACCCGCGCTCGAGCTGCTGGTCCACGGCGTCGGCGGCGCCACCCCGCAGGACATGCTCGGCGACCCCCGTACGGTCCGGGTCACCGGCGACGAGAAGGCCGCCGTGTACCGGCGCACCGAAGACGTCGAAGCGGAGCTCCGCCCCGATCAGCACGCGGACCGGCCCATTCCGGAGGCGTACTGCTGGTCCAACCTCACGTCGGGGAACGGCGCACGGGCCCTGTGGCTGCTGCTGCTCCCCTTCATGGTGGTCAACCTCGCGCACTGGATGCGCCCGAGGGCCAAGGGCCGCAGAGGGACCACTCGGCTGTACGGGGTGCTGGTGCGGCTCGTCGCGCTCAGTCTCACCGTGCTGCTGACCGCCGCGGCCTGCGAGGTCGCGCTGGACCTCCTGGCCTGGCAGTGCGCGGGATCGCCCGAGTGCGCCCGGGAGAGGTCCTGGCTCGGCTTCCTGTCGAGTGCCCAGGGCGGCTGGTGGTCACAGCCGGGCAGGCGCCTGGCACTCGCCGCCGTGGTGCCGGCCGCGCTGGTGGGCCTGCTCTGGTACCTCTCCCACCGCACCTGGAGCGCGTACGAATCCCAGCGGCCGCCGACCGGAGAGGACGCGGAGGAGGACGAGGACGACGCGGAGGAGGACGGCAACGGTGAGGAGCCCAGGCCGTCCACGACGGTCGTCCGGCCCGCACTGGGCAGGCCGGGCTTCTGGTACGGCCGGCGGCTCGTCGCCCGGCTGCGGGCCGCGCACACGGCCGCCGGGTTCCTGACCGTCGCCGCGGCGGTCACCGGCGCCGCGGCCCGCCACGACCGCGGCGCCGGCGGCCCGCTGATGGAGCTCACCGGCGTGCTGCTGGAGGCAACTCTCGCCGCGGCATCGCTTGCTGTGCTGTGGGTGGTCTTCCGCCGCGGGCGCAGCGAGAAGCGGATGGACGCGCGGCTCGACCGCGCCGCAGTCCGCTATCTGCCCGGCGCCGCGCTCGCCCTGCTCGGCCTGTCGATGCTGTACGCCTCCTGGTCCCGCCCCGGCTGGGTCTCCGGCGCCACCCTCCCCGGCGACGTGACCTTCCGTGTCATCGCCCTCGCCCAGGGCGCCCTGGTCGTCGCCCTGGCCGTCGCCGCGCGGATCCTCCACCGCCGGGCGCGTCACCCCCGTACCGTCATGCACGGAATGGGCGGGCCCGCCGTCGCGACGCTCGCCTGCGCCCTGGGCGGAGTGATGACCGGAGGCATCGCCCAGCGCGTGGGCGACTGGCTGGACGGCCCCGGCACCCCCGGTATGGACGGGGAGGGCTCCATCCCCGGACCTCCGGTACTGCTCAGCTGGCAGGCCTCGGTCATCCCGGTCCTGCTGCTCGTACTGCTCGTCCCGGTCGTCGTCCTCGCCTTACGGACCTGGTCGGCGGCCCGCCGCCTCGCCCGCCCGGTCGAGGCGGACTACGACGAGGGCCGCCCGGACGCCGTCCGCACCCGGCGGATAGCAGGCACCCGGGCACGGGCCGCACTCACCGACACCGCCCCGCGGATCGTCGGCATCGTCTCCGGCGCCACCCTGCTACTGGGCGCGGGCGCCGTCGCCGGGGCCTGGGCGAGCGGCGAAGTGCCCGGCAAGGCGTTCGGGAACAGCCACCCCTTCGTCGAGTCGGCCGCCGAGAGCGCACAGGCGCTGGGTTCCTGGCTGATCGGCTTCGGATTCATACTGTTCGTCACCATGGGCCGCCGCGCCTACCGCGACGCCTCCGCCCGGCGCACCATCGGCATCCTCTGGGACGTCGGCACCTTCTGGCCGCGCGCGGCACACCCCTTCGCGCCCCCGTGCTACGCCGAGCGCGCGGTCCCCGACCTCACCTGGCGGATGTGCACCTGGACCGGCCGGACCGGCGGACGGCTCGTCATCTCCGGCCACTCGCAGGGCAGTGTGCTCGCCGCGGCCGCCGTCTGGCAGCTGCCCGCCGCCACCCGGCGCCGGGTGGCGCTGCTGACGTACGGATCCCCGCTGGAGCGGCTGTACGGCCGCTGGTTCCCCGCCTACTTCGGTCCTGTCGCGTTGCGCGAGCTCCGCAGTGAAGTGCACTGCTGGCGCAATCTCTGGCGGCACACCGACCCGATTGGCGGGCCGGTGCTGGTCCCCGCGGAGGGCGACCACCCCGCAGTGGACCTGGACGCCCTCAAGGACCCGGTGGTGTACGGCCGTTCGGAGCGCTACCCACTGCCCGAACCGATCCTCGGGCACTCCGAGTACCAGGCCGACCCGCACTTCGCCACGGAGCGCGGGAAGCTGCTCGACCGGCTCTCACCGGCCGTTCCCCGGCAGTCTCAGGGCAGTTCGGGCAGATCGTCCGGGTAGAGCAGGGTCAGGTCGTCGGTGTTCGCCTCGGTGAGCTCGGCGACCCGGCCCGCATGCCGCTCCACCATCGACTCGAACGTCTGCCGCGCGGTGCGGCCGTTGCCGAACGCGGGCCCCTTGGGCAGCGCCGTGAAGTACTTCAGCAGCGCCTCGCCGGTGCCCGTTCCCAGCCGGTACTCATGCTCCTCGGCCTGCTGTTCCACGATCCGCAGCAGCTCTTCGGGGACGTAGTCGCTGAAGGTGATGGTCCGTGAGAAACGGGATGCCACACCGGGGTTGACGGAGAGGAAGCGCTCCATTTCGGCGGTGTACCCGGCGACGATCACCACGACCGCCTCCCGGTGGTCCTCCATCAGCTTCACCAGTGTGTCGATGGCCTCCTTGCCGAAGTCCCGCCCGGAGTCCTCGGGGGACAGGGCGTACGCCTCGTCGATGAAGAGCACCCCGCCGCGCGCCCGGTCGAACGCCTCCTGGGTACGGATCGCGGTGGAGCCGATGTGCTCGCCGACCAGGTCGACCCGGGAGACTTCGACGAGATGTCCGCGCTCCAGCACCCCGAGCGAGGCCAGAATCTCGCCGTACAGCCGCGCCACGGTTGTCTTGCCGGTGCCGGGGGAGCCGGTGAACACCAGATGGCGGCGGACGGAGGCCGCCTTCAGCCCGGCCTCCTGACGGCGCCTGCCCACCTCGATCATGTTGGTGAGCGTGCGGACCTCGCGCTTGACGCTGTCCAGGCCGACCAGCGCGTCCAGTTCACCGAGGACGGCGACGGAGGCGCGTACGGGTTCGTCCGGCGGTGTCTCGGGGGCTCGCTGACCGGGGACCGCGGAGAGCAGCCCGGCGGTCTGGGTCGCGGTCAGCACGGCCGCGGGCTGCTCCGTCGTGGGCCGTACGCCGCTCTCGTCACTGGTGCAGTCCTCGACGACGGGCCCGTCGTTCTCCCCGAGCTCGTAGCCGCCGCGGGCACACCGTTCCGTACGGCACCGGCTCAGCGTCGTACGGCAGCCGTCCATCACATGGAAGCCGTAGGCGCCGCTGCCCGTGACCCGGCAGCCGCGGAAAGTGCCGCGGCCCTGCGCCGACACATAGAAACCGGCTTCCGCGGGCGAGGTGACCGTGCAGCGCTCGATCAGCGGATCCGCGCCCTTGGTGACGATCACGCCGGTCTGCGCCGCGTCGATGGTGCAGCCGTTCAGTGTGCCGCCGCTGCCGTGGTCGCGGAACCAGGCGCCGGTGGACGCCTCCCGGATCCGGCAGTCGTCGAGCTGAGCGGTCGCGCCGTCGCTCACCGACACCGCCGTGTTGCGGACCTGGGAGAGGTCACTGTCGACGACATCGGCACGTGAACCGCGGTCGAGGACGAAGATCGCGTCCGGCACGTCGTGGACACGGCACGAGTCGAGGACGGCCGTCGCACCGTCACTGACCCAGACGGCCGGGTAGTCGCCCGTACTGTCATGGATCTCGCACTGGTTGGCGTCCACCCGCGTGCCCGGGTCCCAGACGGACAGACCGTTGCGCCCGAAGCGGCGGACCGTGGAGCGGGTGAGCGTCAGCACGGACCGGGAACGCAGATCGATCGCGTTCTCGGGGATGTCATGGATGTCGCAGTCGGAGAGCGTGAGCACGGCGTCGGTGTCGAGTGTGATGCCGTCCCCCGACGTGCGGTGCACGGTGGAGTCCGTGAGATGGGCGGCAGCGCGCGAGGCGATCTGGATGCCGGTGCCCTTGATCTCGTACACCTCGCAGCCGATGGCCTCCAGCGCGCTGCCCTCGCCGGTGACGGTCAGGCCCGCGCCCGAGGCGTGGTGCACCCGGCAGCGCTCCAGCCGCGGATGCGCACCGCCGCGCACGGAGATGCCCGACTGTCCAGCCGCGACCACCTCGCACTCCTCGAACACCCCGCCCGCGCCGTCCAGTACACCGATGCCGACGCCGGCCGGATTGTCGACGGTACAGCGGCGGACGGTGGGCCGGGCCGCACCGCGTACCTCGAGACCGGCCGCGGAGCGGGTGACGATCCGCAGGTCGATCAGTTCGGGCGTGCCGTCCTCCACCAGGAGCGCCGGGGCGGCCGTGTCCTGCCCCTCCACATGAAGGTCCTGGACGGTGGCGGAGGCGCGCACGGTGATCGGTACGCCGTCCGCGGGCGCGATGCGCACCGAACCGACCGCACCCTCAGGACCGCGCAGGGTGACCGCCCGCTGGACGACGAGGTTCTCGCGGTACGTCCCGGGGCCGATGGTGAGGATGTCGCCGTCCCCTGCGGCCTCCAGGGCTGCGGCGAGAGAGGGGTACTCGCCTGTGCGGCGCCGCCACCGCGAGGTGCCGGTGTGCGTCACCTGGACCGTGCCCTGTGCCATGGTGCTGTTCTGCCCCCACCTCGTTCGGTTCTGCTCCGGCCGCGTCTCTGAGAGGGACGCCCCCTTACCCCCGAGGGAGTCGCACCACCGTAGCGCGCGCGGAGAGCGTGAGTTGACGAGACGTGACGGGTTACCTGATGAGACGCTTGACGGTGGCCTGACGGAAACGCTGATCGCTCATCCGCCCGGTGAGCCGGCCGCCCGGTGAACCGGTCGACGCCCCGGTCAATGGACCGGTCAATGACGAGCCCGGTGAACGGGCATGGTGGCGCGGCGGGTCAGCTTCCCGCGCCCGTACGGCCCCAGTCGGGCCCCGCCTTGGCCCACGCCCGGTCCAGGTCTGCGTACCTTCGCCGTACGAGGTGCCATACGGCCAGCCGTCTGGCGCATTCGATGAACCAGGCGGACATGAGCGCGGCGCCGAACCCCGCGAGCACCGCGTGCACCTGGGCGGTCGTCTCGTCCAGCGGCCGGTTGACGATCCGGCCCGACCTGTCGGTCCAGAGTGTGAAGCTGTCACCGGCGCGCGCGGACTGCAGCACGGTGGAGACGGTTCCGGTGTGCCGACTGCCGTCGGCGGCCGTCCAGTTCGCCACGACCCGCAGTCGTTTCCCTTGCGTGGAGGTGGACTCGGAGTCGTACGCGCCCGACTCCGGCCCCGGGGCGTGGCGCACCACGGTGGCGATGGTCGCCACGCGTTGCTGGCGCTGGATGCGTGCCGACTGCCGCAGGGACTCGTCGGTCAGCGACCCGGTGACCCAGCCGACGGCCGGAGCGCCGCAGAAGACAAGCACTGCGGCGGCCAGCGCCACCCATGCCTCGAGGAGATCGGTCGTACGGCGCAGGGGATTGTGCCGCCAGCGCCAGATTCCTGCAACTGCTCGCACGGTCCTGCACCCCCTTCCGCGTCCGTCATAGCCGTGTACGGCACGGCACAAGCGCGGGTGGCACGAAGAGAGAGGAACGTCACCCCCTCCATTGAGCGCCTCACCCCGCGGTCTGTCCAACGCGACTGGTGGCGCACCGGGTTCCCCGGCCGGGGAGCGGGGCCGGTAGCGGCACGCGCCGACGGGATCAATCGACGACGGTGACAGCGTCCGAGACCCGGATGATGCCGGTCCGCTCCGGCACGAGCAATACGCCGAATGCCAGCCTGTCCCCGATGCGGCGGTGACGGGCAAGCGTACGCAAAGGCTCCTTGCCTCGCTCGGCAGTGCGCTGGTCGGTGGTGGTGACGACGCAGCGGCCACAGGGTTTCATCACCCGGAAGACGGCTTCGCCGATCGAGATCCGCCGCCATTCGTCCTCCGCCCAGGGGGCGACGCCACCCACGACGACGTTCGGCCGGAACCGGGACATGGGCAGGGGGCCCTCGTCGGCGTGGTCGCCCTGTGCGATGAGGGAGTTGAGTGCGTCGAGCGAGGAGAGGGTGGTGACGAGCAACGGAGACGAGTCGCCGAAGTTGACCGTCTCCCCGCTGCGGGCGTACGCAGGATCGAGGGGACGCCGGTGCGCCGGGTCGTCGAGGTGGACCAGCTGTACCTCCGCGCCGAGGTAGTCGCTGAACCAGGCGTTCACGGGTCTGCCGACGGGGACCGCCTCGACCTTGTCCCCGAAGACGTCCGTCGAGATCGTGCCCACCGGCTCGGGGACGGCGACGGTCAGCGGTTCATGACCGGGCGCCGTCAGCCGGATTCCGCCGTCCGGCAACGGCTCGGCACAGGCCAACGCCAGCCGCGGCTGCTGGCGTTGCGTGACCACCTTGGCCGAGGAGTCGATGAGCGTCCACCGACGGTCGCCGGCAAGGCCCCACGGCTCGACAGCCGCCTCGCCGGGCGCGCACCCAGCCACCGATTTGACCGGGTGGACATGGACGGAGTGAAGAACTGGCTTCGGCATAACGCCATGGTGCCAGTCGCCACCGACATCCTTCCGGTCAGTACCCCCGGCCCTGGTACGGGCGGTTGTACGGGTCTTCGTAGGAAGCGGGCGCCGGCGCGGGGCGGGCCGCCGCGGGACGCATCGCCTCGTAGCCGGTGGCAACGGGACGCTGCTGCTGGGCCTGGGGATGAGGTCCCGGGTAGCCACGTGGAACCGAGGACTGCTGGGGGACGTACGGCGCGGGCGTGTGCTGCATCGGCTGCTGCATCGGCTGCGGGTAGCCGTAGGCGGGACTGGGCTGGGAGGGACCCGCCGGGAGGGCGGGCATGGCCGCGGGGAGCGCCGGCAGATAGCTGTTGGCGGTGTAGCCGCCGGTGTCGTACGCGGAAGGCACTCGGATCGGGGCGATCTGAGGCGTGCCCCGCTCCGCGACCAAGGAGTCGTAGATCGGGGTGTCGGGGAACGCCGGCGCGGAGTAGTAACCGCCGCCGTAGGTGGCGCGGGGGGAGCTCATGGCACATAAGTTAAGCCCACGATGTGCCGGTTGGGGAGTCCGATAAGAGGGTTGTTTCCGCGGGCACGAGTGACTGCGGATCCCCAATGCGAGCGAACCTGGGAAAAACGGTCGCCGCGAAACGTTCAGATCGTGTAAAGGCCGAGCTGAGAGCGGGTTACCGAAGGGTTACCGGCGGGTCCCCCCGGGCGTCCGGTGTGCCGGGGGGAATAGGTTGACCGCACAGGGAGCCTTCCAGCACCCCGACTCGCGATGGGGGCGAGCATGTCCATGCTTAAAGGAGCCAATAGTCCGGTGCCGGCGCAGCAGGTGCGCGTCGAATTGGGATGGCGTTCGGGCCCCGGGGTGCCGGATGTCGACGCCTCGGCACTTCTCCTCGCGTCGGGCAAGGTCCGGTCCGACGCGGACTTCGTCTTCTACAACCAGCCGGCGCATGCCTCCGGCGCGGTACGCCACGAAGGGAAGCAGACCGGCGCGCAGGGTGTGACGGACCTGGTCGCGGTCGACCTCGCGCGCGTGGAGCCCGCGATCGAGACGATCGTGCTGGCGGCCTCGGCCGGCGCCGGCAGCTTCGGGCAGGTGCCCGGGCTGTACATCAGGGTGCTCGACGCGGACTCAGGTGCGGAGATCGCGCGGTACGACAGCCAGGACGCGACGGTTGAGACTGCTTTCGTCCTCGGTGAGCTCTACCGGCGGCAGGATGCCTGGAAGTTCCGGGCGGTGGGGCAGGGCTACAGCACCGGACTGGAGGGTCTGGCGACGGACTTCGGCATCACGGTCGACGAGCCGGCCACGCCGGTGCCCGCCGCGGCCCCGGCGCACCCCGCCGCCCCGCCGCAGCCCGCAGCTGCGGCCCCGGCCGCCCCGACGGCCTCGGCGCCGCCCCCGCCCGCTGCCGCTCCTTCGGCTCCCGTGCGCCTGACCAAGGTGACGCTGACGAAGGAGACCCCCTCCGTCTCCCTGACCAAGCAGGGCGGCACCTCCGGCGCCATGCGCGTCAACCTCAGCTGGCAGGTGCGCAAGCAGTTCCAGGGGTGGGGCGCCAAACTCGGCCGTGCCGTCGCCATGCACGCCGATCTCGACCTCGACCTGTGCGCGCTCTACGAACTCACCGACGGCCGCAAGGGCGTCGTCCAGGCCCTCGGCAACGCCTTCGGCGCACTCCATCAGCCCCCGTACATCCACCTCGACGGCGACGACCGCACCGGCGGCACGTCCGGCGAGAACCTCACCATCAACCTCGACCACACGAACGACCTGCGCCGCGTCGTCATCTTCGTGACCATCTACCAAGGCGCCCGCAGCTTCGCCGACCTGGACGCGACGGTCACCCTCCAGCCGCAGCACGGTGCCGCCATCGACTTCTCGCTCGGCGAATGCACCGTGCCCTCGACCGTCTGCTCGCTCGCGCTGATCACCAACACCGGATCCGACCTGGTGGTCCAGCGCGAGGCCCGTTTTCTGGTCCCCGAGCGCGGCGTCAGCCCGCAGCGCACCATGGACTACACCTACGGCTGGGGCATGAACTGGACGCCGGGCAGGAAGTGATACGCCGGACCGTGATGATGCGCCGGACGTGATGCGCCCGCACTGATGCGCGGGAACTGATGGGCGCGAACCGATGCCCGGGACGCGGTCCCGAGGCGTGAGTCGGGGGAGCGCAGGGCAGTCAGCGGTCGGGCGCGGCCTGAGGACGGGCGTACGTACGCCCCTTCCACGCCGCGCCCCGTCCGCGGTAGTGCTGCACCGCCGAATCGACGGTCATCAGCAGATAGAGCAGCGCGGTGAACGGCAGCAGGGGTGCGAGCAGCAGCGGCTGCCGGTAATGGCGCAGCATCGGCAGATACGTCCCCGTCATCACCGCCCACGCCAGCCCCCCGGCCCAGCCGGCGGCCGCATCATGGGCGGCCACACCGGCGCACAGGGTGACGGGCGGCGCGAGGTAGACCAGCGCGAGCCCCACCACCGTCCCGCCGAGCAGCAGGGGACTGTGCCGCAGCTGTGCGTACGCGCTGCGCGACACCATCCGCCACAGGTCCGCCAGCCGCGGATACGGCCGCACACTGTCCACCCGCTCCGCCAGCCCCAGCCAGAGGCTGCCTCCGGCGCGCTGCACCGCACGCGCCAGCGACACATCGTCGATCACCGCCTGCCGGATCGCATCGGGTACTCCCGCCCGCTCGGCGGTCTCCGCCCGCAGCAGCACACAGCCGCCGGCCGCGGCCGCCGTGCGCGCCTCCGGCCGGTTGACCCACCGGAAGGGGTAGAGCTGCGAGAAGAAGTAGACGAAGGCCGGCACCACCAGCCGCTCCCACGCGCTCGCGACCCGCAGTCGTGCCATCTGCGAGACGAGGTCGAGGTTGTGGGTACGGGCGGCGGCCACCAACTCGCGCAGGCTGTCCGGCTTGTGCGCGATATCGGCATCGGTCAGCAGCAGATACTCGGGCTCACGGGCCGATGCCAGCTCGATTCCGTGCCGCAGCGCCCAGAGCTTCCCGGTCCAGCCGGGCTCCGGCTCGCCGGGACGAACCACTCGCAGCGGCAGCCCGCCGTACCGCCCGGACAGCGCACGGGCGAGTTCCCCCGTGCCGTCGGTGCTGCCGTCGTCGACGAGAACGATCTCCGCCCGGCCGGGGTAGTCCTGCGCCAGCAGCGACGGCAGGCTGACCGGCAGCACCTCCGCCTCGTCCCTGGCGGGCACCACGACGGCGACATCCGGCCAGTCCGGCGGAGCCTCGCGCCGGGGCAACCGCTGGTCCGTACGCCAGAAGAAGCCCTGCCCGAGCAGCAGCCATCCCCAGGCGGCCAGCGATCCGACGGCGATCCAGGCAAGGACACTCATTCGCCGCAGTCTGCCCCACCCCGCCGGTGCCGCAAGGGCGGTCGACTATGGTGACCGGGTGAAGATCGCGCTCATGGACTCCGGAATCGGCCTGCTCCCGACGGCCGCCGCGGTACGTCGGCTGCGGCCCGACGCGGATCTCGTCCTCTCCTCCGACCCCGACGGCATGCCCTGGGGTCCGCGTACGCCGGACGGTATCGTCGAGCGCGCGCTCGCCGTGGCCCGCGCGGCCGCCACGCACGGCCCCGACGCGCTGATCGTCGCCTGCAACACCGCCTCGGTGCACGCTCTGCCCGCTCTGCGTGCGGAGCTGGAACCCGGGCTCGCGGTCATCGGCACGGTCCCCGCGATCAAGCCGGCATCGGCCGGCGGCGGCCCCATAGCCATCTGGGCCACGCCCGCCACCACCGGCAGCCCCTACCAGCGCGGCCTCATCCGGGACTTCGCTGGCTCGGTCGCCGTCACCGAAGTGCCCTGCCCCGGTCTCGCGGACGCCGTCGAGCAGGCGGACGAGAGCGCCATCGACCGTGCAGTGGCCGCAGCCGCCGCCCTCACGCCCCGCGATGTAAGGACCGTCGTCCTAGGCTGCACCCATTACGAGCTGGTCGCGGAACGCATCCGGGCGGCCCTACAGCCGCCGGGTCTTCCGCCGGTGGTGCTCCACGGCTCGGCCGGGGCGGTCGCCGCGCAGGCGCTGCGCCGCATCGGGACACTGCCGGGCTCCGGGGCGGCAGCGAACAGCCGCCTCACGGTGCTGCTCAGCGGACGCGAGTCCACACTGTCCGACAAGGCCCTCGGCTACGCGGAAGGCCGCCTGCTCCAGGCCGTCAGCCCTGCCCACTGACCCGTGCCACGCCGGACCGCGCCGTCGCCGTACGCCCGTTTCGTACGCCCGTTCCGGACGCCCTTTTCGTACGCCCGGACCGTGTGACCGGTGCGGCGGAGACCGTGCCGGGTGGGCGGATCGTCAGTACTCTGCTTGCCATGAGGGACCACTCCCGTGACGAGGGGCCTGCCACTGAGCCCCTGCCCGAGGTCTGGACCGGCCGTGCGACCAACCGTATCCAGTGGGTGCTCGCGGCGGCGGGCGGTGCCTGTCTGGCGCTCGGCATCGAGCTGGCTGTCGACTCCTCCTGGGCGTCGGGCATCGCACCGTTGCTGATGGCCGTGATCGGCTGTGTGGCGGCAGGTCTGCTGATGCTCTTCGGGACCCTCGCGTTCGTCCATGTGGCCGTCAAGGTCGACAGCGACACCCTCGAAGTGCGCTGCGGCCATCTGGGCGTGCCACGCCGCCGTATCCCCCTGGCCCATGTGGTGGGCGCCGAATTCGCACCCACGGTCAACCCACGGCACTGGGGCGGCTGGGGCTACCGCTGGCGCCCGGAGATGGGCACCGCCGTGGTCGTACGGCGCGGTGAGGGACTGGTCGTCCGACTGGGCGACGGCGTGACCTTCACCGTGACCGTGGACGACGCTGAAGCCGCCGTACGGGTCATCCGCGACCGGCTGCGGCGCGCGGCAATCGGCAAGCCGGCCGGGGCCTGACCTCCCGGCACCGCTACACCATGCGGCTGTCCGCCGCGGCGCCCTCGTCTGCGTCTGTGTGCCTGGGGGCGTGTGCCCGGAGCCCCATGGACCCCTCGCCCGCGGCACGGGCCGTCGCCAGCCCCGCGAGCAGCCCCGCGCCCGCCGTGACCGGGGTGAAGCTCAGCGCGTTGCCGACGCTCGCCAGGACCGCCAGCGCCGTCAGCGCGGCGCCGGCGCTCAGTACGACCGGGCTGGAGCGGGGCGAGCGCCCCAGACCGTAGAGCAGCCAGCCGAATGCCGCCCCGAGCAAGGCCACTCCCACCACTCCCTGCTCAGCGGCCTGCTGCAGGGTGGCCGAGTGCGGTTTGCCGTCCGAGCCCAGCGACTGCTGAGCGGTGGCGCTGAGCTCGCCGAAACGTCCGGGGCCCGCGCCCCGTAGCGGGTCGTCCTCGGCGAGAGCGAGCGCGTCCTGCCACAGAGCTACCCGGTTGTGGGTCAGCTGGCCCTCCAGGGATGCCGTGAGCCCCTCCGGCAGAGCGTCCTCGGCCACACCCCAGGACGCGGTGACCACCAGGGCGGTGGCCAGCGCGAGGCCCGCGAGACCCAGTGCCGGCCGGCGCATCCGGACCGCGGCGAGCGAGCAGAGCAGTACGCCGAGAGCGGCCGCGAACCCGGCGACGGACCCGAGCGCCAGCGCGGTGCAGGCGACCGCGAGAGCCAGCAGCCGAAGCGCGAGGCGAAGAGGCAGCGGACGGGCGGCGGAGGCGGCGCAGCAGGCGGCGCCCGCCGAGAGAACCAGGAGCGCGGCGGCCGCGCCCGTGTGCCCCGGCTGCGTCGCCGTGCCCGCGGTCGCGCCGGGCATGCCCTGGCGCGAGGCGATCGCCAGACCCAGCGCGGCGAGTGCGGCGGCCGAGGCCGTGGCAACCGGCAGCAGCGTGCCGCAGATGCGGCCGCAGGCGTAACCCGCGGCGATGGCGAACACGGCGAGCAGCACACCCTCGGGCCGGGCCTCACGCCCGGCCGCGCTGATCAGCGACCACACGGCGCAGGCGCTCAGGACGACGACGCCGATCACGTCGGGAGCGCGGCCGCGCTCCCGCGCCGCTGACCGGCCGTCCGGTGCAGCCATCCCGCCGACCCCCCGACCTGTGACGGGCCCTGCCGCAGCAGCCGAACCGGGTCGGGTGGCAGGGACTGGCGCACACGGTAACGGGAGAGACAGGGGTTTGTGGATGGATTGCGCAGGAACGCCGCGGCGGCCGATGCCGGGTTGACGCGGACCGGACTGCCAAAGGCACAGCCCACCGCCGTAGACTCCGGCAGGTGAGCGCCGCCGTCACCACCCTCGCCGCCCCCCAGCCCGCCCCTGCTGCCGGCCGGCCGCCTCTGCTGCGGCGGCTGGCGAGAGCCGGTGCCGCTGCGCTGTCCGGTGTGCTGCTCTTCGCGAGCTTCCCGCCACGCCCCCTGTGGTGGCTGGCGCTGCCCGCGTTCGCCCTGCTCGGCTGGGCGCTGTACGGACGCCGGCTGCGGTCGGCGTTCGGTCTCGGCTACCTCACCGGCCTCGGCTTCCTGCTGCCGCTGCTCACCTGGACGGGCGAGGAAGTCGGTGCGGTCCCGTGGGTGGCGCTGGCCGCACTGGAAGCGGTGTTCGTCGCCCTCGCCTGCATGGGCATCGCCGCGGTCACCCGGCTGCCCGCGTGGCCGGTGTGGGGCGCTGCCGCGTGGATCGTCGGCGAGGCCGCACGCGCGCGTGTGCCCTTCGGCGGCTTCCCCTGGGGCAAGATCGCCTTCGGGCAGGCGGACGGCGTCTTCCTGCCGCTCGCGGCGGTGGGCGGGACGCCGCTGCTCAGTTTCGCGGTGGCCCTGTGCGGCTTCGGCCTGTACGAGAGTGTCCGCCGGGTCCTGAAATACCGGCGTACCGGTGAGCTGCCGCGGAGTCCCGCGGCCGCCGCGCTGCTGAGCGTGCTCGTTCCCGTCACGGCGGCACTCGCCGCCCTTCCGCTCGTCGACGACTCCGCCGAGGACGGCACCGCGACCGTCGCCGCGATCCAGGGCAATGTGCCGCGGCTGGGGCTCGACTTCAACTCCCAGCGCCGCGCGGTCCTGGACAACCACGCCGGCCGTACCGAGCAGCTCGCCGAGGATGTGAAGGCGGGCAAGGTGGCCAAGCCGGACTTCGTGCTGTGGCCGGAGAACTCCTCCGACCTCGACCCGTACCGCAACGGTGACGCCCGGCTGGTCATCGACCAGGCGGTCAAGGCGATCGGCGTGCCGACCGTCGTCGGCGCCGTGGTCACCCCCGAGACGGGCAAGCTCCGCAACACTCTGATCGAGTGGGACCCCGCGCGGGGCCCCGTCGACACCTACGACAAGCGCCATGTCCAGCCGTTCGGCGAGTACATCCCGATGCGGTCCGTGGTGCGCGTCTTCAACTCGAACGTCGACCGGGTGAGCCGGGACTTCGGGCCGGGGCACAAAGTGGGTGTGTTCGACCTGGCGGGCACCAAGGTCGGGCTGGTCACCTGCTTCGAGGCGGCGTTCGACGACGCGGCGCGGGACACCGTCACGCACGGCGCCCAGCTCATCTCCGTACCCAGCAACAACGCGACCTTCGGGCGCAGCGAGATGACGTACCAGCAGTTGGCGATGTCGCGGGTGCGGGCTGTCGAGCACGGCCGGTCCGTCGTTGTTCCCGTCACCAGCGGGGTCAGCGCGGTCATCATGCCGGACGGGAAGATCGTCCAGAGGACGAAGATGTTCACGCCGGACGCGCTGGTCGCGAAGGTGCCGCTGCGCTCCTCGCTCACCCCGGCGACCCGGCTCGGAGTCTGGCCCGAATCGGTGCTGGTGGCGCTTGGCGCGGCTGGTCTGGGCTGGGCCGCCGCCCGGGCCGTACGCGCCCGCCGGCAGCAGCGGGAGCAGGGAGTGGCGGCCGACGCCGGTTAGGGTCGGGTGTATGGCAACCCCTGACTTCATCCGCGAGATCCGGGCCACCGCCGGGCACCAGCTTCTGCTGCTGCCGGGCGTCAGCGCTGTCGTCTTCGACGACGAGGGACGGGTGTTGCTGGGGAAACGTGCCGACACCGGCAAGTGGTCGATCATCGGCGGGATTCCGGAGCCGGGGGAGCAGCCGGCTGTGACGGCCGTGCGTGAGGTGTACGAGGAGACCGCGGTCCGCTGTGTCGCGGAGCGGGTCGTGCTCGTCCAGGCATTGCGGAAGCCGGTCACCTATCCCAACGGCGATCAGTGCCAGTACATGGACATCGCCTTCCGCTGCCGGGCGGTGGGCGGCGAGGCGAGCGTCAATGACGACGAGTCGCTCGAGGTGGGGTGGTTCTCCGTGGACGCGCTGCCGGAGCTCAAGGAGTTCTCGCTGTTCCGGATCAAGCAGTCGCTGACCGAGGGACCGGCATGGTTCGAACCCACCACTGATCAGTGAAGTATGGGTGGTGACCACATCGGTGCGAGGGTGATCACTGCCTAGGGTGCCAAGCATGACCGCCCCCACCACATCAGGCCCTGCTGCCCGAGGTCTCGCACCCCGGGGCCTTGCATCGCAGGGTCTCGCATCGCCGGGTCTCGCGCCCGAAGGCAGCTCCGCGCGCCGGCCCGTCGCCCTCGACCTCGCCGGCCGCACCGCACTCGTCACCGGCGCTGCGGGCGGCATCGGCCGCGCCTGTGCGCTGCGGCTGGCGGCCGCCGGGGCGAAGGTCAGGGCAGTGGACCGGGACGCCAAGGGCCTGGAAGCCCTCACCGTGGACACCCAGGATCTGGCCGGAGCCCTCGAACCGCAGGTTCTGGACCTGACCGACCTCGACGCGGCCGAGGCGGCCGCCGCCGGGGCGGACATTCTGGTCAACAATGCGGGGCTGCAACTGGTCCGGCCCATCGAGGAGTTCCCCCCCGACGTCTTCCACACCGTGCTCACCGTGATGCTGGAGGCACCGTTCCGGCTGATCAGGGGCGCGCTGCCGCATATGTACGCGCAGGGGTGGGGCCGCATCGTCAACATCTCCTCCGTGCACGGGTTGCGCGCCTCCGCTTTCAAGTCCGCCTATGTGGCCGCCAAACACGGTCTCGAGGGGCTCTCCAAGACCGCGGCCCTCGAAGGCGCGCCGCACGGAGTGACGTCTGTCTGTGTCAATCCCGGCTATGTGCGTACGCCGCTGGTCGAGAAGCAGATCGCGGACCAGGCCGCGGCCCACTCCGTGGCCGAGGACCGGGTACTGGTCGACGTACTGCTCAAGGACTCCGCCATCAAGCGGCTCATCGAGCCGGAGGAGGTCGCAGAGGCGGTGCTGTACCTCTGCACCCCGCAGGCCTCCTTCATCACCGGCACCTCGATCGCCCTGGACGGCGGCTGGACCGCCCACTGACCGCCCAGCCGGCCGGCCGCTGACTGCCCCACCGGCCGCCCGCTCCGTCCGTTGTCCACAATGGCTTCGTTGTCCACAGGGCTGGTGCGACGACCCGTACGGCAGGTAATCCTGTGTCCATGTCCCATGAACAGGCCTCCTACCTGGAGCTCCTCGCCCGCGGTGCCGCCGCCGAGGCGTACGACCGGCCGGTGCTGCTCGCCGGCGCGAGCGGCGCCGGACCGGAGACGCTCGCCTCGCTCGAGGAAGCCAAGCAGCTCGCGCTGCGGGTGCGCGCCGAGCTGGAGGGGCGGCGCCGGCGCGAGGCCGAGCTCTCCGCGCTCTTCGAGACCGCGCACGACCTGGCCGGTCTGCGCGATCTCGACGCCGTACTCCGGGCGATCGTGCAGCGTGCCCGCTCGCTGCTGGGCACGGAGGTCGCCTATCTGAGCCTCAACGACCCGGCGGCGGGCGACACCTATATGCGGGTCACCGAAGGGTCGGTTTCGGCACGCTTCCAGCAGCTGCGGCTGGGAATGGGGGAGGGGCTCGGCGGCCTCGTCGCCCAGACCGCCCGTCCGTACGTCACCGACAGCTACTTCGACGACGCCCGCTTCGAGCACACGAGAACGATCGACACGGCCGTCAGCGACGAGGGCCTGGTCGCCATCCTGGGAGTGCCGCTGATGCTCGGCAGCCAGGTCATCGGTGTCCTGTTCGCCGCCGACCGCCGCGCACGGGTCTTCGAACGGGAACAGGTCGCACTGCTCGGCTCCTTCGCCGCACATGCCGCCGTCGCCATCGACACCGCGAACCTGCTGGCGGAGACCCGTTCGGCACTGGCCGAACTGGAGCGGGCCAATGAGATCATCCGGGACCACAGCGGAGTCATCGAGCGTGCCTCCGAAGTGCATGACAGGCTGACCGAAGTGGTGCTGCGCGGCGGAGGTGTCCACGATGTGGCCGCCGCGCTCTCCGAAGTCCTGGACGGCACGGTCGAGTTCACGGACACCGGCCTCGAGGCGGCCGACGTCGCCGACGGTCGTGCGATACGGCACGGAGACGACTGGGTGGCAGCCGTCTCGGCCGGCGGCGAACTGCTCGGCGCCCTGGTACTGCGCGGCCGACTGGAGCTCGATCCGGTCGACCGGCGCACCCTGGAGCGCGCGGCCATGGTCACCTCACTGCTGCTGCTCGCCAGACGGTCCGCCCACGACGCCGAACAGCGGGTGCGGGGTGAACTGCTCGACGATCTGCTCGACGCACCCGACCGGGACCCCCGGCTGCTCCGGGAACGGGCAGCCCGGCTCGGGGCCGATCTGGATGCACCGCATGTGGTGCTGGCCGCCCGGATCGACGGATCCGGTACGGACGGCGCGTACCGTGGTACCGCCGAAGGGGGCGGCGCCGAACGGGGAACTGTCGAACGGGAGACCGCGGACCGCCGGCGGCTGTGGTCCGCCGCCTCGCACCTGGCCGCGACCCGCTCGGGTCTGGCCGCCGCCCGCGACGGCGGCACCGTACTGCTGCTGCCGCTCGGCCCCGGCGACAGCGCGGCCGACCTCGCCCGCCAGGCCGCGAGACAACTGGGCGGCACGCTCAGGGAGTTGGTCACCGTCGGTGCGTCCTCCCCGGTCACCGCACCCGCCGGTGACCCGGGCCCGATAGCCGAGGCGTACGCGCAGGCACGGCGCTGCCTCGACGCCCTGCGGCTGCTCGGCCGCTCAGGGCAGGGCGCGGCGGCGCAGGACCTGGGCTTCCTCGGTCTGCTGCTCGCCGATCCGGGTGATGCCGACGGCTTTGTACAGCGCACGATAGGCGAGGTCGTCGCCTACGACCGGCGGCGCGGCACGGACCTGATCCACACACTCGACGCCTACTTCGCGAGCGGTATGAGCCCGGCCCGTACGAAGGACGATCTGCACGTCCATGTGAACACGGTGGCCCAGCGGCTGGAGCGCATCGGGCGCCTGCTCGGCCCCGACTGGCAGTCACCGGCCAGATCGCTCGAGATCCAGCTCGCGCTGCGCCTGCACGCGATGTCGGCGGCCGTCGCGCGCTGAAAGGTGCCACGGCGGCGGACCGCGCGGACCCCTGCCGGACCGCGCGGTCCGTACTTCCTGGTTCCGTCAGGCAGTTCGGGCGTCGGCCGACTGGGCGGGCACGTCCCTCACCGGCTCCGCCGCTACAGCGTTCAGGTCCCGGTGACGGGTCTCCTGGGCACAGACGATGGCCACCACGGTGAGCAGCGCCGCTGCCATGACGTAGAGGGCGATCGGCGTGGACGAGCCGTAGTCGGCGAGCAGCGCGGTCGCGATCAACGGCGCGGGCGCCCCGGCCGCGACCGAGGAGAACTGCGCACCGATGGAGGCCCCGGAGTAGCGCATGCGCGTCGCGAACATCTCGGAGAAGAAGGCCGCCTGCGGCGCGTACATCGCCCCGTGCAGGACGAGCCCCACCGTCACGGCGAGCAGCAGACTGCCGAAGCTCCCGGTGTCGATGAGCGCGAAGAACGGGAACATCCAGGCGCCGACGCCCACCGCGCCGATGAGATACACCGGCCTGCGCCCGATCCGGTCCGACAGGGCGCCCCACGCAGGGATCACCGCGAAGTGCACGGCAGAGGCGATGAGTACGGCATTGAGGGCGGTCTGCTTGCTCAGCTCCACCTCGGTCGTCGCGTACACCAGGATGAATGCGGTGATGACGTAGTAACTGATGTTCTCGGCCATCCGCGCGCCCATGGCGACCAGCACATCGCGCCAGTGGTGGCGCAGCACGGCGACGATCGGCATCTTCTCGGCCTGCCCGGCTGCCGCCCTGCGTTCCTCGGCCTGCGCCAACGCCGCCTTGAAGACCGGGGATTCATCGACAGAGAGACGAATCCACAAGCCGACGATCACCAGTACACCGGAGAGCAGGAACGGTATGCGCCAGCCCCATGAGGTGAATGCGGCGTCGGACATCAGCGCGGTGAGGGCGGAGAGCACCCCGGTCGCGAGCAACTGTCCGGCGGGCGCGCCGGTCTGCGGCCAGGACGCCCAGAAGCCGCGCCGCTCGGCATCACCGTGCTCCGACACCAGCAGCACGGCCCCGCCCCACTCCCCGCCGAGGGCAAACCCCTGCACCAGCCGCAACACGGTGAGCAGCACGGGCGCGGCGGATCCGACGGTGGCATGCGTCGGCAGCAGTCCGATCGCGAAGGTGGCCCCGCCCATCAGCAGCAGACTCAGCACGAGCAGCTTCTTGCGGCCGAGCCGGTCGCCGTAGTGCCCGAAGACGAGCGCCCCGAGCGGCCGCGCGGCGAACCCGACGGCGTACGTCAGGAACGACAACAAGGTCCCGACGAGCGGGTCGGAGTCGGGAAAGAACAGCTTGTTGAAGACCAGCGCCGCGGCCGATCCGTACAGAAAGAAGTCGTACCACTCGATGGTGGTGCCGATCAGGCTCGCGGCGACGATGCGCTTGAGTGAACTGGGAGCTGGTGGAGCGGATGCGGGGGCGGCCATGGACACCACTTCCGGACGGTTGCGGGGACGTTTGTGTGTCGCCACACCGTAGGAAGGCGCAGGTCAGGGGCACATGTGGTGGGGCACCACAGTTTAGGGTGCCGGTGTGCACGCAACCACCATGGGTGCGCTGCCGGTGCCACTGATCGGGCCCGCGCCGCGACGCCTGCTGCCGCGGCGAACCGGACCGCGAGGCCCCCGCCGTGAAGTCCCGGCCGAGCGGCGCTGATCGATCCGGACCACGCCGGTCCCGCGCTCGGTGCGGGCGCACCGGTATGGCGCGTTCCCGATCACGGTGCTGGACGAGCGGATCAGATGGGCGACCTCGGGTTCCTGCCACAGGTATCGGAAATCCTGGACCAGGTCCGCCCCGACGGGCAGCGGCTGCTGTTTTCGGCCACGCTGGACCGCAACATCGATCAGCTGGTATGGAGCTACCTGCGCGGCCCGGTGCTCGCCTCGGTCGACAGGGCGGCGGGTTCGGTCACCACGATGGAGCACGCCGGGATCCGGCCGACTGTCACACAGGTGCGCTCCGGTGAGGAGAAGCTGACCACCATCACCGGGGCGAAGCGCCCGCCGATCGGGGGGAGGACCAGCAGCACAACGCCCCTTCCGTGGCCTCGGCACCCGTCCGGGCCGCCCCGCGAAGGAGTCCCGCAAAGCCGCCGAAGCCCGCGCAGCGGCCCGGGTACGCAAGGGTCGCTGACGCCGGACGAACCTGCCGGAGCGGGGACGTGGCGGGCGGCCTTGTGTGAAGGCACCGCCCGAGCGGAACGCCTCGACAGCACCGGCACCGGCCGATCTGTGTTCTGGACGTCTCGCTGCTGGTCAGCGGTTGCTTGCAGTCCCAGTCGACCGTGTCCGCCAGGACCGGGGGGGCGGGCACCGTAGCCGGTCCGGTCCGTAATAGGTCTGCTTCGGCCTCATTGAGTAGTACAGGTAGTTCCGCTCGGCGGTCTCGGTGCCGGACCGGGCGTGCACGGCGCGCCAGTACCTGGGGCCTTCGCCAGGGGCGTCGCCGTCCGGGTAGAGCACGATGCCCATGACGCCGTGCATGGCTGCACTCTCTTCGGTCATGTAGATGACGTCGGCGCCTTCCCGGTAGTCGATGATGCGTGCCCAGAACGGCCCGTGCAGGCCGAGCGCCCTGGGCAGTTCCAGGTGGCTGTCGATGAACTCGTCACCGCTGATCATCCCGTCGTGGGCGAACGGCGCCTCCGCCGCCATGTACGGCATGGCGAACATCTCGCCTCGGCTTCTGGCGTGGAGGAAGTCCGCGGCTTCCAGCAGGGTCAGTCTTTCGAGCGACCGCGTCTGGAGAGACCGCGAGGTCTGCAACTCCTTGGGGGCGTATGCGCCGCAGTCAGTCATGGAGACACCTGCCAGTTCCGGCGAATCGTTCCGTGTCCCGCTCCGTGGGCGTTGCCTGCCGCCGACCGGTCGATCAGGCGGGCGGGTGTGGTGGCGGCATGCAGTATGTATGCCAGTGGTCCGGCGCGGGCCCAGGACCTTGACGGCGACGGAGGGTATGGCCGGTGATCCGTCGTGCGTCATATGGTCAAGAGTCGGGGAAGCTGCCCGTTTCAACCATCCGGCAGGTGTCCGGAACCACCCCCGCCGACTGGCTGGCGCAGCTCGCCGCCCGGCCGGATTCGGTGTCGGGCACCCGCAGGGCGTCCCTCCGCGTGGTACGAATCGGACAGTGGTCCGATGGCGAGTGGAGCCCGTGTGATCCGGGTATTGGTGGTCGACGATGAGGCCTTGATCCGTACCGGTTTCCAGCGCATCCTCGATGCGGCGGACGGTATCGAGGTCGTGGCTGCGGTCCCCGGTGGCCAGGCGGTCCGGACGGCCCAGGAGGTACGTCCCGACGTGGTGCTGCTGGACATCCGGATGCCGGACGTGGACGGACTCACCGTCCTGGCCGGCCTCCGTCGGCTGCCGCACCCTCCGGTCGTGGCCATGCTCACGACGTTCGACATGGACGAGTACGTGGCAAAGGCACTTCGCTCCGGTGCCGCCGGCTTCCTGCTCAAGGACACCGACCCCGAGGAGCTTCCCTTCCTGGTGCGGGCCCTGGCCGAAGGCGGCACCGTACTGTCGTCCAAGGTCACGCGGACGGTCGTGGACGGCTACCTCGAAGCAGGCTCGCAGGAACCCGCTGCCCGCGGTCTCGACCGGCTGACCGACCGCGAGCGGGACGTACTCGTCCTCATCGCCGAGGGACTGTCGAACACCGACATCGCCGCGCGGATGCACCTGAGCACCGGCACGGTCAAAGACCATGTGAGCGCCATCCTCACCAAGCTGGAGGTGGGCAGCCGTGTCCAGGCCGCCCTGCTCGCCGAGCGGGCGGGACTTCTCAAGCCGATGCGGGACCAGGAGGGGGAATGACCCCCCGCCGCCTGCCCGCCCCGCTGCTGGACGCCGCCCTCGTCGGAGTCTCGCTGCTCGATGTCTGGGCCAACGTCGGCACGAACGAGCCGCTACGCCTGGCCTGCGCCCTGGCAGCTGCCCTCTGTCTTGTGTTGCGCCGTCGCCTGCCGCTGCTGACTTTCCTGATCACCCTGCCCGCAGTCCTGCTCTCCGACGCGGTCTTCGCCGCGCTGGCCGCGCTGTACACACTGGCCTCCCTCACCCACCGGCGGACCCTCCTCACTTTGTGTGCGGTGGCATTCACGATCAGTGACATCACCTCGTGGCCGGCACCGCACTTCGACCTGCGCACCTCGACTTTGATCACTCTGGGGTACACCGGGGCGACGGCGGGGGCGGCCGTCTTTCTCGGTCAGCTCGTCCAGACCCGGCGTGACCTGTCGTTGCGGATCGCGGAGATCTCCGAGGCGCGTGACCACGAGCGGCTGCTGACCGACCAGACCGTGCTGGCCGGGGAACGCGCGCAGCTCGCCCGGGAGATGCATGACGTGGTCTCCCACCAGGTCAGCCTGATTGCGGTGCGGGCCGGAGCGCTCCAGGTCGGCACCCGGGACGCCGAGGTCAGGGAAGCCGCAGCCACGATCCGGCGGCTGAGCGTACAGACCCTGGACGAACTGCGGCACATGGTCAGCGTCCTGCGTGCCTCCGGCGGCCGCCCCACGGAGCTGACCCCGCAACCGTCCCTGGCCGACCTGCGGCAACTGGTCGACAACAGCGGCATCGAGGCCGAGCTGCAGGCGGACCTCCCCAGCGGCCTCCCCCCGACCGTCCAGCGCGCCATCTACCGCACCGTCCAGGAAGCACTGACCAACGTACGCAAACACGCACCCGGCGCCACCACGACGATTCGCATGTCCCACGAGGGCGGCACCGTCCGGGTCACGGTCACCAATACCGCACCGACCCGGCGCGCTCTCCCTCTCCCCAGTGCGCACTACGGTCTGGTCGGCCTGCGTCAGCGCGCCGCGCTCCTCGGTGGGACCGTCGTCTCCGGCCCCACGGCCGACGGCGGGTACGAACTTCGCCTGGAGCTTCCGGAAATGGGCACGTCGTGACCAGGTGGCACCATCTGGCTCGTGGCTCGTGGCTCGTGGCTCGTGGCGGCTCTGGCGTCATGCCGAGAAGGCACCATGTGACCATGGCGCCGACACCGACCACCGGCGCCGAGATCCCCGGCCCAGGGCCTGGGAGTCGTCAGTCCCAGAGTGTGTACGTCACTTCCCGCTCCGTCTGCGCAGGCCTGCCGTCGGTGTAGGTGAGTTGCATCCGGGTGAAGTGCTGGAGCTCAGGATGCTTCTTCCATGTCGCTGGACGGTCGAGCCGCACGGTGACGGGGTAGGAGTGGAATGTGCCCGCGGCGCAGTAGGGCTGACAGTCGTTCACCACGTCGAGTCCGCCGGCCACCGCGGACGTCGGGCCCCAACTGGACCACTGAAGCTCGGTGAGGCGGTTGTTGCCGTCCCCGCAGGCGAGCAGGAAGTCGGCCGGGCGTACTTGTGGTTTCCAGAAACAGTCGACGGCTATCACGTGAGCGGGCGAGGGTGACACTGCGGAAGCGGATGCCGGTACTCCTGCTGTCGCGAGCGCTGCGGCAGCACACAGCATGACCGCTGTTCTGAGCTTGTTCCGCTGCATGCCGGCTCCTCAGCTGCCTCTTTTCGAGCCCATGTGGCTCTGCGTGTACACCTGACCCGACCCCCGCGCTGCGCGTCAGGAGCTGCCGTCGCTGGTGGTGGCGTCTTCCTTTCAGGGTTGTTCCTGAATCGACGCTACGACCGTGCCCAGGGATGCACCACCGGTACAGCCGACAGCGACAGCCGACAGCCGCGCAAAGCGGGAAACGTCACCTTGCATCGGGCGGGCGGATCACGACACTCGCGGCGCTGCCTCAGCCTGCTCCTTCACAACCCGCGTCCACGACGTGGCCGGTCTGCCGGCCCGGCGACCGCGTCGATGGCGGAGGAGGAGGCTGCCAGGGAAAGGGCGTCCGGCTCGTCGGAGCTGAGCACATCGTCGCCGTACAGGCCCTTCAGCCAGTTCGACTGGTAGACGGTGTCGAGATAGCGATCGCCGAGGTCCGGGGCGATGGCCACCGCGGTGACTTCACGCTCGTCGTGCTCGGCCAACCAGCCCATCGCGCCGCTGACCACCGTCCCGGTGGAGCCGCCGAACAGGAAACCGTGCCGGGCCAGACGGTGGCAGGCACGGATGGTGTCCGCCTCTTCGACGCGCAGCACCTCATCCACGTAGGACTCGTCGAGCAGCGGCGGCCGGATGCTCATGCCCAGCCCGGGAATCATCCGGCGGCCCGGCGCACCGCCGAAGGCCACCGAGCCGACGCTGTCCACGGCGATGATCCGCACCTGCTGGTGCGACTGCCGGAAGTAGCGCGCGCAGCCCATCAGGGTCCCGGTGGTTCCGGCTCCGACGAACAGCACGTTCAGTCCCGGGAACTCACGGGCGATCTCCGGCGCTGTCCTGCGGTAGTGCGCCTTCCAGTTGCCCGGATTGGTGTACTGGCTGAGCCACACGTACCGGTCGTCGGAGGCACACAGTTCGCGGATGTAGTCGATCCGCGCTCCGAGGAAGCCGCCGTTGGCCTCCTGGCCGGCGACGATGTGCACCTGACTGCCCAGTGCCTCCATCATCAACCTGGTCGACAGGTTGCAGCGAGAGTCCGTCACGCACAGGAACCGGTAGCCCTTGCTCGCCGCGATCATGCTCAGCGCCACGCCGAGGTTTCCGGACGACGATTCGACCAGGATCGAATCCGGCGTCAGGACTCCCTCCTGTTCAGCGGTCTCCACCATCTCGATCCCAGCCTTCAGCTTGATCGAGCCGGCGAAGTTGAAGCCCTCACACTTCAGGAAGAGCGAATGACCGTAGATCGACCGAAGGTCGACGTAGAGCTCCTCCTCGTTGAAGGCGTAGGGGACGGATATGACGGGCACGGTGGCCTCCTCATCTGCAGCAGAGCACGTTCGGAACGTCCGTCCGGTCGCATACGGGCTTCTCGCTCTCTGGGGCGGGAGCCTGCGTCCCACAAGGCCGGACAGCGGAACTCTGCGTCAGTGTCGGTGGTGTCGGGCGCCCAGACGTACGGCGGCTCGACCGGTGATCTCTCACTGGGATTCCAGTACACCCTCCAGGGCTCGCGGCCGGTTCATCCGTACCGGCTCAGTTCGTGGAAGAAGTCGTCGACGACGTGCAACTCTCCGGAGCGGGCCACCTCGTCGTAGACCCACTTGCCCACGGCGAGGTCGAGGACGCCGAGGCCGAAGGGCGAGAACACCACCGACTGGTCCGCCGGCACCGTCACCCGCCCGGCCATCACGTCGTCCAGCGTGCCGTGCAGGAAGTCCCGGTTGCCCGTGAGCTGCTCGGCCAGATGCGTCGAGGTGTCGGCCTTCAGGCAGTGCTCGATGTCATCGACGATGTTGGTCGAGGCGAGCACGATCACCGGCGCGAGGTCGCGCAGCGACACGTGCAGCACCAGTGGATGGTGTGCGAACCACGACAGGTCGCTCACGTGCGGCTGACCCGCGACGGTGGCGAAGACCACCAGGTCGCTGAGGCGGATCAGCTCCTCGGCGCTGTCGTGCACGGTGATCCTGCCGGCAGTGCCCGACTGCTCCAGGTAGCAGCGGAAGCCGGCCGCGCTGTCGGCGGACAGGTCGTGCACGCCGATCTCGTCGAACGACCAGCCTGTGCCGGCCAGGAAGGTGTGGATGTATCGGGCGATCAGGCCCGCACCGACGAACCCGACGCGTGTCGGCCGCGGCCGGCTGCGGCTGAGGAATTCGGCCGCAGATGCCGCCGACGCGGCCGTCCTGGTGGCGCTGATGATCGAGCTTTCCAGACAGGCGAACGGGTAGCCGGTGTCGTGGTCGTTGAGGATCAGCACGGCCGAGGCCCTCGGGATGCCCGCCGTCACGTTCGTCGGGAAGCTGGAGATCCACTTCAGGCCGTCCACCCGCATCTCTCCGCCGATCGACGCGGGCAGCGCGATGATCCGGGAGGACGGGCGGTCGGGCAGCCGCAGGAAGTAGGACGGTGGGTTCACCGACTGACCGGCGCTGTGCAGCCTGTAGGTGGCCTCGACCAACTCGACGATTTCCTTCTCGCGCCCCTGCAGTACGCGCTGAACCTGGGCACCGGAGATCACCGCGAACGGTGGCACAGTGAGCGGCTCGGACATTGAGGACTCCGTGGTGAGGGGACGGATGACGGTCATCCTGAGGTCACTTCGCGGTTCGGCGAGCAGTCGGTCAGGCGCACCGCCTCGGCCATCGCGACCAGCACCTCGCGCGGCCCCTCGAAGGGCTCCCTGCTGTGCGCGGTGCGGATGTTGTCGACGAACAGCAGGTCGCCGGCCTGCCACGGCTCGCGTGCGGTGCAGTCCTCGTAGACCTTGTTGATCAGTTGCACGACGTCCTCGCCGATCGGGTCGCCTTCGCCGAAGCGGGTGTTGAACGGCAGTCCGTCGGCGCCGTAGACGTCCACCAGGTACTCGCGCACCTCGGGGGCCATCGTCCACTCGTTGAGGAACGCGATCTGGTTGAACCAGCAGCGTCGGCCGGTGACCGGGTGTCGCACCACGGCGCTGCGGTGCTGCCTGGTGTGCAGTCCACCGTCGGGCTGCCACTCGTACTCGATCGCGTTGGCGCGGCAGTAGTTCTCGATGCCCTCCCGGTCCTCGGTGCCGAACGCCTCGGCCAGGGACGCCCCGATCTCGTCGTTGTAGCTGCGGGTGAGCAGCCAGCCCTCCCGCTCGAACCGCTCCGTCAACTCGGCGGGCAGCGCCTCGAGTACGGTCGGTGAGTCGGCCACCGCGGTGGCTCCGCCCTCGGTGGGCGCACTGAGGCACGCGAACAGCATCAGGCCGGGGAACTCGAGCCGGTAGCTCAGTTCGTGATGCATGCACATCGGCTGGTTCGGCGGCCACGTCGACGAGGAGTACACGCCTTCGGAGTACGCCTTACGGGGGGCGAAGGCCTCCTTCTCGGCCATCGGAGCGGTGGCCAGCCGTTCGAGGACAGCACCGAACTCGGCAGCGTCGCGCAGCTGCAGGCCGCGGACCAGGACCGAGCCGCGGTCGGCGACGACGGCGCGCAGGGCTTCACGCTGCTCGCCCACCCAGGTTGCCGCGTCGGCCGTGGCCTCGACCCGCAGCATGGGAGGTTTGCCGGGTTGTGACTCCACATCGAGCAGTGATGTCGGCAATGAGGACGGCATCATGTGTTCCTTTCAGTCGCGGCTCAGGAGGAGCCCGGCCAGTCGGCGGCGCGCAGCACGGCCTTGGCCGCCTCGGTCGGACGGGTGCGCAGGAAGTAGTGGCCGCCGTCGGCGAGCTCGTGCAGGTCGACGTGCTCGGCCAGGAGCTGCCAGTCGCGGTACCGGCGCGGGAACTCCGCCGTGCTCGGGTCGTCTGCGGCGACGACCACGGTGACCGGCGCGGACAGCCTCACTGTCGGTGGGGCATCCAGCGCGTCGGCGAAATAGCGGTGTGCGGACACGCAGTCGTGCCGGAAGGCGGCGCCGACCTGCTCGGCGTGGTGCGCATCCAGCTCACCGAGCTCGGTGTAGCCGCTGTCCACGGCCAGCCGTGCGGCGATCTCCGCGTCGCTCCGCCCGGCAAGCTCGGCGATGGCGGCGCGCCGGTCGCCGGCGTCACCGAGCAGCTGCGCTCCAAGGAACACCCGCTGGACCTCTACGCCGCGCTCCTGCAGCTGCCTGGCCGTCTCCACGGCCAACGCGGTGCCCGAGGAGTGGCCCCACAGCAGGAGCCTGGTCAGGCCCCGCCGGGTGATCTCGGTGATGATCTGCTCGGATACCTGTGCCATCGGCGCGAACGGCTCGCTCTCGCGGGCCACATCGTGACCGGGCAGCTCCACGGCATAGACCGCCATGCCGCCGGTCGGCAGAGCCCTGGCCATCGGCAGGAAGTTCACGGCGTTGCCGCCGGCACAGGGAAAGCACAGCAGGGCACCCGACTGCGCCCGGTCCGGTCCCGACAGTGACTGCAGCAGCCCGGACCGCTCGGACCTGCCGTCGACCACTGCGGCCAGATCGGCGAGGACCGGGTGACGCGTGACGTCCTTGAGGGTCACCGCACGGTCCAGGGCAATGGCCAGCTTCACTGCCGTCAGCGACGTGCCGCCGCGGTCGAAGAAGTGGTCCCGCCGTCCGATCAGGTGCTGCGGAATGCCGAGCACCTGCTCCCAGGCGGCCGCGATCCGCTGTTCGGTCGGCGTACTCGGCGCGGGGTGGTCGTCCTCGACGACGTCGAGTTCTCCGGCGAGCGCGCTCAGTGTCTTCCTGTCGGTCTTGCTGTTGGCGGTCAGCGGCAGGTCTTCCCGCCAGTGGAAGGCGGACGGGACCATGTACTCGGGCAGCGAGGCACCCAGACAGTCCCGGAGGACGTCGACCTCCAGGGGCTGCGGTGCGCAGTAGAAGGCCACCAGGTGTTTGCTGCGGCCGGCCCGCTCCGCGATCACCACTGCGCCGTCGCGGACCCCGGGCACCCGCAACAGGGTGTTCTCGATCTCGCCGATCTCGACGCGGAAGCCACGGATCTTGACCTGGGTGTCCCGGCGGCCGAGGAACTCCAGCTTCCCCTCCCGCTGCCAGCGGCCGTAGTCGCCGCCCCGGTAGAGCCGCCGGCCCGCGCGGTGCGGATCGGCCAGATAGGCCAGCCGGGTGCGTTCGGGGTCGTTGACATATCCGCGCCCGACGCAGACCCCGGAGAAGACGATCGCACCCGGGGCACCCAGCGGAACGGGGGACAGGTGCTCGTCGACCACGTAGACATGCACGTTGTTGACGGGGCGCCCGAGCGGGACCCGGTCACCGTCCGGCACCCGGTCCATGACTTCGTGGTTGGTGTCGTCCGAGGTCTCGGTCAGTCCGTAGGCGTTGACCAGCTGGATCCTGGGCTCGGCCGTGAACCAGCGCTGGATGAGCTCCTTCTTCAACGCCTCGCCGGTGACCGACACACACCGCAGGTCCGCCAGCTCGCGGGGGTGCTGCTCCAGACAGGACAGCACGACGTCGAGGTATGACGGCACGACCTGGAGCACGGCCACCCGGCCGTCGATGATCTTGTCGATGAAGCGTTCGACGTCCAGGATCACTTCCTGCTCGACCAGCAGGGTCCGCCCACCGACCAGCAGCGCCGACAGCAGCTGCCACAGCGAGATGTCGAAGCACTGAGGTGCGGTCTGGGCCACCACCTGCCCCTCGCTGATCCCCAGGTCGTCGATCTTGGCGTAGAGATGGTTGAGCATGCCCGCGTGCTCGCACATCGCACCCTTGGGCTCACCCGTGGAGCCGGAGGTGAAGTAGATGTAGGCCAGCTGGTCCGGCGCGACGCCGACGCCGGGATCATCGTCGGCGTGCTCCTCCTCGTAGGCCGTGTCGACGAAGAGTGTCCGGACCGAGGGCAGCGCGTCGAGGGCCTGATCGAGGGTGGTGGTGCTGCCTCGTTCGGTCAGTACCAGGGCGCACTCGGCGCGGGAGAGCGTGGTCGCGATGCGCTCGGCCGGGAAATGCGGCTCGATGGGCAGATACACTCCACCGGCCTTGAAGACCGCCAGGACCGCGGCCAGCCAGTCCAGGTTGCGCTCGGTCACCACTGCGACGACCCCTTCGCGGCGCAGGCCCCGGGCCAGCAGAGCGCGTGCCACCCGATTGGCACGGGCGTTGAGCTCCTGGTACGTCCACTGCCGGCCACCGTGCACCGCCGCGACAGCGCCTGGATGCGCCCGCACCCGCTGCTCGAACAACTCGTGCACCCGAAGGTCCGGCAACTCCCGGCACGGTCCCGCCAGCCCGTCGAGCTGGAACCGCAACTCGTCGGCGGACAGCAGGCTCTGCCGCCCGTGCCCGGCATCGGGGTCGGCGGCGATCAGCTCCAGCGCGGCAAGGTGATAGCCGGCGATACGGGCAGCGCAGTCGGAGTCGAGCACGTCGGTGCGGTAGCGCAGCCGCAGCCCGAGCCGGCCGCCGTGGTGCGAGATCCCCACCCACAATGCCGTGTCCTCGGCCGGCTCACCGCCGGCACCGGCCGGATCGAGCACGGTCTCGAAGAGCGGCCCGGTCAGCCCCAGCTCGCGTCGGAGATCACCGACCGGGAAGTCCTTGTGCGACAGCAGCTCCGACTCGACCTGGTGCGCGCTCAGCAACAGCGTCCGCCACGAGCTCGGATCCGTCGTCAGCCGGCACGGCAACGGCCTGCCGCCCTCCGGCGGAACGTAGCCGGTCACGACCTCCGTCTCGCCGGACAGTGCGGCAAGCACCTTCGCGTGCGCGGCCAGCAGAACCGAACTGAGCGGCACCGCCGCCTCGTCCGTCAGCCGGCGCAGCGCTTCCGCGACCTCGTCCGGGACCGCCGCTTCGTGCTCGCAGACGCCCGGCGCCGGATGGAGCGTCCACCGGGGGATCGGGGTGAAACCGCCGGCGAGGAGCACACGGCGCCAGAAGTCACGGCCGGAGTCCATGTGCATGTCCATCGGGTCCTCCCCTCTGCTCACCGGCGCCACGGTGCTGTTCGCGCACCAGCGCCGCGGGGTGACCGATGGCATGTCGCATCTCCGAGGCCGGGTTTCCTCCCCACGACGCGTGCGGGGGCATCTCCTCGCCCTTCATGAGGAAGGAGTCGGGTGCGAGCACCGCGCCGTCGCCCATCGTCACGCCGTAGTGGACGTGGGCGCCGACACCGAGGGTGCAGCCGCTGCCGAGCGTGGTGTGGTCGGACTTGAAGGTGCCGTCCTCCTGCGAGTGGCACTGGATCTTGCTCCCCACATTGAGCGTGCAGTCGTCCGCGATGGCAATGAGCGTTCGCTCGGTCAGGATGCAGCCGTCGTCGAAGACCCTCCTGCCGAGCCGAACTCCCAGCAACCGCCAGATCATGGTCTTGAAGGGGGTGCCGTTGAAGACGTTGAAGTATTCGACGGGCACCTTCCAAAGGCGCTCGTGCAACCAGAAGTTCGGGTCGTAGATGGAGCACAACTGCGGTCGCAGTGCGCGAAAGGCCGTCATGGTGCGTTCCACCAGTACGTAGTAGAGCGCGGTGAACACGAGGGCGAGAGCCAGGGACCCGGCGATCATCACCTGTCCGAGAGCACCGTACAGATCGACGGCCGCGAGGCCGAGGAGCGTGAGCACGAGCAGGTGCAGCCACCGCACGAACAGGAACGCACCCATCGTGCGGATGTTGTAGCGGTTCTTCGCGGCGAGGTGGTGGCGCAGTGTGTCCCCGCCCCGCAGATGGTCGAACCGGCTGTCGCGCTCAACCGACCGGGGAATCTCGAAGCAGGGCGAGCCGAGCAGACCCACCCCCTCGCGGACCTCGCCGTCGAGCGGAACCATCACCTTGGTCGCGAGGAGGCAGTTGTCGCCCGTCCTGGCCCGCGCAGGATAGGCGATGTTGTTCCCGAGAAAGTTGCGCGGCCCGATCGATGCCTCGGACACGCAAAAGGAAGTGCTCGAGAAGTCGGCGTTGATGATCGAGAGCCCGTCGGCGATCATCGTTCCGCTGCCGACACGGCTCAGGTACGGCGTCTCGTGCTGCACTTCCGTGCCGAAGTTCGACCCGGTCTGCTCGACCTGGGACAGGTCGTAACCGAGGCCGCGCAGATAGTGGACGATGTAGGAGCTGTCACCGAAGAGCCACTTGAAGAACTTTATGTTCGTCATGCGTGCGATCGCCCGGTGCACGGAGTAATGAAAGCCGTACAGCGGATAGGCCTTGTCCGGCTTGATCAGCAGGTTCAGCAGGCGGGGAACGGTCAGCAGTACGGCGAGGCCCGCGACGGCGAAGCCGAGGAAAAGCGCGAGGGAAAGAACCAGGGCGTCGATGAAGAGCTGCGGCGCGGTGATCCCCACTGTGTCCAGTCCCGGCACGTTGACCAGAGCCGGGAACACGGCCAGCAGCATGTACAGGCCCCCGACGGTCAGCGGCACGTACAGCAGGAGCACCTGGAGCACGGTGACGAGGCCGTAGCCGGCCCGGCGCAGCGTGCCGCAGCGCGCCGGCGCGACCCTCACGTAGTCGACCTCCGTGCGCTGTGCCGGGGATCCGTGCCATCGCTGGCCGTTGGGGACCGCCTGGCCGCTGTGCAGTGCCGATGCGTGGCCGAGCTGCGTACCGTCGCCCATCGACGTATCGATGTCGAGCATGGTCTTCTCGCCGATGAACACGTCCCTGCCGAGGGTGACCGGGCCGGTCTGGATACGTCCGGCGTGCGCCCGGTAGCAGAGGAGGAACGCTTCCTTGCGGATCACGGTATCGGCGCCGATCGTGAGCAGGTCGGTGCAGACCGGAACGGTCCGGGAGAGGATCGTGACCCCTTTGCCGATCCGCGCGCCGAGGGCCCGCAGGTACAGCACGTACAGCGGATTGCCGACGAAGAAAATCATCGGGTTGGCGTGGACCAGTGCCTTGACGGTCCAGAAGCGCAGATAGGTCAGACCCCAGACCGGGAAGTCGCGGGGCTTCCACCGGCCGATGAGTATCCATTTGGCCACGATCGGAAAGGTGCACAGGCCGACGAAGCCGATGGCGCCGAAGACGACCGAGCGCAGGTAGATGTCGGTGACACCTGAGCCGGCGGAGACCCACTCGTAGCCTCGGGCGCCGACAAATCCGGAGAGGCAGCAATATCCGACGAAAATCAGCAACTGCAGTGTTCCGCACAGGGCGTACCGCAGCGTGCCTGCTGGTGCCACCGCCTCGGTCGACAGCGGGACCGGCGTCTCGACGGGGGTGGGCGAGGCGTCCTCGAAGGCTGTTGCCAGGCTTCGGATCGTCGGGTTCCGGTAGATGTCCTTCATCGACACCGACGGCAGGTCCGCCCGCTTCCTGACCCGTGCGCAGAAATGAGCCATCACCAGCGAATTGGCGCCGAGGTCATCGAAGAAGTGGCCGTCGACCGGCACCTGCTCGACGCAGACGACGTCAGCCAGCACATCGGCGAATTCCCTTTCGATGCCGGTCTTAGGGCCGGTGTATCTGCGCTTGGCGATTGCAGATTCATCCGGCCCGGGCGTCAAGACTTCGACGGAATTTTCCTCCATGCGAGCTCCCCGGGGAAATATCGAGCACCACCGGCCGCCGCGGCCGACGTCCTGTCCCCGCGCGCGCACGTCGGTGGCCGGAGCGAGTAATCCGGAAGCCACGAGGTCGTGAGCTCTTGTCCGGCCACAAATCTCTGACTCCAGTCTCCGCCGTCCACCGTTGGGTTGCCACTCGGAGGCGATTACGTCCTCGACAGGAATCTGACGCCGAATCCGCTGTGCAGTAAAGGCAGCTGTGCAGTAAAAGCAGTAGACGGCAAGGCGGTCCACGATCCGCCGCGGTGGAGGCCGCGTGGAAGCGACCGAACCGCCGGTGACCTCCGCCGACGAGCCGCTCGGGTTGCCCCGCCCTCGCCCACCGCCCCGACCGGCGGACCGGGGAACGGACAGATCGGAACCGGCCGTGCACGGCCATGTGCATCGGGGTGTGGAACACGGTGTCACTGCGGGTGGCGTGCGCGTACGGAAAGTGGCGCAGTCGTGATCGGCCGCGCAACTGGCGCTCGCGGGCACAGGGCGTCCATGCCTGGCGACGGAAGGTGATCAGCCGTGTCCAGCCGCTTTCAGGGCGTGCCGCTTCGCCGATGCCGTGTTTGACGTGACTGCTCTTCTGGCATTGCCCTGCAACCGGGAGACGCAGCGCTCCACTGCGGCGCGGGCGCGCCCCCTGCCCCCTGGCCGGCGCGTACTCTCCGTCCCCCTCGAGTGACACCTCGTCATCGACGCGTTCTTGCACCGGATCCGGCCCGGATCAGCGCGAACTCTCCGTCTGCGCAAGCGATGTGAGACTGGCTGTCACGCCCCGCGCGCGGTAGGCGGCACCCGGTACTGCTCCACCGTGCCGTGTCCACCCGCACGCCCGGGAACGTGTCCCGGTGCTCGCACAGCGGCCCGCCGGCCGCTGCCGCCCGGCCCGGACGAGCCGGGAGGTGGGCGTCGCCGGCACCGGGTCCCCGCGGTGGGCGTCGATGCCGGGGCTCCGGTCACAGGGACACGCTCGCTCCGGCGTCAGGCGTTGCTTGCCTTCAGCTCCTCCGCGGTGAGCGGAGGCCGGGTCAGCTGTGGTCTGAGCGGGCCGATGGCGGCGGCGAGCAGCATGCTGGGTTTGACCAGCACATGCGATCCTTTCTGCAACGTGATCACGTCGGTGACGGTCCTCGCTACCCGGCCGTTGCCCGTACTGGTGTAGATGAGTCTGTTCACGTATCCGGCCTGCAGCTTCTCCTGGAGGGTGGGGCCGCTCTCGGTCGCGCCGGGGTAGAACACATCCTGTCCGGTCGCCAGGTCCCACGCCGCAGACACCGGCCGCGCGACGGCCTTCTGGATGCGGCGGGCCAGTCCGGGCGTTCCCCATCCGTGCTGTCTGATCAACTTGCGCATTGCGAGGGCGCTTTGTGCCGCGACCGACATGCCGTGCCCGTAGACCGGGTTGTATGCGGCGACGGCATCGCCGGTTACCAGGAAGCCTTCGGGCCAGTTGCGGATCTTTTCGTAGAAGTGCCGGCGGTTGATGGTGCTGCGGCTGACTACGACATCGGTGAGCGGCTGCGCCTGCGCCAGGAGCTCACCGACGATCGGGTCCCGCAGGCGGCGGGCGAACTCTTCGAATGCTTCTGCGTCCTTGGTGGGTTCACCGCCGCGGGTTCCGGACATGGTGCAGAGCCAGCGACCGCCCTCGATGGGGACGAGCCCTCCGGCCTGGCCGGGGCCCGGAACGCGCGGGTCGGCCTGAACGAGGACCGCGGGAAAGTGCTCCCATGTGTCCCTGGGCGCCTGGTAGATCCGGCTGGCGTAGACGAGGCCGGCGTCGACCTCCCGGACCGCCGGCCGCGCGGTGCCGAGAGACGTGAGCCACTCGGGAGCGCGGGAGGTGCGGCCGGTGGCATCGACGACCAGGTCGGCCGACACAGTGAGGTCGGCGCCATCGGCGGTGCGTACGCGTGCTCCGGTGACAGCGGCAGCGTCACCGGTGAGGCCGAGCACCTCTGCGCCCTCCAGGACCGTGATGCGGTGGCCGGCGAGAACCTGCTCGCGGACGGTCCAGTCCAGCAGGTCACGACTGCAGAGGATCATGTAGTGCGACTCGGCCCAGCGTCGGAACCAGCCCCGCGGGCTGTAGGCGACCATGTGGGTGGGCAGGGCGAGACGGTGCGCCCCGGCAGTCGTGAGGCGGTGTGTGGTGCCTGGCAGGAGTCGTTCGACGGCGTCGGCGCCGCCGGACCAGAACAGGTGAACGTGTTGAGCCTGGGGCAGGCCCTTACGGGGCTGGGGTCCCTTGGGGAAGGTGTCCCGTTCGATGACCGTGACGTTCGCGTGCTCGGCGAGAGCGCGCGCCGCGAGCAGGCCGGCCAGACTGCCGCCGAGGACAACCGCGGTTGGTGTGGTGCGGGCGGGGGCAAGGCGTTCAGTCATGGACGGGCACGCTTTCTGACCGGGCGGCCGCGCGCTGGCGGATCGCAGAGACGGTGGCGGGACGTCGGAGGGCCCGGGACACGCACTCGATGTCGCGGAGGAGACCGTCGATGCCGACGGCCGAGCGGTCTGAGGTGACGTTGTCGTCGTCCTGGGAAGCCAGGGCTGTCTTCCGGGACGCGATGGCAGACATGAGGGCTGCGGCGCTCGCCAAGCCGGCCGCCTTGTGCGGGGAACCACCTCTTCCGAGGGCGTCCTCGTAGGCTCGCTGTCGCAGGTGCTTACTGAAGAACGGAGCCAGGAGGAGGAGGTTGTCGCGTATGAACGTCTCGCGCTGGACCAGTCGCATGTCCAGCGATGAGAAATGGCCCAATTTCACCGCGGCGGCCGGCGGGGCGACAGCTCGAAGAGTCCGATACAGCGGCCGCAGCCGCCAGTAGGTGATCCGGTCGTTCCACTGCCTCTGGAGTCTCTGACCCGCATGCGGGAGGATGAAGCCCGCGGCACCGAACAGTGCCGACAGGCACGCGACGGGCGGGGCCACGTGCGTGCTCAGCCAGTCAAGGTCGGCCCCGTTCCACCGTGCGATGACCGACGTGTACTTCACAACGTCGTACAGGAGGTTCAGGGCGTACGCGACGCCCAGAACAATCAGACCGCTCCGTATCCAGCCACTGACCTGGCCGGGCCAAGTCCAGATAAGAACCGAGTTCATGATGCTGGCGCCCGTGTGCGCGAGCAGGTACAGCACGATGAGCTCGCGCATGTACGGGGTGTTGGCGTAGTAGGTGTCCAGATCATGCAGGCGTTCAGTCGGCACATGCGCGAGCACGAACAGCACCCATAAGCCGGTGATCACGAGCGCGTAGGTGATGACGACCCACCAGGTTGTGCGCCGGACCTTCTCTTGAGCGCCACCGCGCCAGGTGTTGAGCAACACGAGGCAGGACGCAGAGAACGCGGTGAGCAGGGTGTAGACCCAGGGCGCGGAGATATTGGGCACTCCGGTGAAGCGGTTGACCCAGGCGATGTTCGGCGGTGCGGCGAAATAGAACACGAAGAACGCCAGTAACAGCAGACCGCCGACCGCCTTGAGTTGTGGATCCCGCCAGAATCGGACGATGGCGGGAAGTTTGAGCAGGAGCGCGACGGTGAGAACTGTCGCAGGTATGAAGTAGCTGATGTAGAAGTCGGAGGCATCCATCGTCAGGCTTGGCCCCGGTAGCTCAGGGCTGCCTCTATGCGGCCTCCGACCACTTCCATACGGACCGGTCCCCTGCCGCCGGTTCTGACCCATGGACGCAGTCGGCTGCCGAGGAAAAGGCCGAACGTCTCGGCCGCGCTCTCTTCGGCTTCCCGATACTGGCTGCGGGCGGCGACACTGATCAGAACCTCGTGAAGGGATATCTCTCCGGACATCGCACGCGCGGCTGCGGAAGCACCCTTCATTTGGTGGCTGCCGCAGTGCCCGCTCTTCATGTGCCACAGCTCGTGCCCGAGGATGACCAGTTGCTGTACGGGATCGGCGCGTTCCTCGACGACGATGATGCTGCGGTCTTCGAGTCTGAGCCAGAGACCGGTCACGCCGGTCTCGTCCGGGAAGGCGAGGATACGCAGATCGATGGGTTGCCCTTGACGCTCACTCATTTCACGGCACAGCTCTTCGCACAGCTGACGAGGTTCGACCGGTAAGGCGATGCGGGGCTCGATCGCGGAGATCAGGTCTGCTGCCAGCTTGCGCATTTCCTTGCGCATGGGTTTCGAGACATTCGTCATCGGCCCGTCCCTTCATCCAGCACGACGTCGAGCATGCTGGCGATCGCCGATTTCTGGCGTTGCGTAAGGGATCTGGTGCCGCGCTGTGCGATTGCCACGAGGCCGTGACTGGTCATGACCTGGTTCAGGGGGTCAGTCGCGCCCTGCAGGAACTGGAGGATGGGCCCGAGCTCTCTGTTCAGGGCGTCCGTGGCCTTGGCCGTCAGAAAGCCTTCCGGCACGTCAAAGAACTGGGTGAGGGCATGGCCGTGCTTCATGCTCGGAACCTTCTTGCCGGTCAGCAGAGCACGCGCCCATACCTCGGAAATGCCGATGGCGTCCGCGATGTCCTTGAACTCGTAGGGCCTGCCGTCGGCGGCGCGGCGGGTTTCGTACAGGAACTGGAGGCGGGTGCGAGCCCGCGTGTCCACGTCGTCCTCTACGAGTTCTGTGCCCTCGAGGAGGTTCTGAACCGTGTGCGCCGGGATCCCTGTCCTTTCGGACAGGGACTTCGCGTCGAGGACATCATTGCGGTCGAGGCGGTGATCGGTGATCAACTCGTCGATGCGCTGCAATGTTTCAGGGAGAGGGACGGTGGACTCACTCACTGCTGGTCTCCCGGATTCAGTGATCGAGTTGTCGTTGCGGAGGCCGACATTAGCGGCCCGCCGGCACGAAGACCACACCTCCCCAACGATCGTTTTCAAGCCGAAAACGATCGTTGACAAGGTGGCTTCGGCAGAGAAAGATCCGGGCCCGAGAGCCACCCGCAGGTGCCCAACTGCAGGGCCCCTCACCGGAAAGAAGGATGTAGCTCTGCGGACCCATCTTCTTGATGTCCGCCTATGCGGCGAAGGCCTTCTCGGATCCGGCCAGGACGGTCAGCCCACACCGGGATCGCGGTCCAGTCCTCGGTCGCCGCGACGACCTCGGTCATGACCTGGAGGTTCAGGGCGTTGAGCGCCTTGGGTCGGTTCAACGCACTCCGTAAGGGCGGGTGAGCCCGTGGCCGAGGCGGAAGCCCGACGGCCGGCCCGAGACGCGCGACGGTGGCGCACGTCTCCACGCCGGCGGTGACCTTGCCGATGTGGCCTACGGGTTCATGGCCCAGGTCCCGGCGCCTGCGTGGTCAAGCCCTGCCGTGTGCCTTCTGCGAGAAGTGCGACAGCGAGTCGAGGGCTACGGCGGTGAGAAGCACACCACCGGTGATCACGGATTGCATCGGCGTCGGGATACCCAGGAGAACCATCCCCGACGCGATCGACTGGATGACGAGTATGCCGAGCAGGACAGACCACGTCGTACCGCGGCCGCCGAACAGGCTGACGCCGCCGATAACGGCCGCGGCGACGGCGTTGATCAGCAGGATGCTGGAGCCCGAGGTCTGGCCCACCGCGGCGACGCGTGAGGCCAGGAAGAGCCCGCCGACAGCGGCCAGCGTCCCGGACACCATGAACGCCGAGATCCGCAGCCACACCACGCTGATGCCCGCGCGGCGGGCCGCCTCGGCACCCCCGCCGATGGAGAAGATCTTCCGCCCGTAGAACGTGCGGCGAAGGACGAAGTCGAGGCCGACGACGAAGGCCAGGAAGATCAGAAGAGCGAGCGGAAGGCCCTGGAAGCGGTTCAGGATGTAGGCGGCTGCGAACGAGACCAGTGCCACCGCGCCCGTACGCACGGCGATGACACTGAGCGGCCAGGACCGGACGCCGGCTGCCCTGCGGCGCCGTGCGTCCCGGTAGGACGCGAGGAAGAACACGGCCACGCTGAGCGCCGCCAGCCCGTACGCGACTGCCGCGTCGTGGAAGTAGTAATTGGTCAGCGCATGGATCAGGCCCTGCTCGTGGAGGTTGATGGTGCCGCTCGCGCCCAGGACGTAGAGCATGAGGCCGTTCCAGGCCAGCAGCCCCGCCAGGGTGACGACGAACGCCGGTACGCCGATCCTGGCCGAGAAGAACCCCTGAACGGCTCCGATCGCCGCCCCGACGAGCAGGGCGGCGACGATCGCCAGCCACTCCGGCAGGCCCTCGCTCACGTTCAGCACGGCGAACACCGCAGCCGTGAGCCCGCTGACGGAGGCGACCGACAGATCCACCTCGCCGAGCAGCAGCACGAAGGCGATGCCGAGGGCGATCATGCCCGTTCCGACGATGTCCACGCTGAGGTTGGACAGGTTGCGGGGCGACAGGAACTGCTGGTGCAGGCTCTGGAAAACGGTCCAGAGCACGACGATGCCGATGATGCCGGGCAGCGATCCGAGTTCGCCGCTGCGCAGCTTGCGGGTGGAATCGCCTACGTAGCTCCTGAAACCGCCCTCGCCGCCCGCTGCCCGGCTCCGGCCCACGGCTGTGGGCACGGCGCCGGCCGAATCGCCACCCGCCCCGGTGGGGCTGAGATTCTCGGATGCCCTTGTCCTGTTCACATCGCTCCCTCTCACGCCTGGGTCTCGCGATGGGCTACGGCGTTGTCGGTGGCGCCGGTGATGGAGGCGACGATCTGCTCCTGTGACGTGGTCGGCACGCTGAAGAAACCATTGTTGCGACCGAGGTGCAGCACCGCGACCCGGTCCGCGACGGCTTTGACGTCACCCAGGTTGTGGCTGACGAGGAGAACACCGACCCCGCGTTCTCGCAGTCGGTCGATCAGGTCGAGGAAATGGATGGTCTGCCTGACGCCCAGCGCGGCGGTCGGTTCGTCGAGGATGAGCATCCTGGGTTCGTTGAGAAGAGCGCGCGCGATCGCGACCGTCTGGCGTTGGCCAGCGGAGAGGGAGGCGACGGGGACGCGGACGCTGGGAATGCGCAGGGAGAGGGTGTCCAGCAGGTCAAGTTCCCCGACCCGGCGCTCCATGGACACTTCGTCGAGGATCCCGGTCCTGCCGAGCTCGTGGCCCAGGAAGAGGTTGCCGACGACATCGAGGGTTTCGCACAACGCGAGGTCCTGGTAGACGCTGGCGATGCCCAGGCTCTGGGCATCGCGGGGGCGAGTGATCCGGACGGGACGGCCGTCCCATTCGATGACACCCTGGTCGGCGGGGGCGACGCCGGTGATCACCTTGACGAGAGTGGACTTGCCGGCGCCATTGTCGCCGACCAGGGCCACGACCTCTCCGGCGTGGATCTCCAGCTCGACGTCCGTGAGCGCCCAGACAGCGCCGAAGCGTTTGCAGACTCTGCGCAGCGCCAGCAGGGGTGTACTCGGCACGTGAATTCCTCCTTTGCCCGTCCCGTTTCTCCCGGTCTCTCCCGGCCGGTGACGCGGCGCGGCGTGCGGGAAGTGCGGCGCCGGGCGGCCTATTCGACGAGTCCGGCTTTCCGGCAGGCGGCTTCGACCGCCGGGGTACAGATCTGGTCGACGGTGTAAAGGCCGCTTTTGACGACCGTGTCCTTGATCGTGCCGACGGTTACGGGGACGAGGGGGCCCAGGAAGGCCGGGATCTCCTTGCTTGTGCCATTGCTGACACGGTCCGTTGCGATGGTGTCGAGCTTCTCTCCACGGCCCAGGGCGACGGCCATCTCCGCGGCGGCGTTGGCCTCTGCTTCGAAGGACTTGTAGACGGTGACGTACTGCTCGCCCTTGACGATCCGCCGCACGGCCGAGAGATCGGCGTCCTGACCGGTGACGGGCGGCAGCGGCCTGATACCGGCGGCCTTGAGCGCGGTGGCCACGCCACCCGCGAGCCCGTCGTTGGCCGACAGGACGCCGTCGATCCTGTCCGCGCCCAGCTGCGCGATGGCGGCCGACATGTTCCTGAACGCGTTCTCCGGGATCCATTCGGCGGTGTAGTACGACCGGCCGATCTTCACCTTGCCCTCGAGTACGGAGAGCGCGCCCCTCTTGAGGTCTCTCGTGTTCGGGTCGGTGGGGTCACCGTTCATCATCACGATCTGGCCGCCGCGCGCCTTGGAGCCCATCGCCTTGAGGAGCTCCTCGGCCTGGATCCTGCCGATCTCCTCCGAGTCGTAGCCGGAGTAGGCCGAGATGGGGCCCTCGGCGAGGCGGTCGTAGGAGACCACCGGGACATGCGCGTCGCGGGCCCTGGTGATCGAGGAGCGGAGCGCCTTGTCGTCGACGGGATCAAGGATCAGGACCTTGGCGCCGTCCGCAATCATGGATTCGATCTGCTGCTGCTGAGTGGCCACGTCCGCTGAGGCGTAGGCGTGGGTCACCCTGCAGTCGGGGCACAGCGCCTTGACCTTCTCCACGATCAGGGGCTTGTCGGCGGTCGCCCAGCGAGCGGTATGCGTGTCCGGGAGCAGCAATCCGATCGTGAAGCCGTCCTTGCCGGAGGTGCTCCCGCCCGCGTCCTCGCCGGCCGCCCCGCAGGCGGCGAGACCTGCGAGCGCGCACGCCGTTGTCACGGCGACGACAGCACGACCCGGATAGTTCTTCCTCCGAGTCGTCTTCCGGTCACGTCTGCTGTGGCTGTCCACTGTCTGGAGCTGATCCGACATAAAGCCCAATGTATGAGAAAACGCGGAACGGCGACGTCGAGAACCGGACCGAGGGACCTGAGGGAGCCGCAGAACACGTTCGACGGGCTTGGCTCAGCAGGTGGTGACCACCTGGCCTCGTTGGGGATCACCGCCGTCGAGGAGATCCAGGACAACGACGGCGCGACGAACGGCTCGGTCCCGCCGCCGACCAGACCTGGAACCGGCCGATCAGCACGATGAGCGCGGCCGGCGCGCCCACCCGCCCTACCAGCAGAACGAGCCCGGCGGACCGGGGCAACCCCGGCCACAACCTCGGACCGGGCTGTCTTTCTACGCTGTGAGGAGATCCGCCCAGCGGGTGATCCCGCCGGTGTGGACGCGTATGCCGCAGCGAGCCGAAAGGGCAGTGACTATGGCGATTCCCCGGCCGTGCTCGTCCGGGCAAGCCGACTGCCTGGAGGGGAGCACGTGTCCCGCGTCCGTGACTTCGATGCGCAGGGCTCTGCGTTCGTCGACGCGGACCCACGACAACCGCAGCGTCGCCGGAGGCAGGGCGTGGAGGAGCGCATTGGTCACCAGCTCCGAGACGACCAGGAGTGCATCCATGGTGATGTCCGGGGAAAGGCCCCACTCGGCGAACACCGTGCGGACACGTCCGCGTACGGCCGGGACGGCCGCCGGGGAATGCGGCACGGGACAGACGTGATCGACTGCCTCGCGGGCCACTGTGTTGAGCTGAGCCGCCATGTGCCCTCCTCGGCAAGCGCTGCCGGCGGGACGCCGGACTCGTCGAACGCTAGGGAGCGATGCGGGGCAGGTCAATAAACATCGGTCGGCATTACCGAACGCCGGACCCGAATCCGGAGAAATCCCTGCATGATGCGCCACCGGGTACCGGAAGGCGGACTTAGAATCGCTCTATGGCCGGTCCGGTCCAGTCCATCGAACGGGCGGCGGCAATCCTGCGTCTGCTCGCCGGCGGCCCTCGTCGGCTCGGACTGGGTGAGGTGGCCGCGTCGCTCGGGCTGGCGAAGGGCACCGCCCACGGCATTCTGCGCACCCTGCAGCACGTGGATTTCGTGGAGCAGGACGCGGCGACGGGAAAGTACCAGCTCGGGGCGGCGCTGCTCCACCTCGGCACCAGTTACCTGGACGTCAACGAGCTGCGGTCGCGCTCCATCAACTGGGCCGACGCCCTGGCCGCCCGCAGCGGGGAGGCGGTCCGCCTGGGCACCCCCCTGGAGGACAGGGTGCTCATCGTCCACCACGTCTTCCGGCCGGACGACACGCTCCAGACCCTGGACGTGGGCGCGCTGCTGCCGCTGCACGCCTCCTCGCTCGGCAAGGTCCTGCTGGCCTACGGGACCGCGACGGTGGAGTCGGCGCTCGAGGCCGGGCTGGAGGCGTACACCCGGCACACCCAGGCCGTCCCGGAGGACCTCAACCGTGCGCTCACCGAGATCCGGGAGCAGGGATGGGCCGCCGAGGTCCAGGAGATGAGCATGGGTTACGCCGGCATCGCGGCGCCCATCCGTGGGCACGGAGGCCTCGTCGTGGGCGCCATCGGCGTGTCCGGCCCCGTCGAGCGGATCTGCGATGCCAAGGGCCACCCTCAGCCGGCCCTGATCACGTTGCTCCGTGAGGCCGCACGGGCGATCTCCAAAGACCTGGGGGCGGCCCGCTGGTAAGCCCACCCCCGCCTCCTCGACATAGCGGAAGGCAGTCCGGATCATGGTTGAACGGTATGTGATGTCCATTGACCAGGGCACCACCTCAACCCGTTGCATCCTGTTCGACCACCGTGGGCGGTTGGTGTCGGTGGCCCAGCGCGAGCACCAGCAGCATTTCCCGAGACCCGGCTGGGTCGAGCACGATGCCCTCGAAATCTGGCGCAATCTGCGGCGCGTCGTGCCCGAGGCCCTGTCCGGCGTCGGCATCGGTGTCGGACAGGTCTCCGCCCTGGGCATCGCGAACCAGCGCGAGACAACGGTGCTCTGGGACCGGCGGACAGGAACCCCTCTGGGGAGAGCGATCGTCTGGCAGGACACCCGCACCGCTTCACTCGTCGACGACCTGAGAGATCACCCCGGCGACGAATTCTTCCTGGAACGCTGCTGCCTGCCGCCTTCGACCTATTTTTCCGCGCCACGAATCCGCTGGCTGTTCGACCACGTCGCAGGGCTGGAACAGCGAGCCCGGGACGGCGAAGTGCTGTTCGGCACGATGGAGACCTGGCTGATCTGGAACCTGACGGGCGGCACGGCCGGCGGTCAGCACATCACCGACGCCACCAACGCCAGTCGCACCATGCTCATGAACATCCGCACGCTCACCTGGGACGAGGAGCTGTTGGAGTTCTTCGGGGTTCCCCGCGCCATGCTGCCCGAGATACGGCCCTCGGCGGAAAACTACGGTGAGGATCGCTCGATCCTCCCGGGCGTCCCCATCACTGCCGCCCTCGGCGATCAGCAGGCGGCACTGTTCGGGCAGACCTGCTTCGCCCCGGGCGAGGCGAAGTGCACGTACGGGACCGGCAGCTTCCTGCTGCTCAACACCGGCACGGACGTTGTGCGGTCCCGGAACGGACTTCTCACCACCGTTGCGTACAAGATCGACGATCAGCCCGCGGTCTACGCGCTGGAAGGCCCGATCGCCGTCACGGGCTCACTGGTCCAGTGGTTCCGTGACCGTCTGGGACTGATCAGCAGCGCTCCGGAGATCGAGACCCTCGCGCGCACGGTCGAGGACAACGGCGGCTGCTACATCGTCCCGGCGTTCTCCGGTCTCTTCGCGCCCCACTGGCGCAGCGACGCACGCGGTGTCATCGTCGGCCTCACCTCGTACATCACCAAGGGGCACCTGGCCCGAGCCGTGCTGGAAGCCACCGGCTGGCAGACCCGTGAGGTCGTCGACGCCATGAACGCCGACTCCTCACTGACCCTGAGTGAGCTCAAGGTCGACGGCGGCATGACATCCGACAACCTGCTCATGCAGATCCTGGCCGACGTCCTCGACGTGCCCGTGGTGCGGCCCATGGTTGCCGAGACCGTCTCGCTGGGGGCCGCCTACGCCGCCGGGCTGGCCGTCGGCTACTGGCCGGACCTGGAAGTCCTGCGCCGCAACTGGCACCGGGCGGCCCAATGGCTGCCCGACATGGACCCGGCGCGGCGCGCATCGGAATACGACAACTGGCAGCGGGCCGTCGAACGATCGCTGGGGTGGATCACATCGCCGAACCGCCCTTGAGGCGCGAACCATCGCTCCCTGCCTTCGGCCAAATTCAGAGCCGACCCGCGGAGCGGGACGCCTCCCAGCTACAGGACGTGGCCCTGGACGGCAAATGGTTCACAGCGTGATGCGTCGGTGTGCGGCCGCGAAAGCGCCGCCGGGCCGCTTGAGTCCTCCTGCAACTCAGAGGACCGGGGTCTCTACTGGCGGGGGAAAGGAATGTCCGCGGGCCGCCTGTGAGGGCGACACGCATCGTCGGCCTGTTGCCGATGACCCACCACGTGGAGCGCGTCGCGAGCCTGCGGCAAAGGGTGTCTGAACTGCAGGTTCGGGCCGTGTGCGTTATGTGCATTATCTTGACGCATACGTGACGCACGTTCTGATGGGTTGTCAGTTGGGCTGGTGGGCAGGTCGGAGAGCTGCGAAGGGTGGAACCCGCCCTGGGAGCGCGCAGTGGGTCCGGGCCTCGCCCGCAGTGGTCGTCGATAACGGCCCGAGTTCGGCGTTGTCATGACGGGAACGATCTTCACCGGCTCGAACTCCCGGAGCTCGGTGAAACGGTATGCAAGATCGCATTGCGGTGTAAATCAGCCAAGTACCTTCGTCCCTGTCTGCGACTCTGTCCGCTGCGGGACAATGGCCGGAATGACCGTCACCACCACCGCCCCGGAACCACGACCGGACGGCTACAGCCCCTTCGCCCACCTCACCGTCCAGAACACGGCTTTCTACCGTCAGGTGATCCGGGTATTCGTCATCGCCAAAGAGCGGTTCGCGGTACATCTGCGTCCCGAGGACGTGCATGCCGACCTGCCGACCGAGGCGCGACCCGCTGAGCTGGACGTTGTGGTCAAAGCGCTGGACAGCCTCGTCGGCTGGGGCAATCTCCGCGCAGACCCCGACACCGCGCGTGTCACCGCCGTTGAGGACTTCTACCGGAAGCGGTTCATCTATCAGCTCACCCGGGCCGGAGAAGCGGCCGAGGAGGCGCTGGGCGTGTACGACGAGGCGCTCGGGCGCCGTGGAGCGCTGCAGGCCGTCGCCCTGCACGACATCGTCACCCAGTTGAGGGCCCTCCTCGTGTTGGCAGCCGAGGAACAGCCGGATCAGGCCAAAACGCACCTGGCGCTTGACGCGCTGGCGAGTCGGTTCGCCGCTCTTGCCGACAACGCCCGCGCCTTCATGGGGTCCTTGCAGCGGACCATCGACCTCCACGACGTGGAAGAGGAAGTCTTCCTCGCTTACAAGGACCGGCTCATCCAGTACCTGGAGCGATTCATCCAGGACCTGATCACCCTTGGCGGGCGGATCGCCCGCTTGATCCTGGAACTGGAAGACGCCGGGAGTATCGAGCCGCTACTGCGGGCGGCCGCAGCCCGTGAGGCCGTCGACGCCTCGCCGGAGGAGGCGGAGCACGCCGAGCGGGAGGCGTACGACCGCTGGGCCGGGCGCTGGGCCGGGCTCGCAGCGTGGTTCATCAGCCGGGAGGGGCGCGAGTCGCAGGCCAGGCTGCTGCGCGGCCGGGCCCTCGGCGCGATTCCTCAGCTCCTGGCCGTCGTACGGTCGCTGAACGAGCGCAGGGCCGGGCGCTCCGACCGGTCCGCCGACTTCCGTACCCTCGCACGCTGGTTCGCCGAGGCCCTGGACGACGACGCTCGGCACCGGCTGTGGCGCACCGCCTTCGGGCTGTACCCCGCCCGACATCTCACAGTCGACGCCGACACCCTCGCCGCCCGCGCAGCGATGCCGGTTCCCGCCGCCACTCCGTGGGCCGAGGCCGAGCCACTGCGGATCAGTCCCCAACTGCGCCGCACCGGCAGCTACGAGCGGCGCGGCAAGCCTCGCAAGGTCGAGGACCGGGAGGAGTCGCGCCGCAGACTCGCCGAGGTCGCCGCCAAGCAGGCTGCCGAGACCGCGGCGGCACGCGCTCGGCTCGTCACCGACGGAATCACCCGGCTCTCCGGACTCGGTGAACTCGACCCCGCGTCTTTCGGGCTCTTCCTCCAGCTGCTCGGCGACGCGCTGGCCACCTGGCGGCCCGGTATGCGCCACACCGTGGCCACCAGTAACGACGGCTCCATGGAGATCCGGCTCAGCGCGCTCGCCGACGGCGGAACGGCAGACATCCGGACGGCTGGAGGCGTCTTCCGCGGTCCCGACCACCTCATCGAGATCATCGACCTGACGGACGGAGGCGACGACCGGTGAACAGCACTCCGCTCGCCGAGGTGCTCGACGGCCAGCACGCAGCCGACCTCCGCAAGGCGGCTCGCGCCCTGCTCAGGCAGCCTCTCCTGCTCGCCCACGGCCGGTACGCCGACGAGTTCCGCCTCGTCCGCCGGCACGCCTCCGAACTGCGCGAATGGTTCGACCGCAATACCGGCTGGTCACTTCAGACGGATGCCGAGGCCGCTCGCCTGCGGAAGATACCCGGCGTCCTCAGCGACTCCACGCACCCCGCGCGCGAGGCGACCCGCGCAGCCGCCCCGTTCACGCGGCGCCGCTACGTCCTGCTCTGCCTCGCCCTCGCCGCCCTCGAACGCGGCGAGGCCCAGATCGCGCTCGGCCGCCTTGCTGATCAGGTCGTCCTCGACGCCGCCGACCCTCACCTCGCCCGGGTGGGTATCCAGTTCACGCTGGACCGCCGCGACGAGCGCCTCGACCTCGCTGCCGTGGTACGGCTCCTGCTCAGCCTCGGTGTGCTGCGGCGCGTCGCCGGCGACGAGGAGGCGTACGTCAGCGGAGCCGGCGATGTCCTGTACGACGTGGAACGGCGAGTGTTGGCCGGGCTGCTCGCCGCACGCCGCGGCCCCTCCACCGTGCACGCCGAGACTCTCGCGGACCGCCTCGCCGAACTCGTCGCCGAGACCGCTCTGGACAGCGACGAACTGCGCTTCCGCGCGATGCGGCGCTCGCTGACCCGCAGGCTCCTGGACGACCCGGTCCTGTACTACGACGAGCTGACCGACGCCGAGCTCGGCTACCTCACCCGGCAGCGAGGATTCCTCACCGCCCGCATCACCGAGCTGACCGGACTGGTCCCCGAGGTGCGGGCCGAAGGCATCGCGATGGTCGACCCGGACGACGACCTCACCGACGTCCGGATGCCCGAGCAGGGAACCCACGGTCACGTCACGCTGTTGCTCGCCGAGCACCTGGCCGCGGCGGGAGGCCCTGTCGCCACCGACCAGCTGGCGCTCAGAGTCCGGGAACTCGCCGCCGAGCACGGCGGGTTCTGGGCCAAGTCCGCGCGGGAGCCCGGCATGGAAGCCGAACTCGCAGAACAGGCCGTCGCCCGGCTCGCCGCCCTCGGGCTGGTCTCCCGTACGGCTCATGGCGTGGCGCCGCGCCCGGCCCTCGCCCGGTACGCGGTCGGCGAGACCGTCGTACTCGAACCCGGCACCGCACGTATGCCCGCGCAGCGAAAGGCCAGCAAGCCATGACCCGCCTCCCCGATCCCCTGCGCTCCCGTTGGCAGCCCCTGCGTATCGGCCTCGTCGACCTCTTCCACTACGACGTGGAGGAATTCCATTTCAAGGACGGGCGGCTGCTGCTGCGTGGGAACAACGGCACCGGTAAGTCCAAGGTGCTCGCCCTGACCCTGCCCTTCCTGCTCGACGGGGACCTCAGCTCACGCCGCGTCGAACCCGACGGCGACCCGGGCAAGCGGATGGAGTGGAACCTGCTCCTCGGTGGCGAGCATCCGCACTCCGAGCGGCTCGGCTACACCTGGATCGAGTTCGGCAGGCTCGACGAGACCAGCGGCGTGCGGCACTTCCGTACGCTGCTCTGCGGACTCAAGGCAGTCAGCGGGCGGGGCATCGCACGCCATTGGTACGCGCTCACCAGCCAGCGCGTCGACCACGGCCCCGGGGCCACCGCCGAGACGTCCCTGAGCCTGCTCGACGCCACGGGCACTGCCCTGTCCAGGGACCGGCTCGCCGAGGCCGTCGCCGGGCACGGCATGGTGTACGACCAGGCCAAGACTTACCGCAGGGCTGTCGACGAGGCACTCTTCGGACTCGGCGAGCAGCGGTACGGCGCCCTGGTCGACCTGCTCATCCAGCTGCGCCAGCCTCAGCTGTCCAAGCGCCCCAACGAGGCAGCCTTGTCCCGAGCCCTCACCGAGGCCCTGCCGCCCATGGACCAGGCAGTCATCGCGGACGTGGCCGAGGCTTTCCGCTCCCTGGACGAGGAGAAGGAGGAACTGGCGGCCGCCTCCGCGGCCGAACGGGCCGCCGCAGCCTTCCTGGACCACTACCGGCGCTACGCCAGGATCGCCACCCGCCGGCGCGCCCGCCTCCCGCGCGGTGAGCACTCCCGATACGAGCACCTTCAGCGGGACCTTGCCGAGGCCCAGACCGAGCAGACCCGCGCCCAGGAGGCACATGCGGCGGCAGAGGAACGGATCGCCGCCCTGGAAGAGACCCAGGCGCGCCTGCGGGCCCAGGACGCGGCTCTGCGCGAGGGACCCGAGATGCGCAGTGCCCGGGAGCTGGAGCAAGCAGCCAAGGAGGCGGAGCGAACCGACCGCGCCCGGAACCGGGCCCGGGACGACCGGGACCAGGCGGCGGGCCTGTACACCCGGGCGCTCGGGCGGCTCGGCGCAGCCGAAAACCGGCTGCGCGCCGCTGACCGGCTGGCCGAGGACACCTTCCGACAGGCACGGGAGGTGGCCGTTGCCGCACGGATCGACCTGCCGGGGGACGACGGGCTGCCGGAGACTGAACTGCGGAGCGCGGCGGAGCGATCGATGGACCGCGGGCATCGTGCGCTCGCCCACGCGGAGGACCTCGCGGAGACGGCTGAGCGGGCGGCCCAGGGGCAGCGGCAGGCATCCGTCCGCCTCGACGAGGCGGAAGCCGACCTCGGCCAGACCACCGCGGCGCAGGGCCAGTTGGAGGAAGCCGCCGCACGGGCGGGGCGGGCTCTGCTGGACGACGTACGGGAACAGGCCCGCACCTGGACCGAGCTGTCCTGCCCCGACCTGGCCGGCCTGCTCGATGAACTCCAGGAGTGGACGCGGCACCTCGACGGGCCCTACCCGGCCCGCGTGCAGGCGGCACGAGCCCACAGCGCGGCCTCGGCGCAACTGGCCGACGAGGCGGCCGATGCAGCGCGCCGGACGACGGAGCTGGCAGTGCGTGCCGGCCGGGTCCGCGAGGAGATCACCACGCTGGAGTCAGGCGGCCGACGTGGCCCCCAGCCACCGCCTACCCGCACGCCCGGCCTGCGCGAGCGGCTTTCCGGCGCACCGCTGTGGCGGCTGGTGGACTTCAACGACGGGCTTCCGGAACAGGAGCGCGCCGGACTGGAGGCGGCGTTGGAAGCCTCCGGACTGCTGGACGCCTGGGTGTTTCCCGACGGCTCCGCCCTCGCCGCGGACGGGCACGACGTACTCCTCTCCCCGACGACCGAGCCGGTGGCCGGACCCTCGCTCGGGGGGCTGCTGCGCCCGGCCGTGGACGGCGGCGACGCGCAGGCCGCGGCGGTGGGCGAGGACACGGTGGCACGGCTGCTCGCCGCCATCGGCGTGGGAGGGGACGGCGGAGCCGATACCTGGGTCGGGGGGGACGGGTGCTTCCGCGTCGGTGCTCTGGTCGGCCGCTGGGCCAAACCCGCCGCCGAGTACGTCGGCGAGGGGGCGCGGGAGGCGGCGCGGCGGACCCGTCTCGCCGCTCTGCGTACTGAACTCGAACTGCTCCAGCAGGATTCCGACCGTGCCACGGCGCAGTCCGAGGCGGTGGCCGCGCGCCGCCGTACCCTTGACGCCGAACTGGCCGGGGTACCCGACGAGGGCCCCCTCACCCGGGCGCACGCCCAGGTGACCGCTGCCGTCGAGTCGGTGCGCCGGGCCCGCTCGCGGCGCGAACTGCGCGCCGCCGACCTCCTGGAGGCGGCAGGGCGAGCCGAACGGGCCGCCACCGAGCTCGCCGACACCGCCGGTGAACTCGGTCTGCCCGTCGACCAGGCCGGCCTCTCCGAGGTGCGGCAGGCTCATGGCGCTCTCGCCGTGGCCCTGGCAGCTCTGTGGCCGACCCTGCGCGAACGGGGCGAAGCGGCCCTTCAAGCGGAGGAGGAAAGAGCTGAGGCCGGACGGGCGGGCGAGCGGAGCGCCGAACTCGCGCTGAGGGCCGAGGAGGCCGGGCGCGAGGCCGCGGCGGCGGACGAGCGGCACACGACACTGCGCTCCACAGTCGGAGCGGCCGTCGCCGAACTCGAACGACGACTTACCGAGACGGCCGATGCCCTGCGGCGGTGCGAGGCCGACCAGAAGATCACCCGGCAGCGCCATGCCGAGGCGGACCGGGAGGCGAGCAAGGCCGAAGGCCGCATCGAGCAGCTGGAGAAGGGCCTCGCGGAAGCGGCCGAGGCGCGTGCGGAAGCCATCGCGGGGCTCCAGCGGTTCACCGCCACCGGCCTGATCACCGTCGCCCTGCCGGATCTCCAGGTCCCGGCCCAGGGTGACGGCCCCTGGGCGGCTACGCCCGCCATCGCGCTCGCCCGTGCCATCGAGGCGGGGCTGGCGTCGGCCGACGACTCGGACGGGGCCTGGGAACGCGTACAGCGCCGGCTGAGCGAGGAACTCAAGACCCTGCAGGACACTCTGTCCCGGCACGGGCACACCGCCTCCGCCCGGATGGTGGAGGACGGCATGGTCGTCGACATCGTCTACCAGGGCCGCGAGCGTGCCGTACCGGAACTCGCCGAGGCACTCACCGCGGAGGTCGGCGAACTCACCCGCATCCTGTCGGCCCATGAACGGGAGATCCTCGAAACCCACCTGATCACCGAGGTCGCGGGCACCCTCCAGGAGCTCATCGGGGCCGCCGAACGACAGGTGCGCGACATGAACGCCGAGCTGGAGGACCGCCCCACCTCCACCGGCATGAAACTGCGGCTGGTCTGGCGGGCCTCCCGCAAGGCCCCCTCCGGCCTTGCCCCGGCCCGTGAGCGGCTGCGCCAGTCCGCCGACGCCTGGACCCCGGAGGACCGGACGGCGGTGGGCGAGTTCCTCCAGACACAGATCGCCCGGCAGCAGACGGACGACACGTCCGGCAGCTGGCTCGAGCACCTCACCGCCGCGCTCGACTATCGCGCCTGGCACGAATTCGGGGTCGAGCGGCACCAGCACGGCCGCTGGGTCCCGGCCACCGGCCCGGCCTCCGGCGGCGAGCGGGTCCTCGCGGTGTCCGTGCCGTTGTTCGCCGCCGCCTCCTCGCACTACGCGAGCGCGGGCAGCCCGTACGCACCCCGCCTGGTCACCCTCGACGAGGCGTTCGCGGGAGTGGACGACGACTCGCGTGCCAAGTGCCTGGGCCTGCTGCACGCGTTCGACCTGGACGTGGTGATGACGAGTGAACGGGAGTGGGCCTGCTATCCGCAGGTGCCCGGCGTCGCCATCGCCCAGCTTTCGCGGATCGACGAGGTGGCGGCGGTACTCGTCACCCGCTGGGAATGGGACGGCAACCGGCGGCTCCGCCGAGAAGACCCGGTGCGGTCGCAGAACGCGGAGTCGGCCCCGCAGGAGGAAGCGGTGGGAGCGGAGCCTCTGTGGACCTGACATCCGGCGCTGCGCCGGTCGAGGCGGACCTGGGCGACGCTGTCGGCGTTGATGCGGGTCGCGTCGATGCGGCCCCGGTCGATGCCGGCCGGCTGCGCCGTCTGCTGGGCGACCCCGCGCTCCACTGGCTGGTCGACCGGGCACGTCGGCGTCTGGAGCGCGAGCAGCTCCTCACCGGGCCGGTCTCCCTCAGCGCGCCCACCCCGGCCCAACGGGTGGCGGCCGAGCGGCTGTTGGGCCGTTCTCCCGGCGGCGGGCGCTCCCTGACCGTCCGGCTCGACGAGGTGGATGCCGTCCTGCGCCGCTCTGGCATCAGCCCCGACGGCCTGGCTCCCGCTGTGGTCGCACTCACCGGGCCAATCGTCCTGCTCGGCCCGGCCCGTGACGCCGAGGAACGTGTCTGGCAGGAGGCATACGCCGTGATCGACGCCCTCGCGGACCAGATCCCGGGCCTTGCCCCATGGGCCGACCGGCTCCGTGGCGACGGCCTGGTACGCCGCCTCGCCGGCACACCTGCCGCAGCTCAAGGCCTCCTCGGTCAAGTCGCCACTGCCCTGAGTGCCCTTCCCGCAGACCCGCCCGTCTCGCTTCCCGCCTTCGCGGCCCGGTTGCTCGGCGGCGCCCACGCCCTGGACGCTGGCACCCCCTTGGCCACGCTCACTCTCTCGGGCATCCGAGCGCTGACGGGCTTTCCCGACGGGTCGGGCGCGGAATGGCGCCGGGAGGCGTGGGCGTCGGCGGGCTTGCTCCGCGACGAGCTGTCCTCGACGGTCCTCACCCTGAACCTGCGGGGCACGCCTGCCCTGGACTGGATGGCCGACGCGGGCGAGCCATCCGTCCTTACCCTCCGCCAGCTCATCCGCCACCCCGTTGCTGCTTCTGCCCCGGCAGTCCGGATCTGCGAGAACCCGGCGGTGCTCGCGGCGGCAGCCGGCGCCCACAGGGCTGGTTCCGCCCCGCTGGTGTGCCTCCAGGGCCAGCCGTCCGCCGCAGCGCTTGCCCTCCTGCGCCATCTGCACGAGGGCGGAGCGGCACTTCTCTACCACGGAGACTTCGACTGGGGCGGGCTCCGCATCGCCTCCGCACTGCTGCGCCGCGTCCCCTGGCAGCCGTGGCGCTACACGGCCGCCGACTACCGCACCGCGGCGGCGCTTGCGGGCCCTGAGGGTCTGCCACTCGCCGGCCGGCCGGCCGAGGCTCCCTGGGACCCGGCCCTGCCGCAGGCTCTCTTGGAACTGGGCGTCCGCGTCGAGGAGGAGACGGTCCTCGACGCGCTGCTGACCGACCTCGCGTGACGACGACCCGCGCGTCGGGGCGAAGGCCCGGTGGCGTCAGCCCGTCGGCGGACATGGTCACTCCGAGCGGATCGGGAATCGCGAGCCGTCGAGAGAGGCCGAAGGCAGTAGGAAGGGTGGGAAGATGACCGGTTTCACCGAGACGGGCCTGCGCGGAATCGCCGGCCCGCGCTCCTTCGAGAGGGCCCAAGAGTATCTGGACGCCGTCACCCTCACCGAGGTCGGTGACGGCTGGATCACCGCCACCGTGCACGGGACACACCCCTACGCGGTGGAGCTGTCCCTCGACGGGGGCGACGCGCCCTCGGGGGAGTGCGACTGCCCGTACGGCCTGGAGGGCAACTTCTGCAAGCACCTGGTGGCGGTCGGCCTGACCGCGCTGTCCCGCGCGGAGAACCTGCCGGAGCAGCGCACCCGGGTCCGGACCCGCACCCAGCGCCTGGACGCGTGGCTGGCCGCGCTGTCCCGGGAGGAGCTGCTCGCGCTCGTACGGGAACAGCTCGGCGAGGACCCGCAGTTGCGCCGCCGCCTGGAGTTGCGCGCCGCCAGTGCCCGCGGGGATCTCGACGAGGTACGCGCCCGGGTACGCGAGCTCCTGGACATCGGCCCCTTCGCCCAGTACGGATACGTCGAATACGCCGACGCCCGCGCCTACGGCGACCGACCAGGCAGCGCAGGCCGTGTCCGCGATCACCGCGCTGTCCTCCGCCGGCCGGGCCGCCGACGCGCTCTCCCTCTCGCGGGAGGCGATGCGTCTCCTGCACGCCGTACAGGAGAGCATCGACGACTCCGACGGGTGCCTCGGCGAGGTCGGCGCCGACCTCGCCCAAGCTCATCTGCACGCGTGCCGTGCGACGCGCCCCGACCCGGAGGAGCTGGCGCTCTGGCTGGTCGAGCACCTGCTCGGTGACGTGGACGATCTCACCGGCATCGACCCGCTCGACTACGAGGATGTCCTTGAAGCACGGGGGATGGCCACCGTACGGCGGCTGGCGGCCGAGGCCTGGCGCGCGAACCGCACGGGCTGGGCAGAGAAGTACCTGATGGAGCGCCTGGCCAAGGCGGGCGGCGATGTGGACGCGGTGGTCGCCGTCCATGCTGCCGACCTCGCTCCGGACGGCAGCACTCATCTGCTCATCGCCCGCGAACTGGACACCGCGGGCCGCCCGGACGAGGCCTCGCGCTGGGCGGAGCGCGGCGTGGAGGAGGCCGAGGGCCCTGCCTTCGTCGCCACCGGTTTGATCGACTACCTCTGCGAACGCCACTCTCGCGCCGGCCGGCTGCCGCAAGCCGTCGCCGTGCGCCGGGACCACTTCGCCGCCCGCCGCACCCTGGCCGCGTACCAGCAGCTGCGCACGGTGGCGCAAGCCGCCGACCGCTGGGGCGCCGAACGCGACACCGCCCTCGCCCTGCTGCGCGCCGACGCCGAACAGCGCACGCCGTACCGTTACGGCGGCCCGGTCCTGCTCGACGCCCTGCTCGACGACGGGGACGTCGACGCCGCCTGGCAGGCCGCCACCGAGACGGGCGCCCACGACCGGCAGTGGCTCACCCTCGCCGACCGGTCGCGCGTCGATCGTCCCGCCGACGCGCTGCGCGTCTACCTGCGCCTGATCGAACCACTGTTGAAGGAGACGGGCAACGGCGTCTACGAGCAGGTGACCAGCCTGCTCCTCGGCATGCGCGCCTGCCATCAACACCTGGGCACTCAGGATGAGTTCACGACGTACGTCGCCGCACTGCGCGCCGCCTACAAGCGCAGGCGGAACCTGATGCGGCTCCTCGACGAGCACGGCCTGTGAGCCGGACACCGGACGCCCCTGGGGGAGCTCGTACCACGCCGGCCGCGACCACCCCTCGCATACACTTCGGGGGGCGCGACCCCGGGGAGTGCGCGGAGCCACCGCGCGGGCCGGGACCGGGCATTTCGACACCACAAGGAGAGGTCCGCAGCCCCTGGAGCCACTGAGGGACGACGACCCGCAGACCATCGGCGGATACACCCTGGTGTCCCGGATCGGCGCCGGCGGCATGGGGCGGGTCTACCTCGGCGAGTCGGCGGCCGGCCAGCAGGTGGCCGTCAAGGTCATCAAGCCGTCGGTGCTCGACGAGGACACCCGGGCGCGGTTCCTCCTCGAAGTGGACAGCCTCCTGCCTCTCGGAGAACTGGGCTGACCTGCTGTCCTTGAACTGGTGTGACGAGTGGTGCTGATGCCGCGTTCGGGGTTCTGACGCTCACGTGACGCTGTTCCGGCGCGACGCAGACCGTGCATGAGGTCGCTACTTGCGCCAGATCTCCCGGTAGGCCTCGCGGTAACCCGACGGATTCCAGGAAGTGGCCCCGCTGCTGTTGGCGGCCGTGGCGATGTGGACGGGGGCGACGTAGCCGCTGGGGGCCCGGCCGGCGAAGGAGCGGTTGAACTCGTCGATGATTTGCCAGCCCTGCTGGGACAGCGGCTCGGGGACGGTGGCGGCCTGGAACTGCTCGCTGTTGATGCGCTGGAAGGCCGAGGGATCGCCGTCGCCCGCCGCGATGTTGAAGGGAGGGCCGGAGCCCGGTTTTGCGGCAGCGCGGAGGGCCGGGGCGGCGTCGGCGAAGTAGAGGTCGTTGATGGCGACGGAGTACGTCCAGCGGTTCTGGAAGCGGGAGAGGAGGGAGGAGACCTCCTGGGGGGTGCGGTGGCTCGCGTCCGGAATCGGGATGTTCTCGTACGCCAACAGCTTCACGCCGGAGCAGGTGGCGAGCTCCTGCTTGATCAGTTCGGACTTGTTCCTGGCGAACGGGATCGAGTCGTCGGTGAAGACGACGACTCCGGCATTGCCGTTGGACCGAGCGATGACCCAGTCCGCACTGATCTTCGCCACGTCCTCCACTTTGGTGGTGACGTTGGTGTAGAGCCGGGGGTTCTTGCTCGGGCCGGGGTGACGGACCGCGTGCCAGCCGACGAGCGGGATATGCGCCGCTTGCGCCCGCGCCACCTGCTGCGACGTCAGGTTGGGGTCGAAGCCGCCGATGACGATGCCCGAGGGCTTGAGGGTGACGGCCTGGCTGAGCGCTGCCTGGATGCCGGCGGGGGTGCCCTCTCCGTCAATCACCCGGACGTTCCATCCAGCGACCTTCCCGGCTTCCTCGACGGTCTTCGCGACGCTTGCGACGCCAGGGTTGGTCATGGTCTGCGCGACGTAGACGACGGTCTTGCCGGAAACCGCTGTGGGGCCGCTGGTGGGGCCGGTCCAGGAGACGTTGGTGTTCTCGGCCTGCTGCACGGCCGCCTTGGCCTTCACGAGGCTGGCGGGGCAACCGGCCTTCGACGGCCCGGTGCCGGTCGACGGGCCGCGCTCGCAACCGACAACGACGGTGGCGGCCAGTGCCAGCAGGGTTGCGGCGGTGAGGGTGGTCTTTCGGTGCGAGTACACGGTGCTCCTGACGCAGGTGCGCGTTACGCAGTGTTCTAGTGTCTCGTGATTCCGTCAGCGTTACTTGATCTTGTATGGCAGGGTCTTCTGGTGTGGAGCTCTCCGTGGAACAGGCCGCCGAGTTGCGGGAGTTGGTGAACAGTCGGGATGTTCCTGCGGACATGGCAACGCGGGGCCGGATCGTGCTGTGGTCGAGTGAGGGGCGTCGGCGCAAGGACATTGCCGAGCTGCTCGGGGTGTCGCTGCCGACCGTGGACCGCTGGAAGATCCGCTATGCCGAGCAGGGCCTGGCCGGGCTGGAAGGTGAGCGTCCTGGTGGCGCGCGGGAGCAGGTGCCGGCGCGGGTGCGGGCCCGGGTGATTGCGCTGACGCGCATGACGCCGCCGGACCGTACGGGGCTTTCGCACTGGTCCACGCGGGAGTTGGCGAAGTATCTGGAGCGGGCCGAGAACATCACCGTGTCCTGGCACTACATTGCGCGCGTCTGGCGGGAGGAGAGCCTGAAGCCGCACCGGTTGGGTACCTTCAAGATTTCCAAAGACCCCGCGTTCGCGGAGAAAGTGGCCGATGTGATCGGCCTGTATCTGGCTCCGCCGGGTGGCGCGGTGGTCCTCTCGATCGACGAGAAGACGCAGATCCAGGCTCTGGACCGGACCCAGCCGGTGCTGCCGGTCGCCTTCGCGGCGAGCGAGCAGCGCACCGCCGACTACGTCCGGCACGGCACCACGAACCTGTTCGCCGCCCTGAACGTGACCACCGGTGAAGTGCTCGGCGAGTGCAGGCCGACCCGGAACGGCAAGGATTTCCTGGCCTTCTTGAAGAAGGCGGTGAAACCGTACGCCGGGAAGGACATCCATGTCGTCCTGGACAACCTCTCGACGCACACCACACCCGAGGTCAAGGAGTGGCTGGTCAAGAACCGGCAAGTCCACTTCCATTTCACTCCCGTCGGTTCTTCGTGGCTGAACCAGATCGAGATCTGGTTCGGAATCCTCACCCGGCAATCCATCCGCCGCGGCACGTTCTCCAGCGTCAACGTCCTGATCAAACAGATCCGCGACTACATCAACTCCTGGAACACGACAGCGAAACCGTTCACCTGGACCGCGACCTCCGGCGAGGTCCTCGCGAAGGTCCGACTCGTCGCGACCAACGTGAAGAAACTCGTCAATAACAACTCGAACTGACATGAACAGAATCACGAGACACTAGGGGGTGCCGTCCTTCGTCGGTGCAGCCGACGGCTTTGCGAGTGACTGGCGGGTCGCGGTGGGGCCGGTGCGCAGTCGGCGGCGGGCGGAGTAGCCGGCCAGGCCGACGGCGATGAGCAGGGTGCCGCCGTTGAACAGCGGGGTGGCCCAGAACTGGGCGCCGAGCTGGCCGATGCCGGCGAGGCCGATGGCGAGGACGGCGACGGCCACGAGGGTGCCCAAGGCGTTGGCGCGGCCCGGCTTGATCGCGGTGGAGCCGAGCAGGGCGCCGACGAAGGCGGGCAGCAGGTAGTCCAGGCCGACACTCGGGTTGCCGGTCTGCTGCTGAGCGGCGAGGAGGACACCGGCGAAGCCGACGAACAGGCCCGATCCGGCGAAGGCGTAGACGGAGTACCTGCGCGTGGGGATGCCGAGGATGCCGGCGGCGCGGGGGTTGGAGCCGATGACATACAGATACCGGCCGAGCGGCAGCCGCTCCAGCACCAGCCAGAGGGCGACGACGAGGGCGAGGACGTAGAAGGCGGGTACCGGCAGGCCGAGGAACCTGGAGTCGTAGATGTCGGTGAAGGCGGGCGGCAGGCCCTGCGGTCCAGGGACGATCCGGGTTCCGTCGGTGATCCAGCCGGTGAAGGCGTACATGATGCTGCCGGTGCCGAGAGTGGCGATGAAGGAGTCGATCTGGGCGAACTCGACGATGACACCGTTGAGAGCGCCGACCACCACCCCTCCGAGGACTACTGCGAGGCAGGCGAGCGGCCAGGGCCAGCCTTCGTTGACGATGAGCTGCATCACCATCACGTGCGCCAGGCCGAGACCGTAGCCGATGGACACGTCGAACTTGCCGGTGACGATGGGGATCGTCGCGCCGAGCGCGAGGATGGCGGGGATCGATTGGTTGGAGAGGATCGACGAGATGTTGTCCCGTGTGGGAAAGGTGTCCGGCAGGGTGACGGAGAAGATCAGGAAGAGCAGGGTGGTGAGGGCCAGGAGGCCGTAGGTGCCGATGAGGTGCCCGCGCAGGAAGCCCGGCAGGGATCGAGGCGAGGGGGAGGGGGTCACCGGCTCGTTGCGGTTCCGGTGATGGCGGGCAGGGCCGAGGCGGTGCGGGTGAGTTTGCTGACGGTGAGGTCTTCACCGGTCAGCTCGGCTGTCACGGTCCCACGGGCGAACACCAGGGCGCGGTGGCACACGGTGGCGACCTCCTCGAAATCGGTGGAGATGAGCAATACCGCCAGGCCTGCGGCCAGCGCTTCGTCGATCAGCCGGTAGATCGCGGCCTTGGCGCCGACGTCCACGCTGGCGGTCGGTTCTTCGAGGATCAGCAGGCGCAGGCTCACCCGGAGCCACCGGCCGACCATGAGCTTCTGCTGGTTGCCGCCCGAAAGGGTGGCGATCGGGACCTCGCAGTCGCGGGGGTGCACCGAGAATCGATCGATCAGGGCGGTGGCCTCGGCGCGCTCGCGCCGGGGGCTGATCCAGTGCCACGGCGGCACACCGGCTGCCCGGGGGTTGGCCAGGAAGTTCTCCCGTACCGTCAGTTCGGCGGCGCAGCCCTCCTCCTGACGGTTGCCGGCCACGAAGCCCACGCCGGAGTCGAGAGCGGCGGCGACCGTACGTGGGCGGTACGGGCGGCCGTCGAGCAGCGCCCGCCCGGCGAGGATCGGCTGGGCACCGGCGAGCGCGCGGCCCAGGTCCATGTGGCCGGCGCCGGTCAGGCCCACTGTGCCGAGGATTTCACCGGCACGCAGTTCCAGGCTGACCGGTCCGCTGTACGGGGTCCGTACGCTGTCGAGGCTCAGGACGGGCGGGCCGCCGGAGGGGGTGGTGGCGGGCCGGTGGCCGGCCAGTTCGCGGCCCACGATGTCGTGCACCAGACGGGCGGGGCTGTGGCCGGCGAGCGGACCTTGGCTGACGAGGTGGCCGTCGCGCAGGACGGCGAAGGTGTCGGCGACCTTGTACACCTCGTCGAGCCGGTGGCTGACGTAGAGGATGCCGTGGCCTCGGTCGCGCAGGGCGTGCAGTACGTCGAAGAGCCGGGCGCAGTCCGCGGCGGGAAGGGTGGCGGTCGGCTCGTCGAGGATGAAGAGCTCCGCCCGTGTCGCCAGGGCGCGGGCGATGGCGACCAGCGAGCGCTCGGCGGGGGCGAGGTCGGCAATCCGGGCGTCGGCGTCCAGGTGCCCGGCGACGATCCCCAGGGCCTCGGCGCAGCGCTCTCGCGTCTGCCGCCAGGAGACCAGTCCGCAGCGGCGCGGATAGCCGGTGCCCAGTGCGATGTTCTCGGCGACCGTCATCCACTCGACGAGGCCGAGATCCTGGTGGATGAACGACATCTTCCGGGTGGCGGCGTCGGTGCCGAGCGGATGCCCGGCCACCGTCACCTCGCCCTCGTCGGCGTGGTGGACCCCGGCGAGCACCTTGATGAGGGTGGACTTCCCGGCGCCGTTGGGACCGAGCAGGGCGAGGACGCTGCCGCCGTGGATGTCGAGGTCGACCGCGGCGAGCGCGGGGGTGCCGCCGAACCGCTTGCTGAGACCGCGTACGCGGACAAGGGGTTCTCCACCGAAGCGTGAGGGTGGGCTCATCGAAGTGTCGGGAGCGTCATGCACGGACTTCTCCGGGGGTCGGCCTCCGGGTTCTTCCCGACTGCATGGGGGATGCTACTGGGAGATGGTGCCGCACTTCCGGCATATCGCTGACCCCTTTGACCCCAATGGGCGTATTGCCCGGGAGGCGGTCTCCTCATGCGCCTCCCGGCTGCGACCGGTGGAGGTCACGCCGCGTCCAGGGCGCACTCGGCCCAGATGACCTTGCCGTCGGTGGTATAGCGGGTGCCCCAGGTCTGGGCGAGCTGCGCAACGAGGAACAGGCCACGGCCACCCTCGTCGGTGGTGGCCGCATGGCGCAGGCGTGGGGCGGTGCTACTGGTGTCGTGGACCTCGCAGATCAGGGTGCGGCCGTGAATGAGGCGTACCTGGATGGGCCCGGTGCCGTAGCGGACGGCGTTCGTCACCAGCTCGCTGAGCAGGAGCTCTGCGGCGAAAGCGGACTCGTCCAGTCCCCACTGGCTGAGCCGGCGGACGGCGGCGGCACGGACGTCGGAGACGAGGGCCGGGTCGGTGGGCAGCTCCCAGGTGGCGATCCGGTCCGGGGGCAGGGTGTGGGTGCGGGCGACGAGCAGGGCGATGTCGTCGCAGGGGTGGTCGGGTGCCACGGCGTCGAGGACCGCTTGGCAGGTGTCCTCGGGCGTTCGGTCCGGGTGGGGCAACGCGTGGCGCAGCTGGTCGAGGGCCACGTCGATGTCGCGATGGCGGTCTTCGATGAGGCCGTCGGTGTAGAGGACCAGCTGGCTGTGTTCGGAGAGGTGGATTTCGGCCGTTTCGAAGGGGAGACCGCCGAGGCCGAGAGGGGGCCCGGCGGGTAGGTCCGGGAATGTCACGGTGCCGTCGGGGTCGACCAGCGCGGGCGGAGGGTGGCCGGCACGAGCCATGCTGCACTGCCCCGAGGTGGGGTCGTAGATGGCGTACAGGCAGGTGGCGCCGACGATGCCGGTGCTGCCGACCGCAGCGTTCTCGCCGCCCTCCTCCCGGTCCAGGCGCACCACGAGATTGTCCAGGTGGGTGAGGAGTTCGTCGGGGGCGAGTTCCAGTTCGGCGAAGTTGCGTGCGGCCGTGCGCAGCCGGCCCATGGTGGCGGCGGCGTGCAGTCCGTGGCCGACGACATCGCCGACGAGGAGGGCGACGCGGGTGCCGGAGAGAGGGATGACGTCGAACCAGTCGCCACCCACTCCGGATTCGGAGGGCAGATAGCGGTGCGCGACCTCGACGGCGTCCTGTTCGGGAAGGCCGCGCGGGAGCAGGCTGCGCTGCAGCGCCAGAGCCAGGGTGTGTTCGCGGGTGTAGCGGCGGGCGTTGTCGATGCAGAGGGCGGCGCGGGCGGCGAGTTCCTGGGCCAGTGAGCGGTCGTCGTCCCCGAAGGGGGCGGGATCCTGCGAGCGGTAGAAGCTGGCGATGCCCAGGAGGACGCCGCGCGCGAGCAGGGGGACGGAGATGAGGGAGTGCACGTTGTGGGCGAGGATCCGCTCGGCATGCTCGGGTTCTTGGGCGATCCAGCCGGCGGCGGACTTCAGATCGGGTTCCAGCACTGCCTGTCCGCTGGCCAGGCACCGTAGATGGGGCGTGGCCGGGTGAAGGTCCACCCGTTCGCCGACCGGGTAGAAGGGGCAGTCCTCGCGGATGCCGTGGACCACCGTACGGTGCAGGTCCGTGCTGGGGTCGGCGGACTCCTCGCCGCGCAGTACGGCCTCGGGCACGTCGATGGTGACGAAGTCGGCCAGGCGCGGGACCGCCATCTCGGCGAGTTCCCAGGCGGTGCGGCTCACGTCCAAGGTGGTGCCGATGCGGGTGCTGGCCTCGGCCAGCAGCTCCAGGCGGCGTCGGGCCGCAACGGCGTACTTCCCTACTTCCGGCTCGCCCACCAGCACCAGCCCCCTGGCCGAGCCGTAGGCAGAGTCGTCGGTGCCAGGTGGGACGGGCGCAGGGACCGTCGTGGCGGCCCGGCCGGTTGCGGCGCGGGGGAGGTGCCCGGACGAAGGGCCGGCGCCGGGGAGGTGCCCGGACGACGGGTCGGCGGAGGTGGTGGCATGTTGCGCGACAAGGCCCAGTGGCCGGCCTGCGCGAGTCGGGGCGGCGACGCGGGGTTGCGGCGAGTCGTTGGGAAGAACCGCCTCGATGACGATGCCCTCCACCCCGGATGGGCTGGTCACCGGACGGCTCATGAGGGTGACCCGCCGGTCGTGGGACAAGGACACTTCGACGGCAGCCCGCTGGGACGAGGAGATCAGCTCGGTGGCCTTCTCCAAGAGAATCATCTGATCGCGCTGGTCCAGCCCGATCTGGACCAGTTCATCCATTGCGATCAGGTGCCCGTTCCTGGTGGCCTCGCTGGTCCCCGCGAGGCGCCTGGCGTCGAGATATGCCCGCAGCAAGCCACGCTCTCGCGCCGAACTCTGCTCCATCAGCCGCCGTTCGATGGCTTCGGCGGCGTCGCGTATCACGGTGACCAGCGCCGGGTCCGCATCGGTGAGGGGATAGCCGAAGCAGAGGACGCCCTCGATGCGCCCGCTGAGCTGGTCGCGAACGGGGATTGCACAACAGGCGTTCGACTGAGAGCGCTCGGCGAAGTGCTCGGCACCGTAGACCTGGCAAAGATCCCTTTCCGCCAGCGCGAGTCCGATGCCGTTGGTCCCGGCGAACTGCTCGGCGAACACGAAGCCCGGGACGCTCTGAATCGGGGAGAGACGCCGGGCCAAGGACGCTTCCCCGAAACGGCGTTCAAGCACCGTGCCGTGTCCATCGGCGAGACAGATGTTCATCTGGCTGCCCGCGAACATGGATCGCAGTCGGTCCAGCACGGGCCCGGCCGCGCGGACGAGCTGACTGTCCGGATCGAAATCCTGCCGGTAGGGGAGCTCGGATTGATCCGGTGAGAGACCCAGCAGCCGGCAGCGCTGCCACGAGCTCAGAATCGGACTTCTCACGCCCTCCTCGACCGACTCGCCGTACAGAAACCGCTCGCGGGGGCGTACGGGGCCGATGCGGTCTCCCACGACCCCCATCTACATCACTTCCCTCACGGACTTTATGATCACCAGATCTCCATTTGAGTATATTCCTCACGTTTTGGGTGAATAGTAGGAGTGCGTACTGTAATCCGGCGGTCGGTGGTCGGAAAGAGCCGGCCGGCGTCCACCATGATCGGCGGCCGGGGCGAGGCGACGGTGACGGCCGGCCATCACAGGACCGCGACTGGGTTGACGGGCGAGCCTGTCCCGCCGGGTACGTTCAGCGGCGTCACCACGAGCATGAATGCGTAACGGCCCGCCTCGGCGCAGTCGGCGGAGAGTGCTTCGAGGTCGAGATTGTCCAGCAGCGGCACCCCCATGGCGGCAATGGCGAGCGCGTGGACCGGAGAGTGCAGGCCTTCGACCGGCGAGGGTCGTACATCGCTGTCCCCGTCGCCGCCGAGCAGGGAAATGGCACGCTCGGCCAGCAGCGGCATGGCGTCCACGTGCAAGCCCGCGCTCGCCGCGTCAAGGTTCCAGGGGCCGATTTCCCGGCGACGCCGGAAGCGGCCGGAGCGCAGCAACACCGCATCGCCGTCCTCGATCGTCACACCGAGTGCCTTCTCCGCGGCGATGATGTCCTGCGCGTGCAGTGCGCGGCCGGGCTCCAGCCATTTGATCCCGAGGACGGCGGGCAGGTCGAGGAGTACGCCCTTGGTGACGAGGGGCCCGAGCGCCGACACCGCGCCGAAGCGGGCACCCCGGGCATCAACGACTTCGCGCGCCGCGCGGCCGTCGTAGAGCTGCCCCCGGTAGGCGATGTGTGACAGCGCGTCGAGATGGCTCACGCCCTTGCCGTGGTAATCCACGGCAAGGAAGTCCTTGTGGGTGGAGGGTTCCGGGGCCTCCACGTCGCCGAGGTCGGACATGTAATGCAATGCGGGCCTGCTGTTGTCCGGGCCGGGCCGGGTGTTCCAGGGCAGCCCCATCGGCACGACCGTCCCGGACCGGACCAGGGCGGTGGCCCGCTGCACATGACCCGATGTCACCCTGTTCCAGGCGCCGCGGTCGGCCGCATCCCAGCGGCCCCACGTGCGGACCGCATCGAAGAGTGCGTCGAACTCCTGACGAGAGACGGCGGGCCCATTGCCGGGACCGGCCGGCAGGGGATTGGGGGCATCGGCGGGGCTGCTGCTCATCTGTACTCAGCGCTCCAAGTTCGTAGGGGCTGTCGCCCGGGGGCCGGGGCGGCGCTACGGCTCCCGGTACTGCATCCTTGCCCCGGAGCGGGCGCCCCCCGGCAGGTGAACGATTCGGCTCACCTCGCGGCTGTGACATCGGCCCTGAAGAAGCGATTCCCGTCGGCTCCGGGCTCTACGCGCGGTGTGCGACGACGCCTGGGCGCACCGGCAGCCGGTCGAACGCACGTCCGCATGTCGGCCGGAGTCCGCCAGGAGGCCCCCTTCCGGGCGGCCGAGTCGCCCGGAGGCCGGGCTCGCGATTGCCGTTGCTGCGCGAGCGGCCCGCGGAGAGAGACGATGGGGGAGGGAGAGCAGCGCCGGCCGAGCCGCCGGCTCGGGTCAGCGTCCCGAGACCACGGGGGCGGCGCGCGCAGTGAGGAGGGCCTGGGATGTGTGCAGCCGAGTCCTTCCGGCCCGGTCTCGACACGGTGGGTGTCGCTCCGACCGAGTCCGGTGGCCTCCTCGATGTGCTGAGCGTGGCGGCCATTCTCCTCGACTCGGAGGGCAGGATCGATCTCTGGAGCCCGCAGGCCGAGGACCTGTTCGGCTACAGCGCCGAGGAGGCTCTCGGCGAGTTCGCGGGCCGCTTGCTCCTCCATGACGAGGACCAGGGGCTGGCGCTGGACATGTTCGCGCAGGTCATGCAAGACGGGGACAGCTGGGCCGGGGTCTACCCCGTCCGGCACAAGGACGGCGGCACACGCTTGGTGGAGTTCCGCAACATGCGGTTGCAGGACGACGAGGGGGACTACTACGCCCTGGGTCTTGCCACGGATCAGGCGACGCTGTGGCAGGTCGAACGGGATCTGGCGCTGTCCGCCCGACTGGTGTCCCAGTCGCCGATCGGACTGGGTGTGCTGGACACCGACCTTCGGTACGTCTCGGTCAACCCGGCCGAGGAGCGGATGAACGGTGTACCTGCCGCCGAGCATGTGGGCCGACACGTCCATGAGGTGCTGCCGTTCCTGGACGAGTCCTTCGAAGCGACGATGCGCGAGGTACTGGCCTCTGGCACCCCGGTCCTGGACCGGTACACCGTCGGCCGTACCCCGGCCGACCCGGACAACGAGCATGCCTGGTCGATCTCTTTCCACCGGCTCGAGGCGCCCGACGGGAAGGTGCTGGGTGTGGTGAGCTCCAGCGTGGACGTCACCGAGCGTCACCGTGCTGTCGAGGAACAACGCCGCACCGTTCTCACCCTCCAGCGCAGCCTGCTACCCCACTCGCCACCGCAAAGGCCGGGGCTGGCCGTCGCCTCCCGGTACCAGCCGGCCCGGGCAGCCAGCGAGATCGGCGGCGACTGGTTCGACGTCATTGCGCTCGGTGGCGACAAGACCGCCCTCGTCGTCGGAGACGTCATGGGCAGCGGCGTCAGCGCCGCCGCCACCATGGGCCAGCTCCGCACCGCCACCCGCACACTGGCCGGTCTCGACCTCGACCCTGCCCAGGTCCTCCGGCAACTCGACCGCATCACCGAGGATCTGGAGCAGGACACCATCGCCACCTGCGTATACGCGGTCTACGACCCGCACAGCGCGCAGTGCCGCATCTCCCTCGCAGGCCACCTGCCCCCTGCCCTCCTCCGCCTTGACGGAAGGCACGAACTGCTCGAGCTGCCCACTGGAACACCACTGGGCGTCGGCAAGGGCGAGTTCCACACCACCACGCTCGCCCTGCACCCGTGCGACCAGCTTGTCATGTACACCGATGGGCTGGTCGAAAGGCGTGACCAGCCCATCGACGAATCCCTGGACACTCTGCTCGCCCTCCTGGACGACCCCCATCGTTCCCTGGACGAAACCAGCGAGCTGCTGTTGCACACCCTGCGCCACCCCGGCGACCACGACGACGTCGCACTGCTCATCGCGCAAGTCCTGCCTTTCCGGATCAGCCGCGACAGCACACAGCCGCCGGCGGCCTGAGAACCTCCGGCACCCGGATGCTGCCCACAACACTGCTCGGCTGATCTCGCCGAACACGGCACGCAATTGGCGTCCGCTTCCGGCTTCTCGCCGACGAGCCGACGTCCCTGTTGTCATCCTCCGTCAGTTGGTGGATGTAACACCCCCCGGGCGTACGTACTTTGGCACCCGCAGCGGGCAACATCCAGAGAGGGTGGGCGGGTGTACGGCTGACCACGTGCCACGGGCACCTGCGCCTGTTCCGCCACCGTCCGGACGGCCTTGCTGCGGCACCACGGGGCCAGTCACCGAAGTCGGCCCCAAAGGCAAACTGCCGAAGGAGAACGGAAAATCATGATCACCGAGCCGACCTCGCGCGGTCCCGGGCGCCGGGCGACGACCACACTCCTCGCGGTCGCCCTCACGTCGCTCGTCGGGGCAATGTCGCCGCTCACCGCGGGAACGGCCCACGCGGACACCTCGGCCACGGCAGGCCTGTCCCTCTCGCCGCGTTTGACGTCGGACACCGGCCTTGCACCCTCGCTGGATCTGGCGAAGGACTCGGCAGACTACGGAACCGAAATCGCCATCAACAAGACTCCGATGGCGAACTGGAGCTTCGTGCCGAACGGCGACGGAAGTTTCCTGATCCGTAACGACAAGACGCAGAAGTGCATCGACTTCAACACCGACAACAACCACCTCGTCGAGCCTGTGTACTGCGACAGGAACAACAGCAAGCAGAACTGGTACCTCCAGCCGTCGAAGAAAGGTGGCGGCTACTACCTGATCCGGAACGTCAACAACGACAAGTGCATGGACGTCTTCGGGGGAAGCTCCAACGACGGCACCGTGGTGGGGCTCTACGGCTGCCACGGCGACAGCAATCAGGAGTGGATCATCGGACCGACGCCCAGCCCGGGGTCCACGGGGCCCACTCTCGCGGACTTGGCCACCGCGTACGCCCTGAAGCAGTGCAGCAACAGCTCCAGCATCATCAAGTCGTGCGCTTACACGATCACAGGTGACAGCGTGGCATCCGTGGGGAACCTGAAGCGGGTCAGCGCCAACGTGTGGAACAAGACCACAGACCCGGCGGAACGGACCATCACCTGGACGCAGACCACGTCCCAGACCAACACCGTGGGCGGCTCCATCACCGTCACCAGCGAGGTGGGGATCAACGTTGAGTTCGTCACCGCCAAGGTCAGTTCCGCGGTCAGCGCCCACTACGACCACTCCTGGACCCAGACCGACACAGTGAGCGACGCGAACAAGGTTTCGGTGAAGCCGCCCAACTACAGCTGGGCGATGCGGGGCCAGCTGATGAAGACGGTGACGGGCAGGTGGACGTTCACCAACGATCTGGGTGGCACCTGGTCCGGCGACGGCACCGCCACCGTCCCGGCCGTGGACGGCACCGACAACCTCAGCAGCGACCTGGTGCTGTGCACGAGCGACAGCACCGATCAGGAGTGCGTGGACAACCGGTGACCGGCGAGGAGCACTCCTCCTCATGACCTGACGCCTCGCCGTCAGACTGTTCCCCGCCCCCGGCGAACGGGGCCGGGGGAACATGTGTCCGGTCCTACGAGGAGGGCCGCTCCCTCTTCTGCCGGCGGGTCACCTCCGCGGCGAGTTCGACCCGCGAGGTCATCGCCAGCTTTCTGAGGATGCTGGACACATGGGTGCTGACGGTGCTTCGGGCGATGGACATCCGAGCGGCGATCTCCGGATTGGAGCGCCCTTCGGCCACGTGCCCCGCAACCAGGCGTTCGGTGTGGGTGAGTGCGTCCCAGCCGTGGCGAACGCCGCTTCGTGTTCTGCGTGAACCGCTGCGTACGGCAACAGCTCGCAGACGGGACGTCGCCCGGGCTGCGTCCCACACCGCGCCCAGCTGCGTGAAGGTCTCCAACGCCTGATCGAGCAGGATGCGGGCCTCATCCGGTCGCCCTCTGCGGGCCAGCAGTTCCGCCGCATCGGTGCAGGCATGTGCCGCGTTGAGCGGCCGCGGCGCGTTGCGGTAGCAGCGGACCGATTCCATGAGCAGGTCGAGGTCCCCGGTCAGCAGCCCCTGACACCGGTAGGCGTCACCGAGGTGATAGAGCCCGCCGCTGTGATCGGCCCGCCGTTGGGCGGCGACGGCGTATCGCCGTGCGTTCGCCGTATCACCTCGAGCCATGGCCAGTCGGACCAGATCGGGCGTCAGGAAGCAGAGGATCAGTTGCCCCGGCAGGTGGCCGACGCCCTTGTCGAACGCCTCCGCAAGCCGGGCGTAGGCGCGCCCGGGATCGCCCTGAGCTTCGTCCAGAAGGGCGCCTGCGCACAACGGCAGGTACTCGTAGAAAGAGGCGACCGTTCCGTTGTCCACCGCCGGCACCGAGGCGGTCAGGAGTGCTTCGGCAACGGGCTGCCGGCCTCTGCGCACAGCGATGACCGCCGCCACCGCCCGCAACGCCCGGCTCATCGCCACCTGGTCGCCGCAGTCGAGACCCGCCTCGATCTCCGCCAGCGCATCGTCCCAGCGGCCCGCGTGGAACGCGAGGAGCGCGCACGACAGGTGGTACCAGGGCAGGAACACCCCTCCGGTGCGCTCCGCCGGCGTCCGTACGGCTGCGAGGGTTCGCCGGGCGTCGGGACTCATGTCGAGATCGGCGTAGCAGTTGACCAGGGCGAGTTGCAGCCCCATCCACTGGGCCGGGTGCATCGTGTCCGGTGCCAGACGGGACGCCTGCCGCGCCAGTTCGACTGCTTCGGCGTCAGGCATTTCCAGGAAGCGCTTGGCTGCCAGCACATGCAGGACGCTGGCAAGGGCGGAACCGTCACCGGCCTCGTCGGCGGCGCGCCGGGCACGCGAGGCGACCGCACCGGCTTCGGACAGCTTCCCCAGCGCGAACAGGCATACCGCACTGAACGCCCGGAGCCGGACCGCCTCGATCGGTGGCACCCCCGGGGTCGCGCAACCGGCTCGTACCTCGCTCAGCGCCAGGTCGGGCCGACCGCGAGCGAACGCGGCCTGAATGATGATCCAGCGCAACAGGCATCCCGACCCGGGGTCACGGGTCCTTGCCAGCGCACGACGGGCACTCTCCTCCGCCTCGGCCAGGAGGCCGGAGGAGAGCTGCGCCATGGCGTGATTCAGGCGGAGATGCCCGTACCGGGCATCGGTGGGATCGGCGAGTTCCAGCGCCGTCGTGAGCAGCCGCAGAGCCATGGCCGGCGCCCGCGTCGTGAGCCGTGCCGCGGATCCCTCCAGCCAGGTGATCAGGAAGTCCCCGGCCGGCGCCCCGCAGAGCAGGTGCTCGGCCACGCGTTCAGGTGCTGCCCCGGCGCCCGAGAGGGCCTGCGCCGCCTTCAAGTGCAGCATGGCCCGGACCGACATCGGCACAGCGTCGTACAGGGCGTCCCGGATGAGGTCGTGACGGAAGCGCAGATGCTCGCCGGTGTCCCGCAGAATGCCGGAAGCCCGGGCTTCCTCCACGGTGGCCAGCAGATCATGTACGGGCATGTCCAGGACCGCCGCGAGATCGGCGGTGGTGCAGCTTGCTCCCAGCACGGAGGCGACGCGCAGCACTTGCAGCACGCGGTCGTGCAGATACCGAAGCCGGTGCGTCATCAACGTGATCAGCGGCGGCAGCGGGCAGCCGACGCTGACTTCCGCGATCCCCTCAGAGGTCTCGATGGCTTCCTCGCGCACCAGGGCGGCGACCAACTCCGTGATGTACAACGGGTTACCCGCGGCACTCTGGGCCATGTGCCGCAACCGCGGGCCCGCCTCCCGGCCGCACAGGTCCGCCAGCAGGACCGACACAGCCGGTGTATCGAGTGGTGCCAGTTCCAGCAGGGCGCGACAGCCCGCAATCGGACTCCGGGAGAGCCGGTCGACTTCCCCGGCCCCGGGCACGGGCCGGTAGGCACCGACGACCAGGAGGGGCAGTTGGTGCACCGAACGCACCAGCTTGCGCAGCACTGTCAGACTTGCCGAGTCGGCCCACTGGAGGTCATCGAGGAACAGTGCCAGCGGCCCGTGTGCGCACAAGTCGTCGACCAGCCCGAGCATCGCCTCGACGGTAGCGACGTCCACGCCCGCCACCTCGCTCTTCGCGCCCGGCAGACCGTACCGGGCGTCGCCACGCAGGACCTCGGCAGCCCGAACTCGCGGGGCATCGGAGGATGCCTCATCCAGCCTCAGGCAGCTTGAGATGAAGGCGAACGGGCATTGCTGCTCCAGCTCCCGCGCGGTCCCGTACAGCACCCGTATCCCCAGGCGCTCCGCGGCCGTCGCGGCCTGCTCCAGTACCGCGGTCTTGCCCAGACCGGCCTCACCCACGACGAACGCCGCCTGCCCCTGACCTGCACGTGTGGACTCCGCCAAGCCGGACAGTTCCGCTACTTCATTAACACGGCCTACAAGATGACCTTGGAAAGATGCCATGTCCCCATCCCCGCACCGAGCAATCCCAGGGAATCGTCATATCACGCAGGGGGAATGGGGTGTCATGGCAGACCATTCCTCGGACTCCGGCAAAGGCGCGCAGGAACGACCACCTGCTTCCCGGACCAAGCGCCTCAGCAGACCGTTGAGTTGGTCGAAGACACCGTCGTTCTGTCAGGGCGGCGAAGCCCGTGGACGGTTGCCCATGAGGCGAAGTCGTGCGATCAGGAGCGTATCGGTCAACCCGTGGGCGTCACACATGCACCGGACGCTTCCCGGAGGCATGCCGACGTCACCCGCGGCGGCGCGCCTCAGCGTGGGGCGGCCGTTCCATCTGTGTTGGGCAGTGGTGCCGTCCGCCCCACCGGGTCCCCGACGCAGATCCGGCCGCCCTGGACGATTTCGGCGCGCAGGCCGCCCCGGTGGAGAAGACCGCGCACCAGGCCGGGACGGGTCAGCTGTTCGAGACGGACACAGGGTTCACTCAGCCGCAGCCCGCGCAGTGTCACCCCGCCCACGTGAAAGTCGGTTCCCACCAGCGGATTGAGGCGGATGTCCCGGCACACGACGTTGCGCCTGCACTGTGCGGGCGACAGCTCGATGCCGGTGTCCTGGGCGAGAGCCTCCAGAGATTCGAGTTCGATCAGGGTGATGTCGCAGACCCCGGAGGCACGGCCGGTACCCCGCTGCCGGGGACGCGGCCCCGGCTCTGCCCAGTAGTTACGGTCGCCCTCCAGGCCACGTCCCGTGACGGCGCGGGCCTGCTCGACAAGGAACGTGGGGGCCCCGGCGGCAGGGGCCAGATGAAGAGAGACGACCCGTCCGTGCTCCACGGTGTGACCTCCTCGAGAAATCCCTGACGGACTACGGGGTGTGCTGCGGCACGCTCGGAGCCGTGGCGGACAGGAAGTTGTCGTGGACCGCCCGAAGCGTGCGGAAACAGTCCACGTCCAGTTCCGCCACGGGGAATTCACGGCCGGCAAGGTCTTCCAGCAGCAGGATGAACTCCATGAAACCGAGGGAGTCGATGAGCCGGTTCTCGATCAGGTCGAGATCGGCCGGGATGGCCCCGGCTTCCGGGTTCCTGCTCCGCAGCCAGTCGGTCACCGGTTTGAGCGCGTCTTCCATGGCTCACCTTCCGTGGATCTGTCGTGGGATTGGCCGGCTGCCTCGTACGTGCGGCGGATTTCTTCGACGACGACGGTGGCCGGATGCTGCCCGGCCACCCGGGAACAGGACTGGCCGCAGTACATGGCCATCTGCTCAATACGGCCCACCGTTTCGACAACCGGGACGGCCGCGCTGTAGCGGGGGACGGGCAGTCGGCGGTCCCCCGCTCTGGTGGTGGCGATGAAGGTGGCGGGGTGGCGGGGTGCGTTCTGTGTCAGGGCGTTGTGCAGCACGCGGTGCGGCCGGGCGGGCCAGCCTATGGCGAACCGGGTGGTGACGACGGTGTCGTCCGCCGAGGCGTCGACCACGCGTTGTTTGTAGTACGGATGGGCGGCGGACTCCACCGTGGGGATGAACAGGGTGCCGGCCATGGCGCCGTCCGCGCCCTGCCCCTGGACCTGTGCCAGGTCAGTGCCGGTGGCGACGCCGCCCGCCACGGCCAGCACGGCGTCGGGGTGCCGGGCGCGGGTCTCTCGCAGCAAGCGCGCCGTGGGCAGTTCACCGAGCAGGTGCCCGCCTGCTTCTGTCCCCTGGAGGACGAGGACGCCCGCCCCCAGCCGGAGAGCCACGTCCGCGTCGTGGGGCGTGCCGACCTGGATCACCAGGACGTGGCCCGACCGTACGATGTCGAGTGCCGTGCCGGCATCGGGCAGTCCGAAGCTGGTGACGAAGCCATGCCCGGGCAATTGGTCAAGGGCGGCCCGGAGTTGGGCGCGACAGGCGGCCGGGCCGGTCACCTCGGGGATGACGTTCACTCCGAAGGGACGGGAGGTCGAGGCGGCGACGGAGCGGACCAGTTCCCGTACCCGTTCCGGCGGCTCCTTGTAGAGCGCCAGGGTGCCGCCGGCTCCGGCCCGGGAAACCGCGGCGCACAGTTCGGGTCCGGCGATGCCGCCCATTCCCGCTTGAAGCAGCGGGAGATCGAGGCCGAGGACCGACTCCAGCCGGTTCACTCGCCCTCTCCGGCCTTCCGTACCGCTGTGGCCGCTGTGCGCAGGTCACCCTCGAAACGCTCGTTCAGTACGTGCATCCAGCGTTCCAGCCCGAAGGCGACGCAGCCGGTGAAGGCGGGCTTCCCCGCGTACGTGAGGGAGCGGCGTTCCCCGAAGAAGTTCCGGTGGTTGTTCATCGAGGCGACGGCGGTGCCGTCGGTGTGCACGTATTCGTCCTTGACCGGCGCGAGCAGTTGCATGACGGCACGTGCGCCGTCCTTCTGGAAGAAGGGGTCGGTCGCCGGCTGCCGGGAGAGGGGCAGGCCGAGATCGACGGCGAAGGCGGCGAGCCGCCCGTGGAAGTGCTCGAGGTGGTCACGGACGTGCTCGGCGGACCCGATGCAGATGACCTCCCGCATGGTGAAGCCCCACAGCCTGCGCAGTCCGTCGTAACGGTCTTCTCGCCGGAAGCACTGGGCGGCCGTACTCACCCGCAAGGGAGTCTCCGTCCTGGTCCCGGAGAAGTGCAGGAAGCAGCCGTAGCAGGCGGCGGACGGCAGCAGGTGGCCGGCGTCCGCCAGGTCCCGCGCGGGCACGGGGCCGACGGTGGTCCGGGAGCTGTGGGCTTCGAGCCGGTCGGGCCGGATGCGGGAGACGGGGCTGCCCAGGTGCGGGAAGTTCCGGAAGTAGTCGAGCGTACGAAGGTCGTCGGCGCTGAGCAGCGGCGGAAACGTCATCTGCTCGGCTCCCGACCGGGTGCCCCAGTCGGTGAACACGTCGTCCAGGGCACGCAGCAGTACCGTCGCGGGCTCCCCGAACGAGGCCAGTCCGTCGCGCACGGCCCAAGGGCCGGTGCGGACCGCGGAGTCACCAGCCGGCATCGAGTACTCCGATCCGGGTGAGGAAGTCCATGGTCTTGTGCAGCACCCGGTCGTGGGCGCCCTGGCGGGCCGGGTGGGCGATCAGCCGCTGCCGGAGCGCGTAACCGTCCGCGATCCCGGCGTCGCGATAGACGGCAGGGTTGTAGAACGACTCCATGCTCGTGGTGATGTAGCGGTCGACGTAGTTGCTGGTCTCCCGCCGGGTCGGTGCATCGATGCCGGCCGCCACGAGCTGTTCCCACAACAGCTGCACCAGGCGTCGCCCGAAGGCGATGTGGCGGGATTCGTCCTGGTGGTGAAGGCGGTTGAGGTGGCGAATGGTCGTGTGCAGCCGTTCGTCGCCGGCGAGCCGGACGTTGTAGTGATCGACGATCTGCTCGAAGACCAGGATGCGGACGAAGACCAGGAAGTTCTCGATCGCCGCGTCCCGCGGGACCTCGGGCAGCTTCAGCTTCTTGTCGGGGTAGATCTTGCCGGCGTACCTGAGGCAGAACGTGGCGAAGAACCACATGTGGTCGTTCTCCTCACCGACGAAGTGGTGGAAGAACTCCGAGGGCGTCTCGAAGCCGGGCGTGTGGATCCGCCGCATGACCTCGATCAGCAGTTCCCGGATCCCATGCACGTTGAGGCTGTAGAAGTGGACGCTCTCCCAGCGGCTCAGAGCGCGCAGCTGCTCCGGGGTCAGGACGTCCATCATCTCGGTGCCATGGACCGTCAGCAGCTCCGGTGACATCCAGAAGTCGTCGGTGGGAATCACTTCCGGCCAGTCGAAGGCGGTGTACGGGTTGTAGTAGTCCGCCGTCGCCTTGTCGGAGAGCTTTTCGAGCAGTGCACGGAACTCGGCGGTGTCGGCGGACACGGATGCGCCCATGTCCTTCCCTCGGGTCAGACCCTCCATCGGATGCCCTCCAGTAGTGCCCGATGCAGCTCGGGGGTCGAAGCGGCCACGCACGAGCGCTGGTTGGCGACGCTCAGGTCGGTCAGGACGGTGTCCCCGAGCGGCTCGCCGTAACCGTCGGTGATGACGGCACCGGCCTTCTCGGCGAGGAACACCGCCGCAGCGATGTCGTACGGGAACAGGTGGAGCACCCGCCCGTTGCCGGCCCGCTCGAACTCGGGGAGCAGACCGGGGTCGTCGCGCAGCAGCCGGTTGCCGATGTCGACGTAGGCGTCGAGCTGACCGGTGAGCAGCCGGGAGACGGAGTACGTCGCGCTGTTGAACACGAACACGCCGCCGGTGTTCGCGGAGCGGTCGATGAGGTGGCCGTAGGCGTCGGTCATCAGCCGTGCCGGGTGCCCGTTGAATTCGAGGGACCAGAACATCCGGGAGAGGTCGGTGGTCGTGGTCAGGGACGGCACGGGGCGGTCGTAGCCGTGGGCGGTCACCGCGTCCGCGCCGCGCTCCCCGTAGAGGTAGGCCCCCGTCCTCATCTCCATGAGCAGGGCGTGTTCCACGTCCGCGATACGGGGGCGGTCGGACATGGGGGCAACGGCCACGGAGACGGTGGCCGATTCGAGCCCCGCGACGGCGGGCCTGGTGCCGTCGATGGGGTCGACGACGAGCAGGTACTCAGGGGCGGAGCCGTGGAGTTGCAGGCCCCGGTCCTCGGAATGGACGGCGACCGGCACAGCGCCGTCGACGACGTGCTTCCAGACGGCGGCCTCCGCCACGTCGTCGAGACCGAACTGCGCGTCTCCCCCCGGCGAATGCCCTCGTACGAGCCGGCTGTCGAGCCGGTTCTGCGCGGCCAGCACCTCGGCACGTACCGATGCCGCGAGCCGCACGACGTAGTCCTTCATGCTGTCTCCGTGGTGAAGAGTGCGTCGAGCCGGTCGCAGAGCAGGTCGGCTTCGGCCCGAGTGATCACGAGTGGCGGCCGGATCTTGATGACGTTGCCGCGGCCGTAGCGTGAGGTCCGCAGGATCAGGCCGTGGCCCATCCCGCGCCGCGCCAGGGTCCGAGCCCGTTCGCTGTGGGGGCGGCCGTCCTCGTCACCGATCTCGATGCCGATCATCAGACCGAGACCGCGTACGTCCACGACGGACGGGTGGGCTGCGGCAAGGACCCGCAGCCGGTCCATGATGTGGGCGCCGACCTCGCGCACGTTCTCCAGGAAGCCCGGTCGGCCGATGACGTCGAGGGTCGTCGCCGCGGCCGCCGCCGCCAGGATGTTGCCGCCGTAAGTGAACGAGTGGTGGTCGCTGCTGAGCCCGGACATCCGCTCGTCGGCGATGATGGCGGCGACCTGCGCCCCGGAGCCGCCCAGCCCCTTGCCGGTGGTCAGGATGTCGGGCCGTACGCCGTAGTGCTCGGCAGCGAACATCCGGCCGACCCGGCCGATGCCCGTCTGGATCTCGTCGAAGATCAGCGCGATGCCCCGCTCGTCGCACAGGGTCCGTAGCGCGGCGAGATAGCCGTCGGGCGGCACGATGTTCCCGCCGCTGCCCGAGATCGGTTCCACGACGATGCAGGCGACGCTGCCCGAACTGGCGTGATCGAGGAAGTCATTGACGCGCTCCACACAGAGCAGTCCGCAGCTGTCGGGGGTCTGCTGGTAGAAGCAGCGCAAGCAGTACGGGTCCGGGACCTGGAGGACGCCGGGCATCAGGTGCGGGAAGGGCGCCTTGCGGAAGGACTCGCCCGACATGGTGGTCGTCATCATGGTCTGGCCGTGATGGCTGCGGAACAGAGTGATGACGTCGCGCCGCCCGGTGCTGATCTGGGCCATCTTGACCGCGCCCTCGTTGGCGGTGGACCCGCCCGAGACCTTGAGGTGCACCCTGGTGAGGTTCTCGGGGGTGAGCTCGACCAGGCGTCGCACCAGGTCGTTGACGGGCTGGGTCTGGAACGTCGATGTCGCGTGCACCAGCCGTTCGACCTGATCGCGCATCGCCTTCACCACTTCAGGGTGGCTGTAACCGAGGCTGAGGTTGAACGTGCCGGACGCACAGTCGATGTACCGATTTCCGTCCGCGTCGTAGAGATAGATTCCTTCGCCATGATCCATCATGTAGTCGCTGACCGGGTAGTAGATCGAATTTCGCGCATGCGTCATGTCGACCATGTGTCTCCTGCTCACGACGTGGAATTTCGACGTGCCCGGCAAGTGCCCTGGCGGAGGTCGTTCCGTTCCGCACGGAACGCCCCCGCCGATCGGCAGAGTTCCCATGTGCGGGGAGACCCCGGTGCTGGAATTCAGATATCCAGCACGAAGGTGAAAGCGGCGTCCCAGCCGTCAGCGGTCTGATTTACATCCATCAGACACTCCGGCCGAAAGTACTTGTCCAAGTGATTGCGCCGTTCGTCCGGGAAGTACAGCATCGTGGTGAGCACTTCACCCCCCGGGGGCTGCACCTTGACGTGCACGTGGCGCGTGCGCCCCGGGTACACGGCGGGCAGCACCGTCTTCAGCCGCCAGTTCCCATCGTCGTCCGCGAACAGGTGACCCCGGAGCCGGAACCCCTCCTCGTCGTAGGCGCCCTCGTCCCCGACCTGCCAGAAGTCGAGGAGTGCGCCACCGACGGGCTTGCCTTCCGGAGTGACGATTCGGCCGTGGAGCAGGAGCGGGGTTCCGCCCTCCACATCGCCTCTGAAGTCGGGCTTGTGCGGGGTGTCGGGCTTGTAGAAGGGCCCTTCCTTCTGCTCCGGAGTAGGCGGAGTCCCGTTGCACCTGACCGTGGGTGTCGGAGTTAATTTTCCGCCGTCGGCTTCCGAAAACCCTTCCTCGGAGGTGGGATGCAAGACGCTTTCCGGCCTCGTGTTCTCCACTGCGAAATTCTCCCTTGTTCAAGGATCTTTCGGCTCACGGAAGCATAACGACCAACATTTCTGCTGACCAGAACGTCTCGGCCCATTTAGAGGCCTTTATTGGCCAAGAACATCCGGGATCCATCTTGTGATCTTCAGGAGCCTGACCTGAAATGACGGAATGCGATACGGGGACTGTGTTTTCTTCGTGCTCTTCGTGCTCTTCGTGCTCTTCGTGCTCTTCGTGCTCTTCGTGCGAAAGGTGACAGTGTGACGGAGGATGAGGAGTGGGACGAAAGAAACGATCGGTCTCCAGGCCCGGTTCGTGTTCCGCGTCCTCGTGTTCCGCGTCCCGGCTCCGTGCATCTGTGGCGCTTTGCTCTGACGTCGGCTTCGCCGGCCGCGCTGTGGGGGTCGCTCGACCATGGCGAACGTGAGCGCGCCCGTCGATTCGTGTCCGCGCGGGAACGTGAGCGCTTCGTCGTCCGGCGGGGACGGCTGCGGCGGATCCTCGGGGGATACCTGGACACCAGTCCCGGCGAACTCCGGTTCGTCCACGGCCCCTGGGGCAAGCCCTTGCTCGCGGACGCACCGGAGGTGTGCTTCAGCCTGGCTCATTCGGGGAGTCTCGCGCTCCTGGCCGTCGCCACCGGCATCCCGGTGGGAGTGGACGTGGAGCGGTTCCGGCCGATTCCCGACGCTGCCAGGTGCGCGGCGCGCTTCTTCGTCCCCGGCGAGGCCGTGGCGCTGTCGCGGTCGCGGTCGCCGAGCCCGCTCACGGAGCGGTGGTTCACCGAGTGCTGGGCGCGCAAGGAGGCGTATCTGAAGGGAACCGGGCGGGGGTTGACGGCCGGGCTCGACACTTTCGAGGTTTCCGTACCGCCCGCCCCGCCCCGGATCGTGTGGTCGCGTGAACCGGAAGGTGCACGGTGGAGCCTGGTGAGGCTGCCGCCGGTGCCCGGCTGTGCCGCCGCGCTGGCCTGGCGGTGCCTGCGGACCCAGGTGCTGTGGTCGGGGAGTTACAGCGGTGCACCGTAGAACTCGGCAGACCTGGACCGGCGATCCGACGCGGGAAGGCAGGCGGTCCGGTCGAACGGGGCGGACCATGGCTCTGCGTAAGCCCCGGTCTCAGCTGCGCAAGCTCCGATCTCAGCTTCTACGGTCCCTCGCCAGTCCTGGTTCGTCCGCCAAGTGGCGGAGCAGTACCGTCCGCGCCCGCGTGAAGCAGTCGGTGTCGGGCGGCGCGGTGAGAATGTCCGCGAGAGTGAACAGGTCCAGGGTCCGACTGAGTGCACGCCAGTCGTGCGGCAGGAGACCGCCGGCGTTCCTGTAGCCGGAGACGAATCCGTCCGCGAAAGAGGGCGGATACAGATGGGCGAAGCGCAGCATATTGCCGATGTCGTAGAGCGGTGAGCCGCTGAACGCCTGCTCCCAGTCCAGCACCGCCGCCACGTCCCACCGGCCGCGCTCCCGTGAGACCAGCACGTTCTTGGGGTTGAAGTCGCAGTGGACCAGTCGGTTGTGCCCGCTCACGTCGGCGACCCGGTGCCCGGTCTGCGCGGCGAGTCCGCGCAGCGCATCGGTCTCGCCGCGCGTCAGAACGCCGCCGTCGCCGGTGGTGGCCAGGCATCGCTCGACGAAACCGGGTAGGTCGGCGTCCCCGTTCCGCGCCTCGGCCGGAACGAGGGTGGCGTCGTGAAAGGGACCGGGCCGGGGCAGCCGTACCGCCGCGATCCGGGCCAGGACCCCGCCCACCACGCCGCCGAGCTCGGCCGCCTCCGCCTCGGTCGGCTCCTCGGCGAGCACGTGGCTGAGAAGAATGCCGTCGACGAACCGGTAGACCAGCGTAGGTGTGCCCGTAACGCATCCGTACGGATCCGACGCGACGACGCCGGCCACCGGAACGGTCGGTGCCGCCCGCTCCAGGACGGCCTCCTCCACGGCGCAGCTGTTGCGGCGCATCCGCGTTGCGCTGGGGCGGTAGCGGCGCATCACGTACCGCCCGCCCTGCCGCGTCGTCACCAGGAGCATGTCGTTGGTGAAACCGCCCACGAGCGGGCGCACATCGGTCAAGGTCTGGCCGGGTAACGCCCGTTCCACCAGCCACGCGCGGGTCGCGGTGTCGAGGCCCGCACGTTCAGCGATCGTCATGAGGACCAGCTTTCCCGTCCCCGGCCCCGGTCACGCGGGTCCTGCCGCCAACGGCGGTACCTCTCCACCCGAGCCGTCCGAGCCGTCCGAGCCACCCGAGCCGTCCGAGCCCCCCGTGCCACCCGAGCCACCCGAGCCGTCCACGGATCGGTGCATCGACAGGTCCTGGGGCCCGCGCCGCGCTTCCCCGGCCGCTCGCTCGGCCAGCACGAGGCCCCCCGCCGGTCCGGCGAGCCGGCCGAGGGCTGCCGGGACCACGAAGTCGCCGGCGGCATGCTCCGGCAGACCCGGATAGCCGGCCAGGGTGCGGCCGAGTTCCTCCCGCAACAGTGGGAACAGGCCGGGCAGTACGGCCATCCCGCCCCCGATCACGACGCGCTCGGGCGCGGTGGCATAGATGATGTTGCGCAGCCCGGCGGCGAGGTAGAGCGCTTCCCATTGCAAGGCCCGTCGCAGCGCCTCACCGGTCAGCTCCTCCGCCGGTCGTCCCCAGCGCGCAGCGACGGCCTCGCCGCCCGCCAGACCCTCCCAGCAGTCCGCATGGAAGGGACAGGAACCCGGGAAGTCGTCCCCCGGCACCCGGGGGACGCTCAGATGCCCCATCTCCGTGTGGACCAGCCCGTTGATGACGCGTCCGCCGATGACCGCGCCGCCGCCGATGCCGGTGCCGACCGTCAGATACACATAGGTGTCAAGCCCCTGCGCGGCGCCCCAGCGGCCTTCGCCGAGCGCCGCGCCGTTGACATCGGTGTCGATGCCCACCGGCACTCCGAGCGCCGCCGCTACCGTCCCCGCCACGTCCACTCCGGACCACCCGGGTTTCGGCGTCGCAGTGAGGCGCCCGTACCCGGGGTGGGAGCGGCGCAGTTCGAGGGGGCCGAACGACGCGATGCCCACGGCGTCGAGCGGTCCCTTGATCGCGGCCTGCTCGAAGAAGGCGACCGCCCTGGCCAGCGTGGGCTCCGGTTCCCCCGTGGGGAAGCGGATCTCGTCCTCTATACGGTCCGGTGCCGATCCGACCAGGCAGACGAACTTCGTCCCGCCGGACTCGATCGAGCCCAGTCGCTGCCCGTTCACCTGCTCACCGGCCAGCCGTCCGCACCGGCCGGGCCGGTGTCGGAGCGGATGACGACCTTCATGGCGTCGTACCGACCGCCCCCTGTGTCGCTGCCGACACCGCCCAGCGCGTCGAGGGCATCCTCGTACGCCTCCAGCGGGAATTCGTGCGTCACCAGGCGTTCCAGTCCAAGACCGGCCGCCAGATCGACGGCCACGGGAAAGGTGTCCCCCCGGAAGTCACCGGCCCCGATCAGCCGGATCCCCCGATTGGTCAGCTGGAGCGGGTGCAACGGCATGCTGTAGCTGTCGTCGAAGCCCATGAGGACGACGCGGCCGCCGTCATCGACCAGGCGCAGGGCAGTCTCCGCACCGCTGCCCGTGGTGTCGAACACGACGCCGGGACGGTCGCCTCCCGCAGCCCTCACCAGAGTCTCGGCCGGATCCGTCCGGGACACATCGACGACGCGCTCGAACATGTCGCGCGCAGCGAAGAGGCGGTAGCCGTCCGTCTCCGCCACCGTGACGCGCCGCGCCGTCCGCGCGGCGACGAGGGCGGTGAGCATGCCGATCGGTCCCGCGCCGAGAACGGCCACGGTGTCGTCGAACGTCAGCCCGGCCGCCCGAACGTTGTTGAGGACACAGGCGAGCGGTTCGATGAGGACCGCGCCGCGGAACGGCATCCCGTCGGGAACACGCCGTACGAACCGCTCCGGCAGCACCACACCGTCGGCGTACGTCCCGTCACGGTCCACGCCGACCTCCGTCCCCGCCTTGTTCCGGCAGAAATTCGTCGCTCCGCGCGTGCAGGGCACACACCAACCGCAATACAGCGTGGGGTTGACCACCACCCGGTCCCCCACGGCGAGCGACCGTACCCCCGCACCCACCTGCTCGACCAGACCGACCGACTCATGGCCGAGCACCACGCCGGGCCGGGCCGGGAAGCGGCCGAGCAGAATCTTGCGGTCGGTCCCGCAGATGCCGGTGCCGACGACCTTCACCACCACGTCGTCGTCAGAGCCGGCGCGCGGCGCCGGACGCTCCTGAAGCTCGACGGAGCCGGGGCCCAGATAGACCAGTGCGCGCACAGGTACCTCCTCATCGGTGTGCGACAGCGAGTGCTGCAGCCGCCGTGCAAGGCGAAGCTGTGTTCGGCCGTCGACGCTAGCGCAGGGACACATGACGGGAAACGGCGCTTCTGAGCCGCTGGGCGGGGGCGTCGTATCTGGCGGCGACGGGTGGAGCGTGCGGCAGAGGCCTTGTCCCAGGACGCGCTGCGCCCTCTTTCCGTCTCCGGAGGCCGTAGTGGGACGTGGCTTGATGCGGCGACGGCGCGGCGCCTCATGGACATCTTCGCGCTACCCCGCGGTCATATCCCGGAAGATGACCGGTTTTCCATGGTTCGGCCGCCGCCGGCAGTCCCTTCCGCAAGGAGTGGGCACGCAGCCCCCGCATTATTCTGCGCCGACGGCGGTTCTCGCCGTCCTAAACCCTTCCCAATGATCGCGTGTGGAATGACTAGATTGCTGCGCAGAAACCCATTCGACCGCTGTCCGCGCTGCTATGGTTTTTTTCTGTACAGTTGTCGGCTGCCAGGTTCTGACGGCGCTGGTTTTCTGTCTGGTTGTCCGGCGCTGACCATGCTGGTGGTGAACGGGGGATTCGGCGACGATGAGCAAGCGTGCCTCCGAATGGCCGCGTACCGTTTTCCAGCGCCCTGCGCCATACCTGCTCCTGAGGCCGCAAAGGCTGACGTACGCCGTCTCAGCACGTCAACCAGGGCGATCCCCATACATGCAGACGTCTGCCTGAGGGTGACGTTACATGTTCTTCACCGCTCCCACAGAGCCCTCGGAGGAAGTTCCATTGTCCGTTCAGAAGCGCTCTCGCTCCATGCTCGCGCGCGGCCTGAGTATTCTGCGTTGTTTTCGGCCAGGTGAACCGGAACTCCCGCTCTCCGAAATAGCACGCAGAGCCGACATGCCCAAAGCAACTGCTCACCGGATCATCACGGAACTTGTCGAGAAAGGCATGCTGGAGCGGGGTGAGAAAGGGCTAAGACTCGGCGTGGCTCTCTTCGTGCTCGGTGCGCAAGTTCCCCGGCAGCTCGAGCTCCGCGATCTGGCCTTTCCGTACGCGGAACAGCTGCATCACCTCACGCGCGGAAGTGCTTTCGTTTTTATTTCCGACGCGTTCGGGCCCGACGCGGCGCTGGTGGACGCGGTACGCCGCGCCTACGGCGCGGGCACCGAGCTCGGCGCCGAGGAGGAGACCTGGGCCTCGGCCCAGGCCGCGACCAGGATCTTCCATGCGTTCGGCGCGAGCGCGGCCCTCCTCTCCCGGGGTGTGCGGGTGGCGGACGGGGAAGCGGCCCGGGTGCAGCATCAGGGGTTCGTGGCCGTCCGCAGCGCAACCGGCGCCGTCGGTATCGCGGCGCCCGTGCTGACGGCGTCGAGCACGGCTGTGGGAGCGTTGGCCGTCGCCGGTCCGCACGGCCGGCTACAGGTGGTCAGGGCCGCCTCGCATCTGCGGGCCGCGTGCGCCGCCGTTTCGCGTGCCCTCCAGCGGACCCCCGAACTGGTACAGGTCCAGTGATCCTCAGTGATCCGCCGCCCGGACGTCACGGCGCGGGCAGCCCCGCCTCGCGGGTACGCCGGGTCGCATGGGGGCGGCCGGCGCGGCGGACGCGGCGCCACGTCAGCCCCGCCGTGCCGTGAACAGAGCAGGCAGCAACCGCCCTGCCAGATACTCCTCGCGGGCCGCCATCAGGGTGTCCCGGATGAGGTCCGCCGATGGGGACCCGTAGATCCCGGCAACGCTGCCGCGGAAGATCCGTACCACCTTGAGCCGGTCGGCGAGCAGCGCTACGGCCCACTCCGTCAGGTCACGCCGTGCCACGTCGACGAAGCCGGCGTCGTCGAGCTGGCGCAGGCGGTCGGCGAGGGGAGTGGTGAAGAAGACCTCGCACGGATGGGTCGCGCGGAACGCGGTGGACGGCGCCAGGTCGCCGGGCGTCAGGCTCACCTCCTCACTGAGGACAAGCAGTCCGCCGGGGCGCAGCAGCCGCCCGGCCTCGCGCATGACCTCGCCGGGCTCGGGGAAATGCGGCATCGATCCCGTCACCACCACGACGTCGAGCGAGGCGTCGGGCAGGGGAACAGCGGTGGCGGAGGCGCAGATGTCCGTCATCCCCTCGCGTCCCTGCGCGCGGCTGATGCGGCGGCTGACCGCGCAGTGCTCGGCGACGAGATCGACGCCGTAGGCGCGCCGTACGACAACTGCGCCCGCGGTGAGCCGGTCCACCGTGTACCGCAGCGCGCCGCCGAAACCGCTGCCCAGCTCGCACAGGTCCACCGTGGTACCGCCGTGCGCACCGGCGCCCCCGGCGACGACGGCGTCGGCGACCAGGTCGCAGCCCTGTGGTCCGAAGTGGCCCATCTGGTCGAGGCCGAGCAGGCCGCCGGGCCCGTCCTCGCCGGTGAACTCGACGATGGAGCGCTCGGTGCGCTCCCAGTCGTGCAGCGCGGGGAACAGCTCCCGGTGGTAGCGGTACTGGACGCCGCGCTGACCATGCGGGGCACCGGGCCCGGGCCCGGCGCCCGGCTCCGCGGTCACCGCGGCCCCTCGGGCACGAGGGCGGCGAGAGTGGCTGGGGCGGCGAGAGCCGCGAAGGACTCGGTGTTCGGCACAGCGATGCTCCTCGGTGCGTACGGTCCTGCGATCGGCCCCGGGCCGGGGTACCGGCCCGGAGCGGGGCTCGGGCCCGGCTCAGGGCGTTGCCGGGGCCGGAGGGCGGAATTCGTCGGGCACCGCGGCGCAGACGGCGTCCAGAATGGCGAGCGCCTCCTCGGCGTCCTCGTCCGTGGCGACCAGCGGCGGGAGCAGCCGGAGCACCTCCGGCTGCCCCAGGCAGGGCGAGACCACGAGGCCATTGCGCCCGAGTTCCATCAAGACGTCTCCGGCCACGGCGGGAGTGGTGAACTCCACGCCCCACAGCAGTCCCCGGCCGCGTACGTCCGCGATCAGAGCGGGGTGGTGCCCAGCGATGCGTGCCAGTCCGGAGGCGACCAGCTCCGCCAGCCGCTCGCCGCGCGGTGCGAGTTCCTCGACCGCCGTGAGCGTCGCGACGCCGGCCGCCGCGCCCAGCGGATGTCCGGAGAAAGTCGTGGTGTGCACGAACGGGTCGGCGGTCAGCGGCGCGTACAGCTCCGGCGTGGCCACCACGGCGGACAGCGGCTGCACACCGCCGCCGAGGGCTTTGCCGAGCAGCACGGCGTCGGGCCGTACCCCGGCGTCGGTACTGACAAGCCGGGGCCCGCATCTGCGCAGTCCGGTCTGGATCTCATCGGCTATCAGGAAGGCGCCGTGCTCGTGCGCCGCGTCCGCGAGGGCCCGCAGGAACCCGGGCTGCAACGGCCGTACGCCGCCCTCGCCCTGGACGGGCTCGACGAGGACGGCGGCCACCTCGCCGTCCGCGAAAGCGCCGGGTATCGCGGACGTGTCCGCCGCCATGTGGGTCACACCGCCGAGCAGGGGTTCGAGCGAGCGGCGGTAGCGCGCGTTCCAGGTCGCCGCGAGGGCGCCGAGGGACTTGCCGTGGTAAGCGCCCTCGACGGCGACGACGCGGGTGCGGCCCGTGGCGAGGCGCGCCAGCTTGAGCGCCGCCTCGACGGCGTCGCAGCCGTTCAGCCCCAGCCACACCTTCGTCAGCCGCTCCGGGTCGGTCCAGGCCGCCAGCGCCGCCGCGAGATCGGCGGTCGTGCGGTTGCCCAGGACGCGGGTGGACACCGGCATCGTGTCCAGCTCACGGCGTACCGCGGCGACGACGGCGGGGTGGCGCTGTCCGAGCAGGGTCACCGCGTAGCTGCCGAAGTCGAGCGCGCTGCGGCCGTCGGACAGCCGCAGGCGGGCCCCCTCGCCGCTCATCTCGATCGCGCCGGAGCCGTTCATGCCGTAGACGAGGGCCAGTTGGGGCGAGAGGTGTCTGCGTGTCGCGTCGAGCGCAGCCCGGGCGGTCCCGTGCCTGGCGGTCGCGGTCATCGGGACCGTCCTCTCCTCGTCCGGCAGATCTGATCCCGCCCCGCACCCGGGCCGCGCGCCCGCACCACGTACGTACGGGCCGCGCGCTCCCTGCGGATCCGTGGCGAATGCCACGCACCCGGCGGGCCGTCAGGCGCGGCGGACTCGGCGGACGGAGGCGGGAGTCGAATCCGTTCGGTCAACTTGTAGCCCCCGGTCCACGCCGGTGAGAAGTCGCGTTCCGGCTGCCGGAACGTTCGTTGATCCGGACCCGCGGCGCTTGAGAGGCTGCGCCGGGTTGCGGGATTACCGGGCCCCGGAGACCACCGGGCCCCGGAGACCACCGGGCCCCGGAGACCACCGGGGACACGGCCCCGGGCAGAGCCCGCCGCACCGTCGCCGTCCGCATCCGAAAGGTGCACCGACCGCATGGAGACCACGTCAGCCGGCGCCGTCGCCTTCCCGGATTCCGGCACCCTGGAAAAGCGTCTCGACACGTTCTTGGAACAGCGCGGAATCAGCAGGGACGCGGTGCGCAAGGAAGCCGACCAGGGCGTGGGCACACCGGCGCTCGCGGTTGCGGCCGGATCGGTGCTCGCCGGTTTCGGCAACCACCGCAGCGATCTCGACCTGCTCGTCCTCGTGGAGAACGACAGGCTCACCCGCTTTCCCATCCAGTCCCACGAACACGGCACGCTGATCGACGTCAACATCCGGCGGGCGAGCGCCGTCCGGGACAGCACGGCCGAGCTGACCGCCGAGCCCTGGCCCCGGTTCGCCACGGTCACCGAGGACGCCTGGAACCACCGGCGCCGCGCCCTCAACACCGCGAACCGGCTGGCGCTCGGACTGCCGCTGATCGCCTCGCCGCCGTGGGACGCCTGGCACGCGCAGTTGCGCCGCCCGGGGCTGGTGGAGGTGGTGGAGCAGTGGTGGACGGTGGAGGCGCACCGGCTCGCGCAGGCCGCCCGCTGGCTGCTCGACGCCAGGCCCATGGCAGCGGCGGTCCGCGCCCGGGAGGCCGTGGTCGCCGCGCTCAACGCACGGGCCGCGGCGGCCGGGGAGCTGTACTTCGCGGCCAAGTGGGTGGGCGAGAAACTCAAGGTGCTCGGGGACGACGAGGGACTGGCCCTGCTCCGCGACACGCTGACGCCTCCGCTCGCGCCCCGCGAACGGGTCCCCTACTGCCTCGCCGCCATCGAGCGCCTGATCGGTGACGCCGCACCCCTGCACGCGGTACTGCGCTGGTCCACCGGCATCGGGACGACGGTGCTGGACGACCGCACGGTCGTGGACCGCTGGCAGTTGCGCGCCCTGGAGATCTCGCGACGGGACCTGCCGCCCGAGGGCAGCGACGCGGTCATCTGGTCGGGCCCGGCCGGAACCTCACCCCCGGACGACCTGCTGCCCCTCTTCGTGCACGACATGGTGTGGCTCGGTGTCGCACACCCCGACCCGGAGGTGCCCGCTTGACGCGCCCCAGCCCGCCCGCGACCACCGACGCGGCCCCCGGGAGGTCCCCGGCGCGGGCCGACGCCCCCCCGGCCGACCTGCGGCGGCTGCTCGCCTTCCGCGCCCACGGCGCGGCCCGTCTGCTGCTCGGCTGCCGGGCCCGCCTGGAGGACATCGAGGGTGCCGTCGCCGCGGGACAGACCGAGGTCGCCGTCCTCATGGCCTACGACCTGATGCAGTTCTCCCTGTCCGTACGCGGGCTGCGTACCGAGGGCGAACTGAGCTACGGCCGCGACGAGGTGGGCTTCGACCCCTTCGCCGGGGTCCCGGCAGAGGAGGTCGAGGCGGGGCTGATCCTTGCCGCGGAGGGCCGGGAGGCCGTGAGCGAGAGCGGCGAGGAGTGGCTGGACAGGCTCCGCGGTCATCTGCGGGACACCGAGGCACTTCTGGGTTACCGCGAGCCGCTGCCCGACGTGCGGTCCGGGAGCGGCCTGATGAAGGGCTTCAAGCTGGCCCGCACCTGGCAGCCGCTGCTGCAGCGCGTGGGCCTGCCCGACCTGCTGCCGGACGCCTGGACGCGCCGTGCCGACTGATCCGGGGCCCCAGCGCGCCGGTGGCGACCGGGTACCGGCACTGGCCCTGCGCGGAGTCAGCAAGAGGTACGGCGGTACGACTGCTCTGGAGGACGTTGCCCTCCACATCGCCGAGGGCGAGATCGTGGGCCTTCTCGGACACAACGGCGCGGGCAAGACGACTCTGATGTCCCTGGTGGCGGGACTCCTTCGGCCGGATGCGGGAGAGATCGAGGTACGGGGCTTCTCACCCGTCCGCGACCCGCGCCGGGCCCGCCGTGAACTCGGCCTGGCCCCCCAGGAACTGGGCGTCTACCCGCCGCTGACCGTGCGGCAGAACCTGCGGTTCTTCGCGGAGCTGGCCGGTCTGCGCGGCCGAAACGTCCGGCTGCGGACCGAGGAGGTCGCCGAACCACTCGGGCTGACCGACCTGCTCGACCGCCGGGTCTCCCGGCTCTCCGGAGGCGAACAGCGGCGCGTGCACACCGCGATGGCCCTGCTGCACCGGCCGAAGCTGCTCCTGCTCGACGAGCCCACCGCGGGCGTGGACGTGGAGACCCGGGCCCGGCTCATCGCGTTCGTCCGGGAGCTGGCCGCTGACGGTACGGCCGTCTGCTACTCCACGCACTACCTCGCCGAGGTCGAGGCGCTCGACGCGAGTGTGGCCATACTGGACCACGGCCGCATGATCGCGCGCGGCACGCTCCGGGAGCTGGTGCGAAGCCACGGGGACAGCGCCGTGGAGCTGACCTTCTCCAGCGATCCGCCGTCGCTGCGCCTGCCCTGGCCGGTGACCCACGAGGCCGGTGTGCTGCGCGTCCGCGTCGAGCAGCCGCACCTGGCGGCACCCGAAGTGCTCTCGGCCCTGGGCGAGTCGGCGCGGCGGCTGGTCAACCTGCGGGTGGTGCAGCCCAGTCTGGAGAGTGTCTTCCTGCGCCTGACCGGACGGGGGTACGCGGACGGACCGGACCCCGCCGGCACCCCGGCGGCGGCGACGGACGCCGCGGACCCGGGACGGGACGGGCGGGCCGTGGGAAAGGACGGGGACGGGCGGGCCACGGGAACGGAGGGGGACGGGCGGGCCGGAGAAATCGGCGACGGTCCGCTGCCGTCCGGAGAACAGACCATCGAGGCGGGACGCCATGGGTGACGGGTCACTGGGCCGGATCGCCGCGCTGGTCCGGCAGGACGGCAGACTCCTGGCGCGCGATCCCGCGCCGCTGATCGTCCGTACGGTCATGCCGCTCCTCATCATGAGCTTCATGCAGCCGCTGTTCCGCGCGGCGCTGCGGGCCGACGACGTGCACGGCGCCACCGGCGCCGAACAGGGCGTGCCCGGCATGGCGGTCATGTTCTTGTTCTTCCTCGTGACCATCGTGGGCTTCGCGATGTTCCGGGAGCACGGCTGGAACACCTGGGACCGACTGCGGGCCGGACCTGCGCGGCCGTTCGAGCTGGTGGTCGGCCGACTGGTGGTGCCGCTGGCGGTCGCGGTGGTCCAGCTCGCCGTGATCTTCGCCATGGGCGGGCTGCTGTTCGGGCTGCGGGTGACCGGTTCGTACCTGGCGCTGGTCGTGGTGGGCGTGCCGCTGGCGCTGTGCGTGGTCATGGTCGGCATGGCGCTGGTGGCGCTGTGCCGCACGATCTCCCAGCTCAGTGTCTTCGCCAACCTCCTCGCGCTGCTCTTCGCCGGGCTCGGCGGCGCGCTGACACCGCAGTCCGCGCTGCCGGACTGGGCCCGCCCGCTCGCTCCCGGGGTGCCCAGCTACTGGGCGATGCGCGGCTTCTCCACCGTCATCCTCGACGGCGGCGGTGTGGGCGCGGTCCTGCTCCCGGCCGGCGTGCTGTGCGCCTTCGCAGCGGGTCTCACCGTCGTGACCCTGGCCTTCTTCCGTACCGACCACCGCAAGCTCTCCTGGTCCTGAAGCGGCCGGGCTTCGCGCCGTGCGCCGGTGACCGTCCGGCCGACGCGCCCCTGCAGCCACCGGGCCGGCAGCCGCCGTGCGGCATCGACCGTGCGACATCAGAGTCAGAAAGGGACAGCCATGCCCGCCGCCGTGGTCTTCGACTGCTTCGACACGATCGTCATGTCCCGGCCACTGCCGGGCCCGGAGACGTACACCGCCTGCCTCGCCGATGTGCTGGCGCTGGACCAGCGGTGCGCTGGCCAGGTCGTGCACACGGTCTTCACCGCCGTGTTCGCGGCGATGTCGGACCGGTCCGCGCTCCAGCCGCCCACCATGGCCCTGCTGGACGCGGCCTTGGGGGAGCAGGGGCAGCCGCGGGAGAGAGCCGACATGGAGAAGGCGCTGTGGCACGCGCTCGGCTGCGCGGACCCCGGCCAGTACGCGCTGTGCGAGCCGACGGCGGACGCGATGCGCCGGAGCGCCGCCGCCGGCCACACCGTCCGGCTGATGTCCAATTGCTATCTGCCGGGCAACCTGATGCGAAGGCTGCTTCACCAGTTGAAAGTGCCCGAGGTGTACGACCGGGCGCTGTTCACCGCGGACGGCGGACCGAAGAAACCCGACCCCCGCGCGTTCCGGCTGATCGGGGAGGGCGACTTCGAACGGCGCGTGATGGTCGGCGACTCCGAGGAGACCGACATCGCGCCGGCCGCCGCGCTCGGCTGGGACACCGTGCATGTGGATCCCGGCGATCCCGATCTGACGGAACTCTTCACCTTGCTGGAACTGTGAGAACCGGCGATTCCTCCGGCCCGCTCGCACCCGGGGAGATCCGGTGTTCCGCACAAAGAAACACTCGCTGATTTCAGCCGCACGATCTGCCTAGGGTTCCCGGTACCGCCCGCTGATCCCGTGCGGGCACCCCATTCGGTTGTCTTCACCCTTGCGTCCTCACCGCTCCGCGCGCCGTGCGGAAGGAGTCGATACGTGCAGTCCCTCTCGCCGCCAACCGCCCTCCCCGAAGCCGTAGCAGCCGACGTGCGGGGGCGCCGCCCGCCTTCTCAGCCCCCCGGCCGCCCGGACGCGCGGCCCGGGAGACGGGCCGCCCGCATCCGGACGGCAGGCCGGGCCACACTGCACCGGACCCGGAAGGGAGCAGCATGACCAGGGCGGCCGAGGACGGAGCCGGGCACCCCGGCGACGGCGAGGCACCGCACCGGGCCCTGCTCAACGCCGGCTGGAGCACGGCTTGGAGGCCCGCCCCCGCCCGTGAGGGCGCCACCGGCGCCGAGCGCATCCGTGACCTCGCCGCCGGCGGTTACGCGGCACTGCCGATCCCGCAGGAGTTCGGCGGCGCGGGCGCGAGTCTGGTGGAAGTGGCTTCCGCACAGCGCGCGTTGGGCATGGCCGACCCCTCGGCCGCCGTCGCCCTGAACATGCACGCCTTCACGGTGGGGCTGATGGCCGACTACTGGAGACGGCACCGGGACACGAGCTGGATGCTGCTGGAAGGGATCGCCCGGTCCGGCGCCCTGGTCGCGTCCGCGTTCGCCGAGCCGGGCGGCAGCCCCAACTTCATGAGCAGCCGCTCCGAAGCCGTCCAGACCGCCAAGGGCTACCGGGTGACGGGCGTGAAGTACCCCTGCTCGCTCGCCACCACGGCCACTCTGGTGTGTCTGACGGCCCGCGTCACCGGGACCGACGAGACGATCCTCGCGCTGTGCCCCCGTTCGTCCCCGGGCCTCGCTGTCGAGGGGGAGTGGCCCTCGCTCGGCATGACGGACTCCGACACGGCCCGGCTGGTTCTGCGCGACGTGGAGTTGGACGACCGGCTCGTCTTCCACCGGGGCCCCGCCGACGTCATCGACGACAACGTCATCTCCGGCATGGCGTGGTTCGCCGTGCTGCTGAGCGCCACGTACCACGGCGTCCTCAGCGGGCTGCTGGACGTGGCATACCGCCAGGTGACCGGGGCGGGCACGTTCGGGCCGAGGACCGCCCTGCTCGGCCGCGCCACCCGGGAGCTTTTGACGCTCGGGGGCGCCTGCCGCCAGCTCGGCGCGGACGTCGAGTCGGGCGCGATCGGCGGGCAGGCGGCACTGGCCTCGGCGGTGGGACTGCGCGCCTCGCTCAGCGACACCCGCGACCGGGTGCTGACCGCCGTCACCCCGGTCATCGGCAGCCGCCTCTACGGCCGCGGACAGCAGGCCGCCAACCTCCTGGTCGACTCGCTCGCCGTCCACCACCATCCGCCGTCGCTGCTGACCTGCGACGAGGCAGTCGGCGCCTTCTGTACGGGGCGTGAGATCAGCTTCGACCCGGCCGGCTGAGCCGCCCGGCCCCACCCTGCGCGCGTGAAGGAGACACACAGCCATGCCCCATGTCGAGGTCAATCTGCCGATCAAGGCCCCCGCGGCCGACGCCTGGCATGCCGTCACCCGGCTGGAGGACTACGCCGCGTACATGGAAAACGTCGAGTCGGTGACCGTGCTCGGGGAGACGGACACCGGCACCCGTACCAGCGAGTGGTCGGTGCTCCTCAAGGGCTCCGTACTGGAGTGGGTGGAAGAGGACGAACTCGACGAGGACAAGCGCGTCATGTCGTTCACCCAGGTCTCCGGCGACCTCGATGAGTTCAACGGGTACTGGCGGGTCGAGGACGGCGGGGACGGGACCTCGGTGGTCACCTTCTCGGTCGACTTCGAGATCGGCATCCCGCTGCTGGCCGACATGCTCAACCCGGTCGCCACCAGGGCACTGCGCGAGAACTCCGAGCACATGCTCCGCGCCATCGAGCGGCGGATCACGGCGGTCTCGTGACAGCGCCGGCCCGCATCCTGGTGACCGGCGCCACCGGCGCCGTGGGCAGCGCCGTCCGGCGCGCGCTGCACGCGGCGGGCCACCGGGTGTACGGCGTGAGCCGCCGCGGCGGAGCGGGGCCGCGGGAGTACGCCTGGCGGGCCGGGCAGGAGGAACCGGCACCCGAGCTGCGCGGCCCGTGGAGCGCGGTGGTCCACTGTGCCGCCGACACCCGCTGGACCCTGCCCGCCGAGCAGGCCCAGGAGGCGAACGTCGCCCCGCTGCGCGCGGTGCTGTCCCTCATCGGTTCCGAGACCCATCTGGTTCACCTGTCCTCCTCCTACGTCACGGGCCTGGAGGGCGACATCACCTCGCACTCCCCGGACGCCTACCGCAACTCCTACGAGTGGTCCAAGGCCGCGGCCGAACGCCTGCTGCATGCCGAGCGGGACAGCGCCGACATCGTCCGCTTCCCCATCGTGATGGGGGCCAGGGCCGACGGCGCGCTGGACCGCTACAGCGGCTTCTTCTGGCTGCCCTCCTCGCTGTGCAGCGGCGCCGTCCCGGCCCTGGTGGTGGAGAAGGAGGCGCTGCTGGACATCGTCAGCACCGACGACGTGGCCGACCATGTGGCACGGCTGATCGCCGACGGCCCACCGGCGGGCCGCAGGCTGTCGGTCCTGGGGCGCGGTGACCGGGCCCAGCGGGTGGACGAGGCGTTCGACACCGTCCTGGACGCCCTCAACTCCTGGCGTGCCGAGCACGGTGTGCCTCTGCTGGACCGGCTTCCCTATGTCACGCCCCAGCAGTGGAACCGCTTCTACCTGCCGTTCGCCGAGGAGTACCTGGACCGGGCGCAGCTGCTGAGGGTCACCGCGTTCCGCGCGTACCAGGGCTATCTGTCGATCACGGAACCGTTCGAAGTCACCGGCCGGGTGGCGGACACGGCACAGGTCCTGTTCCGCTCGATCCGGCGCTGGGCCGAGGCCCATGAGACCTCTGCCCGCCGGGTTCCCCGGCCGTGGAAGGCCTGACGTGCCGCGCATGCCGCGGGCGCCGCGCCGCGAGACGAGGCGATGGTGCGCGGCCCACCGCCCGGGGGTGCCTCCCTCCGGGACGGCGCGCGAGGGGCACCGGACGCCGTCGCCGCGGCGCCCCGGAAGCCGTCGGCCCACGTTCTTCCTCCCCCGTCCGGGACGCCGAAAGTGCGGGCGAGGCAGCCGAGTTGGAGTTGGTGTTCGCGTGGAAAGGAACAACCTGTCATGAATCCCATACGTGTTGCGCTCGCCGGCGCCGGGAACTGCGCATGGAGCTTCACCCAGTTCGTCGCCCTGGCCCAGGCGGACCCCGACACCCGGCTTCCGGGCCTGATGTGCCACACGGTGGGCGGCTACCGGCTCGCGGACGTGCGGGTCGTCGCGGCGTTCGACGTGGACGCGACGAAGGTCGGGCGCCCCCTGGCCGAAGCCTTCACCGCTCCCGCCATCTCCGCGACCGCCTTCATCGAGCTGGGCGACGACCGGAACGCCCCGGTCCTCGCGGCGCCGGTCCTCGACGGCCTCGCGGGGCCGCTCGGCTCCGTCGTGGAGCCCGCCGGCGCCGCTCGCGACGCCACCCAGGAGGACGTCGCCAAGGCCCTCGTCGAACACGATGTGGAAGTCCTGGTCATCGCGTTGCCCACGGGTGCCTCCCAGGCGATCCGCATGTTCGCGGACGCGGCCCTCGCCGCCGGGGTGGCCGTCGTGAACTGCACCCCCGAGGAGCTGGCCCGGGACGAGGACGTCCGCCGCAGGTTCGCGGACGCGGGCGTCGTCCTCCTCGGTGACGACCTGCGCAGCCATCTCGGTGCCACCTGCCTGCACACCGCCCTTATCGAACTGCTGCTCAGCCGAGGCCTGGAGCTGGCCAGCACCTACCAGCTCAACGTCGGCGGCAACACGGACTTCCTGAACCTGGCGGACGCCGGCCGCGCGGCCTCCAAGTTCACCTCGAAGGCCAACGCGCTGCGCGCGGCGGGCATGACCGACGTCGACGGTGTGGCCGGCCCCACCGGCTTCATCGGGCACCTCGGCGACAAAAAGGTGTGCTTCGCCAACGTCAGGGCGACGTCCGTGCTCGGTTCCGAGGTGCAGATCGACATCAAACTCACCGTGGAGGACAGCCCGAACGCCGCCGGTGTCATCGCCAACGCCGTACGCGCCGCGAAGACCGCCACCGACCGCGGCCTGTCCGGCAAGGTTGACGCCCCGTCCCCCCTGCTCTTCAAGAGTCCTCCGCGCGGTCTGCCCGAATCGGAGGCGAGGACCGCGTTCCTGGACTTCGCCTCCTGACACCCGCCGGTCATCGAGAAGAGAGACGGTCAATGCTGTCGATACAACGGGACTCCCGATCGGTCGAGGACCTGCCCTACGAGCTGGTCGAGCGCAAGGGAGTGGGACACCCGGACACCATGTGCGACGCCATGGCGGAGCGCATGTCCCGTTACTACTCCCTCCACTGCCTCAAGGAGTTCGGTGGCATCGCCCACCACTGGTTCGACAAGGTGACGCTGTACGGCGGTGGCGCGGACACCGACTACGGGCGGGGTGAACTCACCTCGCCGTACCGGGTGATGGTCTTCGGCAAGGCGGCCTTCCGGGTCGGCACCATCGAGATCCCGGTGCGGGACCTGATGTTCCGCGCCGCCGCCGATGTACTGGCCGAGGTCACCACCGGTTTCGACGCCGTCCGCCACCTGGTCGTCGAACTGGGCGTGGTGGACCACCAGGGTTCGGGCCGCGGTCTCTCGCGGTACCGGCCCGCGTCACCGCGGGACCTGGTCCCGCTGCGGTCCGGCGGACTGGTCTCCAACGACACCAACCTGCTGCACGGCTACGCCCCGCTGTCCCGCCTGGAGAACGTGGTGCTGGGGCTGGAGAACCTCATCAACGGTTCCGCCTTCAAGCAGCGGCACGCGGACACCGGCTGGGACGTCAAGGTATTCGGCAGCAGGCGGCAGGACGTGTTCAGCCTGGTCGTCAACATGCCCTTCCTCGCGGGCCGTATCGAGTCGATGGATCACTACCTGGCGCGCAAGGCAGTGATCCAGAAGGAGCTGGAGGAGTTCGTCGGCTCACTCGGCATCCGGGACTTCCGCATGCTGATGAACGCCACCGACCGCAACGGCCGCCCCTACCTCACCGCGCTCGGCTCCGTGGCGGACACCGGCGACGTGGGCGTCGTCGGCCGGGGAAACCGGGTCAACGGACTCATCACCCCCATGCGCCCGATGAGCATCGAGGCGCCCGCGGGCAAGAACCCGCTGGACCACACCGGAAAGATCTACAACGTCATGGCCATGCGGCTCGCCCGGCAGGTGCACGAGGAGTTCGGCGGACCGGCGCAGGTGCACATCTTCACTTCCAAGGAGGCGCCGCTGGAGCGCCCGGACGAGGTCGTCGTGACGACCGCCGACGCGGACGAGCCGGCCCTGAAGCCCCTGGTGGAGACCGCGGTCGCGGGCTCGGGCGACCTGACGGTCGAGCTGATCGAGACGGGCATCACCCTGTGGTGACCGGCGAGGAGGCCCGGGCCCTCGTCGCCGGGGCACAAGCCACGGGTCTGCGCTCCGGCACGGGCCCCCCGAAGACGCCGGCACCTCGGACCGGCAGTCACTTCGTGGTCCTGGTCAAGCCCGAGGTCATGACCGCCGTCCGCGCGACCGACGCGCTTGCAGAGACGGTACGGGTGCTCGGCCAGGGGGACGTGAGCGTCCTGCGCTGTGCCGTGATGCCGGCCGAGGACTTCGCCGGGCGCGGGTACCTGCTCCTGCACTATCCGCGCCTGCACCGGGTCGCCGCAGACGGGGCGGAGGCGCTGCACTCCGGTGCCCGCAGGGAACTCGGGTCACTCATGACCGCGTCGCGGACCGCCGACGCCCTCGGGGCGTACGAGGCGATGACGCGCGAGGCGGACCTGTCTCCGGCGGCCCTGGAGGAGCGTTGCCGGGGGGCGGGCATCCACAAGCTGGGCTCCGGCTCGTACGCCTCGGTGACCGAGCTGAACGGGCGCCCGGTCACGGTGCTGAACGGTTTTCTGCCGGCCCTGGCCGCGGGCTACACCGGCCCCGGGGCCCTGGTCGGCCTCCTTGAATGCCACAGCCACCGCGAGATCGACGAGCTGCGCGGCGAGCTTCTGGGGGCGCTCCACCCGGCCGACGCCGCCCCGGCGTCGCTGCGTGGCGCCCTGGGCACGCTGGCCCGGGAACACGGGATCGCCCTCTCCGAGGGCCGCAACGCCGTCCACCTGTCGGCGGGCCACCTGGAGGGGATGCTCCAGGTCTGGCGGTACTTCGCCGCCCTCGACGGACAGGGCATCGAGAGCACCGCGTTCGGCCGGTCACTGGCCGGACGCGGGGTGTCCCTGGCGGCGGTGGCGGCACTGGCCGCCGATCACAACCTCGCCGAGGACTCAGGAGAGACGGTGGCCCCGCACGGCGCCACCGAGAACCTTCGCCGCGACGCGGTCCTCGACCGCGTACGGCAATGGGCCGCCACCGGAAAGGGCTTGGGAACATGACCGGTCTCGCGCGCGGACTCGCCGAGCGCACCGCGGTGGTAACCGGCGGTGCCCAGGGAATCGGTGCCGCGGTCGCCGAACGGCTGTGCGCAGAGGGCTGCCGTGTCCTGATCTACGACAAGAGCGTCGAGCACGGGCGGGCCGCGGTGGACGCATGGCGGGAGCGGGGCCATGAGGTGCAGTTGGCCGTGGGCGACGTGACGGACGGTGCGGCGGTGGCGGCGGCCTTCACGGGCCTCCCGGCCGGCTGGCCGAGGCCGACGCTGCTGGTGAATCTCGCCGCGGGCTTCGTCTTCAAGGGCCTGGAGGCCACCCCGGAGGAATGGCACGCCGCGTTCGATCCCACCATCGTCGGTCTCTCCCTGGTCATCCGGGAGTTCGTCGCCGGGCTGCCGGAGCGCGACGCCGACGCCGCGATCGTGAACATGGCGTCCATCTCGGCGCACATCGCCCAGAGCGGCTACCTGACGTACAACACCAGCAAGGCCGCCGTGCTCGGCTTCACCCGGTGCACCGCCGAGGAGCTGGCCCCCCGGGGAATCCGGGTCAACTCGGTCAGCCCGGGAACCGTGTGGAACGCCAACAACGAGCGGTACCACCGCGAGGCGCTCGGGCTCGACCGGGCGGCGGCCGAGGCCGCTCCGGAACACGGCGGCAAGTTCCTGCTCAAACGGTTCGCGGACCCGGCCGAGGTCGCGGCGCCGATCGCCTTCCTGCTGTCGTCCGAGGCGAGTTTCATCACGGGCGCCGATCTGCCCGTGGACGGCGGGTACTTGGTGGTATGACGCCATGATCGATCTGCATACTCACCACAACCGCTGCGGGCACGCCACCGGCTCGCTGCGGGACTACGTCACGGCGGCGCTGGACAAGGGCGTCAAGGTCCTGGGGCTGTCCGACCACACCCCGATGTTCGCGGCCGAGGAGGACCACGCGCTGCCGCGGGTGGCGATGCCGAAGTCGGAGTTCCCCTCCTACATCGCCGAAGCCCTGGCGTTGAAGGAGGAGTTCGCGAACAGCATCGAGATCCTCGTCTCCACCGAGGCCGACTTCTTCAGCGGCCGCATGGACCCGTACACGAAGGCGCTGAGCGGCTTTCCGCTGGACTACGTCATCGGGTCGGTCCACATGTTCGAGGGCCGGGACATCTTCGACGTCACCCGCTGGGAGACCGTCGAGGAGGAGGATCTCGCCGCCGTCAAGGCGCGGTACTTCCGGGCAATAGCCGAATGCGCCCGGTCCGGGCTCTTCCACGTCATGGGGCACGTGGACGCGTTGAAGGGCAACCACCCGAAGCTGGGTGCCGTCCCGGCGCCGGCCGCGGCCGACGAGATGCTGCGCGCGATCCGGGACTCCGGTGCCGTGATGGAGATCAACACCTCGGGTGGCACCAAGATGTGCGGCGGCTGGTATCCCGAGTCCGACCTCCTCGAACGCGCCCACTATTTCAAGGTCCCGATCACCTTCGCCTCCGACGCGCACGTTCCCGAACGCGTCTGTGACCAGTACCCGGAAGTGGTCAGGGTGCTCAGCGACATCGGGTTCCGCACCTGGACCGTGTTCCGCCGCGGTACCGCCCGGACCTGCCCTCTGTTCTGACCGATGCCAAGCCGGCTCTGCCGGTGTTCCGACCGACCGGACCATTCATTCTGGAGCCTCCATGCGTGTGAGTGAACTTGCCGCGGTTGACCCCGCCGGTGCGACCACCCGGTATCTGCTGGTCCGGGACCGGCCGTTGAGGATCGTCACCACCTCCGCCGAGGCCGGCGGGCTGGTGTCGGAGACCTTCTGTCCGCCGGGGATGCTGGGCGTGACCGAGACCTCCCACGCGTCCGAGCCCGACCTCACCGTGGTCGATCTGACCCGCGACCCCGCCGAGATCCACGAGCTGCTCCATGAGGTGGCCGCCACCGCTGTGCGGGGCGAGTACGAACTCACCCGGCACTACCGGCTGCCGCGTTTCGACGGCGACGCCTGCACCGTCTTCACGCTCCAGGACGTGAACTCCGACGAGGTGGCGGCCCTGATACGCACTGAGGGGCGCATCACCCTCGTACGTCCACGGTCGGGTCTGGGCGACAGGTGGCTGACCCGGATCATCCGCGACGTGGCCACCCGGATCGCCAAGGCCGAGGGCTCCCTGATCCTGCACTCCTCGGCGTTCGTCCACGACGGTGGCGCCTACCTGGTGATCGGGGACTCCGGGGCGGGCAAGTCGACCACGGCCATCGCGCTGGCCCGGCTGCTGCCCTCCTCCGGCTGGATGGGCAACGACCGCATGCACCTGGACCAGCGGGGGAGTGGCTACCAGGTGACGGCCTGTCCGCTGCCGCTCGCCATCAACAAAGGGTCGCTCGACGTCATGGGCGTCACCGACTTCGGGTCCTGGCCCGTGCGCGCGGGCTTCCCGCCGCCGGAATCGGACTGGGACCGGTTCCAGGGCGAGGACAAGCTGAAGCTGAGTTCCCAGGAGGTCAGCCGCTATCTCGGCGTCCGCGTCGTTCCGGACGCCCCGCTCGCCGGTGTGATCCTGCCCCGGGTCGATCTCACGGCGGGGTACTCCCTCGAACCCGCGACGCTCGACCACGCCGCCGAAGTGATGAAGAGGAACTGTTTCTCCCTCGACGACAACCTGTACGGCGAGGACTGGCTGAACGTGCCCGTCCGACGGCGTGCGGCACCCCCGTCGATCGACGCCTTCCTGGAGCACCTGACGAAACTTCCCGTGCTGCGCTGCTGCGTGGGCAGCGCCGGCGACGTGGCGAAGCTGGCGGACGAGTTCCAAGGCGCCGTACGGAAGTGACCGGCTCCCGGGGCGCGGTACGGGCGCGACGCCCGGGCGCGCTAGGGACGTGACCGTCAGCAGCCGCGGTCCGCATCCGTATCGAGCGCCGCCGCCGTCCTGGTGAGCAGGTCCAGGTTCTGCCGGAACCGCGCCCAGAAGCGCGAGATCCAGTCGAGGTACCACGGCCCCAGGCTCACGTCGCGCTGCCCGAGCAGAGTCACATGGCCATGCCTCGGCAGGAACCACAGGGCGCCGAGCCGCGCCAGGTCGGCGGCGCTCGCATACGGCATACGAAGGCGCGCGTGCAGGTGCGTGAGGAAGCGGTGGAGCGCCTGCGGGTCCAGCACGAAGTCACCGCGGCCGAGGCGGCAGGAGAGCCACAGCGCCTTGCCCGCGTCGGCCGGCCGACGGGAGAACCCGGCCTCGTCCCAGTCGATCACAGTCAGCGGCCGGGAGCTGCCGGAGATCAGGTTCCGGCCGTGCAGGTCGCCGTGATGGATCACCAGGCCGTCCGGACGTGTCAGCCGCACGGCACTGTTCCGGAGTTCACCGAGGTGGTCGTCCATGGCCCGCGCGAGGCCTTGCCACTCGCCGGTCAGGAGCGGGTCCGCGAGCGCGCGCTCCCGCTCCGCGCCGGATACCCATGGCGAGGCGTAGTCACCGACCAGGTCCTCCTCGGCCTCCACCCCGCCCGCCCGTGCCGCCAGGTCCGCGAGAACACCGGCGACCTGGACGATGTGCTGCCGTGCGTCGTCCGAGGGCGCTCCCGGGGCGTACGGTCGGATCACCACCAGCCGGGGGCGCCCCGCGGCGTGGAACCCCATGTCGAGCACCGGCGGGTACCAGGCCGTCCCGCGCAGCGCCGCGTCCACGCGCAGGATGCGCCGGAACTCGGTACCGGAGGAGCGGTCCGCGCAGTGCACCTTCACGGAGAGTTCCCGGCCGCCCTCGGTGACCCGGTAGGACGAGTTGAGGCCGCGGCCCTCAAGGGCCTCGGCGTCACCGGCCACGACGAGCTCCATGGCGTGCCGGACCGTGAGCTGTGCGGGACCCGTCATGGCCGGCGGTCGCCCGTGGGCTCCTCGCTGCCGAGCCAGTCGGTCACCGCGGTGACCAGTCGGTCCATCGGCTGGGCGCCGTCGAGCCGCAGCACCGGACAGGTGAGCCGCGCCAGCCAGCGCTCGTCCTTGGACTGCCGGCCTGGGACCTCGGTGTCCTCATAGCCTCGCGCCCAGTCCATGAAGTCGCGGTGAGCTGCCTCGTTGGTGCCGCCGTTCTCGATGGTGTCGCCGTACCGGACGACCTCACGGCGCTTCAGCCGGTCCATGCGGGTGTCCGCGTCAAGGGTCAGGAAAACAACACCTTCCACCTGCGCGACGACACTGTCGCCCCAGCCCCGCAGCGATCCGGACAGCACCCAGGCGGCGCGCGGCACGAACAGCGCGTTCATCAGGGCGAGGCGGTCCTCGACGGGACGCTTGTGCGTGTAGGGCGGAGAGGTCGGCAGCCAGAGGTAGTCGTCCACCTCCGCGTGCGGTACCGCCCACTGGTTCGCGAGCAAGCGGCCCAGTGTCGTGCTGCCCGCTCCGCTCGGCCCCGTGACGAGCAGCCGGTGCCCGCGCATCTGTCGCCTTCCCTTCCCTTGGTGTCCCGGTTCGGTCCAACCAGCCTATACCGCAGTCCCGTTGGGCAGAGCGACGTACGAACCCATGTGGGGTGCGCCGCTGCCGTCGGCTGCTCGCTACGGCCGGATGGTCACCGCAGACAGGTCCCGGCGAACCGGCTACGCTCGCCGCCATGCCGAGTGCGTTGGTAACCGGTGTCTCCCGCGGCCTGGGGGTGCACCTGTGCCGCGCGCTCAAGGCGGCCGGTTACCGCGTGCTGGGGGCGGGCCTGGCCGCCTCGCCGCGGAACGACGCCCTTGACGACTACCAGGTGGTCGATCTGCGCGAACCGCTCTCGGACGACCTGTTCGCCGCCGAGGACATCGACGTGCTCGTCAACAACGCCGGGGTCTATCTGGACGACCCCCGCGGCGGATACGGCGACCTCTTCTCACTCTCGTTGGACGATCTGCGGGACACCTTCGAGGTCAACCTCTTCGGCACCGCGCAGCTGGTCCTCAAGTTCGCGCCGCGGATGCTCGCGCGGGGATCGGGCCGGATCGTCTGCGTCTCCTCAGGGATGGGCAGGCTGCAGGACGCCGACGGGGCGGCGTTCGCCTACCGATCGTCCAAGCTGGCGGTCAACTCCCTGGTCCTCACGGTGGCCCGGCACTTCACGACCGGCTCCAAAGACCTGTCCGCCTTCTCCTACTGCCCGGGCTGGATACGGACGGACATGGGTACGGAATCCGCCCCGCTCGATCCCGGACCCGCGGCGGACGATCTGGTGCGGCTGCTGACCTTTCCCGCCGCGCGGTCCAACGGCAGGTTCTTCCGCGGACTGTGCGAACTGGGATGGGACACCCGTGGCCCGCTGGTGGCGGACCACGACCCACGTCCTCCATGACCCACGTCCTCCATGACCCACGTCTTCCTGGGCAAGGGCTTTGGCAGATGTCGCCCAAGACCCGTACGTGCGGCGGAAATCTGCGGTTCCGGGGCTCACGTCCCCCGCAACCGTCAGGAATCGACGGCTGATTCCCACGTCCGTTCCGCTCAGCGGAATCGCTCGGGACAGGGCACGGAAACCTTGTCATGATCGACCGAGCGGCCCAGGTACTGGCATCCTCCTCGGCTCTGTCACCTGACCGGCCGTACACAGACACGGGGGTGATACACGAAATGGAATCGAGCAGCCCGACGCACCGGTACACCGTCAGTTCACGTTTCGCGAGCACCGGCCTGACGTGCACGCGGTCGGTGGCGGAGCACATCGACCGTCTCGCGCGTCCCTACCTGACCCTCGAACCGGGCTCCTCCGGACCGGGTACGTGGCAGGTGGTCGCAGACACCGCGCCCCCGGACAGCGCCGTACCGGAGTCGGTCGCCGCGCAGGGCGAAGTGGCCGTGGACTACGCGGTCGATCACGCCCGCAAAACCTTCTTCCACCTCGCCCCCCAAGGCGAGGCGTGGGTCACCCAGTCCCTCCTGCGGGCCACCCGGGCGGTGCACCGCTCGGCAGCGAGCCGGCAGGGAGTGCTTTTCCTCCACGCCGGGCTCGTCGAGCTGAACGGCCTCGGTGTCGCCCTGGTCGGCGGCAGCCGCGCGGGCAAGACCTCTTTCATCATGGCCGGCGTGCTGCAGGGTTCGGGCGTCATGGTGTGCAACGACGATGTGAGCCTGACGGCGGAGCAGGACGGGAACGGCGTGCTGGGTGCCGGGTGGCCCCGGTCCATCTCGGTACGACTGGACACCCTGGACCTGCTGTTCGGGCGGGACCGGGCGCAGGCCGTGCGGTCCTCGCTGACCCACCCCGCCAACCGGACACTGCTGAGCCTGCGGGAGTCGGGAGTCGAGGAGCACGGGACGGCTCTCATCTACCCCTGGGAGTACGCGGACCTGCTGCACACGAAGATCGGGCAGTCCGCCAAGGTGGATGCGCTCGTGCATCTGAGTCTCACCGACGACCCGTCGGAGGCCGAGGTGGCTTCCGTGCCGCCGTCCGAGCGGGACGGACTGCTGGAGAAACACGTCCTGGGCCTGCCGAACAAGCACCTCAACATCTTCGGCCACGAGCCCGCCCGCGGAAGCCTCCGGCGCACCCGTGACGCCCTGACGGCGCTGCCGACCTTCCGTTTCCGGTACGAGTTCCGCGACGTGCGCCGGCAGGTGGAACGGCTCGCCCACCATCTCCGCGCGCGGGTACCGGGCCCGGACCGCGCACCGGTTCACCACCTCACAGGCCAAGCCTCACCGGCCGGGCCGGAACCCCGCCAGTGAGCAGCGCGGTCAGCGGGGTGCCGAGGTCGCGGGGTGAGAAGAGGTCCGGGCCGCGATGATCCACGATGTCCCGCGCCCGCCACCAACGCGTGCCCCTGATGTTCTCAGCGGCGAGTTCCTCCTCGGTCAGGTCCCCGCGCGGGGTGAAGGACGTGGTGCGGACGAGGTAGTAGTCGTTGACGACACCGTCGTACCCCGTGCTCACACCGGGATCGACGATCTCCTGATGCCACGCATGAGGCGGATCGGAGGCGACGGTGAGCCCCACCTCCTCGCGCAGTTCCCGGCGCAGGGCGCCGAGCGGGGACTCGCCGGGCGCGACGCCTCCGCCGGGCGCGGCCCACAGCACGATCGTCCCGGCCGCCTCCCGGAGGACGAACCGGCAGAGCAGCATGCGGTCATCCTCGTCCAGGACGATCGCGCGCACCGAGTGTCGGAGATTCAGCGAAGTCACCGGGACACGCTATCCAACCATCCGGACCCACGGCCCGGATTCCGGACTCTTCCCGATAAGCCCCGACCGGCAATTCAACTGCCGGAGCCACATACGAAAGGGATGGCCAACGGCACATATCCACCCGCAGGTCGGCCGAATCGGATCTTGATGTGAGGTGAGTGATCCACATACGTTGAGTCATCCACTACGCCGAGTCGGCAGCTGAGAGCCTTTGGCGCAGGTCGCTGAAGACGCGCGACGAGCGGCGGAATCCGCCCGGCAAACCCGCCCGGCAAACCAGCCCGGCCGCGCCGGGAATACTTCACACAGGCAGAGAGGGGCAGAGCAGCTGTGCTCTCCTTCCGTGCACACATTTCCGCGGTCAACGGTATGGACGACTTTGACGAGGAGGCTGTGCTGGCGAAAATCCATCTCGTTGACAGCGACATTCTGATGCTGTCCGGCTCGCTCGTGGACGGGTCGGGCACCCCGTCGTCGGACTTCGATTTCTGCGTCATCGCGCAGTCGAAGGACGAGAGGTTCCACCGTGACACCTTCCCCCGCGAGAGCCACATGAGGTACTACACGAGCGGTGACCGGGTGAAGGCCAGCTTCGACTACCTGCCCCACAGTCTGCTCGGAGTGGACGTCGAGTACGGGACGGTCCAGGAGATCTCCGACATGCTCGCCTCACACGCGCAGCTGTACGCGCACCTGAAGAGCCGCGCCCGCAAGTCCTCCGGCTTCGCGGCCTCGGCCGTGGACTTCCGCCTCCTCTCCCGTCTCACGTACGGCGTCCCGCTGACGAACGCCGCCGAGTTCGAGAAGATCGCGAGTGAGGTGCGCCCGGGCGAGGTCGCGTACACGGCGTTCCGTACCGCGGTCGGCAGCTACCCGGACTTCCGCGACCTGGCCGGAATGTGGGCACAGGGCGACCACGAGTCCGCGCTGATCGCCGCCCGCAAGCTCGGTGTTGACACCTTCCGGGGCCTGACCCACGTGTACGGCAACACCAACCGCAACCCGAAGTACCTGGCCCGTTTCCTGGCCCGGCTCCCCGAGCAACTGTCCGGGCTGACCGCACGTCTGCGCCACCTGAACGCCTACGGTGTGGCGGACCCGGCCGACGCGGCCGACGCCGTCCTGGAGTGGCTCGACCTCATCGACCTGGCCTTCGCCGAGATCCGCCGGGTGCGCGACCAGGCCGACGCGTTCGTCGGCCGACAGGACTTTCTCGGCCTGCTGAAGAGTGAACTCCATCAGACGATGAGCTGGAACGCCGAGATCTCGAACGAGTACTGCTTCCGCGCCCGCGAGGCCGAGCCCGACGTTCCCTCGTTGCGCGAGCTGCTGACCGCCATGACGGCGCGAGGCTCGGCCGCGCACCGCCTGCCGCTCCAGGAGTGGGCCGCCGGCCGGACGGCGCCCGCCGGGGAGAACAACAAGTCCTCCTGAGAAGCCACCCAGCCTTCGCCGATCGCCAGGGGGAGACGCTCTTGTGCCGGATCTACGGCTACTTCGGACCCGATCTCGACGTGACCGCTCTGGAGTCCGCGCGGGACGCCCAGCTGTCCGGCGGCCCGGACCAACAGCACTGCGCCCGCGGGGAGAACTGGGGCCTGGGGTGCAACCGCCTCTCGATCCAGGACCCGTCCCACGGCCGCCAGCCGTTCACCAATGCCGACGGTTCGGTGTACGCGGTGTTCAACGGCGAGATCTACAACTTCCGCGCCATCAGGGAGGAACTCGCCGGGCACGGCGTGCACATCGACGGCGACTCGGACGGCTCGGTCCTGGTGCCGTACTACGAACTCCACGGCGACCGTTTCGTGGACCGGCTCGACGGCATGTACGCCATTGCCCTGGTGGACCTGCGCTTCGGGCGCCGGCTGAAGCTGTGGTCCGATCCGCTTGCCGTCAAGAGCCTGTACTACGCCGTCACCGAGGACGGCCTCACGTTCTCGTCCGAGCTGAGCGGTCTCACTGGCCTGCGGACGAAGCCTCTCGACGTGGACCCGCTCGCCATCGACCACTACATGAACTGGCAGTGCATGCCCAACGGTTCGTCGTGGTACACCGGGGTGTCGTCCCTGCACCCGGGTGAGCAACTGGTCCATGACGGCAGGACAGTCACCGGCCGGCGGCCGCAGGACGGCGGTTCGCCGCCGACGGACGACGAGTGCACGCCGGAGAGCCTCGGCGCACTGCTGACCCGGGAAGTGGCGCAGATGTCCCTTCAGTCCGCGCCGGTGGCCGTCCAGGTCTCGGGCGGGCTCGACTCCGGCATCCTCGCCACGTTGCTCGGCCGACGTCGCGCCGACGTCACCGGCTTCCACGTGACCCACGAGGGCAGCCACACCTCGGACGAGGAGAGCTACGCGCGCGAGGCAGCGGCGCACGCCGGTATCCCGCTCGAAGTCGTGGAGATCCGGGAGGCGGAGCTGCCCGAACTGATCCCGGCCATGGTGACGGCGCTGGGCACCCCGAACGCGACGCCACACGCCCTGAGCGCGTACGTCCTGTTCCGGGAGATCTCGAACAGTTCTTTCCGGGTCTGTTTCGTGGGTGACGGAGCCGATGAGCAGTTCGGCGGCTACCGCCGCTACAGCACCGCCCTCGCGGCGGACGACGAAACCTGGCAGGCCCGCTACCTCGACCGGCTGTCGCTGGTCCCGCAGGCGCGGTACCGGCAGCTCTACACCCCCGAGTACCGCGCTCTGCTCGACTCCGGTGTGAGCAGCCGACAGCGGTCCTTGGAGCTGCTGAGCCGGCCGGCTCCCTCGCGCCTGGAGCAGCTGCTGACCTTCGACCGGCTGCACAAGCTGCCCAGCCTCAACCTGCGCAAACTCGATCACCTCGCCATGGCGCACGCGGTCGAGGGCCGCGTGCCCTACTGCCAGCCGTCCGTCACCGGGTTCGCGCGACGTACTCCCGACGTACTGAAGGTCACTGAGTCCCGGCGCAAGCAGATTCTGTGGGACGCCGGAGAGGGATTGATTCCGCAGGCTGTCCAGGAGCGCCAGAAACAGCCGTTCACGTTCCCGGTCGGCGCCTTCATGACACCGGGCACCAAACTCTGGGACTTCACCACCGATGTCCTGGCCAGACCCCGGCTCTGCACCTCCGGATTTCTGAGCGAAGCCGCCGTACGGAAAGTCCTCACGGAACACGCGGGGGGCCAGGACCACGCCCGGCTGCTGTGGGGCCTGATGATTCTGGAACTGTCCCTCCCCTGAATCCCCGACTCTCCCATCTCTCCCCTGCGGTACGGTCCGGTGTCGGACAGGACCTTCCCTACCAGAAAGGCACGCGCTGGTGCGCAGCATCCACGTCGTCACTCACCCGGAGGCGAGCCACCACGTCGAGGAACTGGTCGGCGGGTGGCACGATTCGCACCTCACACCGGCAGGCCTGCGCGAGGCGGCCTCCATCGCCCGGGCGTTGCGCAGGGAGATCCCCGAGGACGCAGAGGTCGAGCTGATCTCCTCGGACCTGCTACGGACCCGCCGCACGGCCGAGGAGATCGCCGGGCTGTTCGGTGTGGAACCGGTCCTGGACCGCCGGCTGCGGGAGAAGTCCTACGGAGAGGCGGAGGGGAGGCCCCAGGAGTGGCTGGACAAGCGGTTCGTCCCGCCGCCCGCCGTCGGGGACCGGATGGGACACGACGAGGGCGTTCCGGGAGCCGAGACGAAAGCGGCGTTCGCCCGGCGCGTCTACGCGGCCATGGAAGAGATCCTGCAACACCCCTACGAACACCAGATCATCGTGACCCACGGTTTCGCCCTGTCCTTCGTCGTGGCGTCCTGGATCAGGATGCCGATCGACTCACTCGGCTACGTCAATCTCCGGGCGCCCTCGGGCAGCATCACCCACCTGCGCGAGGACGACTTCTTCCACAACCGCCAGCTCGCCCGCCTCGGTGACACCCGCCATCTCGAAGGCTGACGACACTCGCACCTCGACGAGGGCGGGTGCGGGTATGCGGGTATGGCGACGGAAATTCACGCTCTCCGGGCCGGGACAGTCCGGCGCGGGCCATCCGTACGCAGATGGGCCCATCGTCCTTGTCGATGCCGACGGCCCGGATGCGGTGGGCGTGCAGCAGCGAGCCGAAGGCCGAGTTCGGCGAGGGCGGCGAGGCACGGGGATTCGACGCCGGGAAGCGAACCGCTAGCAGGAAGACGCGCGTGATCGTGGACACGATGGGGGGCGTCGCGCTCACCTCGGCCTCCGTCCGGGACCGCGCCGGAGGGCGCACTGTTCTGGCCCGGCTTGCCGGGGATTCCGCACGGTTGCTATCGCGGCGCTCGCATCGTCAGTTACTGCTGGTGCCGGCGGCGCCGAGGTGGGCGGTTTTCCTGCGCCTCTGCCCGGCGTCGTGCCCGATCCGTCGGCTCTCGAGGACATACGCGAGCGTGTTGAGGGCCAATATGGCCCCGGCGAGTGCGGGCTGAGGGGCGAAGGTGCCCGGCGGGTCGACGAGCGCCGTGCCGGGGTAGAAGATCGCCGACAGCTGGGTGATCCAGTACAACGATGCGGCGCCGGTGGCGAGTTGAAGCCGGGAGTGCGACCAGGCGCCGCGGCCCATCCACAGGGCGTACAGACCCACCAGGCCGAGCGCAGCGCCGACGCTCATGGTCTGGGCGTTGTGGAACTTCGCGTGTGACGTCCAGTCGGGGTTGTAGATGTGTGTTTCATTCCAGTCCGCCACGTACGCGAGGCTCATCGTTGCGAGCGCTGCCAGGGTGAGCAGGACTCGCCCTGTACTGATCTTGGGCATGGGATTCCTCCGCAAGGGTGTGGCAGGTCGGCCAGTGGACTGCCTGCCGGGCACGGGTCACTTCAGGTGGCGTGCGTCGATGAGCGCCGGCCGCACGGTGGCAGTGGTTTCAGTGCGCCGCCAGGCAGGCAGGTGCCACGGTCAGGCCGCAGCGGTCCTGACGGTCGGAGCGCGGCCGGTGGCGTACTGGTAAGAGGCGGCGATGACCTTCTTGGCCACCTCCAGCTCGGCTTGGTCGCGGGAGGCGTAGAACATGACGACGTTGACGCCGCGGTCGTACAGAGGGTGTTTTTCGCCCCACCCGGAGGCCAGGAATGCGGCGTGGTCGGCCGGGGCCAGCGCCAGGTGGAGGCTGCCGTCGGCGTGCAGGTGTGCGAACTCCGCGTTCCCCCGGGGCAGGAACAGCCGGGCGCCCGCGGCCGGGGCGACGTCGCTGAGGAACACCGCCCAGGTACTGGGGACGGATATCTCGCTGCGGCCAGGGACGATGCCGGGGAGCGCGGTGGCCATCCACTGCCGCAGTTCTTCCTTGATCTGCGGCGGGCTGGTCTGGGTGAACTGCAGGTGCGGGACCTCGGGCCCGGTCTCGGGCCGGTTGCCCTCACGCCTGGGGAGTGCGGGGAACGTCATGGTGGTGCCTTCTTCGCGCAGGAGACGGTGCCCCAGAAAAGGGGGGCTTGGTCCGGTTCGGCGGAAGTGCCGGGCTGCTGTCTTCAGCAACACCACCAGGCTACTTTCCTCGGTATAGTGGTTACCTCGGAGATAGTGCCCACGGACTCGCGGGTGCAAGGCGCTAAGGAGACGGCCATGGCCGAGCCGGTGGAGCAGGCGTGTCCGATCAATCCGGTGGTTGACCTGGTGTTCAGCCGCTGGACCACCCCGATCCTGTGGGTGCTCGAACACCATGGGCGGCTGCGTTTCAATGAACTGCAACGGCTCGTGCCGAAGATCACCCCCAAGGTCCTCACCCAGCGTGTGCGCCAGCTGGAACGTGACGGCATGATCGTGCGCACCTACCACGCGGAAATCCCTCCCCGGGTGGAATACGAAGTCAGCGACCTGGGCCGCACCCTGGTACCGGTCTTCGACACCCTCGTGGGCTGGTCCGAGGCACACCTGTCACAGGTCGCCGCCGCCCGACGTGCCTATGACGTGGCACGGGAGGAAGAGGAAGCCTGGGCCGAAGGCTGACTGCAGAACCACCGCTCCAACCTGGACTCGAAACCCACACGTCGGCTCGTTGTCGCCGCCAGTGCACCCGGAAAGTGGCGCTGACCGCGGTACGACGGGTCGGATCTCCGACCGGCAGCGCGGTCTCGAACGACGTCCACCGCCTCCGCCGGCGGCCGACACTTCTCCGCTCCCGCCTCCACCCATGCAATCCCACACCCCGACGGCCCACCGGGCGCCGCCGCTGCCACCGCGCGAACCCGCTCCATGGGGGACCCATCCCGGGTTCGATGAGACGCACCAGATCAAATGAGAACCGAGCCAACCTGAAGCCGGAAAACGGGACATCGTCCTACACCGCCCGAGGTGTGTCTGAGTCTTTGAGCCAAGGTCAGGGTTAAATACCCAACCAGGACGTGACGGATATTGAGGATTCTCAGTTCTGTTTCCGACGGTAGGCGATGCGGTGTTCGCGTGCCTGCTGGAGACCGTGGGCGCGGGCCGTTCGGATGGCGTCGGCGCGTCCGGTGTGCTCGTCGTCGGGGGTGACGTAGCCGAGCCCGGCGTGCAGGCGCACGGTGTTGTACTCGGTGTGGACCGCGTCGAGTTCGGCCTCGAGTTCGAAGGGGTCGCGGATCTTGGTCAGGTGTGGCCACTCGCCCTTGACGTGGCTGAACAGTGATTCGATCCAGGCCTGGTCGTTGGGGGTGTGAGGGCGTCCGAAGTGCTGGCCGATCAGGCAGGCGGCCATGAAGGTGCGGGTATCCGCGGAGCGCATCTGGGGGCCGTTGTCCGAGACCGCCAGCAGGACGGGCTGTTCGTCGGGCGGTGGCCCGGGGGCGGTGAGTTCGGCACGCATCCGGCGCTCGGCGAGGTGCCCGAGGTCCTCGGAATGCAGCGCGGACAGGAACGCGGTCTCGACCTGGAGGGAGGACTCCTGGGCGGAGACCAACGTGGTGATCCACTTGCGGCTCACCAGGTCCATGATTGCGAGAGCGCACCTGCGTGCTGCCGTGAAGTGCGTGAAGTCGTAGATCCAGATTGATCTCGGGCGCCAGAGCGCCCAGTCGGGAAACGGTTTCTTCTCGCGGTGTTCGCGTACCGGGCCGCCGGGCAGGCGGATGCCCTGGTCGTCCAGGACCCGCAGCACGGTGGATTCCGAGACGTGGACCCAGCCCAGGCGGGAGCCGCGGTGGGCGAGTTTGCGGTGCGAGCGGTCCGTGCCGCCCCACTCCTCGGCGAGTTTGACGATTGCCTCGCGCTCGAAGTCCAGCAGCGCGTGCACCGCAACGTTCGGGCCGGCCGGGCTGTCCTCGAGCCGTCCCGCCACGCGGCGCTGCTGCCAGCGCAGCACCCGCATATGGTCGACGCCCAGTGTGTCGGCGGCATGGCGCACCGACCAGCCGGCCCGCCCTGCATGGTCGACCAGCTCCAGAAGCCCGGCCTTGATCTCCGCGTGCACGCGTGGCGCGACGGGGCCGGCGCTCAGGCCCATCGTGCTTTTCCCTGCTGCAGATGGAGCGCGACTGCCTGCTCCGTGATGGTGGCCCGCAGCCGTTCCACCTCCGCGCGGGCCTCGGCCAGCGCGGCTTGCTCGACGGTCATGCCGGGCCGGCCCGGCACCGCGGCGGCGAACCCGTCGAGCACGCTCTGCTTCGCACACCGCAGCACTGCGATCACGGTGGAGCGGTCCACGCCCCAGCGTTCCGCGGCCTCGCGCTGCGTGTGCTGACCGGTGAGCACCGCCACGAACATCTCGTACTTCTCCGACGGGGCCAGCCGCTTACGCGGCTTCCGGGGAGTAACTCCTGCCATGATCGAAAACCTTCCAGATCAAGGCCCGAAGGCCAGAGACCTGGCTGGGTGTTTCCTCACGATCTTGGCTCATTCACTCAGACGCATACCGCCGCCCACCGCAACACCCCCCACTCCGTGAGACCACACGGACTTCGCCGGCACGGGACACTGAAGACTCAGAGCCTGTCGGGTGGCCGGTTGAGGCGGTGCTCGCCATCCTCGCCGAGGCGGGCATCGAAGGCGGGCGGCGGGTCATCGCGTTGCGCGGTCTGCTGAGTTACGTCATCGGGGCGATCCAGCTCGAACACCTCGGGTCCCTGTCCGGCGAGGGCACGGTTGCCATCTCCCCACTGCCGCCGGGTGAGTTCCCGTACATGACCGAGACCGCACGGCACGCGCGGAACATCGGTGCCGACCAGGAGTTCTTCGGCGGGCTCGCCGTGCTGCTGCGCGGCCTGGACGAGTGATACGGACGGCATCGAGCTGGTCAGCAGCGGTCGTCCTCAGGGGCCGGGACACCTTGCCGGTCAGCTGCTCAGGGGCTGGCAGGCGGGGCAGATCTCGTAGCGGCCGTCGTTCACCACGCTCCCCCAGCCGCGGCACTCGTCGCAGCCGCGAGCCAGAAAGATGTTCGCGCGGGGGGCAGGAGCATTGGGGTGGGCTCCAGTGGTCATCAGGTCATCTTCCTCGGGTGGAGGGCTCTGCATGGCGAAACTATGACATTTGACGCATATATATGCAAGCCTTCGCATGAAAGATCCAGCCGTGTCGACGTGGCCCTCAGTGGGGGTGCCGCGGGCGAGAGAGGGAGTGTGTTGGCCGAGATGTCGGCACAGGCTGGAGTGCCGGACAGGGATGTGCCGCTGTCACCGCCCGGGATCCGCGGCTGACCTCGTGCCTACCGTGCGCGCACGGTAGGCACGAGGATCGAGGACCGAGGGTCGACGCCAACGGACACCGAAGATCAGTTGTGGCCGAACTTCCGCTCTTTACGGGAGACCGGCTCCGAGATCGTGTGCGCCGTCTCTTGTGCGGCCGGTGTCTTCGCCTGGTCCTTCGCCTCCGCGGCGACGCTGCGTTCATGGCCGCCGGTGCGGGCGCCGCGGTTCTGACGGCTCTGCTTCTTGCCCATGATCGTGCCTCCTGAAGCGGATCGGACGATGGGCTGTTACCAGACTTGCATGTGGGCAGGAAGAGTGCATGTCGGGTCGAAGCAGCCGTTAATCGACCGCTGAGGCGGGCGTGGTGGCGGTGTCGCGTTGCCCGGATGTGCTGAAAAGCGGCCTGCGCCGGACCTCCGGCCGAAGAGCCGGACGCGCGTCAGCCGACGCGAACGCCGCCGGAGGGAAGGGGCCTCATCGTCGGCGACGAGGCGCACCCCGTCTGGGCGGAGCATCGTTCGCGGGCCGGGATCAGCGGTCGGCGATGTCCTCGCGGAGGCCGTCGGAGAATTCCCACCACGACAGCGGAAGCCAATCACCGTTGATGAAGGCATCGACAGTCGCGCCGCGACCGCGGACAGTCACCGTCGTTCCGGGCGGGTACGTGGTGCCTGACAGGCCGGGTACGGGGACGAGCAGGGTCCCGAGTCGTTGTGCTGCCACTCCTCGTCCTCCCTTTCCTTTTCTCGGTGGGACACCAGAAGAATATTCCGACCGAGATTACCGGGTTGTCTGTTGGCGCAGGTCGGAGAATCATGAGAGATAGGTCACGCGAATGGCGCGGGCGGGGGGGTGTAAGTCGTATGTGCATTGCCGAGCGGAGGTGGCAGCCATGAAAGCTGTCGTTTACAAGGGACCGTTCACAGTAGCGGTCGAAGACGTTGAAAAGCCCACGATCCAGCACCCGAACGACGTGGTCGTACGGGTCACCTCCACTGCGATCTGTGGCTCCGACCTGCATATGTACGAGGGCCGTACCGCTGCCGAGCCCGGCATCGTCTTCGGCCACGAGAACATGGGAATCATCGAGGAAATCGGCCAGGGCGTTACCTTGCTCAAGGAGGGCGACCGCGTGGTCATGCCCTTCAATGTTGCCTGCGGGTTCTGTACCAATTGTGTCGAGGGATTCACCGGATTCTGTCAGACCGTCAATCCCGGCTTCGCGGGCGGCGCTTACGGCTATGTCGCCATGGGGCCCTGGCCCGGCGGCCAGGCGGAATATCTGCGCGTTCCCTACGCAGACTTCAACTGCCTGAAGCTGCCGCCGGGAAAGGAGCATGAGAGCGACTTCATGCTGCTTGCCGACATCTTCCCCACCGGCTACCACGGCTGTGAACTCGCCCAGGTCCGCCCGGGTGAGAGCGTCGCCGTGTACGGCGGCGGGCCGGTCGGGCTCATGGCCGCCTACTCCGCCCTGCTGCGTGGCGCGAAGAAGGTGTTCGTCGTCGACCGGGTTCCCGAGCGGCTGGAGAAGGCCCGGGAGATCGGCGCGGTTCCGGTCAACTTCGCTGAGGGCGATCCCGTGGAGCAGATCAAGGAGCAGACCGAGGGTGTCGGCACGGACAAGGGTGTGGACGCCGTCGGCTACCAGGCCATGGCGCACGGCACCGACCGCGAGGAACCGGCGACCGTCCTGAACTCGCTCGTCGGCACGGTCCGGGCCACCGGAGCGCTCGGCGTGCCCGGCCTCTACGTCCCGGCCGACCCCGGGGGCCCTGACGAGCAGGCCAAGCACGGCATGCTCCTCGTCTCGATCGGCAAGCTCTTCGAGAAGGGCCTGCGGATGGGTACCGGGCAGTGCAACGTGAAGCGCTACAACCGGTACCTGCGCGACATGATCATCGAGGGCCGGGCGAAGCCGAGCTTCGTCGTCTCGCATGAACTGCCCCTGGACCAGGCGCCGTCGGCGTACGACAAGTTCGACAAGCGGATCGAGGGCTACACGAAGGTCGTGCTGCACCCGTAGGGGAAGGTCCGACGGCTACGCCGTACGAGCCGGGCTCCCACGGCCGGTTGAGTGTCAGGTGTGTGCGGGCACCGCCATAGCGCCGCCGATGGACCGGAGCGCCCGCGCCGTTCGGGCAGGGCGGCGGGCTGTCGGGAGTTCTCTCGTTCCTTCACGAAGATGAGCGCCACCAGGGTCAGTCCCACAACGGCACCGGCCAGTTGGGCGCCGATGAAACGCGACCAGCGGGGCGGTGCCCGGCGCGGGCTGGGGTTCGGCGGAGGGTGCTCGGGGCAGCGGCCTCGGTGGCGGTCACCACCAGAGCACAAACTCAAGGTCACAGACACAGACACAGACACAGCCACAGCCACAGACACAGCGCCACAGCCACAGCCGAGACCTCTGCCGAACCCGGAACGGTTCAGGTTGCAACGGGAGATGCCACTTGGCCGGAGATGCCGCTCGGCATCGCTCCGTGCGCTTTGCGCACCGGTTTCTCCCTCCCTCCGACGACGCCGGCATCGGTCTTCGCCCTGGTCAGGCGCGGTCCACGGCGCCTCGCATGCGGCTGACTCTTGATCGACATACCATGACGTCTTGGGGGACTCGGGCAAGCGACGGGCCGGTCCAGAACCGGCAGGAAGCGGGCTCCCATGGCTGAGCGGCTTAAAAGGTCAGGGCTGGTCGGCGAGCTTTCGGCCGAATTCGCCGGCACCATGATTCTCATCCTCTTCGGTTGCGGTGTGGTGGCTCAAGTAGTCGCCGGCGGAGCTCTCACGGATCCCGCGGGCGGCCTCGGAAACCACGACAGCATCTCCTGGGCGTGGGGCATCGGCGTCACTCTCGGCATCTATGTGGCGGCGCGACTGAGTGGTGCTCACCTCAATCCCGCGGTGACCGTGGCACTGGCCACGTTCAGAGGCTTTCCGTGGCGCAGGGTGGCGCCCTATGTGGTGGCCCAGACGGCCGGCGCGTTCGTGGCAGCCTTGCTGGTGCGCTGGAACTACACCGAGGCGCTGGCGAAGGCGGACCCCACCCACACCATCAAGACGCAGGGCGTCTTCTCCACGCTGCCCGCCAACGGCAACCTGAATCTGCCGGTCAGCGAATGGGGCGCATTCCGCGACCAGATCATCGGCACCGCGATCCTGCTGCTGATGATCATGGCGATCACTGATTTGCTCAACACGCCTCCCGGCGCCAACCTGGCCCCCTTCATCATCGGCCTGGTCGTCGTGGCGATCGGCATGGCATGGGGCACCAACGCGGGCTACGCGATCAACCCCGCACGTGACTTCGGTCCCAGGCTGGCCAGCTTCCTCACCGGGTACGGCGGAGCGTGGCGAGATCAGTACGGGAACTTCTATTTCTGGGTTCCGATCATCGGTCCGCTGATCGGCGGCCTGGTCGGAGCGTTCCTCTACAAGTTCTTCATCGGCCGGTTCCTGCCGTCCGCGGAGCCGGAGCCCCCCGGACGCATGCCGACCCCCGAAGCCTGACCGGCCCCGTGCGAGGCCGCAACCCAGTCCATTCCACAGGAGAGGCGGCATGTCATGGCGGACTTCGTCGGCGCAGTGGACCAGGGAACCACCAGCACCCGTTTCATGATCTTCGACCATGCCGGCAACGAAGTGGCGAAGCACCAGATGGAGCATTCCCAGATACTCCCGCGCTCGGGGTGGGTCGAACATGACCCGGTGGAGATCTGGGAACGGACCAACTCGGTGATCCAGAACGCCCTCCGGCATGGCAACCTGTCCCCGTCCGACCTGGCGGCGATCGGCATCACCAACCAGCGGGAGACAACCGTTGTCTGGGACCCCCGCAACGGGCGTCCCTACTACAACGCCATCGTCTGGCAGGACACCCGCACCGACTCCATCGCGGCCGCCCTGGAACGCTCGGGCCAGGGCGACGTGATCCGCCGCAAGGCGGGCCTGCCGCCGGCCACCTACTTCTCCGGCGGCAAGATCCAGTGGATTCTGGAGAACGTCGAGGGCGTCCGCGAGGCGGCGGAGCAGGGCCATGCACTCTTCGGCAACACGGACTGCTGGGTGCTGTGGAACCTCACCGGCGGCCCCGAGGGCGGAATCCACGCCACCGACGTGACCAACGCCAGCCGCACCATGCTGATGAACCTGGAAACCCTCGACTGGGACGACGAGTTGCTGGGGTTCTTCAACGTTCCCCGGGCCATGCTGCCCAGCATCAATCCGTCCTCCCACCGGGAGGCGTTCGGGGAGACCCGTACCTCCCGGCCGCTGCGCGCCGCCATCCCCATCACCGGGGTGCTCGGCGACCAGCAGGCGGCCACCGTCGGGCAGGTCTGCTACGCGCCCGGCGAAGCCAAGAACACCTACGGCACCGGCAACTTCCTGGTGCTCAACACCGGCACCGAACTGGTCCGCTCGCAGCACGGCCTTCTCACCACCGTGGCGTACCAGTTCGGCGACAGCCCGGCGATCTACGCCCTGGAGGGCTCCATCGCGGTCACCGGGTCCGCGGTGCAATGGCTGCGCGACCAGATGAAGATCATCACTGACGCCGCCGAGAGCGAGCGACTGGCCCGTACCGTCGAGGACAACGGCGGCATGTACTTCGTCCCCGCGTTCTCGGGCCTGTTCGCTCCGTACTGGCGCTCCGACGCCCGCGGCGCAATCGTCGGCCTCGCCCGGTACAACAGCAACGGCCACCTGGCGCGGGCCACCCTGGAAGCCATCTGCTACCAGAGCCGCGACGTGGTGGAGGCCATGGAACAGGACTCCGGCGTCCATCTGGACGTGCTCAAGGTCGACGGCGGTGTGACGGCCAACGACCTGTGCATGCAGATCCAGGCCGATGTCCTCGGCGTACCGGTCAGCCGCCCGGTCGTCGCCGAGACCACCGCGCTCGGCGCCGCCTACGCGGCAGGTCTGGCCACCGGCTTCTGGCGGGACACCGACGAACTGCGCACCCACTGGCAGGAGTCCAAGCGCTGGGAGCCCCAGTGGTCCGAGGAACGACGCGCGGAAGGATACGCGGGCTGGAAGAAGGCGGTGGAGCGCACGCTCGACTGGGCCAAGGTCGAATAGGCCCGTGCCGGGGGCGCCCGACCCGGGCGCCCCCGGCCACGCGCGCAGCGCGGCCGCAGCACCAGGCCAGCCGCAGCACGAGTAGGAGACCCGATGGTGAATCCGATGGCTCTCTCACCCGAGGCACGCGCGGAGGCTCTCGTGCGGCTGGGGGAGGGTGAGCTGGACGTCCTCGTCGTCGGTGGCGGTGTCGTGGGATCCGGGGCCGCTCTCGACGCCGCTACCCGGGGCCTGCGGGTCGGCCTCGTCGAAGCCCGGGACTGGGCGTCGGGCACTTCCAGCCGCTCCAGCAAACTCATTCACGGCGGCCTGCGCTACCTCGAGATGCTGGACTTCCGCCTGGTCGCCGAAGCGCTCAAGGAGCGGGGGCTGCTGCTCCAGGTCCTGGCCCCGCATCTGGTGCGGCCGGTGTCCTTCCTCTACCCGCTGCAACACCGGGTCTGGGAGCGCCCTTACGTCGGCTCCGGCGTGCTGCTCTACGACACCATGGCCGCGGCCTCGGGCAGCTCCAGCGGGCTGCCCCACCACCGCCACCTGCTCAAGCGGCAGGCCCTGCGCGAGGCGCCCGCGCTGCGCTCCGACGCCCTGGTCGGCGCGATCCAGTACTGGGACGCCCAGGTGGACGATGCCCGGCACACCATGTTCCTCGCCCGCACCGCAGCCGCCTACGGGGCATTGGCCGCCAATCGCACCCGCGTCAGCCGCTTCCTGCGCCAGGGCGAGCGGGTGGTGGGCGCCGTGGTCACGGACCTGGAGACCGGCAGCGAGACCGAAGTGCTCGCCAAGCAGGTCATCAACGCGACCGGCGTGTGGACGGACGACACCCAGTCCATGGCCGGTACCCGCGGCCAGTTCCACGTCCGCGCCTCCAAGGGCGTGCATCTGCTGGTCCCGCGCGACCGGATCATCTCCCGCACCGGGCTGATCCTGCGCACGGAGAAGAGTGTGCTGTTCGTCATTCCCTGGGGGCGGCACTGGATCATCGGGACGACCGACACCGACTGGACACTGGACAAGTCTCATCCGGCGCTGAGCTCCAAAGATGTCAACTACCTGCTGGAACACGTCAACCGCGTTCTGGTCACGCCGCTGGCCGCGGAGGACGTCGAGGGCGTCTACGCCGGGCTGCGCCCGCTCCTGTCCGGCGAGGCCGCGGAGACCAGCAAGCTCTCCCGGGAGCATCTCGTCGCGCATCCGGTCCCCGGGCTCGTCGTGGTGGCCGGGGGCAAGTACACGACCTACCGGGTGATGGCCAAGGACGCGGTCGACGAGGCGGCCCGCGCTCTGGACGAGAAGGTGGCCGACTGCGTCACGCAGCGCGTTCCGCTGCTCGGCGCCGACGGCTACCCGGCCCTGTGGAACTCACGGCACAACCTCGCCGAACGCTCGAGGCTGCATGTCGCCCGCATCGAGCACCTGCTGAACCGCTACGGCTCCCTGGTGCACGAGCTGCTCGCCATGGTCGCGGCCGACCCCTCGCTCGCCGAGCCGTTGCCGAGCTCCGACGACTACCTGCGCGTCGAGGCCGTGTACGCGGTGACCCATGAGGGAGCCCGTCATCTGGACGATGTGCTCGCCCGGCGTACCCGGATCTCCATCGAGTCCTGGGACCGCGGCGTGGACGCGGCGCGCACCGTCGCCGAACTGATGGCACCTCACCTCGGCTGGGACCGGGCGCAGCAGGACCGCGAAGTCGACCACTACCTGAAGCGGGTGGCGGCAGAACGCGAGGCCCAGCAGCAGCCGGACGACCGGACCGCCGACGCGGTACGGCTCGGCGCACCCGACATCATTCCGGTGCGCTGAGCGGGGGCGAGGGCCAAGAGCCGGGGCATCCACCTGGAGCTGGTTTCCCTACGTCCCTTTGCCGCCGGGAGCGTGTCGTCCCGAAGCCCGGAGCGGGGCGGGGCAACAGCCCGTTCGATGAGGCGAACGCCTGCGATCGCCGGGCGAGGAGAGGATCGCGGCCTTGCGAGGGCGCCGATTAGGATGGCGGGCATGAGTCAGCAGGCGTGGTGCGCGGCCCGGCCCGGTGGGCTGCGGCTGTATGCGCTGCTTGTGCTGGCCGTGTTGGCGGGTGTGGTGGCCATGCACGGCCTGGGGCCTGCTGTCCCTCCGGCGTCGTCCGGCGCCATGCCGGATGTCCACCATGCGGTCCCGGCCACGGCTTCGTCGCACGCTGACGCAGCCGAATACGAGGACTGCGTCCACGTCGGTCATGACGACGGTGGTGCCGGCGGACATGCCGAGCACGCCGACGCCACATGTGCTGCCGGCGGTACGAGCGGACCGCCCGCACTGCCCGCGCCGGCTCCGGCCGGGACAGTCACCTGCGACACGGCGGACGTACCCGCACTCGTCCCCGCGGCGTCGCTGGGCGGGCGCGCCCCGCCCTCGTTGAGCGAACTGCAACTCCTGCGCATATAGGCGGCTCCGGTGTGCCCGAGCCCCAGTGGCCGGTGCCGCCGTGGAGAGCCATGCCCGATGGAGCACACATTGCAGGAGTCGCACCACCATGACCGCACACCGTTCCCTGATCCGCCGTGCCGCCGCTGCGACGGCCGCGGCCACCGCTGCCGTCGTACTCGCCGCCTGCGGCGGGGGAGATGACAGCTCGGCCGGCCACGCCGGCCACGACAGGACACCCTCGCCCATCGCGTCGGCCTCCGCCGGGCAGGGCGAGCAGAATGCCGCAGACGTAGCCTTCGCGAAGGGGATGATCCCGCACCACCGGCAGGCGGTCGAGATGGCCGAGCTGGCGGAGACCCGGGCGCAGTCCGCCGAGGTCAAGCACATGGCCGAGGAGATCAAAAAGGCGCAGGACCCGGAGATCGAGACCCTGTCCGGGTGGCTCACCTCCTGGGGCGAGGAAGTCCCCGAGAAGGACGAGGGCCAAGAGCACGCCGGTCACTCCATGGCCGGGATGATGACGCCCGGGGAGATGGGCAAGCTGGAGAAGGCTTCCGGCACGGCGTTCGACACCGCATTCCTCGAGATGATGGTCAAGCACCACCAAGGCGCGGTCGAGATGGCGAAGACCGAGCAGGCCGACGGTGCCTTTCAGCCTGCCAAGGACACGGCCGGGGACATCGTGACCTCGCAGAGCGCCGAGATCACACGCATGAACAAGCTGCTCGGCACGAGCTGACCGCACGAGCCGCATGCGGGGGCGGCCGCCAGCCGCCCCCGCCCCCCGGCGCCGCGGTGCTGCTGCCTTCGCGCCGCTCTGTGCCGAGCACGTCCGACAGGCTGTTCCGGGGCGCGCTCCTGGGTGGCTTCGCTGTCGCCTTCGTGATCACCACGCCGCTGAACAAGTGGCTGACCGGCCGCGGCAAGGGCCACGCCGTCGTCCACGCGTACCACTGACTTCCGCGACTTCGCCGTCGGCGACCTGGCGCGTCCGGGCCGTAGAAAGCCTGCAACGACCTTCTCGTCTCTCTGGACTGACACACCGTCCGGCGCCCCGGCGCGGCACGGCGTGCACACCGGATGTGGCCAGATGTCGGCGTGGTGTTGGCGACCGGGGTGGTGGGGAGGTGCCGGGGCGAGCCGTTAGGATCACGGCATGGTCACGGCCTGGTCGTCTTCCCGTACGTCGCGGGCCCGCTCGTCGGCGGGTCCGCTGCGCGTGCTGTGGGTGGCGATGACGCTGTTCGCCTTCGTGTACGCGCACGGCGTGAGCATCGATGGCGTCACCGGCCATCTCGACGCAAACGTGGCCGCGCCCGCGGCGGCCGCCCTGCACGTCGGCGCTGCGGTCCAGGACGAGCCGGTGGACCACCACGGTGGTGGCCACGGCCCGTCCCATCCCGCTCAGGAATGCGTTCCCGGCCAACCGCAGCACACACCTGCTCCGGATGCCCCCAGCGTCTGTGCCCTCGTCGGGGAAGACACTTCCTCGACGCAGCGACCTGCTCTGGTCGCCTTCGGTGACGTGGCGTCGGCCAAGCACTTGCCGAGCACGTCGATAAGGGCCACAGTTCTGCAGATCTAGGATCCGGCGACTTTCCGTCGGCCCCTCATGCCCTCCCGTCCGATCACGGTTCCGGGACAGCCCACCGCGGCTGAGTGCGCGATGAGGCCGGCCGCCGCCGCATCCGGTTTCGCTCATTCGCGCCACGGCGCATGGCGAGGCAGGTTCCTGCGGCGGCTCCCTGACACTGCCCGCCCCGCCCGCTGTTTGATGCGCCTCGTGGTGCACGACGGCCGCTTGCGGAGGAACTGTGCTGTCTACATCCCGCGTTCGCTCGCTCTCCGTTGCCTCCTCACCTGTGCAGTGCCGGCTGCTCGCCCTGCTCCTGAGCGGGCTGCTGCTGATCGTGCTCGACTGTGCGCTGCTGCTGCACGGGCCCGGCCACGCTCACGACTCGGTCCGTACGGTCTCCGGCGCCCAACAGGACACCGGGCAGGTACCGCGTGCTGCGGCACCTGCTGACTCCTCCTGCGCGCCGTCCGGTGCGGACATGGAGGTGACCGGACGTCAGCAGGGGCGTACGCAGATGTCCGCTGCGGTGACGACCGAAGCGTCAGCGACGCGCGCGGCAGCACCCGGTGGAAGTGCGCGGCCCGCGTCGGGGGAGACCCGAAGATCCACTTCCGGCCGCTCGACACTGTGCGCCTTGTGCCGGTGGCGGACGTAGGCCGTGCCCTTCGAGCCGCAGCACGCCGCGGCACCGCCCCCTGCCCCGGCGACCGGGTCACCGGTCCGGGACGGGCGGCGTACGAGAGATCAGCACCCGACGCGCCATTCACCCAATGATGAGAGCCGACTGATGCAGTCTCCGAATACCACCCACCTCACCAAGCCCGGCCACGCCGCCCTGTCAGGGCTGGTGGGCAACACTCCCCTCCTGCACGTCAGCGAGCCCTTCGCCCCTGCGGGACGGGGATTCTGGGCGAAGCTGGAAGGCTTCAACCCCGGCGGAATCAAGGACCGCCCCGGCCTGCACATGGTCGAACGCGCCCGCGCCCGCGGCGATCTGAAGCCCGGGGCGAGGATCATCGAGTCCACCAGCGGCACCCTCGGCCTCGGCCTGGCTCTCGCGGGCATGGTCTACTGCCACCCGGTCACCCTGGTCACCGACCCGGGCCTGGAGACGTCCATGAACCGGCTGCTGACCGCTTATGGCGCCCAGGTCAACGTCGTCTCCGAGCCGCATGCGACCGGCGGCTGGCAGCAGGCCCGCCGCGACCGCGTCACCCAGCTGATGCGGCAGCACCCGGATTCCTGGTGCCCGGATCAGTACAACAACCCCGACAACACCACCGCCTACACCCCGCTCGCCCTGGAACTCGCCGCCGAACTCGCCCACATCGACGTGCTGGTGTGCAGCGTCGGCACCGGTGGGCACTCCGCCGGCATCTCCCGCGTTCTGCAGCAGCTCTACCCCGGCCTGAAGCTCGTGGGAGTGGACACCATCGGCTCGACCATCTTCGGCCAGGCCGCCCGGCCGCGTCTGATGCGCGGGCTCGGATCGAGCATCTACCCCCGCAACGTCGCCTACGACAACTTCTCCGAGGTGCACTGGATCGCCCCGGCCGAAGCGGTGTGGTCCTGCCGACAACTGGCCGCCTCCCACTACGCCACCGGCGGGTGGAGCGTCGGAGCGGTCGCCCTGGTCGCCGGATGGCTCGCCCGCACGATGCCCGAGGACACGCGGATCGCAGCGATCTTCCCCGACGGGCCGCAGCGCTATCTCGGCACCGTCTACGACGACGACTACTGCACCGCCCATGGCCTGCTCGACTCCCCGCCCGCGCCCGAACCGGAGGTGATCGGCCGCCTGGACGAGAAGGAAGTCACCCGCTGGACCCGATGCGCCAGCGTCGTCGACCCGCTCGCCCTCGCTCACGTCGTGGGCCCGGACGATCCGGCCGCCGATGAGATGCGCACCGGGACCCACGTGGAGGAGGACCGGTGAAGGGCACCCTCGCGCAGGTCCGCACCTACAAACGCAGCGTCCAGCTGTTGATGGTGAACCAGTTCACCATCAACCTCGGCTTCTACATGCTGATGCCGTACCTGGCCACACACCTGGCCGGGCCTCTCGGTCTGGCCGGATGGCTTGTCGGTCTGATCCTCGGGGTGCGCAACTTCAGCCAGCAGGGCATGTTCCTGGTCGGCGGGACGCTGGCCGACCGGCTCGGCTACAAGCCGATGATCATCGCGGGAATGGTGCTGCGCATCGTCGGCTTCGCGACCCTCGGGCTCGTCGGCTCAGTGCCCGCGCTGATCGCCGCGTCCGCCGCGACGGGCCTGGCCGGCGCCCTGTTCAACCCGGCCACCCGCGCCTACCTCGCGGCGGACGCGGGGGAGCGGCGAGTGGAGGCGTTCGCGTTGTTCAACGTCTTCTACCAGGCCGGCATCCTGCTCGGCCCGCTGGTGGGGATGGTGCTGACAGGTATCGACTTCCGCATCACGTGCCTGACGGCGGCCGGCATCTTCGCGGTTCTGAGCATCGTGCAGATCCGGGCCCTGCCGGCGCGCCGAGCCGACGACACAGAGGTCCAGTCGGACGGCCGCCGGGAGAGTGTCCTGGCGCAGTGGCGGAGCATCCTGGCCAATCGGCCGTTCCTGCTGTTCTCGCTCGCGATGATCGGCTCGTACGTGATGTCGTTCCAGGTCTATCTCGCGCTGCCACTCGAGGTACGGCGCCTGGGCGGCGAGGGCGAGTTCGGCACGGCTGCGGTGGCGGTGCTGTTCGCCGTGTCGGGTCTGAGCACCATCCTGGGCCAGACCAGGGTGACCGCCTGGTGCAAGGCCCGCATGGAACCGGGGCGCGCGCTCGTCTGGGGTCTGCTGACCATGGGAGTCGCGTTCGTCCCGCTTCTGCTGGCCACGGCCATGCCGGTTCCGGACGGCGGAGTAGGACGGTGGCTGCTCGCGGCAGTGCCGCCTGCGCTGTCCGCGCTGTTGCTGGCCCTGGGAACGATGGTCGCCTATCCGTTCGAGATGGACACCATCGTCCGTCTCTCCGGTGACCGCCTCGTCGCCACGCACTACGGCCTGTACAACACCATCTGCGGCGTCGGAATCACCTTGGGCAACCTCCTCACGGGGGCCGCACTGGACGCGGCCCGCAACGCCGGGGTGTCCGCGCTGCCGTGGGCTGCCCTGCTCCTGCTGGGGCTTGCCTGCGCGGCAGCGTTGTACGGGCTCGAGCGCACAGGCCGCCTCGCTGCACCGGTGCTCGCCGCCGAGCCCGAACCCTCCACGGTCTGAAGCGACCGGCCCGGACTGCGAGGGAGGGCGGCCATCATCCGCCCTCCCTCGCACCGGTCGCCCCCAACCTGCCGGGCGCACCTGTGATTCCCCTGATCGCGCTGCCCTCGTGGTCATCAGGAGGTGGTGGACGGTTCCGACGAGGGCGAGCGCGACCGTAGGTGTGTCGGTGCCGTCCGCAAGGCGTCCGAGCCGCTGTTCGGCCGGCAGGTAGTCGGTGATCGCGTCCTGGACGGCTGTGAAGCCCGGCGCGCCGGCCTCGAGCAAGACATTCCAGGACCTCGCTCGCCGCCGGCTCGCCGAGGCTCTGCGCCCACACGAGCGGAAGGGCGGACTGCGGCTGCGCAGCACCGCCTGGCTGGTCACTGCTCACCGCCCGAAGCAGCCGGCCCGGCCGCCCGGCGGGACGGGCCCCGGCGGCCAGAAGCATTCTCGACCTCACCCTCGGGGCCGCCCGTTGCGTGACCCGCCGACCGGAGTGGCGGTGTGGCCGCTGAGGCCGCCTCCCGGGCCGGAGGCGGTTGCGAAAGATACCCATGGGGGGTATATATTGGGCTCAAGAAGATACCCCCATGGGGTATCAAGATCGATTGCCGCCGGAGGAGATACCGATGGCCTGTCGTACTCCTGAGGGCAGTTGCTCCACCAGCGCAGCCACGGCGCCCACCGCCGAGGGCCGGGCGCGCCGGCCAGGTCACCGTGACCACCTCCGGCGAGCCCGGCGGCGCGCTGGTTGCCAAGGTCGTCGATGACGCCGGATACGCACTCAACGGTCGGGCGGCCTGATGCCGGCCCCAACGCCCGCCGCCGGGCTCATCCGGACCCGGCGCGTCCCACCCTCTCCACCAGTTCGAGGAGCAGTGATGACTGCGACGGTCACCGATACCGCTGAGGTCGAGCTCGCCATCGGCGGCATGACCTGCGCTTCGTGCGCCGCCCGTATCGAGAAGAAGCTGAACCGCATGGACGGTGTCGAGGCCACCGTCAACTACGCCACTGAGAAGGCCAGGGTCAGCTATCGCGGCGAAGACGTCTCCGTGGCGGACCTGATCGCCACGGTGGAGGCAACCGGCTACACCGCGGCGCCTCCGGCTCCCGCTCCGGCTCGTACGAGCACGCCCGACGAATCCGCAACGAACACCCCCGACGACGAGGTGAACGCCCTGCGGCCGCTGCGGCAGCGGCTGATCACCGCGGTGGCGCTGGCCCTGCCTGTCATCGCGATGGCCATGGTGCCCGCGCTGCAGATCGAGTACTGGCAGTGGTTGTCGCTCACGCTGGCCGCGCCGGTCGTCACGTACGCCGCCTGGCCCTTCCACCGCGCCGCCTGGAACAACGCCCGGCACGGCGCGGCGACCATGGACACACTGATCTCGGTCGGTACGTCGGCGGCGTTCCTGTGGTCGCTGTGGGCGCTGTTCTTCGGTACGGCCGGTATGCCCGGCATGACGCACCCCTTCGAGTTCACGATCGCCCGCAGCGACGGCGCCGGCAACATCTACCTGGAAGCTGCCGCCGGTGTCACCGCCTTCATCCTGGCCGGGCGCTATTTCGAGGCCCGCTCCAAGCGCAAGGCCGGCGCCGCGCTCAAGGCGTTGCTCGAGCTGGGAGCGAGGGAGGTCACGGTCCTGCGCGACGGCCGCGAACAGCTGATCGCTGCGGCCGACCTTCAGGTCGGTGACCGTTTCCTGGTCCGCCCCGGCGAGAAGATCGCCACCGACGGCACTGTCGTCGAGGGCTCCTCCGCCGTCGACGCCTCCATGCTGACCGGCGAGTCCGTACCGGTAGAGGCAGGCGTCGGTGACAGCGTCACCGGTGCCACGCTCAACGTCGGCGGCCGGCTGGTCGTCGAGGCCACCCGCATCGGCGCCGACACCCAACTGGCCCGCATGGCGAAGCTGGTGGAGGAAGCGCAGAACGGCAAGGCCGCCGCCCAGCGCCTCGCCGACAAGATCTCCGCGGTCTTCGTGCCGCTCGTCATTGCCCTGGCCCTCGCCACGTTCGGCTTCTGGCTCGGCAGCGGCTCGGGTCTCACGGCCGCCTTCACCGCCGCCGTGGCCGTACTGATCATCGCCTGTCCCTGCGCGCTGGGCCTGGCCACCCCGACGGCCCTCATGGTCGGCACCGGCCGCGGCGCCCAGCTCGGCATCCTCATCAAGGGCCCGGAAGTTCTGGAGACCACCCGCAAGGTCGACACGATCGTCCTGGACAAGACCGGCACCGTCACCACCGGCCGGATGACCCTCCTCAAGGTGCACACCGCCGAAACAACCGACGAGGCCGAAGTCCTCTGTCTGGCAGGAGCGTTGGAGCACTCCTCCGAGCACCCCATCGCGCAGGCGGTGGCCACGGGGGCGGCCGAGCGCGTCGGTACTCTCCCCACCCCCGAGGACTTCGCGAACATTCCCGGTCTCGGTGTGCAGGGCATCGTCGACGGGCACGCGGTCCTGGTGGGCCGGGAGAAGCTGCTCGCCGAATGGGCCATGGCACTGCCCGTGGAGCTGGAGCGTGCCAAGGCGGAGGCGGAGGCGGAGGCCGCGGGCCGTACCGTCATCGCGGTCGCCTGGGACGGTGAGGCGCGCGCCGTCCTCGAAGTCGCCGACGCGGTCAAGGAGACCAGCCCGGAAGCCATCCGCCGGCTGCGTGCCCTGGGACTGACGCCGATCCTGCTCACCGGTGACAACAAGGCGGTCGCGGAGTCCGTCGCCGCCGAGGTCGGCATCGACGAAGTGATCGCCGAGGTCATGCCTCAGGACAAGGTCGACGTGGTCAAGAAGCTGCAGGCCGAGGGCCGCAGTGTGGCGATGGTCGGCGACGGCGTCAACGATGCGGCCGCCCTCGCCCAGGCCGACCTCGGCCTGGCGATGGGCACCGGCACGGACGCCGCCATCGAGGCGGGCGACCTGACCCTGGTCCGCGGCGATCTGCGGGCCGCCGCCGACGCCATCAGGCTCTCCCGCAAGACGCTGGGCACGATCCGCTCGAACCTCTTCTGGGCCTTCTCCTACAACGTGGCCGCCCTGCCGCTCGCCGCGGCCGGTCTGCTCAACCCGATGATCGCGGGCGCGGCGATGGCGTTCTCCTCGGTCTTCGTGGTCGGCAACAGTCTGCGACTGCGCAGCTTCCGTGCCGTCGGCTGAGCATCTGAGGTGCGGGAGCCCACCGGCCTGCGCGAGCCGAAGACCCACGTGGACTCCGCCCTCGTCCCGGTCTGGCCTTGTCCCGGTCTGGCCTCATCCGGGGCAGGCGCCTCATCCGGGGCAGGCGCCTCATCCGGGGCAGGCCTCATGGGCTGGTGAACACCCGCTCCCACGTGTTTCACGTCTGCTGCCGACGGGGCGTCCGACCGGTGTCGGTCACAGGCGGACGATGACGAGGGCGATGTCGTCGCGGGATCCGCCGCTGACGCCGAGCTGCGCCAGCACGGCGTCCGCGAGACGTTCCGCTCCGAGAACGCGGTACCGGGTCAGGGTGTCGGTGAGGTGGGTGATGCCGGTATCGATGTCCTCGTCCCGGCGTTCGATGAGGCCATCGGTGTAGAGAACGAGGGTGGCATTGCGGGTGTAGGAGCGGCTGGTCTCAGGGCGGGGAACGTGTTCCGGGCGGGCGCCCAGCGGCGGATCGGTGGCCTGATCGAGGAGATGGCAGGTCCCGTCGGCGGACAGCAGGACAGGCGGGGGGTGCCCGGCGCTGCTGTAGGTGATCAGTCGGCGGCTGGTATCGATCACTACCTGGGCTGCGGTGGCGGCCAGCGCCCCCTCGACGGAGCGTGCGTACAGGCCCAGCACCTCCAGTGCCTTCGCGGGGCCCTCCGCGGTCCGCACCGCGGCGCTGAGGGCACTGCGGAGCATTCCCATGACAGCGGCAGCTTCCAGCCCGTGGCCCACGACATCGCCGACCGCTACGGCGAAGCGGCCATCGGGAAGGTCGACGATGTCGTACCAGTCACCGCACACGTTCAGTGACCCGACGGCGGGCAGGTAGCGGACCGCGATGTCCTGGTGCTTGATCAGGTCCGGGGCGTGGAGCATGGCCTCTTGCAGGGTGAGTGCCACCTGGCGTTCACGGCTGTGCGCCTGGCGTAGTTCTTCGTTGAGTCGTTGCAGCTCGCGGGCTCGCGCGTACAGTTCGGCCTCCATCCCCACGTCCCGCTCGCTCAGCGTTCCACCCACATGGCGGATCTCCACGAATGCGGTCACGTCCTCGACCCGGTGAATGATCCAGGCCACTGCTCCCTGCGGCGTGAGAACCGGAGCATTGATCGTTGACCACCAGCGCTTCTCGAACTCTCCGGGTCGGCCCACGAGGGGGATGTCGTATCGCTGCAGCGCCAGGGAGTCCGGCTTGCCGGAGGCCAGGACCCGGTGCAGGGAGATCGCGAGATTCGACACCCCGTCGGCGTCGGGATCAGCGGGATTGTCGGGGAAGGCATCGAAAACGTAGCGCCCGACCAGATCCTCTCGCGTGCGCAGTGTCGCCTGAAGATAGGCGTGGTTGACATCGCGGATGACGAAGTGCCTGTCCAGCACCAGATAGGGACTGGGCGTGGCGGCGAACAGCGCTGCGTAATCGAGAGTCATGCCGTCACGCGCCTGCCCGTTCCTGTCGCCCGTCCCACTGATCAATCTACGAGGCTCCCCCCACTCACGCGAGGCACCGGCGGTCCTCTCTCGCCCGTCCGGGGCGCCGACAGGGCTCGACGGGCCCGGACGGGGTTGCACCGGCTCAGCGCAAGCGGTGTGCGGCAGCCGGGTGCATCAGTGGCGACCGCGACAGCGATGTCCGCCCCAGTGGTGGCCGCGGCCGGCAGCACTCGGTGTCCCACTGCGAGGCAGGGCTGCACAGCGGAACTCCCCGAGCCGAGGACGGCGGCATCCTGAAGGTGTCACTGGAGCGGCGGGGGTGACAACCTCCCGGACTACGCGGCCCAGTTGGGCTGGAACGCCGCACTGGTGTGTGCGGCCGCAGTCGCGTGCTGCTGTTGCGGCGCACAGGAGGGCTCGACCCGGCCCGCTGGTCCCGCACCGCCGAGGTCATCGCCAACTCCTGCTGTTCGCGCTGGTCCTGTTGGCCGGTGGGTTCGCGCTGATGCTCGGTGTCGCCGTCATCGGGCTGTTCTTCCGACCCCGTGTGCTCCAGCGCCACATCGGCACGATCGTCCGGGGCGCCTGTGTCGTTGCGGCGTTCACCCTGGGCCTGCTGCTGGTGAATGGCATCGACCTGCTGCACGGTGTGGTGTTGGGGGCCGCCGCGTACGGCGCCCAGATGGTGGTGGGCTCGGTACTCACCCGGAAACTCGACCGGACCGACCGGATCCCGCTGGCTCTCAGTCAGCAGAACGGCGTGACGGCGATCGTTCTGGCCCTGTCGCTGGAGCCGATGTTTCCGCAGGCGGTGGCGATCGTGGCGCCGGCGATCCTGACGGTCAACTGCCTGCACTTCGTGGCCAATTCCGTGTGGAACCGCCGACAGCCGACCCTTCCAGACCCGCTCCCTGTCGCTCCGCCGCTGGAGATGCCCGCCCACGTCTCCGTCCCACCGTGGAAGGACCGGGGCGACGGTGGTACCCCGCGCTGGAAGGAGACGGACGCCTTGGCCCCCGGGTGTTGCCCTGGCGCGGTTGATTCTGCTCCGCAGCAACATCTGTTCGGCGTCGACAGCCTTCGGTTCGGTCCGGGCTGTGCGGCGCGGGCCGTGCGGGTCGCCGCTGCCACGCACCCAGCCGTGCGGGCAGCCGACGGCGGGGTGCGGGAGAGCGCCACGGGAGTCGGTACGGAAGCAGCCGGGCTCGACGATGGTGACCTTGACGTCCCGCGGGGGCTTGGCGGAGGCCAGTGAGCCGTTGAGACGCTCCGGCCCCGCCGGTTGCGGGACCCGGCGACGCTGCGGGTCTCGTCGGCCCCCGAGGGCGCAGAGCCGGCCCGCCGGCTGCCACCCGAGTCCGTCCAGAGGCTGCGCGCCGCGGAGACGTCACGACCGGAGGAGCAGGCGGCGTCAGCTCTCGCCGACCGCCGTGGGGCGGGATTCGGCATGGGGACCCAGGCAGTACGGATTTTCCACGACCATGCCGCTGAGCCATACCTTCGGGTGAGCCTTGACCAGCGGGATGATCAGGTCGCCGCTGAACAGCTCCAGGTCGTACATGCAGACTCCCACCTGGGGACGGGACCTCAGCCAGCGCGTCGCCTTCACTTCGTACTGGACCAGGTCGTGGATGAAGGCGGGCTGCACCAGGGGCTGGGCCCAGCTCATGTCGGCGGCCACGCGGGCGAAGTTGCCGTCTCCGTTGCGGAACATGTCGGCGGACCAGGCATACAGCAGACCCAGCATGCGATCGCCGTCGAAGGACCCGTTGTGCAGATAGGAGCCCTGCGGACCCCTGATCTGGAGATGGTCGGACTCCCGCTCTGCCGAGGGGGCCGTCGCGGCCAGAACGTCGCAGAACGTCCTGCCCTCGTCCTGTGCGGCCATGAGGAGGCAGATGTGTCCGTCACGGAGGCCGTCCGCGAAGAACGGTGTGATGAGCTGGTTCCGCTCGGCGCGCCCCCGGTACAGCGCGCACACGTGGTCACCCGGGGCCAGAGGCACACCGCCCACCGAGGCGACGGTTGCCGAGGAGACTTCCGCTCGGTGCTGAACCATCCGTCTCTCCGATCAGCATTGAGGGGGTGTCATTTGGATCCTGCCGGGCTCGCGTGCCCCGGCACGGTCCTCGCGCCCGGCCTGATCCCCAAGACGCCCCTAGCCGCCCAGGACCTTCCACACCCGGGTGGCGACGTGCAGATTCAGCCGGCTGTCGACGTCCGCGAGGTCGCTTCCACTGACGTCGCGGATGCGCTGGAGCCGATAGCGCAACGTGCTGCGGTGGATGCCCAGAGCGGCGGCTGTCCCGTCGTAGTTGCCGCCGCACTCGAAGTACTGGGAGAGGGTCTGGGCCAGGTCCGAGTGGTGTGCGGCGTCGTAGTCGAGGAGAGGACCGAGCCATTCCCGGACGAACTGATTGACCTCCCGGTAATCGCCTCCCGGCCCGAGGATGCGGTAGAGGCCAAGTTCGTCGAAGGTCGTGGTGCCGTTGGGTGACTGGGAGCGCCGGCGGACCTCCAGTGCCCGCAGCGCTTGCTGGAACGAGCGCGGAATCTCGCCCGGGACGTCGCAGCGGCCGCCCACCCCGATCGAACCGGTGGACGAACCCAGTTCCCGGGCCATCGCCCGGTACAGCGCTTCTGCCCGCGGCCGCCCTTGGAAGACAAGGACGGCCATGCCCGGATGCCCGGCCGACAACGACCGCATCCGCAGACTTGCGGCCGCACGTCCGACCGCCTGCACGAACGCGTCGTCGGCTGCCCTGCCCACCCACTGCACAACGGCCAGATAGTGAGGGCCGTGCAGGTCATGGCCGACAGCCGCGGCCCGGGCGTAGGCACTCTCGTCATCGGTGCCGGTGATCAGGTCGTCCACCAGCTCACGGCGCAGCCGCAGTTCGACCTCGGCGAGGTTCCGCTGATGGGCCAGTTCCAGGGCAAGCGCCATGCACGCGTGGTCGAGGGTGAATTCCTCCTGCTCGCCGGTGGTCCCCGCCGCGTCGATCAGGGCCATGGCACCAAGGACGTCGCCACGATGCTGGGCCAGGGCGATGAGCCGTTCTCCTGCCCGCACCGGGCGCAGTCGGCGGGCTGCTTCCTGCAGAAGTTCTTCGTGCTGTGCCGCGTCGGGTTTGGGGTACGGGTCGGGGCGGCCCGGGCCTGCCCAGGCCGCCAGATTGCCGAAGCGGTCCTCGATGGCGACGGGGTAGCCGGTGAGCCGGTGTACGGCCGTGGCGATGCTTGCCACACCGCCGCCGTTCGCCGTCGCCCTGCTGAGTACCTCGTGGACGGAGCGCTGGTGCTCCAGCTCGGAGACGGATGCGGCCAGCCGCACGTTCACGGCCGCTCGGTCCTCGTTGAGCTGCCGCAGCTCCTGCGCATGGTCGCGTTCCCTCCGCCGGGCCGTTGCGTTCGCCAGGGCGGCCGCGGTCTGCTGGGCGAGAACGTGGATCAAGAAGAAATCGTCGTCGGTGGGCCGCGACGGCGCGCTGACCACCAGATAGCCGTTGCTGCCGCCCCTGGTGTGCAGCGCGAAGGCCCAGCCCCACTGCCGGCCCGGCACCGGGACAGGCCCTTCCTGGCCGCGCAGGTGCTGGAACTGGTCATCGAGGGTGAAGGTGGCATGCGGCCATTCGGCGGGCGTGCGGACCAGCAGGTCGCCGACGGTGAGGAAGCCCGCCTCCGACCGGCAAGGACCGAGTGCGGTCACGGAGGTGAGCGCCAGCCGCAGGATGTCGGTCTCGTCCCGGCCGTCGTTCATGATCATGGAGAGCACGAACAGGCTGTAGAGATTGGCCATGTGTTCTCGGCCCCAGGTCTTCTGGTGAGACCGGTCAGCCCTGTGCAAGGTCGCGGTCATGGTGAAGATCCGGGCCCCTTCCTGGAGAACCGCCCTTCAATGCCCCCTCATCCAGATTACTGATCTGTGTGGAGTCTGCCCTGATTTGTTTCATTCGGATGGGCCTGTGCTGACAGGGCGAGAGTCTGTGCAGATTTCGGCTCCGCAGGCGCAGGCTGCGGAACGTCTCCGGCCGCGACGCTGGAGCAGTCCTCGTGAATCAGTGGCGCTTGGCGCCGTCCGGAGAAGACGGACATGGACGAGCGGAATCGTCGGACCATCGCTTCGTACGCCACGTACGCGGAGGCGGAGCGCGCGGTCGACTACCTCTCCGACCAGGGTTTTCCCGTCGAACGGGTCACCATCATCGGTCACGATCTACGCATCGTCGAACGAGTGGTCGGCCGCCTCAACTATGGCAAGGCGGCGCTGAGCGGCGCTGCATCCGGCGCGCTCCCAGGTGTCCTCATCGGCTGGCTCTTCGGACTCTTCAACTGGCTCGACCCGGTGGTTTCGGCCCTGCTCCTGGCCCTCTACGGGCTCATCTTCGGTGCCGTGGTCGGCGCGCTGCTCGGGCTGCTGATGTACGCCATGCAGCGTGGCCGTCGGGATTTCGCTTCTGTCAGTGCGATGCAGCCCGGCCGCTACGAGGTCGTGACGGACACCGAGGTGGCAGACCGAGCCGTCGGACTGCTCGATCAGCTCGGGATCCCGGAAACGGGTAAAGCCGCTGCCGAAGGCTGAGAACCCCCTCGATATGTGGCACGCGAGCGTGTTCGCGTCCGTCGGCTTCGATGAATGGAAGGAGGCCCGCCACGATGACAACCGACCCGCATCTCGAGTTCGTGCGCCCAGTGACGCCGCGCACTCCCCAGGGCTGCGAGGAGTGCCTGCGCCTCGGCTCCCCATGGCTGCACCTCAGACTGTGCCTGACCTGTGGGCACGTCGGATGCTGCGACTCCTCGCCGCTCAAGCACGCCCGCCAGCACGCCGGCACCGTCGATCACCCCATCGTGCAGTCCTTCGAGCCGGGCGAGGACTGGCGCTGGTGCTTCGTCCATGAGGCCTTGGTCTGATGAACGCGGCAAGGCCGACCTCGGGGGACGCCCCCCGAGACTCCTGACCAGCACGGCGCCTGTCCCCGGCTGACGCCGGAACAGATCGATATGCCGGCCCGCTCCGGCGAGCACCTGCCCACCAGGAAGGGGGAGGTGCGGGGGGACAGGACGGGCCATCCCTCCCGGTCCGGTCGGCACAGACGGTGGCACGCCCTCCGGCGGAGGTACTGGTCCATGAGTTCAGTTCCGCCAAGCGCCGGCCGCACCGCACGGTGGACGACAAGTGGCGGCGCGCCGGCTCCGTCCCGGCAGACGCCGCGCCGCCAGTCACCCACCGGGTCGCGGGTCGCGCCGCCTGTCACCGACCGGGCCGCAGTGCCGCTGATGAGAACGGCCGCTGCATCCCGCCTAGGCTCGGTTCCGTGACGTGGTTGCGGGCGCTGAGGGAGATTGTGCGTTCCGGGCTGACGATCGAGCGGACGCGGCTCGAGCCCCTGGTCGCACTGCGCGCGGCGGCCGGAGTGGCGATCGTGATCGGACTCGCGCTGTGGCTCGTCTCACCCGCGTACGCCGCGTCCTCCGCGCTCGGTGCGTTCTCGGCCGGTGCTGCCACGTTCCAGCGGAGCTGGCGTCCGCGCAAGGTGATCGCGCTGGCCGCAGGTGCTGGTCTCGCTCTCAGCACGTTCCTGGGCTACCTCGCGGCGGGGCACCTTGTGACGTTCCTCCTGCTGCTCGCCACATGGTCCTTTGTCGCCGGGATGGCCTGGGCCGTCGGACCGACCGCCGGGATCGTCTCGGCCGCAACGGTCGCCGGCATGCTGGTGATCATCACCCTGCCCACCAGCGTCGGGCAGGCCCTGGAACACGCCGCTGTCATCGCGCTCGGCGGAGTGGTGCAGGCGACACTGATCCTGCTGTTCCCGATCCGCAGATGGGGAGCGCACCGAGACGCGCTCGCCGACGCCTTGGCCGCCGTGGCGGACTACGCCAGACGGCTGAGTCATGACCCGACGGCCCCCTTCGACGCGAAACCGATGATGACGGCCCGAAGCGCTGCCGCCGTCACGCCGTCACAAGCGCGCCGTCGGCCTGCCGCCCTGCACGGCCCACGCGGCCTGGCCGAACGCATCCGCCCCGCCGTCGCCGCTCTCGCCGACCCCCGGGTCGGCGCTCCGGCGGAAGGGCCGGGACGAGACCGGGCGCGGGAAGTGCTGGGCGCGGCCGCCGACGTCCTGGACGCCGCCGCCCGTTCGATCCGTCGTGGCACCCCGGCCCAGGTGCCCTCCGGGGCAATGGAGACCTTGCGGATCGACGAGGGGGACGAGGTGTTGGAAGGGCCTGCGCGGCAGGCCGCCGTCCGGCTGGCGAGTCTGCTCGGCGAGGTTCTGGAGACCGCCGACAGCTGCGACACACACGTGGTACCCGCGCCGGCCCGCGGTGCGGCGGATGCCCCGCCACTGCTCCGTCCGACGATGTTCCGGCTGGTGCCGGTCGTCCTGCGCGCGATGCGCCGCGAACTCCACCGTGACTCGCCCGTACTCCGGCACGCCGTACGTCTCGCCACGGTGGCCTGCCTCGGCTACGCGCTCGGTACGGCGCTCCCTCTGGGCCACGGCTACTGGGCGCCGATCGCCTCCGTGATGGTGATGCGGCCGGACTTCCACCAGACCTACGCGCGTGCCGTGGCCCGCTTCACCGGCACCCTGGTGGGCGTCGCACTGGCCACAGGAGTGGTGCAACTGGCCCACCCGGACGCATACCTGTCCGGCGGGCTGGCCGTGGTCTCGGCCGCGCTGTCGTACTTGCTGATGCGCACCGGCTACGTGGCCTCGCAGTCCTTCACGGCGGCGTACGTCGTCTTCCTGCTCGGAATGGGCGGCGAGGCCTGGGACCAGACAGTGCGGGACCGGGTGCTGCTCACCCTGGTCGGCGGCGCGCTCGCGGTAGTGGCGTACGTGGTTTTCCCGGCCTGGGAGACACCGCGGCTGCTGGATCGGCTCGCGGACTGGCTCGCCGCGAACGGGCGGTACGCGGCGGCGGTGGTCCGCGGCTACGGCGATCCCGCAGGGCAGCGCCGCGCGGACGTACGGCAGGCGCTGCTCGCCAGCCGTGACGCGAACGCCGCTTGGGGCGAGGCCTTCGGCCGGGCCAAGCAGGAGCCCGTACGTCATCGAGGGCTGACCCGCAGGGAGGCGGAGGACGCCCAGGAGGCGGTCCAGTCGCTGGGGCAGGCAGCGATGCTGCTGGAGACCCACCTGCCGGAACGCGGTGCGCGACCCGTTCCCGAAGCCGCACGGTTCGCCGAGGCCCTGGAGGCGGACACCGCGCAGGCAGCGCGAGAGGTGCGCGCACGGCGGAACCCCGACTGGGACCGGGTCGAAGAGGCGCTCGATGCCTGGGAAGGTGCCGACAGCGGTATGGATCCGGTGGTGCGGCGCGGGGCCGAACTCCAGCTGCAGGCCCTGGAGGAGCTCGCGACCGCCGTGGACAGGACGCCGCTGGAGCGGGATGTCGCGTCGTCTCGGCAGGAGCGCCATGCACGTGCGGAAGAGGAAGAGGAATCCCGACGCGAACGTGACACGGGCCCGGCCCCGCCGCCGAAGGAGGAAGGCTGAGCATGGCCGGGGCCGGCGCCGCACGGCGTCCGCGCGACCGGACCCTGGCCGTCCGGCAGTTGCCCGGCACGCGATTGCCCGATCGCTTCGCGAGGGGCCTTCCGGAAGCGGGCCTGCCAGGATGAGCCTCTATCGTGCAGACGTGACCGGTACCGCACAGCGTCCACTGCTCTTCCTCGATGTCGACGGACCACTCATTCCCTTCGGCGCGGCGCCGCAGCAGTATCCGGACGGCTATCCGACCTATCAAACGGGCCCGGAACCACGGGGGGCCGACTCGAATCCACTGCTGGCCAGGATCAATCCCGAGCTCGGGCCCCGGTTGGCGGCGCTGGCGTGCGATCTGGTCTGGGCCACCACATGGATGGGCGACGCGAACGAGTGCATCGCCCCGCGGATCGGCCTGCCGGAGTTGGCGGTGGCGATCTGGCCGGAGCCGTCCGACCGGGATGAGCAGGATGAGCGGGACGGGCTGCATTGGAAAACCCGAGCCCTCGTCGACCGGGCAGCCGGGCGCTCCTTCGTCTGGGTCGACGATGAGATCACTGACATTGACCGGGCCTGGGTCTGCGCACACCATCAAGGACAAGCCCTGCTCCATCGTGTCGACCCCCGCCAGGGCCTCACCGAAGCGGACTTCGTCGCTCTCCACGAGTGGTTGCGCAGGACTCACGTAACGCCCCCGCCCTGTGGCGCGGCGTAGGACTGCCCCGGAGTCAGGCTGTCCGCAGACAGAGGCGAATCATGCCGAGGGCGACGTTCACCTGGCAGGGAGACGTTCAACTGGCAGGGAGACTGGCGCGGCCACCGAGTGGAACCCGGCTGTGCCGCAGGCCCGCGACGGTAGTTACGGTGGGGTCGACCGGACCGCCTGCCATGTGATGCCACCGGCTGACACCGCGCAGGGCTGTCCCCGCACGAAGGGAAGGCTGCCATGAGTGACTCCGCGGAGCCGGCGCGGCGGGACGCGACACCGACGGTCGTCGAACCCGTCCCGGACCTTCAGCTCCAGCTTCTGATCAGGCTCCTCGGGCAAGACCCTCGGTCAAGTCTGCCGATCACGCTGAACATTCCCGGCGGCGTGCTGTACGGCGATCTGATCGCCCACGAGGCATGGAAGGCCGACTGGGCGCAGAGCCTGCGTCGGATGGAAGGACCGGGCGCGCACCTGCTCGCGAAGTTCCCCGAAACAGTGGACCAGATAATCGACGAACTGCACGGTGAGGACGGCAACGGTTCACAGGGGCTTCCGCGGTGGATCCACTTGCGGAGCGTCACCATCGTCACCGGCGCGAAGAAGCCGGTGACATCGCCGCTCTGGCGGGCGCGGCTCGCCGACATATCCGGCTGGTCTCTCGGCAAACCCGCGTAGCCGGCAGGCGGCGCAATTCGCCGTCACGATGGGAATGCCGAGTCGGCGGGCCAGTTCGCGCGCGGCATGAGGCCGGTCGAGGCGTCAGGTACTGAGCAGACGGACGAAGAATGACCGGTATTGCCTCAAGGCGAGGCGCAGGTCCTCGGTGGCGGCCTCCTCGCCGCGGTGCCATTGACTTTCGAGCCCCTGTTTGTGGTCGGTGAATGTGGCGGCGAGCAGCTGCATGACCTCGGCGACCAGCTCGTCTGCCGCGCGCACGGAGTCCTGCGGGTCGTCGACGAATCGCTGCTGGATCTCCTGCCACCGTGAACGGAGCTCTTCCGCCTCCTGCTGTCCCAGGAGCGGGTCGGTTCCGGGCTCCTGCTGCGACGCATCGCGTGGGCCGGAATCAAAGGCCGAGTCGTCTCGCGCCTCGTCCGCGATGCGGGTTCTCGGCGTCACTTCGCCCACTTCAGGGGCTGCCATCCGGTCATTCCCCTTCGCGGGCTGCTGCGGTGCCTCAGTTTCCGTCCGCGCGATGTCCTCGGTGGAAACTCGTTCTTCGGTGGGTGGGGATCCCTCGTCGCGCCTGAATATGTTTTCTCCCTGCACGTCTCTTCACCTCCACGGGGCGGTGGCGGTACCCGGTTCCGCCCGGTGGGCATTCATGGGCGCTCATCACCTGACGGGTGCGTGTCGTCTTTGAGTAGTTCCTCGAACAGTGCGCGGTAGTGGACCATCGCGCTCCGCAGTTCTTCTGTCGAAGTGTCCCTGCTGCCGACGCGGCCGTTGATCTCGTGGGCGATGCGGTAGTGCTCCAGCGTTCGGCCGTGCTCGACCGAGAGGTCTCGCTGCTGTTGTTCGTAGCCCTCGGTGGGGTAGCCGCGCTCGCTCATCAAGGTGATCACGAGCCGGTCTGCCTCGCCCACGGCCTGATCGGGGTTGTCGACGAAATGCTCCTGCACGCTGGTCCAGTCCCGTGCATACCGGTCCCGGACCGCTGAAGGGAGCGCCCTGATCTCGAGGTCCGCATGGCGCTGCTCTCTCGCAGTCAGGTCGCGCTCGGCTGCGCGACGACCATGTTCCGCCTCGACCGTGCGATCGTATTCCGGGCCGAAACGCTCCTGCAGATGCCGACGCCGGACCGTGGTCCGCACCGCCAGCGCGACCAGGATCAGGACAATCACGGCAGCCGCGATGATGATTCCTGTCCACATCGCGTCCTCCACTCACTCGACAGACGCGCGCGCCGCAGAGCAGACTCCGTTCCCGGACTGCCCTCGCTCAATGGGCTTCGCGAACGTCCCCGGATCGCGCCGCTCTACCAGTAGTGTCGCCGCCCGCCGACCGCATGCCCGACCGCCCCCAAGATCCACAGGATTGCCCCGATCACGATAAGAATGACCCCGATGGTCCACAGGATGCCGATACCGGCGACGAGACCGATGACGAGCAGAATGAGACCAAGAACAATCACGGTGTCCTCCGAACTCGCAGAAACATCCCAATATCACTCTGCGCCTCGGCTGTCCTGGCGGCAACCGCGGCAATGCGGAGCCCGCAACCGGAGATTCTGCTATGCCGTCGGCTTCGGTCTCAGCACCTCCGGAGTTCCGCGCACCTCAGGAGTCCTCCTCCATCCCAATGGCCTTTCTCAGCGATTCGAATGCCTCGCCGGTCGGGCTGTTCCGCTCTTCCAGAAGTGCACGTGCGATGGCGTCGAGCTTGAGCTGGATGGCGCGTTCGGCTCGGCGTTCGGCGTTCTTGAGAAGAGCCAGCAGTAGCAGGGTCACCGAAACCATGGTGTCCCCGACAAGAAGCTGCCAGCTCGCCGGCAGGCCCGCGGCGTGGACCCCGATGAACGCGCCGACGAGGAGAAGACAGAACGAGAAGAAGAGCGGGGAGCTGGTGAGGTTCGACGCTCGCTCCGCGAAGCGCTCGAACGGCCCTCGCCCCTCGCTGCCTCTTTCGGCCGGATGTTGAAGAGTCATGGATGCTGGGTACCCGGGGAGACCGCGACCGCACCTGCTTCTCCCCACGGATGCAAACGGCAGGTGCCCCGAAGGCCGAACGTTGTCCGCCTTTGCCGCCGGGGTCCTGTTCCGGGACCGGTGCCATCGTTGCCGGTGTCCTCCCGCGCCTTCACGGCCAGGAGGATGGCGTTCCCTCCCTCGGGACCGTCAGGCAACGGCGGGGAGATCGAATTTCACCGAGAGGGACATGGACGCGGTCCTGGACGACACCGGGCCGTCGCCCTTTTCGAGGAGCTCGCACACCCATGACGGGCCCGGCGGCCGGTTGGTCGACGCCGCGCCCGTCAAGGTGCCGATGGACACCGTCGGCTCGCGTCAGTAGCGCTGGACCATTGCCGCCCCGCCGTACTTGGAGCCGGACAGGCCGAGCGTCGCGTCGTACGCCTTCTTGTGGTCGCCGTTCTCGTCGTGTGCCTCGATGGCGTCCGAAACGGCGTCACGCAGCACCTTGTCGTCCTTGTTCATACCGATGCCGTAGGGCTCCTCGGTGAACGGGTTGCCGACGACCTTCAGCTTGTCCGGGCGCTGTGCGGCGTAGCCCATGAGGATGGCATCGTCCGTGGTGACGGCATCGACCTCCTGGGCGAGCAGTCGCCGAACACACTCGGAGTACTTGGGCGCCTCGACGGTCGTGGTGTTGTAGTCGGGTTTCTTGATCTCCCGGAGCGCGGTTGCGCCCTTGACCGAGCAGACCGTCTTGCCCTCCAGGGAGAACGGCCCGCCGATCGTCCCGTCGCTCTCACGGACCAGCAGGTCGGCACCCGCCTTGTAGTACGGGCCGGCGAATCCCACTTGCTTCTTGCGCTCGTCGTTGATCGTGTACGTGCCGACGTACAGGTCGATCTCGCCCTTGGAGATGGCGGCTTCGCGGTTGCTGGTGTCGACCGTCTTGAACTCGATCATGTCCGGCGAGAAGCCGAGGTCCGCAGCGATCATCTTGGCGATCTCGATGTCGAAGCCGGACCGCTTGCCGTTCGCTTCCTCGAAGCCGAGGAACGGCTGGTCGTTCTTGGCGCCGATGACGAGCTTGCCGGCCTCCTGGGCCTTCTCCAGGGTCGGGGAGTCGATGTTGACGTCCTGGGCGACCTGGTACGTGGGCAGCGAGGGCCGTTCCTGGTACCTGGAGCTACTGGTGGGCCCGTCACTCGCGTCGCCGGAGTCGCCACCACAAGCGGTTGCGGTGAGGGCGACCGCAAGGACAGCGATCGCCGAGGCTGCGGCGGACTTACAGGACTTCATGGTGGAACATCCTTCATTTCAGCAAGTTCGGGAGATTCGGCGGCCGGGGACACGAGCATCGCCGCAAGCCGTCGCGCCTCAGGGGTGCAGGATCTTGGCCGCTGACCACCTGAGAGCCGCACCGGGTACGTTCCGGCCTGTGCGTCGAAGCCCAACGCCCTCCGGGGCAGCGGCTTCCCGTCGATCGCCGCCCGGTCGCCCCGTACTGAGGACGGCGCCCCCGGGAACCGAATCGCCCGCCATCGGCTCTCTGCTCCGTCCCCCTCGATTGTGAGGACAGTAAGGACACGGCTATCTCACCGTCATTACATCTGAGCGGAACTTGAGCATCACGTTCCGGCTACGGCCGGACACTGCCCGCGTGGACCCGGGGTGGGTGCAGGCGTGCGTGGAGGAGCCTCCGCTCGGTCACGCCTCCGTGGGCGGCATGGTGACGCAGTCCTGCGCCTTCTCGGCCTGCACCCGGTGCACTCCGGAGTCGCCGGAGCGCCCCTCACGCCCGCGGCGCCCGCGAGGTGGTGGCCGCTGCCGATCGGGTCACCGGAACTCTCCGTGGCGCCCGGAACGACAGCAGCCCCAGCATGTCGGCCTCTCCGTCGTCGAGGAGCCGCACATCCGGAAGCAACCGGGCGGCCGTGTGCAGTGCCACCGCCGCCTCGGTGCGCGCCAGGAGGGCTCCCGGGCAGCGGTGCCGACCGGCACCGAAGGACAGATGGCGGCGGGTGTTCTCCCGGTACGGGCAGAGCCGCTCCGGCTCCTCGAAGACGGACGGGTCGGACCCCGTACCCATCAGCATCAACAGCAGCTCCGCCCCTGCCGGCACCCGGACCCCGGACAGTTCCGTCTCCCGCGCCGCCACTCTGCGCCACGTGGTGACCGGTGGTTCGCGGCGCAGCACCTCCTCCACCCAGGCCCGCGCGAAGTCCTCGTCCGCGGCGGCCTTCGACCACGCCGACGGGTCGGCGCAGGTGGTGCGCACCACCGTGGAGATCAGCTGTCCGGTCGTGGACTGGCCGGCGATGAGTACGAAGAAGCACACCGCAACCGCGGTCGGCACATCCAGTGCAGTACCGTCCGGCAGCCGGTGACCGCGCAGGGCACCGATCAGTCCCTCCGCGGACTGCCCGTCGGTGACCTGTTCGGTCAGCCACTGGTGGAACTCCCCGACCAGCCCTGCCAGCGCGATCTGGCGGTCGGGAGCCGGTCTGCCGTAGAACAGCTCCAGAGCCGCGTCGCTCCATTCCACAAGTGTCTCGGCCGGTACCCCTCGTACGCCGAGCATCCGCATCATCACCCGGCAGGGCAGCAGACTCGCGAAGCGACCCGAGAGGTCGTACGTGCTTGTCGCGGCCAGGTCGCCCTGGGCCGGGGCCAGCAACTCCCGGGCCGTCTCCTCGATCACGGGAACCGCGGCGCTGACGCGGGAGGCATCGAAGAACCGGGTGACCAGCCGGCGCAGTCCCGTATGGCTGGGGCCACCGTTGTTGGCGAGGGCGGGCGGCAGGGTGAAACCCGCCCGGGCGAGGATCCGCAGGACCGGGACAGGCAGCCGGGTGACGGCGTGCTGGGCGTTGTCCGGCAGGAAACCGGCCGGGTCGAGGAGTATCCGTTCCACGTCGGCGTACCGGCTGACCAGCCACAGACCGGTACCGGGGTCGTGGTGAACCGGTGAGGAGCGCCGGAGCGCGGCGAGTGCCGGGTAGGGGTCGGCGACGAACGGGTCGCCGAAGAGGTCCAGAACGCCGAGGGCGTCCTCACCGACGACCGGAGTCGTACCGCCTGTCATGCTTTCCTTCCCGCGGGACGCGCGCACGCATCGGTGGCGCCCTTCGCGCGTGGCTCCGTCGGCCGGACCCTCGCGGCGTTCCCGCACGACCTCCCTGTCGCAGCCACTATGCATGTCCGACTGCGGTGCCCGGCGATCGGGTCCGGACGGACACCGCCGCCCCCGCCCTTCGGCAGAACACCGCACGGCCGACGGCCGGGGCGTACGCGACCCGAACCGCCGCGGCCCGTGCCTCGCGCCTGCCTGCTCCTTGGGGAGGGCTGCTCCGGTCACGCTGCCGTCACGTTCCTGTCACGCCCCGAAAGGCAGACTCATTCTGGGTCCGTTGGGCTTTGCGCCCATTCCTCCCACGGAAGGAAAAAGGATGAACCGGCAGCGTCGTCTCGCACTTCTCGCGGCTCCACTGCTCGTCCCTTCAGTCGCGCTCGCTCCGGCCGCGGTGGCGCAGGGGATGGCTGAAGAGATGCCCCTATCCGTCTCTGCCGCCCCCGCCGCGCCAAAGTGTGCGCTGGTGCTGGGCGAACCCGGTGCAAATGGCCAGCCCACGTTCGATCTGAAGCTCACGGGATTCGCGGCGGAGAAGGACGTGACAGTCAGTTCCGTGAAGGGAGCCGTGGACGGTACTACGTCGGAGGACGGCGCCTTCTCGGAGGAGGACGTTCCTTACGCCACCTACAGCGCCAAGCAGGGCAACAAGAGGACGAACTGCAGCAAGGTGGCCAAGCCGCCCAAGGTTGATCCGGCAAAGACGCCGGCGGAGGTTACCGACCTCACCCTGGCAGTGCCCCCCAAGCCGAGCGGGAAATGCGACCCGCCGCCGAAAATCACCTTCAACGCCACGGTCGCGGTTGCAGGGCCTGGAGTGGTCAAACTCCAGTTCCGCTTCAGTGACAACACCGTGTCGCCTGTCAAGACCGTCAAGTTCGACAAGGCGGGAGAGCAGGTTGTAGGCGCCAACTGGCCAGGAGACACTAATCCCCCGACCTTCACCGGAAGCGCGCTGGTCAAGATCGTCGGTGACGAAGCCCAGGCCACCAAGGCTTTCACCTTCACCTGCACATAGCGGGTGCGGAAAGGCGGACCTGGCGTCGGCTCCTCGTAACACCGGACCCATGTGATGTGAGGTCCCGAGCAAAGGCCCCCGGCCTCGGACGGCCGGGGGCTGCCCGTTGGAGCCTCGGCAGCGCGCCGAGCATCGGCCGGCAGTGGTCTCCGTCGCGCCCGTAGTCACAGCGTCGTCCCGCCGGGCCCCGATGGCGGCACTGTGTCCCTGCACCGTGGCCCCATCACGGCCTACCGTTGCGTTCATGACCACGTTCACCAGCTTCGCCGTACACATCCCCGACGCCGACCTGGAGCCCGACCCCCTCGACCCGGGACAGATCGTGCAAGGCGCCCCCGAGGTGTCGGGCAAGGTGCTGTGGGAGTCGGAGGACGGCAGGCAGATCCGGGGAATCTGGCAGATCACCCCCGGGGTGGTGACCGACACCGAGGCGAACGAACTCTTCGTCGTCGTCAGCGGCCGGGCCACCATCGCCGTCGAGGACGGCCCCACCTTCGATGTGGGTCCGGGCGACGCGTGCGTGCTGCGCGAAGGAGACCGGACCACCTGGACCGTTCATGAGACGTTGCGCAAGGCGTACCACATCACCATGCCTTAGCAGCGGCAACCACACGCGTCTGCCCGGCCGCCCGGCAGGTGGTTCCCGGAGCTGGAAAGCCCGTTGCTATGGTGGCGTGTGCTCGTCAATTGAGGCTGATTGGCGAGATTCCGTCTGTACAACGGGGGTTTGTGTGTAACGCCGACACATACGTGTGATCGCCGCAGTGGCAGTCGTTTTCGTCGCTCTGACTGGTGCCAGGAGGTCGGGCGGGGGCAGCTGCGACAACGACAGCGGCAGTTCGGGCTCCTCCACCTCCGGTGGCAGCTCCGGCCACTCCACCTCTGGTGGCAGCAGCAGCGGCGGTCTGTCGTCGGCCTCCCCGTCGCCCACGGATCAGGACGCGATCGGCGACATCAAGGGCAGCAGGTGCACCTACGACGAGGTGGCCGAGGAGCTCAACTACGACATCACCATCACCAACTCCTCTGCACAGGCCTATGAGTACACGTTCTTCGTCGAGTGGCAGGACGTGGCGGACAACGGCCTCATCGGGATCGACGAGCACAGCGAGCCGGTCACCGTCGCGCCCGGAACGAGCGAGACGATCAAGGCGGCCGACACCTACCACTTCACCCGCGACAACGTCAGCTACCGCTGCAACGTCGACTGGGCGATGAAGTCGCCCGCGCGCTGAACGGCAGTTGAAGCTTCAGCGCAAGTCGGCTTGCGATAAAATCGGGTCATGGCGAACGAGAGGGAAGCGTCACAGCCGCTCAGGCGTCGCGGCGAGCGGATGCGGGAGGCGGTCCTCGCCGCCACGCTCGGCCTGCTGGCGTCCGAGGGGCTGGAGGGCACCACCGTGAACGCGGTCGCGCGCGCCGCGGGTGTCCATGAGACATCCCTCTACCGTCGATGGAAGACGCGCGAGAATCTCATCTTCGACGCGCTCACCGTTCACGCCGACGAGACGTTGCCGGACACCGGCGACGTCCGCCAGGATCTGGCGCTGCTCTTCGGGGCGTTGTCCCGGTTCCTTGCCACACCGCAGGGGGCCGCGCTGCTGCGGCTCGGTGCTGCGCACGAGGGTGATCTCGTGGAGCAGGGCTTGCGTCCCTACTGGAACTCGCGCCTGGAGCGCGGCGAGTCCACGGTCCGGCGCGGCATCGGGCGCGGGGAGCTGGCCGCCGAGACCGATCCGCGCCTGCTGGTGGAGGCCATCGCCTCGCTCTTCTTCGCGCGTGTCCTGCTCACGGGGGAGCCGCTGGGGGAGGACCTCGCGGGACGCATGGTCGACCTGGTGCTCGACGGGGCGCGCCCTCGCTCCTATCGCAAGTGAACTTGCTTTACAAGATCCTTGGGCGTACTTTTCAAAGCCAGACGGCTTGCGATGTCGTCGGGGCCGTCACCGACGACGCCCAGGCCGTTCATCTGCCCCGCCCGGTGAGCGGCGACCCCGTCCACCAGGAAGAGAACTCGTCATGCTCCGCGCCTCCACCGTGCTGAAGAAACCCAGAACGTGGATAGCCGCCCTCGGCCTGGGCATCCTGGCCGTCGCGTTCACCGCGTCGTACCTGGGAGGGTTTCTGAACCCCGCCGGCAACATGAAGGATGTGCCGGTCGTCGTCGTGAACAGCGACGCCGGAAAGCTCGGTGGCCAGGTCACCCAGGGCATCACCCGGTCCGAAAACGGCGGGAAGATCGCCTGGCGGCAGGTGGATTCACCCCGGGACGCCGAACGGCTCCTCAAGAACGGCACGGCGTACGCCGCCATTGAGGTCCCCGAGAACTTCAGCGCCACCGTCGGCGCGCTGAGCAAGGCCGCCGCGGACCCGACCGCGGACGTCGCCGCGACGAGGCCCGAGATCGGGGTGATCAGCCAGCCCGCCATCGGCGCCATGGGCTCGGGCGCCGCGCAGTCGGCGGCGGTCTCGGCCGTCCAGGCGGCCTCCCGGCAGCTCGGCACCTCGCTGACAGGCGCGAAGAGCACCCCGGTTCAGCAGCTCCTGCTCGCCGACCCCGTGCACATCGCCACGCAGGAGGTCCAAGCGCTGCCGGGCAAGTCGGCCAAGGGCATGGCCGCGTTCTACGTACCGCTGATGCTGATGCTGGCCGCCTTCATCGGCGCCAACCTCATTCACATGCTCGTGGACAGTCATCTCGGCTACGCGCCCAAGGAGATCGGCGCGCGGCGCACCCTCAAGCCGCTCGCCCCGATCTCCCGCCGTCACACCCTTCTGGTCAAGGGTGTGTTGATGCTCGGCGGCGGAGTTCTCATCGGTGCGGGCACGCTCTTCACGTCCATCACCCTGCTCGGCATGCCGGCGCCGCACTTCTGGCAGCTGGCACTGCTGTCGGTCGCCGTGCCGACCGTCGTCGGCTGGGTGACCCTCGGTCTGCTGGCCGTGCTCGGCGCGCCGGGTCTGCTGGTCGGCATGTTCGGCTTCATCGTCCTCGGCATTCCGACCTCCGGCGGCCCGTACCCGCTGGAGATGGTCCCGGACTTCTTCCGCACCCTCGCCCACGGGCTCCCACTGAACCACTGGGTCAGCGGGGTCCGTTCGCTGCTCTACCTCGACGCGAACGCCGAGAACGGGATGCGCGGTGCCTGGATCGCGGTCCTGGTCTGCGCGGGCCTCGCGGCCCTGCTCGCGCTGGCTGTCTCGCTGTACGACCGGCGCGGCGTGGTCCGTGCCGCCGATCTCGAGACCGAGTACGTCGCGTACGCAGAGACGACACGCAAGGAGACCGACGTCCCCGTCCTGGCCGGCCCGTCAGCCACCTGACCGGCCCGCGAAACCACAACGGGAACCTTGTCCCGCCGCCCTGTACGGGTGGCGGGACACGTCGTTTTCCGTACGCGCACTCCGTCCCGAAGGTGACGCCGTCACAGACCGCGCCTGCTGCGTCGGGGAAGACCTGCGGGCTCGGCAGTCGCCGCGTTCCCCCCATGTGTCATCCATGTGTCATTCATGCGACATCGCTGTACGGAATGCGCTCTCCGGCCCGGTGATGACATCAGAGTCGTGATTCCCCCCGCGCTCGGGCGGAACCCGGCGTCGCGCCCGGGCCTCTAATACCTCGAACGACCCTGCGTGGAGTCACTGACGAGGCGAGGCGGGCGGTGTGACGCTCTTCACCTCATTACGGACGTATTGTGACGGAACGTAGTGAGACCCCTACAACATCTGCACGTATTCATACGTGTGGCACAGCCATCACATGGGAAAAAGAGGAGACTCATGCGACCGTTCGTGTTGAACTACGCACTTCCGGCCGAGAATTCAGCGGTCACCATTCCGTACACATACGATTCCGCACTGCAGTTGAACGTCCTGTCCGATGGACGCCCGGCCATCACCGACCGGGATGTGCTCCTGGCAACCGGTACGACGACGTCCACGGCCGGTTCCCAGACACACTTCGACGACTGACCGGCCCGGCGCATCAATGACTGTGCTGATCCTGACCTGTCATCAGGATGTAACGACGGACATGGTGGTGGCGAAACTGCACGAACGGGGCGTCCCGTTGGTGCGTTTCGACCCCGCGGATCTCCCCGGTGAGGCCGCCATGTCGGCCGAGTACGTCAGTGGCGACTTTCACGGCTATCTGTCGTCGGAAGGGCGCCTGCTCAGCATGAGCAGCCTGCGCTCCATTTGGGTGCGCAGGCCGGGCGAACCCGCGGCAGATGCCCCCGAGCCGTCGGAGTGGCTCACCGCCGAGTCGGGGCAGGCGCTGTACGGGATGCTGTACTCCACCACGGCACGCTGGATGAACCATCCCTGCGTGTCCGCGCAAGCCCGCTGCAAGCCGTGGCAGTTGCGCATCGCCCACCGCAGCGGTTTCGCCGTGCCCCCCACGCTCATCACCACCTTCCCGCGTGTGGCACGCCAGTTCGCGGAGCAGTACCGGGACATCGTGGTGAAGTCCGCCTCCGGGCCGCCGTCCAGTGATCCCCCGGTGACGGTGCCCACCACTCGCATCGGGCCGGACACGGACTTCACGGACGTGGCGGCGGCCCCCACCCTGCTTCAGCAGTACATCGCCAAGCGGGCCGACATCAGGCTCACGAGTGTCGGCGGGCGGCTGTTCGCCGCCCGCAAGGAATCCGAGTCCGGCGAGGTGGACGGGCGTTACGCCGCCACCGGTCATGCCTGGGAGCCCGTCGAGGTGCCCGACCGCATAGCCAAAGCCGTCCATGACTACACAGGCCTCGCCGGTCTCGCCTACGGCGCCTTCGACTTCGCCGAGGACGCCGAGGGAGTCTGGTGGTTCCTGGAGTGCAACCAGGGCGGCCAGTTCGGCTTTGTCGAACTGGAGACCGGTCAGCCCATCGCGGAGGCAGTTGCGTCCTGGCTGGCCGCCACGGCACCGTAGGGCGCGGGGCGGCGCAGTGTGGCGGGGCTTCACCTGGCCCCGGGAATCCCGCGCCGTGACCGCCGAATTCCGGGTGCCGTCCAACTGGCCGTCAACTACCGCCGCAGCCCCGCCACGGCCGACGACCCGCATGCTCCCCAGCGCGGGCCGCGGGCAGGTGACCGACTCCCCGACACTTCGGGCGACCTGCACGCGCTGACTGCCGCACCCGGATTCCACCTGCTCCTGTGCGGTCCGCGCGACAGCTGGGACACCAGTGTGATCGCGGCTGCCACCAGAGGTCACGAACGCCTGATCCACGTCCACACCCCCGGCACGAGCGCGTTCTGGCGCGGTGTCGCGCAGGGCCTGGTCCGCCCTGACGGCCGTATCGGATACCGCGCCGGAGGGACGGACCTGACCGGCCTGTTCGGATACCTTGACCGGTGGCTGCCGCTTTCCGAACCCGGGAAGCCCCGGTGACGGTGTCTCCCGGGCCGGCGGGACAGCTGGTCGACTCCGCCCGGGAGGAGCGACGGCCGCGCCCCGGCGTCCATGGCCGTGACGGGCAACGACCGGCCATCAGACCGGGTACGAGGGGTTCGCTCCGTTGGCGCGCCACGCGCCGACGACCAGGAGTCGACGGCGGCTGCCACGCGGCAGACCGGCCGGCAGACGGGTCACCGGCCTGCCCATGGCCCGGCCGCACATGCCCGGGCGGCCCACCGGAAACACCGGGTCGTCGACCCACTGACCTGGGCTTCTTGTAGTCCTTGCGTGCCTTTGCAGGCCCCGCAGGGGGAGCTCTCCCGGTCGACAGAACCGGGAGAGCGACGCAGCATGGCAATGGACGGCACTCTTGAACTCTCCTTGATCGTTCCGACTGGAAGAGATGGCGGAGGGCCATGGATCGCTCACAGGCTCGGGGGAACCGCGGCGCAGCCGACCGGCAGGCGAAGCAGAGCCCCCCGGACGACCAGCAGGCTCCGACCTCGAACGAAGGGCCGGAACACCGCGTACGCATCGCAGTCCTCGGTGGCTTCGATCTGTGGGTCGGCGACGAACCCGCGGAGATCCCGCTGAGCTCGGAGCGTGTGCTGGCATATGTCGCTCTGTGCAGTCGGGCGGCCGTTCCCCGGGCCTTGATCGCGGGGACTCTCTGGCCGGATGCACCCAACGGCTGCGCCCACGCGAATCTTCGATCGGCTCTGTCCCGCCTGCGCGACATCGGCAAGCAGGCACTCGACATCGGCGCGACCGAGGTGCGTCTGGCGCGTGATGCCGGCGTCGACCTCCAGCACGCTCGCTCGCTGGCCCAGGGCATCCTGGACCCCGAGCGGACCGAGGACCGCGGCCCCGCCATCGCCACGATCGAAGCCCTCGCCGCCGACCTGCTGCCCGGCTGGTACGACGACTGGGCTCAGCTGGAAGGCCAGCGCTGGCGGCAACTGCGGCTGCACGCCCTGGAGACGCTCGCGGAGAAGCTCACCGCGGCCGGGCGCTACGCCGAGGCCGTCGCAGCGGCCCGCACGGCCGTCCACGCCGATCCACTGCGTGAAAGCAGCTGGATCTGCCTGGTCCGGGCGCATCTTGCGGAAGGCAATCCTTCCGAGGCGCTGCACGACTTCCGTGACTATGCCCAGCGCCTCGTCGCCGAACTCGGCATCCACCCCACCAGACGTCTGTGCGCGCTGGTGGCGGACCTTTAGACGGGGCCCGGCGCCGCCGCGGGCGGACAGCAGACATGGCGGCTCGGCCACCTCATCCGGCGGACTCCCGCACGGGCGCGTTGTGCTGGGCGTGCGAGAGGAAGGCGCGGGCGGCGCGGCTGAGCGGGCGGCGCCGGTGCGCGATGCCGACGGTGTGCAACAGCGGCGGAGTGAAGGAACGGACTTCCACACGGTGGCCGAAGACCCGTAACACCGTGTCCCGGTACCAGATCAGCGAACCGCGCCCGGCGGTCACGCTGGTGACCCAGGCCAGACGCTCGTTGACTTCCACCGCCGGCACCGGGCGTACCCCGAGCCGGCCGAACATCGCCTCGAGCTCGGTGCGCCGGCCGGTGCCGGGGGTCGGCAGCACCATCGGCAGACCACTCAGTCTCCGGAAGGGCATCGGGTCGGGCAGTCCGGAGCCGGGCGGGGAGATCAGTACGACCTCGCGCTCCCGGAGGTGATGCGTGGACAGCTCCTTGTCGACGGGCAGATCGACCATGCCCAGCTCCGCCACGCCGTCGGTCAGGGCCCGCACGAGTGCTTCGCGGCTGTCGTGCTGGAGCAGCCGTACGTCGATCTCGGGATGGCGTCCGGTGAAGGCAGGAACGAGGTCGGCGGCCAGATCGAGGGAGAGGGTGGGGGTGACGGCCACGATCAGCGCGGTGCGTCGCGAACCGACCGCGTGTGCCGCGCCGACGTCCTCGATCGACTCCACCGCGTCGAGGACCGTGCGGGCCAGGCGCACCACACGGGCACCCTCGGGGGTGAGGGTCGCCCCCCGGCCCCTGCGGACCAGGAGCTCCACGCCCAGCTCCCGTTCCAGGGACTGGATGGAACGGGAGAGGGCGGGCTGGGCGACATAGACGGAGGACGCCGCGGCCGTGATGGAGCGGCAGTCCGCGACGGCGACGAGGTAGCGCAGCTGTTGCAGTGTGGGGGACATGTGCGGACGGTAGCCGCTGTGCCGTAAGGGTGTAAGTGGCACTCGCGTGAACAAATGATCGAACGTTCAAGGGAGTTGGGGCAATGCTCTGACGGCAGCACTCCATACCTCATCGGCATGGGCGGGGGAGGAGCGTTGACAGTGCGGGCCGGCCGTCCCACGATGCAACGCGGCAAGGCGGTGTTACCGACGGGTCACCCCCGGCTGCACTTCCGCAGCGCTCGTCGCGCCCCACCGCCCGCTGCGGTCCGGCCTGTCACGGCAACGCCGTGTCGGCGCCCGGCGGCCGCGAAACACCGCTCCCCGCTCCCTCGCCCGGTGCCGCCCGGAAGTAAAAGGAGTGCCCGTGATCTCTCAGTCCGCCCGGTCCTTCCGTCGGGATCTCGTCGTCGTGGTCACCCCGTTCGAGGAACCCAATCCCCGGATGGTCGCCGCCGCGGAACGAGCCGGCGCGCTCGGCCTGCTCGACCTCGGCAGGGACCGCGACCGGGCGCGCACCGCGCTGGCAGGACTGCGCGGGCCGTACGGAGTCCGCGTACCGGCCCGGTGCCCGCTCACCCCGGACGAACTGCCCGCTGCCGTGGACACCGTCCTGCTCACCGAGCAGTGGTGGCGGACCGGGACGGACGTCTGGGCGGCCGGTGGCAGGCGTCGGGTGTGGGCCGAGGTCGTCAGCCCCGCCGAGGCCGCGGCCGCCGTCGCCGCCGGAGCGGCCGGGATCGTGGCCAAGGGGCACGAGGGCGGCGGGCGGGTCGGCGAACTGACCACCTTCGTACTCCTGCAACGCCTGCTGGCCGAGCCCGGGTTGACCGTGCCGGTCCTCGCAATGGGGGGCATCGGCCCGCACACGGCCGCCGCCGCCGTCGCGGGCGGTGCCGCCGGCGTCGTACTGGACGCGCAGCTCGCGCTCACCACCGAAGGCGCGGCCGACCTGCCCGCCTCGGTCGCGGCCGCGGTCCGGGCCATGGACGGCAGTGAAACCACCGTCGTCGCGGGCCACCGTCTCTACACGCGCCCCGACGTCCTGCCGCCGGAGCCGGACGCGGACATCGCCGGCCTGCTGGGCGCCCGCAGCCTGCGCACCCAGCCACTGCCCATCGGCCAGGACGGCGCGGCCGCTGCCCGGCTCGCCGCGCGTCACCGCACCACCGGCTCCGTCGTACAGGCCGTACGGGCGGCCGTCACCGGACACCTCGAAGCAGCCGTACGGATCCGTCCTCTCCAGCCGCGCCCCGGCGAAGCGCGTCCGGCAGGGGAAGCCCGTCCGGCAGGGGAAGCCCGTCCGCCGGTGCAAGGCCGACTGCCGGTGGAACGCCGTCCGCCGGATGCGGGCCGCCCGGCCGTGGCTGACCGTCCGCCGGTGGTCCAGGGGCCCATGACCCGGGTCAGCGACCGGCCCGCCTTTGCCTCCGCCGTGGCCGGCGCGGGCGGACTGCCGTTTCTCGCCCTGGCCGTGATGGACGGCCGGGAGGTACGCGAACTGCTCACCGAGACCGCCGTACGCCTTGCGGGTCGGCCCTGGGGCGTCGGCCTGCTCGGATTCGCCCCGGACGAACTGCGCCGTGAACAGCTCGCCGCCGTCGCCGAGGTGCGGCCGCCGTACGCGATCATCGCCGGCGGCCGCCCCGCCCAGGCCGCCCCGCTCGAAGCCGCCGGGACCAGGACCTATCTGCACGTACCCTCGCCCGGACTGCTCGAGCGGTTCCTCGCCGAGGGAGCGCGGCGGTTCGTCTTCGAAGGGCTCGAATGCGGCGGCCACATCGGCCCGCGCGCGGCCTTCCCACTCTGGGAGGAGCAGATCGAGCGGCTGCTCTCCTGCCCGTACGCCGCCGAACTCGACGTGCTCTTCGCCGGTGGCATCCACGACGAGCGCTCCGCCGCGATGACCGCTGCCGCCGCAGCTCCGCTGGCCGAGCGCGGCGCCCGGACCGGCGTCCTCATGGGCACCGCCTACCTGTTCACCGAGGAGGCCGTCACCGCCGGAGCCGTGCTGCCCGGCTTCCAGCAGACGGCGGTCGACTGCACCACCACCGCTTTGCTGCGCACCGCCCCGGGCCACGCGACACGCTGCGCCGCCACCCCGTACGCCGGCACCTTCGCCGCCACCGCGCACCGGCTGCGGCAGGACGGCGCGAGTCCGAACGAGGTCTGGGAGGAACTGGAGAAGCTCAACCTCGGCCGGCTGCGGATCGCCAGCAAGGGCCTGCGCCACACCGGGGCCGGGCCCGTCCCGGTGGGGGAGGAGGAACAGCGCGGCGAGGGGCTCTACATGCTCGGCCAGATCGCCACCGCACGCACCGCCACCACCACGGTCGCCGCCCTGCACACCCAGGTGACCAACGGCGCCACCGCCCTGCTCGCCGAACGAGCCGAACAGCTTCGCGTTCTGTCGGCCGAGCCCGTTCCGCCCGAGGAGGCCCCCCTCGACATCGCCGTGGTCGGCATGGCCTGCCGCTACCCCGGCGCGGGCGACACCGCCGGGTACTGGGCGAACATCGTCGCCGGGACCGACGCCGTCACCGAGGTGCCCGCCGACCGCTGGGACACTGCCGCCTACCACGACCCCGACCCGGCGCGGGCAGGGGAGCGGACCCCGTCCCGATGGGGCGGTTTCCTGCAGCCCGCCCCGTTCGACGCGCTCGCCCACGGCATTGCCCCGGCCTCGCTCGGAAGCATCGAACCGGTGCAACTGCTCGCCCTCGACATCGCCGCCCGTGCCCTCGCCGACGCCGGTTACACGGGCGAGCGGCACTTCGACCGCTCCCGTACGTCCGTCGTCTTCGGCGCCGAGGCAGGCACCGATCTCGCCGGAGCCTACGGCTTCCGCGCCCTGCACCCGGGCTATCTCGGCGAGCTGCCGCCCGAGCTGGACGCTCAACTGCCCCGGCTGACCGAGGACTCCTTCCCCGGCGTCCTGGCGAACGTCATCGCCGGGCGCGTCGCCAACCGGCTCGACCTCGGCGGCGCCAACTGCACGATCGACGCCGCCTGCGCCTCCTCGCTCGCCGCTCTCGATCTGGCCTGCAAACAACTGCGCGACGGGGACAGCGACATGGCGCTGTGCGGCGGCGCCGACGTGCACAACGGCATCAACGACTACCTCATGTTCGCCTCCGTACGCGCCCTGTCGCCCACCGGCCGGTGCCGCCCCTTCGACTCCACCGCCGACGGCATCGCGCTGGGCGAGGGCGTCGCCTGTCTCGTCCTCAAGCGCCTGGCCGACGCCGAACGCGACGGCGACCGCATCTACGCCGTCGTCAAGGCCGTCGGCGCGTCGAGCGACGGGCGCTCCCTCGGCCTCACCGCGCCCCGCCCCGAAGGCCAGCGGCGGGCCCTGGAACGTGCCTACCGGCGGGCCGGGGTCGCACCCGCCGAGATCGGCCTCGTGGAGGCGCACGGCACAGGCACCGTCGTGGGTGACAGCACCGAACTGGCCGTCCTGACCGAGGTGTTCGGCGACGGAGACAGCGGTTCCTGCTCGCTCGGCTCGGTCAAGTCGCAACTGGGACATACGAAGTGTGCGGCGGGCCTGGCCGGTCTCATCAAGGCGGTACGGGCCGTGCACTGCGGCGTACGGCCGCCGACTCTGCATCTGACCGCCCCCAACGGCGACTGGCAGCCGGACACCAGCCCCTTCTTCTTCGACACCGAAGCCAGACCGTGGGCCGTACCCGCCGCGCGGCGGCTCGCCGGGGTCAGCGCGTTCGGCTTCGGCGGCACCAACTACCACGCGGTCCTCGCCGGGTACGGGGACGCGGACGAGCCCGCGCACGGACTGGAGGCCTGGCCCGCCGAGCTGTTCTGCTTCCGGGGCGCCGGCCGCCCGGCCGCCCTCCGTGCGATCGACCGCCTCGCCGCCCGGCTGGAGCAGAACGACGCGGCAGGACGGCCCTGGCCGCTGCGCGACCTCGCCGCCGAGGTCTCCACGGAGGAGGGCCCGGTCCAGGTGGCGGTGGTCGCCACCGGCCTCGACGACCTGGCCGAAAAGCTGCGCCGCGCCCGGGAGTTCGCCTCGGACGACGGCGTCCACGTGGCGGACGACGCGCATGCCCCCGGCCGTACCGCCTTCCTCTTCCCAGGACAGGGCAGCCAGCGGCCGGGCATGCTGAGCGACCTCTTCATCGCGTTCCCACGCCTGCGGACCCTGCTGCACGACGCCGATCCGCGCCGCGTCGCCACCATGTTCCCGCCCGCGGCCTTCACCCCCGGGGAACGAGCCGCCCAGCGCGCCGCCGTCACCGACACCCGGACCGCCCAGCCCGCCCTCGGCCTCGCCGGCGCCGCCGCACATCTGCTGCTCACGTCGCTCGGAGTACACCCCGACTGCACCGCCGGCCACTCCTACGGCGAGCTGGTCGCCCTCTGGGCCGCCGGTGCCTATGACACCGCGACCCTGCTGCGTCTCAGCGACCGCCGGGCCGACGCGATCCTCGCCGCAGCCGGGGACGACCCCGGAGCGATGGCCGCCGTGCCCGCGGCCCCGCACGATCTGCCGGAGCTTCCCGCCGGATGCGTCGTCGCCAACCACAACGCACCGGCGCAGAGCGTCATCTCCGGACCGACCCCGGCCGTCGACGCCGCGATCGCCGCGCTGCGCGAGGTGGGCATCGCGGCCGATCGTATCCCCGTCGCCTGCGCTTTCCACAGCGACGTCGTCGCCGGTGCCGCCGGGGCGCTGGGCGCGGAGCTGGACGGTACGGCCGTGGCCGAGCCCGCCGTCCCGGTCTGGTCCAACACCACCGCCCGCCCGTACCCCACCGACCCAGGGGCGGTAAGGGAATTGCTGGCCCGCCAGCTCGCCGAACCCGTCCGGTTCGCCGAGCAGATCGAGGCCATGTACGCGGCCGGGGTGCGCACCTTCGTGGAGGCCGGCCCGGGCCGGGTCCTCACCGGTCTCGTCGGCCGCATCCTGGGTGACCGGCCGCACACCGCCGTCCCGCTCGACGTACCGGGCGAGCACGGCCTGACGCGCCTGCTCACCACGCTCGCCGAACTCGCCTCGGCAGGCGTCCCGTTCGAACCGGAGCCGCTGTTCAAGGGCCGTACCGCGGCGTTGCCCGCCGAGGCGCCCCGGCGCGCCGGATGGCTGGTGGACGGCCATCTCGTACGGACCGCGGACGGCGAGCCCGTGGCGGGCGGGCTGCGCCCTGCCCGGCGGGTGACGGCGTCCCGACCGGTGGACGGGCGTCCGGCGGCGTCGGCCGTGGACCGGCGGGAGGACGCCGTACTGGAGTATCTGCGCGGGGCACGGGAACTGGTCGCCGCGCAACGGGATGTCGTGCTGGGGTACTTGGGGGCGACCGGTTCGCCGTCGCCGGTGGTGATGCCGGTGGGGGAGCCGCATGCGCCGGAGATGTCCGTCTCTGCCTCCGGGCCGGTGCCGGTGCCTGTGTCCGGCGAAGTGCCTGTATCCGGCGGCGCCGAGGCCGGAGCCTCTCTGACGCCCAGTCAACTCATGGACGTGGTACTGGAAATCGTTCACATCCGCACCGGCTACCCGAGGGAGATGCTCGACCCCGCACTCGACCTGGAGGCCGACCTCTCGGTCGACTCCATCAAACGGGTGGAGATCATCGGGGCGCTGGCCGACCGGATCGGGCTGCCGCGCGGCGCGGACGGGCCGGCGGAGTCGGCCGTCGAGGAACTCTCCCGGCTGAAGACCATCAGCGGCATCGTCGACTGGATCGTGGCCCACAGTACGGGCCCGGAGCCCGCGGTCCCCACGCAAACGATCCCGGCAGCGGACCCGGTCGTCCTGTCGGCGGACGAGGGCACGCCGAGCCCTGCCCCCCGCTCCGCCCGCCCCGCCCGCCTCCTGGTCGAGGTCACCCCCGTGGGACCGCCGGTCACGCGTGAACCCGCCGCCGTACTGCCCGGCCTGCGGTTCGCCGTCGTCGACGACGGCCTCGGTGTGGCCGTTGCCCTCGCCGCCGCGCTGGAGTCGTACGGCGCCGAGGTGCGTACCGTCCATCCGGACCGCCTGGCGGACGCCGCCGGCACCGACGGCGTGGTGGACCTCAGCGCACTGCGCCCGGCTCCGGACCCAGTGCTTCCGGAAGCCTTCGGCGCTCTGCGCGAGACCTTGATGGCGGGCACACGACGGCTGTTACTCGTCACCGGCTGCGGCGGAGCGTTCGGCCGTACGCCGCCCTCGCCGGAATCGGCGGGGCCCCCGGAATCGGCGGGCTCCCAGGCACCCTCGGACTCGCCGGGCGCGCTGAGCTCTGCCGATCCGGTGCCCGGCGCCGGCCTGTACGGCTTCGCCCGTACCGCGGCCATCGAATACCCCGGCACGGTGATCCGTGCCGTGGACGTCGACCCCAAGGACCGTCCCGAGCGGATCGCCTCTCATCTGATCGCCGAACTGTGCGCCCCCGAGGAGCCGGTGGCCGTCGGCTACACCAACGGCACCCGCAACACTCTGCGCACCGTTGCGGTCCCACTCGCCGTCCCACTCGCCGACGACGAACCGGCACCACCGCTCCCCATCGGCCGCGACGCCGTGGTGCTGCTGACCGGCGGGGGCCGTGGCATCACCGCCCGTACGGCCGTCGCCCTCGCCGGCGCCACTGGCTGCCACATCGAACTCATCGGCCGTACCGCGCCCCCCGACGATGCCGAGGACCCGTCCGTCGCCCACGCCCACGACCGCGTCGCCCTGCGTGCGGCCCTCATCCGGGAAGGCCTTCGTACGCCCTCGGACATCGAGGCGGCCGCGTCCCGGATTCTTGCCGCGCGCGAGATCCGCGCCACCCTCGACGCACTCTCGGGCGTCGCCGCGTCGGTGCGCTATCACGCGGCCGACGTCAGTGACCCCGACGCCGTACGGGCTGTCGTCCAGGACGTACGCGCACGTCACGGTCGGCTCGACGGGATCGTGCACGGCGCCGGAACCATCGAGGACCGCTTGTTGTGCGACAAGGACCCGGCTTCCTTCGCGCGGGTGTTCACCACCAAGGTCGACGGCGCCCGCCACCTCGCCGAAGCCGCCGCCGACCACGGCGACGACGCCCCCGCCCTCGCCTTCCTCGTCCTCTTCGGCAGTGTCGCCGGGGTCTTCGGCAACCGCGGCCAGGCCGACTACGCCGCCGCCAACGACGCCCTGGACACCCTCGCCGCCGCCCCCGCCTGGTCGCGCCGGTTCCCGGGCCGGGTCCTCGCCATCGACTGGGGCCCGTGGGCAGCCGGGGCAGGCGGCATGGTGACCCCGGAGCTGGAACGGATGTACGCGAGCCGCGGCATCGCGCTCATCGATCCGGACGGCGGCACCGCCGCGTTCCTCGCCGAGCTCGCACACGGCACCACGGGCCAGGTCGTCCTGCTGGCGGACGAGGGCACGCAGGGCCCGGAGGCCCGCCGTGGCTGATGCGAGCCGCGGCCCCCGCCCGACCGACGCCGCCATCGTCGGCATGGGCGCCGTCTTCCCCGGCGCAGCCGACCTGGCGGCGTACCGGCGCAACCTTGTCGCGGGCACGGACGCCATCACCGACGTACCACCCGGCCGCTGGGACCCCGAGGTCTACTACCACCCGGAAGGCTCCGAAGGACCCGCCCGCAGCGACCACTTCTACTGCCGGCGCGGCGGTTTCATCGACGAACTCGCCGCCTTCGACCCGACCCGGTTCGGCATCATGCCCGCCGCCGTGGCCGGCGCGGAGCCCGACCAGCTGCTGGCCCTGCGTGTCATCGCCGAGGCCGTGGCCGACGCCGGCGGTGAGCAGCGGCTGCCCGCCGACCGCTCCCGGATCGGCGTCATCCTCGGCCGCGGCGGGTTCATGGGCGTCGCCACCGCCCGCCTCGACCAACGCGTACGTACCGCCCACCAACTCGCCGCGACCCTGCGCGAACTCGCCCCCGAGCTGGGCGAGGACCGGATCACGGCGGTCCGCGAAGCCTTTCAGGCAGGGCTCGGCCCCGAACGGCCCGAGGCGTCCATCGGCCTCGTCCCCAGCTTCACCGCGGCCCGGACCGCCAACCGCCTCGACTTCCAAGGCCCCGCCTACACTCTCGACGCCGCCTGCGCCTCCTCCCTGCTCGCCGTCGAGCAGGCCGCCGGACTGCTCGCTGGCGGCAGCTGCGACCTGGTGGTCGCCGGGGCCGTACACCACTGCCATATCGCCACGCTGTGGAGCGTCTTCACCCAGCTGCGGGCGCTCAGCCCCAGCCAGCGCATCCGCCCCTTCGACCGCCGCGCCGACGGCACACTGCTGTCCGAAGGCACCGGCGTCGTCGTGCTCAAGCGTCTGGCCGACGCCGAACGCGACGGGGACCGCGTCTACGCCGTCGTACGAGGGACAGGCGTGGCGGGCGACGGCCGGGCGGCGAGCCTGATGAGTCCTCTGGTGGACGGCCAGGTACGCGCCCTGAACCGAGCCTGGGGGCAGGCCGGCCTGGACCCGTCCGCGCCCGACGCGCTCGGCCTGCTGGAGGCGCACGGCACCGGGACACCGGTCGGCGACGAGGCCGAACTCGCCACCCTGGCACGGGTTTTCGGCCCTCGCGCGGCGGGCACCGAACGGGTCGCGACGGGTTCGGTGAAGTCGATGCTCGGCCACACCATGCAGGCCTCCGGGATGGCCGGGCTGATCAAGGCCGCACTGGCGGTGCACGACGGGGTCCTGCCGCCGACCCTCCATCTCGACGACCCGCACGAGGGCTTCGACCGGACGCGCATGCGCCCGGTGACGACGGCGGAGCCCTGGCACCGGGGGCAGGCACCGCGACGCGCGGGCGTGAACGCCTTCGGTTTCGGTGGGATCAACGCGCATGTGGTGCTGGAGGAGACGCCCGGGGCGGGGGCCGTTCCCTTCGTGCCCGTGCCCGCGCCCGTGTCCGTGTCCGTGAGGGCCGGGGCTCAGGATCGCGGCCAGAGTGTCCCGCAGCCCTCGGCCGAGCGACGCCGACCGGAGCGAACTGCGGAACCTGCGGCCGGTGCCGTGCCAACGCTGCTGGCCGCCGCCACTCCCCGTGAACTGGGCCGCCTGGTGGAGGAGTTGCCCGACGCGGGGGCGTTCCCGGGGGCGGCGCCACCCCGCTCCGCCGGCCCCTGCCGTCTCGTTGTCCTCGGACTCACCCCGAAGCGCCGAGCCCTCGCCGCGGCGGTCATCGCCCGGGGGAAGCCGTGGCGCGGTCGCGGCGGCGTGTGGTTCAGCCCGAGCCCGCTGCTCGCGCACGACGCCCGACTGGCGTTCCTCTTCCCCGGCCTGGAACCGGACTTCGCTCCGTACGTCGACGACGTCGCCGATCACTTCGGGCTGGCTCGGCCCGCCCTGACCGGCGGCGACGCACTGGTGGAGCGGGCGGTCGACGCCATCGCCGTCGGCCGGCTCTTCGCGCGGGTCCTTCCCGAACTGGGCATCCAGGCGGATCTGCTGGCCGGTCACAGTCTCGGCGAGTGGACGGCCATGGTGGTCGCCGGGATGTACCCGCAGCACGCCGTCGACACGTTCCTGGACTCGCTGCGTCCGGGGGATCTCGATGTCCCCGATCTCGTGTACGCGGCACTCGGCTGCGGGGCCGGGCAGGCAACCGACGCGCTGCGCGGACTGGACCGCGTCGCCGTCAGCCACGACAACTGCCCCCACCAGTCGGTACTGTGCGGCGAACCGGGCCCCGTGTCCGAGGCGCTGACCCGACTGGCAGTCCAAGGCGTACTCGCCCAGGAGCTGCCCTTCCGCTCGGGCTTCCATACGCCCATGTGGGCGCCGTACCTCGACCAGGTACGCGCCGCATTCGCCAGACTCCCGCTGCGGCCGCCCACCGTGCCGGTCTGGTCGGCGACCACGGGCGCCGCTTACCCGGAGACCGAGGGCGCGGTCCGGGACGTGGTGCTGCGCCATCTGCTGGAGCCCGTGCGCTTCCGGGAGCTGACGGCGCGGCTGTACGCGGAGGGCGTACGGGCCTTCGTCCAGATGGGCCCCGGCAGCCTGCCCGCTTTCGTGACGGACACGCTGAACGGCCGCGACCACCTCGCGGTCTCCGCGGGCGCACCCCGCGGCACCGGCGGCCTGGACCAGCTGCGCCGCCTGGCCGCGGCGCTGTGGACGGAGGGCCTGGATCCACGCTGGGAACTGCTGACGGGTGCCGGGCACACTTCGTCGGCCGGTTCTGCCCCTGCGGTTGCCGCGACGTCCGCCGCGTCAGCCATGGCTGCCGCGCCTGCGGCGTTGACCGAGCCGGCCGCGCTCGCGGAGTCCGCCGGGCCGACAGGCCGGGCCGGGCTCGCCGCGCCTGCAGCGCTCGCCGTGCCGGCCGTGTCCAGTGAGCGGACCATGCGGGCACTGCTCGCCGCAGGCGCTGAGCCCGGTGAGCGGACCGCGCTCGCCCGGTCCGCCGCGCCGGCCACCCCCGACGCGCCGCCCATGCCCACCGGACCTGCCCGGCACGATTCCCCCGCCGCCCCTTCGGGCCCCGAACGGGGCGTCCCGGTACGGCTCGACCTGGGTTCTCCGCTCGTACGCCTCAACGGCGCCGCGCCACCGCTCTCCCTGGCCGGCCCGTCGCGGACCGGTGGTCGGCCACCCGTCGCCGGTCCCCCGGGACTGCTGTCGGCCCTGGACGCCGTACTCGACGAGACAAAGGAGGCGGCGCACAGCGTTGCCGCAGCCTGGCGAGCAGCTCCGGCCACACAAGTGGCCCCCACCGCCGGGGAGTTCGGCGGAACACCCGGACGGCAGCCGACCGGGCGGCCCGCGCCCGGTACCTCCTCCTCCGCCCCGCCCGCCCCGCCCGCCCACCGCACCCGGCGGCGGCTTTCCCTCGAGACCATGCCGTACGTCCTCGACCACTGCGTCTATCTCCAGCCCGACACCTGGCCCGAGGCCTCGGACCGGTTCCCCGTCGTCCCCATGACCACGCTGCTGGAACTGGCCGCGGACGCCGCACGCCAGACCGTTGCGCAACGCGCGGTGACCGGCTTCGACGACGTACGGGCCCTGCGCTGGCTGGCCGTCGCCCCGCCCGTCGACGCGGCGGTCCACGCCGTCCCCGACCCCTCCGGCGACGGCCGGGTCCGGGTCGAGATCGGCGGGTGCGCGACCGTCACCGTCGTCCTCGCCGACCGCCACTCCCCACACCCCGCCCCCGATCTCTCGGCACTGACCCGTGAGAGCCCGCCTCCCGTCAGCGCCGAGGCTCTCTACCGCGACCGGTGGATGTTTCACGGGCCGGCCTTCGCCGGTGTCCACGAGGTGACCGCCGTCGCCGACGACGGCATTCATGGGGTGCTGCGTGCGCTGCCCGCGCCGGGTGCGCTGCTGGATGCCGCCGGGCAACTGCTCGGGCACTGGATGCAGTTGCGTCTTCCCGCCGACCGACTGGTCTTCCCGGCGTCGCTGGAGCGGGTCCGCCTGTACGGGCCCCCACCACGCGACGGCGCGCTGCTGCGTGCCACCGCCCGGATCCGCGCCGTGCGGCCCGACTCCGTACGCGGCGACGTGGAGCTCACCTTGGCCGACGGCACGGTCTGGGCCCGTCTGGAGGGCTGGACGTACCGGCGCTTCGCCGCCGACGAGCGGGTGTGGCCGATGAAGTTCACCCCGGAGATCTGCGGCATCGGCGAGCCGCAGTCCGGCGGCTGGTGTCTGGCCCGGCGCCGCTGGACCGACCCTGCCTCGCAGGAGCTGGTCATGCGGCGCTATCTGGGCGCGGCCGAGCGGGCGGCGTACGAGCAGCGCCCGCCGCGCGGCCGTGCTGCCTGGCTGCTCGGGCGGATCGCGGCCAAGGACGCCGTACGCCAACTCCTGTGGGAGCGGGATGCGGGACCGGTCTTCCCCGTCGAGATCCCCGTGGGCAACGACCGTGTCGGCCGCCCCCGCCCGGAAGGCCCGCTCGCCGCCGGACTCCGGCTCTCCCTCGCCCACAAGGACCGGGTGGCGGTCGCGTACGCCCATGCCGCCGACGTCGGCATCGACATCGAGACCGTCACCGAGGACCCCCGGGCGCTGAGCCGCATCGCGCTCACCGCCGACGAGCGGCGGCTCGCCGACCGGCTTGCCGCGCGTGACGGATCCGGGCGGCTCGCCCGGGCGCTCACCGCACTGTGGTGTGCCAAGGAGGCCGCCGCCAAGGCGGAGGGCACCGGCCTGGGCGGACGGCTGCGGCAGTGGACCGTCATCGCCGGGAGCGCGAGCGGTGAACTCCGTGTCACCTCGCCCGAAGGCCGGGACCACGTCGTCCGGATCAGTACGGTCCACGATCCGTCCGGCCCGGACGATCACGGCGGCCCGGACGGCGAACCCGCGACCCATGTCGTCGCCTGGACCGTGCCGGACGGCTCCCTCACCCCATCAGTCACCCCCACCCCGGACTCGACGGAGGCCCCTCATGCCATCTGACCCCACGGCCGCACGGATACTCGCGGAGGTCACCGCCATGCTCGTGGAGACGGTCGGCGACGAGTTCCTCCTCGTGGACGAGGTCACCCTGAAGACCACCTTCAACGAGGATCTGGCGCTGGAGAGCATCGAGTTCGTCGCACTCGCCGAGCTGCTGCAGCAGCGCTACGGAGCGGCGGTGGACCTGATCGGTTTCCTGGCCGAGAAGGACATGGAGGAGATCCTGGCCATGACCGTCGGCGACCTGGTCTCCCACATCGCCGCGGCCGTGCCCTCGGCCTCCTCCGCTTCCTCGGTCTCCTCTGCTTCCTCCGCTCCTTCGGCCCCGGCAGCCTGACCCGCCATGGCCGACATCCACGCCAACGCGACCCGCTTCCATGTCCACCGGCTCTCCGGCGACGGCACGGGCGCGGCCGTCGTCTTCCTGCACGGTCTGGTCGTCGACAACCTCTCCAGCTTCTACTGCACGCTCGCCCTCCCCACCGCCCAGGCCGGACACGACGTCGTCCTGTACGACCAGCGCGGCCACGGCCGCACCGAACGCCCGCCCACCGGCTACGACGCCGCCACCGCCGTACGCGACCTGACTGCCCTGCTCGCCGCCCTCGATCTCGACGAACGCCCCGTCCACCTCATAGGCAACAGCTACGGCGGCACCCTCGCACTGCACACCGCGCTCGCCCGCCCCGACCTCGTGGCCGGGCTCATCCTGATCGAGGCTCCGCTGAGCGGTCCCTGGATCGAGAACATGCTCGACACGCTCTCTGTCGCCGCCCTGGACCTCGAAGGCAGCCAGGTGCCGCAGGAACTCGCCTCGATCGGAGCGCGCAAGGCCGCCCGGCTCACCGCCACGGCCGACGCACTGCTGAACCGCACCACCCTGATCGACGACATCGCGGCGAGCCGGCCGTTCACACCCGCGGACTTCGCCCGGGTGCGCTGCCCCGTGCTGGCAGTCTGCGGGGAGCACTCCGAACTCGTGCCGGGCGCCCGGGAACTGGCCCGCCACGCGCCGCACTGCACCGTCCGTGTCCTGCCGGGTCTGGGCCACGACGTCCTCCAGGGCGGCACCGGGGAGTTGCGGCGTGCGGTGCTGGACCGGCTGGCCGAGGCCGCGCGCCGGCAGCCCGAGGCGGTGACCGTATGAAGGTGCTGTTCGTCGTTCCACCGCTCGCCGGACACATCAACCCCACGGTCGCCGTCGCCGCCGAACTGGCCGCACGCGGGCACCGGGTCGCCTGGAGCGGACCGGCCGAAGTACTGCCGCGGCTTCTGCCCGCGACCGCGGAGCTCTTTCCCGCCGGCGACCGTGCCGGGTCCTCGGACTACGGCACGCTGCACGCGCACTGGCGCGATCTGCGCGGCGTCGCCGCCCTGCGCTTCCTATGGGAGGAGGCGCTCATTCCGCTCGCCCACGCCATGCTGCCCGGTGTCGAGGCGGCGGCCGACGCGTACGCCCCCGATCTGCTCGTCGTCGACCAGCAGGCGCTTGCCGGAGCGGTGATCGCTCAGCGGCTCGGGCTTCCCTGGGTGACGTCCGCGACGACCTCGGCCGAGTTCACCCGGCCCTTCGCCGGCTTTCCGAAGGTGGGGGAGTGGGTGGCGGACCGGATCGCCGGACTGCTCGCCGCATGCGGCGCACCCGGCGGCTGGGATCCCCGCTTCTCGGACCGCCTGGTCCTGGTCTTCTCCACCCCCGCACTCGTCGGCGCGGACGAGCTGTACCCCGAGCACTACGCATTCGTCGGCCCCGCGCTGGGCCAGCGCCCCGCCCACGCCACACCCTTCGCCTGGCAGCGGCTCGATCCCGTACGGCGCCGGGTCCTGGTCTCGCTCGGCACGCTCAACCGGGAGGCGGGCGGCCGCTTCTACGCCACCGTCCTGCAGACCGCGGAACAGCTGGCCGACCGGGTGCAGCTGATCCTGGCCGCGCCCGCGGACCTGGTCGGCGACGTGCCGGATCACCTCCTGCTCCAGGAGTACGTCCCCCAACTCCAGCTGCTGCCCCACCTCGACGCCGTGGTCAGCCACGGCGGGCACAACACCGTGTGCGAGGCGCTCGCCCACGGCCTGCCCCTGGTCGTCGCGCCCATCCGCGACGACCAGCCGATCGTCGCGCAGCAGGTCGCGGCCGCCGGGGCCGGAATCCGGGTGCGCTTCGGCCGGCCCCGCGCGGGCGAGCTCCGCGACGCACTCGAAGCCGTCCTCGACGAACCCGCCCACCGGCGGGCCGCCCGCCGCATCCAGGCCTCCTTCGCCGCGGCCGGCGGAGCCGCCGCCGCGGCCGACAGGTTGGAGAAGCTGACATGACGCAGCCCCGTACCCAGCCCCGTACCCGAGTCCCGTGGGCGGCCGTCGCCGTACTCGCCGGGCTCACGGCCGGCACCGTGCGAGCCCGTCGCCGACTGGCCGGCGTACCCGTGCTGGATCCGCTCCCCACCCCGGACAACGCGCCGCCCCCGCACGGCTGGCACCTGATCAGCGCCCGAGGAGTCGACGTCGACCAAGCCACCCTCCACGCTGCTGCCGCCCACGCGGAACAGGCCGGTCTGCACGTCCTTGACCTGCTCCCGGGCCGCCTGGACACGGAGCGTGCTCTGGGTCTGCTCCGCATTCTCGACCTCGGCGAATCCCACTCCCACTACGACCGCACGGCCCAGGCGCGCGGCGCAGGACACGCGGTTCTCGTCTCCGAGGACGTCCGGCGCAGGGCGAAAATCGAGTGCGACAGCGGCCTCGGGTCGGCGGAACTGCACACGCTCCTGCGGCGTTTGAAGGAGTACGCCCCCGCGGAGACCGGCGTCGCCATCGCCCCCCGCCTGGCAGCCCCCGCCCCCGACCCCGCCCTGCGTGCCGAAGAGCTGCGCGCCCAGGGGCTGCCCCCGAGCCTGGTGGCCGCCACTCAACTGGCAGGTCTGGCCCTCCTCGCCCGCGCCGCCGTCGCGGACCGGCGTTGGGGCGCCGCGGCCGCCGCCCTGTACTGCCTCCAGCCGGCTCTGGTCCTCGGCGGCCCCGGCAGCCCGCTGCGCCCGGCCGATCTGGCCCGCACCACTGCCGCGCGGCCCCTGCGCTCCCTCGGCGCCGCGCTGCGTACCGCGGTGAGCGACCGCCCGGGCCCGGCCGGACCGTCGCCCGAACTGGAGGCCCTGCGCCCGTACTACACAGCCGAACTCAAGGCCGGCGCCGACCGGTTCCTCGAGCCCCGCCGCCCCGACTGCCCGTGGTGCGGCTCCGACCGGCTCTCCGTACGCACCCGCATGCCCGATCTGCTCCAGGGCAAGCCGGGCCGCTTCACTCTCGAACAGTGCGGCGACTGCGGGCACGTCTTCCAGAACCCCCGACTCTCCCTCGACGGCCTCGACTTCTACTACCGGGACTTCTACGAGGGGCTCGGCGTCAGCGGCGCCGCCCACGTGTTCGGCTCGATGGGCCGCTCGTACCGCGCCCGCGCCGCCATGCTCAAACCGTTCGGCACGCCCGCCGCCTGGCTCGATGTGGGCACCGGACACGGCCACTTCTGCGACAGCGCGCGCGACATCTGGCCCGATACCCGCTTCGACGGGCTGGACATGGCCGCGGCGGTGCGCGAGGCGGAGGCCCGCGGCTGGGTCGCGACCGCCCACCACGGCCAGTTCCCCGAGCTCGCCGCGGGGCTCGTGCGCCGCTACGACACCGTCAGCATGTACCACTACCTGGAGCACACCCGCGACCCGCTCGCCGAGCTCGACGCGGCCGCCGAAGTGCTGCCCCCCGGCGGGCATCTGCTCATCGAGCTGCCCGACCCCGAATCGCGGCTCGCCCGCCTGCTGGGACCGTACTGGCTGCCCTGGTTCCAGCCCCAGCACCAACACCTCATGCCGGTCGCCAACCTCCGACAGGCCCTGGCCGAGCGGGGGTTCACCGTCCTGGCCGAGGAGCACGGCGCGGCCCACCAGTCCTGCGACTTCTTCGGCGCCGTCCTCCTCACAGCGAACCGGCTCGCCCCGCACCCGTACGCCCCCTGGGGGCCGGGCACGGCTCCCTGGACCCGTCGGTGGGCCCGCGCGGCCGTACGTACGGTGTCCCTGCCGTGCTTCGCCGTCGCCGCGGCCCTCGACGGGGTGCGTGCGGCAGTGGCCCGCGCCACCGACGGCGGAAACGCCTATCGCCTGGTGGCGCGCAGAACATCGCCCGCCCGCGATGCGGAGTAACGGGACATGCAGACGAACATCCAGACGGACAGGGTGAGGGACAGGACGACGGACAGGACGACGGACAGGGTGAGGGACGGGCAGGCACTGGACATCGCCCGTCGCCCCACCGCCGACCCGCTCTTCCGGCTGGTCGCCTACGCCCTCGAGTCGGCACACGACCGCCACCCGGCCACGGTGTGGAGTGCCCCGCATGCCTTCCATCTCGGCTCGCCCCGCCTCGTCGCCGCCGCCGGCTGGCCGGTGGCCGCCGCCGCGGCACCGCGCGACGACGGCCTGGTGCGGCTGAGCTCGCTCGCCCACCCCGCGCAGAGCTGCGAACTCCCGCTCACCGGCCCGCCACCGCCCCACCCCGACTGGGCCGCCCGCACCTATGCGCTGCTGCGCACCATGGCCCGCGCCGGGTACGGCCGAGGGGGCATCGACCTGCACATCCACTCCACGTTGACGACCGCGGTCGGGCTGTCGAGCGCGGAGCCGCTGGAGTGCGCCGTGGCACTGGCCGTCGCCGACCTGCACTCCGGCGGGGCCAGACCGCGGCCGCCCCGCGGTCGGCTGGCCGCCCTCGCCGAGGCCGCCGCCCCCGACGGCGACGAAGCCCTGCGCAGTGCCGTGCTGTTCGCCCGGCCGGGGCGGGCACTGCTGCTGGGTGACAGCCGGCCGCGCCGCATCCGCTTCGACCCGGCCGAACACGGGGCGCGGCTGATGCTGCTGGTGACCCGCGGTGGCACGGAGGACACCGGTCGGGCGGTGGACAGCGCCCGGCGTGCGGGTGCCACGGCTTCCTGGTGGCCGGGACTCCAGCCGGGGCGCAGTGCCCTGGTGCTGCTGCCTCAGGCCCGGCTGACCGATGTACGTACCGCCGTGGCCGAGGAGTTCCGCAGCCGCGGACGCCCCGTGCCGCGCCTGTTGAACATCACCGTGGCGGGCGCGGCCCGCCACGAGGACTGAGAAAGCCGAGAGACAGAGACAGAGAAGGAAGAGAACAGAGGCAACAAAGGAAAGAAGAAGGACCAAGGAGGAATGCCCGCGTGAAACCAAGACCGATACCGGAACGGACACCGGACGACAGACGCGCCGGGAGAGGCAGGAGCGGCAGGCGGTGGCGGGCCACTGCTACCGCGATCTTCAGCACGATCTGCCTGGTCACCGCCCTCGGCGTGGCCGACTCCGGCGCCGCTGAGCCGCGGCCGCCGGCGGAAGCCGCGCTGCCCGCGTACGAGCACGTGGTCGTCGTCGTCTTCGAGAACAAGCAGTACGGCGAGATCATCGGCAGCGCCAACGCGCCCTACATCAACCAGCTCGCGAACGCGGGCGCCAGCCTGACCGCGATGAAGGCGCTGACCCACCCCAGCCAGCCGAACTACTTCAACCTCTTCTCCGGTGCCACCCAGGGCATCACGGGCGACGGCTGCTACACGCCACAGTCGATGAGCGCCCCCAACCTGGGACAGGAACTGATCGCCGCAGGCAAGACGTTCGCGACATACAACGAAGACCTGCCGAGTGAGGGTTCCACCGCCTGCACCAATGGACAGTACGCGCAGAAGCACAACCCCTGGTTCGCCTTCAACAACGTGCCCCTCAACACCGGCAAGACCTGGGCGCAGTTCCCCAAGGACGACTTCAACCAGCTGCCGCATCTGTCGTTCGTCGTACCGAACCAGTGCAACGACATGCACTCCTGCCCGGTCAGCACCGGCGACACCTGGGTGAAGAACAACCTCGGCGCCTACGCCCAGTGGGCCAAGGCCAACAACAGTCTGCTGGTGCTCACCTGGGACGAGGACAACTTCCTCGGCTCCAACCAGATCGCCACGGTCTTCTCCGGTGCCGAGGTCAAGCAGGGCACGTACGGCTCCGCGTACAACCACTACAACCTGCTGCGTACCTTCGAGGACCTGTTCGGCACCACCCATGCCGGCAACGCCGCGAACGCCACTCCCGTCACGGAGGTCTTCGGTGACGGCACTCCGCCGCCCGGCGGGGACCTGCGCCTGGCCAACCCCGGTGCGCAGAGCTGCAAGTTCAACCAGAACTGCACGGTCCAGGTCACCGCGACCGGCGGCAAGGCGCCGCTCAGGTACAGCGCGTCCGGGCTGCCGTTCATCCTCGCCATCGATCCCGCCACCGGCGTCATCAGCGGCAAGCCGTGGCAGACCGGCACACGGCAGATCACGGTCACGGTCACCGACGCGGCAGGAGCCTCGGCCACCACGACCTTCCCCCTGACCGTCACCTGGTTCTGACGTTGCCCCGGTGACCGGGAGGGAGTATCCGTGTACCTTTCGGCCGGCCGGGCCGCCGATGCCACGGCAGGCGTACGCCGTACCTGGCGGCGCCCGCCGAGCGGCACCGTAGTCCGCCGCGCGGTCGGCGGCAACGTCATCGCCCTCGGCGCGGTCAGCCTGGTCACGGATGTCTCCGCGGAGATGATCACCGCCGTACTGCCGCTCTATCTCGTCGTCGGCCTCGGCATGTCCCCGCTCGCCTTCGGCGCTCTCGACGGCCTCTACCAGGGCGCGACCGTTCTGTCCCGGCTGGCCGGAGGGCACCTCGCAGACCGCGGTGCCCAGCGCCGCAAACGTGTCGCGGGCAGCGGATACGCCCTGTCCGCCTGCTGCAAACTCGCCCTGCTCGCCGCGACGACACCCGCCGCCGTCGGCGCCGTTCTCGCGGCCGACCGCACCGGCAAGGGGCTGCGCACCGCTCCTCGCGATGCGCTCATCTCCCTGTCCTGCCGGCCCGAGGAGCAGGGCCGGGCCTTCGGCGTGCACCGGGCCATGGACACCGCGGGAGCACTGCTCGGCCCGCTCGTGGCCTTCGCGGTGCTGTGGGCCGCGCACGACGGCTACGACGCCGTGTTCGTGGTCAGCTTCTGCGCCGCCGCACTGGGTGTGCTGCTGCTGGTGCTCTTCATACGGGATGTACGCGACGCCCGGGAGCCCTCCTCGGGAACAGGGAGAGCCGAGGCCGCAGGAGCGAGCAGCAGCCCCCAGGTGCGGGCGAGAGTGCGCCCCCGCGGGACACTGCGTACCCTCGTCCGCATCCCGGGGCTGCCACGGCTGTGCCTGGTCGCCGCCCTGCTCGGTGTGGTCACCGTGAGCGACTCGTTCCTCTATCTCCTGCTCCAGCGACGCCTGGACCTGCCCGCTCCGTACTTCCCGCTGCTGCCCGTCGGCACCGCCGCCGGATTCCTGCTGCTGGCCGTCCCGCTGGGCCGGCTGGCCGACCGCATCGGCCGTCGGCAGGTCTTCCTCGCCGGGCACGCGGTACTGCTCGTCGTGTACGTGCTGGTGCTGGCTCCCTGGGGCGGTGGCCCGGCGGCGGCCCTGTGCGCACTCCTCCTGCTCGGTGCGTTCTACGCGGCTACGGACGGGGTGCTGATGGCCGCGGCGGGCCCGCTGCTGCCCCCGCGTCTCAAGGCCGGTGGACTGGCCCTGGTACAGACGGCACAGGCCCTGGCCCGTCTCACCGGTTCGCTGCTCTTCGGAGCGGCCTGGATGTCTTTCGGGCCGGAGGGAGCCATGACCACGGCCGCTGTCGCTCTGATCGTCGCCGTGCCCGTGGCCGCAGCCTTCCACCGAAGGAGTCGCGCATGAACCTCCGCAGCCGACTGCTCGTCCTCGTCCTCGCCACGGCGGTCCTTGCCGCGATCGCCGTCGTCGCCACCCTGCGTGCCGCCGACCGTGCCGCGGAGCGCGAGCACGCCAGGCCCGGCGATCCGGTCGCCCGAGCCGGTGCGGTGACGCTGGGTCAGCCCGGCAGACTGCTCTTCCGCAACCTCGCCTGGGGTCCGCAGCGCGATCATGTCTCCTCCGTCCCGCTGACCGCCCCGGCCGGGCCCCGCACCTCCGCGCCCCGCGACTGCCTGCGCTTTCATGCCGCCGCCGGTACGGGCATCTGCCTCCGCGCCACCGGCGGGGTGGTCCCCGGCCATGAAGCCGTGCTGCTGGACGGACAATTACGCCCCGTCCGTGCGTTCCCGGTACCCGGCATGCCCACCCGCGCCCGGGTCTCACCCAGCGGGCGGCTGGCCGCGTGGACGGTCTTCGTCAGCGGCGACTCGTACGCCGGCGGCGCGTTCTCCACCCGTACCGCGCTCTACGACACCCGCACCGGCACTCTCCGGCCCGATCTGGAAAAATTCACGGTGCTCAAGGACGGACGCCGGCACCGGGCCGTCGACCACAACTTCTGGGGCGTCACGTTCGCCGCCGACGACAACCGCTTCTACGCGACTCTCGCCACCGGCGGACGTACGTATCTCGTCGCGGGCGACCTGGCCCGGCGTACGCTGCGGATCCTTCGCGAGAATGTCGAGTGCCCCTCCCTCTCCCCGGACGGCACCCGCGTCGCCTTCAAGAAGCGTGTCCCCGGCGCCCCCGCAGCCACCCCCTGGCGGCTGCACGTCCTGGACCTGCGCACCGGGCAGGAGAGGGCACTCGCCGAGCGGAGAAGCGTCGACGACCAGGCCCTGTGGCTGGACGGCCACACTCTCCTCTACGCGCTGCCCGGCGACTTCGGCGCCGACCTCTGGTCGGTCCCGGCAGCAGGTGGCGGCTCACCCCGGATGATCGTGAAGTCCGGCACGTCTCCCGCCGTGACCGCCTGAGCCGCTCGCGCGGGCAACTCCTGGACCCTGCCCCGGACCTGCCCGGATCTGCCGTGGCCTGCCCCGGACCTGCGCTAGACCTGCGACCGTCTGCGCGGAGCGTTGCTGCCCGCGAGCAGTGCTTCGGTGATGAGCCGGACGCCGCGGGCAAGGCGGTTGAGCTGTTCCAGCTCGATGGCGTACAGCCTGATGGTGCTCTCGATGATCGTCTCGGACACTCCGAGGGTGGGCAGTTCTGCCCGGCAGGTCTGCAACGCGACCCGCACAGCACGGATCTCGTGCTGAACCTGGAGGTGCGCATGGCGGGCGAGCAGGATGTGGTGGCGGGTGAGCGTCGAGTAGCCGGCGTAACGGGCCGGCAGGAGGTCTCGAAGCCACCGGGCCGCCGAGCGTTCCCAGTCGTGGTTACTCGGGGTCTGTACCTGACACGGCCAGTCCGAGCTGATCGACGAGAAGGTCTGGGACATCGTCGTCCCTTCCGGATGTGATGCGGATGGGGCTGATCGCGGGGGTCGCGATGATTTTTGGCGGCCCCGGCCCAGGGGTTGACCGGGGCCGCCACGGACGTCCGCGGGAAGCGGAGCGCCCGGTTGGAACACCAGGGGTGACGAGAGGAGGAGTGCCGTCGTTCCTGGATGTTCGGTCATGTGGCCCGCGGAGGATCGCCGTGGTCGTCCAGGCCCACTGTCATGGAGTGCATGGTGCGGACCGTCGGCTTTCCTTCGGTGAGGGCATGGGTTTTCCCAGCAACTCCGGGGGACACCCGGGGTCGCACCTGCAGTAAATATATATACCGTCGAGTAAGCAAGGGTATGAAAAAATTCATGCACCAGTGGGGATAGCTGATACATGCCCGAATCGGGGCATAACGGGGCGGCAGGGGAGACGCGCGAGCCGGCCGCGTCAGTCCTCGAGGAAGAAGTCGTGCTGCTCCGCGACCTGCTCGTACCCCTCCAGCCGGCCCTGGGTACGCCCCGGATCGGCATCGGCCATGGCCTGGAGGACGGCTGCGGACATGACCCCGGGTGCCGCATAGGAGTCGAAGACGAGACGCGATCCGGTGCCGGCGGTGAGTGCCACATCGGCTTCGTCCACCAGCGGCCCGAGTGTCAGGTCGGTGATCAGGGCGACGCGCAGCCCCGTCCTGCGGGCGGCCCGCATTGCTGCCAGCGTCTCGTTGGCATGCCGCGGCATCGCGAACGCCAGCACCCACGTGCCGCCTGCCTCCCGCGACTGGAGCAGGGCGTCATAGGCGACGCTGCCTCCGCGGGTCACCAGGCGCACGTCGGGGTGGATCCGTCTGGCGGCGTAGGCGAAGTACTCCGCCAGCGAGACGGAGATCCGCAGTCCCAGAATCGTCAGGGGTGTCGACCTGGCCAGCTCACGCCCGACGTCGAGCACCTGATTGGGGTCGGCGAGAAGGCGGCGCAGGCTCTCCAGATTCTCGATCTCGGCGTCGACGGCTGCCTGCAGCTCATTGCGGCGGATTTCCTCCCGGGTGTCCGGGGAGGCGGCAACCGCGCTCAGCGCGATGGGCTGCAGGGCCTCCCGCAGAGCGGGGAACCCGCTGAAACCCAGGGAGGAGGCGAAGCGGGTCACCGACGGCTGGCTCACCCCGACGCGTTCCGCGAGATCCGTGATCGACAAGAACGCGGCCTCGGTGAGGTGATCGACCATGTACTGGGCGATCCGCCGCTGCCCGGGGGACAGCCGGTGACCGCCGAACAGCGCGAGAACCCTGTCCGTGGGAGCCGCCTCTGCTTCCGGAGACTGCGCTCCCGGGGTGATCGCAGACGCCTGTGCGCGTGCCTGCTGCCCTGATGGCACCGGTGTGCCTCCTTCTCGTCCCACTCCTGCTCAACATAGCTCACTCACCGTGGCCGCAAGGAGGAACTGTCGCGCCTCAGGAGGACGCTGGCCGGGAACAGCACCTGGCTCACATCGCCCTGAGGCGCGGCGGGCGTACGTGCGCGACGATGGAAGGGCTCAGCCCTGTCGGGAGGCTTCAATGGATTACCCAGAACGCTACGAGCTGGTATTTCAGGCGTCCGCCGTGGAGGACGACGTCGTGGTCGTCCATCGCACCGAGAGGGCGGGAGCGGGCGGCTATCCGATTTACGAGGACGAGACCGGAATCGTGCGCGCGGAGATCAGCGACCGGGGAGAGGTCCGCATGCTGGCCAGTGGGGGACACCAGACACATGGGACGCCGCTGACGGCGCGGGAGCTCAGTCGCTGAGTGCGCCCGCGAGGGCCGTCGTGGACTCACGTGGTCGCGGCTCACGCGGTCACTCCCACGTGGTCGCGTGCTCGCGCGCTCACTTGGCAAGTGGCGGGGTGCGCCGTGGGGCAGTGGAGGATGCGGTTGCCATGGCGAGGACGAGGGCAGCCGCCAGGAGCAGTACCGCCGTCGGTGACCACTGCAGGTGGAGCAGCCACGCCCCCAGGGTGCCGCCCGCGAACATCGCCAGGACCCCGGCGCTCCGGCGGGCCGATGCGCCCCGGCTGCCGTAGCCCAGTGCCGTGTCATGCCCGAGGGACGAGCCGCTGGCGAGCGCCGCGAGGGTCCGGGTGGTCAGTGTGGTGGGCATGTCCGGCACATGAGCGCGCATCGCGGTCACGTTGCGCATGCCCATGGCGAGCGCCACCACGGCGGCCGCGGCGATGTGCCGGGCGGAGGGCGAACCGTCGGCCCGTCCGAGCCCCCACGCCGTGAAGCCGGCCCCGGCAAGCAGGGCCGACTCCATGAGCAGCGCGAGAACGAACCACCGGAGCCCGCGGGCTTCCGTCACCGACTCCAGCCGGGCGCCGATGAGAGCGCCGAGGACGAATGCGGCGAGTGACAGGGACGGGGCCACGGTGGACACCACGCCCTCACCCGCGAGCCCGAATCCGAGCAAGAGCACATTGCCCGTCTGCATCGCGGTGAACACGGGCCCCAGGGCGAGAAAACTGACGGCTTCGACCATGCCCGTCGTCAGCGTCAGCGCCGCCATGACCGAGGTCAGGTCGGGCCATGGCTTCGTCTCCACGCGCGCTCCTCGGCTGCGGCCACCGCATCGGCTGCGGTGTCCGGCAAGTGTCCGTACTCGCCGGGCACCGCCCGCACCATTGCGCCAACCGTGGGCCCGACCCCCGGGACCGGCTACTTGACGGAGCCCGCCATCACTCCCTGGACGAAGTGCCGTTGGAAGGCGAAGAAGACGACCAGCGGTACCACCAGAGAGAGGAAGGCACCCGGTGCCAGTACTCCGATGTTGCTGCCGAACTGCCGCATCTCCGACTGCAGGGCGACGGTGAGCGGCTGGGACTCGCTGTCGGCGAAGAGCAGCGCGACCAGCATGTCGTTCCAGACCCAGAGGAACTGGAAGATGGCCAGGCTCGCCAGGGCGGGCCGCCCCAGCGGCAGGATCAGCCGGGAGAAGATCCGCCACTCCCCGCCGCCGTCCATCCGCGCGGCCTCCAGCATTTCGCGCGGGATCTCGGCGAAGTAATTGCGCAGCAGGAAGATCGCGAAGGGCAGTCCGTACGCGACGTGGAAGAGGATCACGCCCGGGATGGTGCCGAACAGCCCGACGGCGCCGAAGAGTTTGGCCACGGGCAGCAGCCCGATCTGCACGGGCACCACAAGGAGTCCCACGACCACCAGGAAGATCGCGTTGCGGCCGGGGAAGTCCAGCCAGGCGAAGGCATATCCGGCCAGCGCCGCGATACCGACGACCAGCGCGGTGGTGGGCACCGAGATCAGTACCGTGTTCCAGAAGGCCTGCGTGATGCCCGAGTCTGCGAACAGGGCTGTGTAGTTGTCCAGGGACAGCTGCCCGGGATCGGTCAGCGCCGTCCACCAGCCCTCGGCCGCGTTGTCCCGCTCGGAACGCATCGAGGACAGGAACAGGCCGGCCAGCGGGGTGATCCAGACGAGCCCGACGACGATCAGGACGGCCTGGACCAGTCCGTTGCCCAGCCATGCGCTCAGCCGGCCGGGGCCACGCCTGCGGGGAGGCGGCGGAGTGGGGACACGGACGGACGTGTCGGTCGCTCGGGGGGACGGATTGCGCTCGATGGTGCTGTGACCGCTCATTTTCCGCTCCCTCGGAAGCGCCGTACGTTGAAGACCATGGCGGGTACGACCAGCAGGAGCAGCAGCACGCTCAGGGCGCTGCCCAGTCCCTGGTTGTTGCCGCCGCCGAAGGACACCAGCCACATCCGGGTTGCCAGCACATTGGCCTCTTCCTGGACCGGTCCCGGCGCGATGATGTAGACGAGGTCGAAGACCTTCATCACATTGATCACCAGGGTCACGAAGACCACCGTCAGCACGGGAGCCAGCAGCGGCACCGTGATCTTCCGGAAGATCTGCCACTCGGTGGCACCGTCCATCCGGGCCGCCTCCAGGGCGTCCCGGGGGAGGGCGGCAAGTCCCGCGCTGATCAGCACCATCGAGAAGCCGGTCCAGATCCACAGATAGGCACCGATGATGGCCGGGGTCACCAGGGCAGGACCGAGCCACGAGATGCCCTGGTAGGGAGCCGCGAAATTCTCCGCGGGCAGCCGGACGGTGTACGAACCGGCTTCCAGACCGGGGAAGTTGAACGAGCCGTCCGCGGCGGTGGTGGCTGTCGCGGCCACCCGGCCGTCCCGTACGGCTTCGACCGACATTCCCGGCAGACCCTTCTCGGCCGGGTCGACCTTCCCCGGCGTACCCCCGCCGCCCGGGACGAAGTCGAGGTACACCACGCCCCTGACCTCGTCCGCGGCGGGCGCTGCGGACGATGCGGACTGTGCGGGCCGGGCATCGGCGGGCATCGCGTCCGGTGCCACGCCGACGAAGCCGAGACTGACGGACTGCCCGGGGCCGACGGCGTCGGTCGTGCGGTACGCGCCGCCCGGGTCCCCGGCCAGGCCCTGCTCCTCACGGGCCCGGGCGGTGGGGTAGGCGGAGCGGTCGTTGAAGGCGTCGTGGACGCCGACGGCGACGGCATTGAGTACGCCCCGGTCCGGGTCCTCCTCGTAGGCGAGCCGGAAGATGATGCCGGCGGCGAGGAACGACACGGCCATGGGCAGGAAGAGCACGAGCTTGAACGCGGTTGCCCAGCGCACCTTCTCGGTGAGCACGGCGAGCACCAGACCGAGACCGGTCAGCAGGACCGGGGCGACGACAACCCAGATGGTGCTGTTGCGTATCGCCTTGAGCGTCGCCGGATCACGGAATATCTCCGAGTAGTTGGCACCGCCGACGAAGCGGTCGCCGCTCGCGTCGAAGAGGCTGCGTCCGGCGGAGAACAGCACCGGGTAGACGACCAGCGCGCCGAGCAGCAGCAGGGCGGGCAGGACGAACATCACCGCGATGTTCCGCCTCCTGCGCTGGGCCCGCCGCCGCGGGTTCGCGGCGGGGGCGGATGTGATGACAGCCATGGTGTGCGGCCTCAGTTCTTGTACGCCTTGGCAGCCGCGGCTTCCAGCTCGGCCGCGGTGGCCTTCGGGTCGGACGGGTCGCGCAGGAAGTCCTGGAGGAGCTTCCACTCGCCCACACCCTTGGTTCCGCCGAACGCGGCGGGAGCCTGGTCGGACATGTCGAAGCGGACCGAGTCGCCTGCCCCGACCAGCGATTCGGCCGTGAACCGGGTGGTGTCGTCGGCGTACGCGGCGAGATCGACATCCTTGTTGGGGGAGAGGAAGCCCCCCGCTCCGGCCCACACCGAAGCCGCTTCGGGAGTGGCCATGAACTCCAGCAGCTGCTGCGCCGCCTTCTGGTTCTTGCCGTCCTTGAGCACCACGGCAGCGTCGCCGCCGCTCACCACCGGTGCCTTGCCGCCGCCGACGCCGGGGAACGGGAAGAACTTGGCGTCCTCGCCGAGCTTCTTGCCGAACTCGTCCTTGGCCACGCCGCCGACGAAGTCGCCCTCGTAGACCATGCCGGCCTTGGGCTCGGGGCCGAAGACCTGCTCGACCGAGGCCGGGAAGTCGGTGCGCAGCGCGCCGTCCGCGCCCCCGGCGACCAGCTGCTTGTCCTTGAACACCTCGCCCAGGGTGGTGAGTGCCTTGACCACACTGGCATCGGTCCAGGGCAGGGTGTGGGCGGCCAGCCGGTCGTACTTCTCGGGTCCCGCCTGGGAGAGGTAGATGTTCTCGAACCAGTCGGTGAGGGTCCAGCCGTCCTCACCGGCGACGGAGAAGGCGGGGAGTCCGGAGTCGGCGAGCGTGCGGCCCGCCTTGAGCATGTCCGGGTAGCTCTTGGGCTCCGTCACACCGGCCTGCGCGAACGCGCTCGGGCTGTACCAGACGGTCGACTTGTGGGCGGCCTTGAAGTAGAGCCCGTAGTAGGTCTTGTCGACGGTGCCGTAGTCCTTCCACACGTCGGCGAGGTTGCCCTCGGCGGTCGTGGTGGTCTTCTCGGACAGCGGTGCGAGCCAGCCCTCCTTGGCGAACTGCTGGAGCACGCCGACCTGAGGCACCATCACCACATCCGGCGCGTTGCCCCCCTCGATCTTGCTGCCGACGAAGGTGGAGACGTTGTCACCGGTGGGTACGAACACCGTCTTGGCGCCGGTCTTCTCGGTGAAGGCGTCCAGCACCTTGCGGAAGTTCTTCTGCTCGCTGCCGGTCCACACTCCGGCCACGGTCACGGTCTGGCCGCTGAGTGCCTTGCCGCTTGCCGGGCCCGGCGAGCCGCCGCAGGCCGTCGCGCCGAGGGCGAGGGAGAGTACCGCCGATGCGGCCGCGGCTGTTCTGCGGGTGGTGGTGAGTCGTCGCATGGTGAGCGTCCTTCCGAAGGGGTGGGAGAAGCGGGAGGTTCACGGGGTGGGGCAGTCGCCCGTCCACCACGCGGCGGTCGCTCCAGGGAGCACACCGTCCGGGCAGGGGCCGCTGGACAGGAGCGGGGTTCCGGTGACGGGGGCAGGCACCGGCTCGGTGCCGAAGTTGACCGCGCAGATCAGCCCGTCGCCCCGGGCCATGGCGAGCACCTGCGAGGGAGCCTCCAGCCAGCGCAGGCTGCCCTCGCCCAGCTGGGGAAGGCTGCGCCGCAGCTGAAGCCCATCGCGGTACAGGTGCCAGAAGGAGCGGGTGTCGGCCAGCGCCCGGTCGGTCGCGTGCTCGGCGAACCACTCGGGCTGCGGCAGCCACGGCCGGGCACCTGCCGCGCCCTGGCTGAAGCCGAACGGCGAGGCGTGCCCGGACCAGGGCAGCGGCACCCGGCAGCCGTCCCGGATGCGCTTGCGGCTGCCGGTGCGGTGGAAGATCGGATCGGTGAGTACGTCGTCCGGCAGGTCCAGGACCTCCGGGAGACCGAGCTCCTCGCCCTGGTAGACGTACGCGGCTCCGGGCAGCGCCAGCATCAGCAGCGCGGCGGCGCGGGCCCGTGCGGCACCGAGTCCACTGGCCTCCACACCGGGCTCGCCCGCGTAACGGGTGACCGTGCGGACCTGGTCGTGGTTGTTGAGCACCCAGGTGACGGTGGAGCCGGTCCCGGCGATGTCGCGTATCGCCTCGGTGATGGTCGCCCGGAAGGCGTCGGCGTCCCAGGGCGCGCTGAGGAGGTCGAAGAAGAAGGCCTGGTGCAGCTCGTCGGGCCGGACGTACTCGGCATGTTCGCGGGCGGTCGGTACGGAGACCTCACCGACCAGCAGCCGCTCGTGGCCGTCCGCTGCCGTGTACTCCTCGCACACCGACCGCCAGCGGCGCCACACCTCGTGGACCTCCGGCTGGTTCCAGGCCAGCGGGTTCACCGAGTCCCGGGAGCGCTCGTCTGCCCCGGGGTCGTCGGAGTCGGGCAGCTCCGGGTGCTTGAAGAGACCTGCGGCCACATCGATGCGGAAGCCGTCCACACCCCGGTCGAGCCAGAACCGGAGCACCCGCTCGAAGGAGTCGCCGACCTCGGGGTTGCGCCAGTTCAGATCGGGCTGCTCCGGCGTGAACAGATGCAGGTACCACTGGCCCGGAGTGCCGTCGGGCTCGGTGATCCGGCTCCAGGCGGAGCCGCCGAACATGGCCCGCCAGTTGTTGGGGGGCTCCGCGCCGTCCGGGCCGCGGCCTTCCGCGAAGTGGAACCGGGTGCGGGCGGCGCTGCCGCGGCCGGCGGCGAGTGCCTCGCGGAACCACGGGTGCTCGCTGGAACAGTGGTTGGGAACGATGTCGAGCAGCAGCTTGAGGCCGAGACGGCGGGCGTCGGCCATCAGCAGGTCGAACTCGGCCAGGTCACCGTAGACGGGGTCGACGTCGCAGTAGTCGGCCACGTCGTAGCCGTGGTCGTGCTGGGGCGACGGATAGAACGGGCTGAGCCAGATCCCGTCGACGCCGAGCTTGCGCAGATACGGGAGTCCGGCGCGTACGCCGGCCAGATCTCCGATGCCGTCCCCCGTGCTGTCGAGGAAGCTGCGGACGTACACCTGGTAGATCACCGCATCGCGCCACCAGACGGCGGCGGTGCGGGAGGGGTGGCCGAGGGGGGCCGGAAGAGCTGTGAGCATCTCGCGTTGACCTGTTCCTGCTGGATGCGAGAGCGCCCCAGAGCGGGTGCGCTGTTATGCATGCATGTTAAGTACTGATGGCCAACAGGTGTCAACGATGCTGCGGAAAGCGGCCCGGGTATGCCCGAATATGTGCCGATATGCAAGAAGGGCTCGCTACTTAACATGTAAGTAGCGAGCTCAGAGAGGGTGTACGGATTCAGCCCTTGCGGGAGATCGACTCCAGCTCACGGGACAGCCGTCCCACGGCCTGCTGCGGCGTCTGGCGCAGCGCCATGACGTCCTGCGCCACGGCCTGCACGGCGAGGCTCACCTGGTCGTACCGGGGGCTCTTGGGGCGTGGCTCGGCGGCCAGCACGCTCTGCCGCAGCGTGGGCAGATACGGGAAGGCGCGGATCAGTGCGGGGTCCTTGTACAGCGCCGCGCGCACCGGCGGCAGCGAGCCCTCGGTGAGCACCTGCCGCTGGACGCGCTCGCTGGTGAGATAGGTGATCAGATCGGCGGCCGACTGCGGGTGCCGGGAGTGGCTGCTGACCGCGAGATTGGAACCGCCCAGCACGCTGGTGCCGGGCCCGGACGGACCGGGCAGCGGCACCGCGCCGAACTTGCCGGCCACCTTCGACCCCGCGGCGCCCGCGACCGAGTACACATAGGGCCAGTTCCGCAGGAAGAGCAGCCGGCCGTCCTGGAACGCCTGCCGGGACTCCTCCTCCTTGTAGGTGAGGGCCTCCTTGGGGATCCAGCCGTCCCGTACTCCGCCCGCCAGGAACTCCAGACCGGAGCGGGCCGCCGCGGAGTCCACCGTCACCCGGGCACCGTCGTCCCGCAGGATCGACCCGCCCGCCGAGTGGACCGCCTCGGTGGCGTTGACCGTGAGCCCTTCGTACGGCAGGAACTGGCCCGCGTACCCGTGCATGCCGTACTTGGGGGCAATCGTCCGGGCCTGCCGGGCCAGCTCGGCCCAGGTGCGCGGCGGCCGCTCGCCCTCCCGTTCCAGGATGTCCTTGCGGTAGTACAGGAGCCCGGCGTTGGTGACGTACGGGACGGCGTACAGACGGCCGTCGAAGGTGGCGGTGTCCACCACCGGCGGCAGGAACCCGGCCAGTGGGAAGCGGTCCCGCCGCAGGGGCGAGATCCAGCCGGCAGCCGCGAACTCCGAGGTCCAGGCCACATCGATGTTCAGTACATCGAAGCGGTCGCTGCCGGAGCGCAGTTCACTGATCATCTGGGCCCGGGTCTCGTCCGCGGACTCGGGCAGTTCGACCAGGGTGACCCGCTCGCCGGGACGGCTGCGGTTCCAGTCGTCGAGCAGCGGGCCGAGATAGTCGGTCAGATCGCCTGCGGTCACCAGCGTCATGGGACCCCGGCCCTCGGGGTCCGGGGCTCCGGGCTGGGTGCCGAAGCCCGCGTAGCCCGCCAGCAGCACGGCGACAACGAGAAGCCCCCTACCCGCGGCATGCATCCACCGCATAGGTTCCTCCCAGTGCACCGACTCCGGCTGCGCCGCCGTCCATCGTGGCCTATGTATACCCGTTAGGCATGGGCGATACTAGATGTCCAGGCGGAGAAGGCGGGTGGCGCAAACCACAGCCCGTATCCGAGTCAACAAGAAACTACGGAGCGGGAGGGAGGGAGCGCGTGCGGCTGCCGCTCCTGGCACTCCTCACCCGTGGCCCGGCGCACGGTTACGAGCTCAAGCAGGACCTTGAGAAGCTCCTGGGCGCCGCGTACCCTCAGCCCAACGTCGGCCAGATCTATGTCACCCTCGGGCGGCTGGAGAAGGCCGGTCTGATCGACGGCGAGGACATCGAGCAGTCGGGCAGACCCAACAAACGAACGTACCGGCTCACCGACGCCGGGCGCGAGGCCGTCCTGGCCTGGTTCGAGGAGACCACGGACGAGCCGCGGGTCCGGGACGAGTTCTTCATGAAGCTCGCACTCGCACCAGAGTCCGGTCTCGCCGACGTGGTCGCTCTGATCAACAAACAGCGGCGGCAGTATCTGAACACCATGCGTGATCTGTCCAAGCTGGCCGCCGCCGAGGACCGGGACAACAGGGTCTCCCAACTGCTGATCGAGGGCGCCATGCTGCATCTGCAGGCCGACCTCGACTGGCTGGAACGCTGTCAGGAGGAGCTGGAATGAGCGACGAAGCCGCTCCTGCCACGCCGGACGCGGCCGGTGCCGCACCTGGTGAGAGGGCCCCTGTGCCGATCGTGCGCGCCGAGGGTCTGACCAAGACCCATCACGGCGAAGGCGCATCGGTGGAAGCCGTACGCGGAGTGGATCTGACCGTCCAGCCCGGAGAGTTCGTCGCGGTCACCGGCCCCTCCGGTGCCGGCAAATCCACCCTGCTGCACCTGATCGGCGGGCTCCAGCGCCCCGACAGCGGCCGGCTCTGGATCGGCGGCCGGCAGGTGGACGGCTATCGCGAGGCACGCTGGGCGGTGCTGCGGCGCCAGAGCATCGGCATCGTGTTCCAGTTCTTCAATCTCGTCTCCGACCTCACCGTCGCCGACAACGTCGAACTGCCCGCGCTGCTCGCGGGCGCCTCCCCCAGGGCAGCCCGGGACAGCCGGGCCGAACTCCTGGCCGAGCTCGGCCTCGAAGGCAGGGAACGGTCCATGCCGGGCGAACTCTCCGGCGGCGAGCAGCAGCGCGTCGCCCTGGCCAGAGCCCTGGTGAACCATCCCGCCCTGCTGCTCGCCGACGAACCGGCCGGCAGCCTCGACAGCAAGGGGACCCGGGAAGTACTCCGGCTGCTGTCCCGCTTCCACCAGCGCGGGCAGACGATTGTGCTGGTCACCCATGACGCCCGGATGGCCAGCGCCGCCGACCGGGTCATCAGCTTCTTCGACGGGCGCATAGCCGACGACGCGGCGCTGGGCGACGGGCGCCGCAGCCCGGGCGCCGGAGTCTCCGGCGTACTCGAACTGAAGGACTGACGGTGCGGGCCACTCTGCGCTGGGCGCACGCCGATCTGCGGGCACACCGCGGCCAGGCGCTCTTCGTCGTCCTGGCCAGCGCCGGGATCATCGGCTCGCTGCTGCTCGCGGTGGCACTGTTCAGCTACGCCGCCAACCCCTGGCAACGGATCTTCACCCAGTCCCAGGGCGCCCACCTCTGGCTCCACACCCGGGTCGCCGCGGACACGGGGGCGCTGTCCGGCCTCGACGGTGTCGCCGGTGTGTCCGGGCCGTACCGCACCGGGCACGCCACCGTCGAGTCCCGGGGTGTCAGGGCGAACGTGGCCCTGCGCGCCGCGGACACCCGCCCGCCGGAGATCGCCCGGCCACTGGTCACCGCCGGCAGCTGGCTCACCGCGCAGACGGACCGCGGCGACGGTGTCGTACTGGAGCGCTCACTGGCTCGCGTGCTGTGGGCGGAGCCGGGCGACACAGTGACCGTCGCCGGACCGGACGGCACCCCCCGCTCCCTCCGGGTGGCCGGGGTCGCCGAAGCCGCCGAACCCCGCTACCGGCCGGGCGGCGGGCCCGGGACCGGCTGGGTGCTGCCCGGCACGCTCGACCGCATCGCACCACAGAGCACCGGACAGAGCATCGGGCTGCGGCTGGACGATCCGGCCGACATCGACTTCACCGTCCAGCAGGCCGTCACCCTGCTCGGCGCCGACCGCGTCTCCCAGGTGACCAAGTGGCAGCAGGCCCGGGCCGAGGCCGGAGGCGACGACCGGCTGCTCGGACAACTGTTTGCGGTATTCGGTCTCGGCGCCCTGCTGGCCGCCGCACTCGCGGCGTCCGGGGCGATCAGCGCCCGTATCCGCGGACAGCTGAGGGACATCTCGATCCTCAAGGCGATCGGGTTCACCCCGGGCCAGGTGATCCGCGGCTTCCTCGTCCAGCATCTCGCCTTCGCGCTCCTCGGGGTCACCCTGGGCACCGCGGCGATAGCGCTGCTCGGTGCCCGGCTGCCCGGCCGGATCGGGGAGGCTGCCGGGGTGTGGCAGGACCTGCCCGGGCACACCGCCCTGATGCTCGGCGTCCCGAGCGGCGCGGTGCTGCTGATCGCGACCGCCACCGGACTCGCCGCCTGGCGAGCCGGCCGGGTCCCGCCGGTTCCCGTCGCCCGGGCGGCGCTTCCCTCGGCGGCACCGATGACCGGCCTCGGCCGCCGGGCGCTCGGACTGCGGGTGCCACCCGCGCTGGTGCTCGGCTGGCGGGCGGCGTTCCCCCGGCGGCCGCGCACCCTGATCACCGTGGCCCGGCTGGCGCTGCCGCTGCTCATGATCACGGCGGCCCTGGTTGCCTCGTCCACGTTGGACGCCTTCCGCAGCCGGCCCGCGGACATGGGCGTGCCCGCGGCGCTGACCGTACGGGCCGAGCAGCCCGGCGGTCCCACCGGTCAGGAGCTGGACCGGGTGCTGACCGCGCCGCCGGACGTCGCGGCCGTCCACCCCGGCGTGGAGGTCGCGGCCCTGGTACCGGGACAGACCGGCACCATCACCCTGCGCGGGCTGGGCACCGCCGACGCCCCCTATCCGTTCACGGTCGTCGAGGGGCGCCCCGCCGACAGCCTCGACGAGGCGGTGGCCGGCCAAGGGCTGCTCGACCTGCTGGACGTACGGGTCGGTGACTGGGTACGGATGACGGTCGAGGGGCGGCCGCAGATCCTGCACATCGTCGGACGCAGTATCGAGCCCGAAGCCGGCGGACGGGTGATCTCCACAACGGTCGACACGCTCGGCGAGCGCGACCCGGCACTGCGGCCGGACTTCCATCATCTCGTCCTGAAGCCCGGCGCGGATCCCCGGGCGGTGAGCGGCGAGCTCGCCGAGGCGGCCGGGGGTGACCTGGAGATCCGCGAGACGGCCAACCCGGCAGACCGGCTGGAACCGGCGCGGGGCGTGATCGCGGCCCTGATCGCCGTGCTGGCCCTGATCGGGTTCATCGAGCTGCTCACTCTGATCAGCACCGGTGTGCGCGACCGCGGCCGTGATCTGCTCGCGCTCAAGGCGATAGGGCTGACGCCTCGTCAGATCAGTGCGGCGATCGTGGCGGCCGCCGGCTTCACGGCCCTCGTCGCCGCCGCACTGGGCACGGGACTGGGGGCGCTGGCCGGCAGCTGGCTGGTGGACACGCAGGGACGCTCCAGCGGTATGGGCGCCGGCATCGCCCATGTCCCCCCTGCGCTGCTGCTCGGCACGGTCGTGGTGGGCGCCGTACTGGGCGCCGTCGCGGCCGCGACCGTACCGGCCGTCCGCACCGCGCGCCGCCGCCTGGCGGATTCCCTGGCCGAGACGCTGTGACGGCTTCGGCCGTACCCAGCGATCATCCTCGGTTCCAGGCCTCGGCCCCGTCCCCGAGACCGTCCTCACGTACGCGGCAGGCAAGGTCGATCTTCGTGTACGCCGGCCGCCCCGCCTGCTGGTACTTGTCCTTGACCCGGTCGAGGTAGTACTTGGCCGTGTTCGGGCTGATTCCGGCGCGCCGTGCCGTCGACTTGAGAGTCAGCCCCGACGCATAGTCGAGCAGGACCTGCAGCTCCTTGGGCGACAGCCGCGGCCGGGTGGGGCTCTTGTCGTGCGCCCAGGCGAACGCCAACTCGGGGGAGTGCACCGTCCCTCCGGCGGCCACCTCCTCCATCGCGCTCACCAGGGTCTTCAAATCGTGGTCCTTGGTGAGATAGCCGTCGGCCCCGGCCGCCATGGCGGCGACGATCCGCGAGCGGTCCGCCACGGTGCTGATCATCAGCACTCGGCTGCCCGCCGCGCGTAGTCGTCGAATGTTGTCAGCCGGTACCGAGGCGTCCCGCAGCACCAGATCCAGCAGGACCACATCCACCACGCCGTCCGCACCGGCCAGCAGTTCGTCCACGGTGGCCACCGCGCTCACCAGCCGCACCTGGGGCACGTCCGCCAGCCAGGACCGCAGCCCGTCGAGCAGCATCCGGTCGTCGTCGACCACGGCGGCGGTGATCATCCGGGCCAGCGCAGTTCGATGCTGGCCCCTTCTCCGGGAACGCTGTCCACGCGGGCCACGCCCCCGATCGTGCGCATCCGTGCGTGCACCGACTGGCGAAGCCCGAGGCCGCCGCTGACCTTGCCCGGGTCGAAACCGACTCCGCGGTCGACGACGGTGATGACGAGGTGGCCGTCGTCACCGGTGGCGGTCAGATAGGCGTGTCCGGTGCCGGCGTGCCGCAGGACGTTGTTCAGGGCCTCGGTGACGGCATCGGCCAGGGCAGTCGCCACGTCCGGCGGCACCGTGGGCAGGTCGTGGTACTGGGCGGTCACCTGAAGGTCCAGACTCTCGGCGGAGCGTACGGAGTCCTCCAGCGCCCGGCCGACCTCCGGATTGGACTCCGTGTCGGCGGTCTGCTGGATCAGCCGCCGCAGGTAGGCGGCTTCCCGGGCACAACGGCTGCGGACTTTGGGGGTGTTGGCGTCGATGCCGCCGCCCGCGATGGTGGTCAGCGTGGCCAGCACGGTGTCATGCAGGGCACGGTGGTGGGCGATCCGCTCGGCATACCTGGCCCGTTCTGCCTCGGCGGTCATCGCCTGCTCGGTGGCGGCGTCGAGCAGGCTGCCCTGCCGGCGCAGATACCACCAGAAGACCCATGTCATGATCGCGGACGAGACCACCGCGTTGAGATGCCCGCCGGTCACCGCCATACCCGCGCCCGTCATCCGGTACCCCACCGCATGGGTCACCGCCAGCAGCAGGACCGCACCGACGGTCGCCGGCCGGCCGAAAGTGACGGCGGCAACCCCGCTCGCCGACCCGCCGAGCAGCATCACCCAGGCGATCGACGCCGGTTGCTGTGCTCCGCTCCACAGATACGCGACAAAGGGCAGCGCGCATCCGGTGACCAGCACATCGGCCCAGACGAACCGCGGACTGAACCAGCCCCGGGAGCGGGCCGTTGCGTACACCAGCACGCTCAGCGCCACGGCTGCGACCAGCACCATCCAGGAGACCGGGCGGTGCCGTTGGTGCTGTACGACGGCGAGGAGACCGACCATCAGATGGCTCATCCGGTACAGCATCGTCGCCAGGATCATGAAGGCCTGAGCCCGCTGAAGTCCGGAGCCCATCCTCACCACACGCCTCCTCCGCGTACACGCAACCCCCCCGAACTGGTGGTACAGCGGTGCAGTGGTTCTCGCTAGCTTCCTACACGTCAGGCCGCCGCAGTACGGGTGACGCGGCGAGCACGGTCAGCGGGCGAGCAGCCACAAACAATCAGATCACCGTGCCGTGGCGCGGCGCCCGCCATTCGAGAAAGAGGGAGACAAGGTGGCTCGATTCCTGCACCGCGGCGCCGCAGCAGTCCTGATGTCGCTGCTCGCTCTGCTGCTGCCCACGCCGGCCAGTGCAGCCACTGCGGCCGATCCGCCCATCGTGTACACGGTGTCGCCGTACAACGCGGCCATCTACGAACTCCGGGCGTCGTACTCGTGGCAGTGCCTCGACGTCCGGGGCGAATCCCAGAGCCCGGGCGCGGTCATCCAGAGATTCGACTGCAAGGGCAGGTTGCACCAGCGCTTCTACTTCATGCCGTCCAACACGCCCGGCATGTTCCACATCGGGGTCTACGGCAAGTACTGCATCGGTGCCGCCAACGCCTCGACGGCCGAGAACACCCCTGTCGTGCTGGGCTACTGCCAGGGCCCGGGGCAGTACTTCCGCTGGGTGGACCGCGGCAACAACCACTGGGAGATCGTCGAAGCCGCCAGTGGTAAGTGTCTGCACGACACCGGACGCCGTTCGGCTGTCCAACTGCGCACCTGCGGCAACATCCAGGAGCCGTACCCGTCGCTGTGGACGCCGCGCTACGACCGTCAGTACAACTACGGCAGCGTCTGGGGCTGACCCGGGCCCACGGGAAGCGGGGAACGGGGGACAAGCGGGGGCACGGGGGGCACGGGGGACAAGCGGGGGACACGGGGGGCACGGGGGAGAACAGGGTAGGGCGGGGGCGGGTGTCCTGGTGGCAGGGGAAGTCTGCCGGGACACCCGCCCCCACGCGGCATGTCCGGGGTCAGGCGGGTTCCAGTCCGGGGTGACCCGCCTCGGTCACGAAGGAGATGCGGGTCGTGACGGGGGCGCCGGGGGTGGTGACGTACGGAAGCACCCGGAAGTCGGCGCGGCAGGTCTCCGGGGTGAGTGAGCAACGCACGTATCCACGCTGGTAGTTGGTGAACTTGATGTGTGCGTTCGCCGCGAGGAGCCTGGCCCCGGAGGGGTCCAGGTCCATGCCGTCCTTCCCGGTGGAGATGGAGGTGCCGACGAACTCGACGCCGATCGTGGGCGAGTCGGGATCGTCGAAGTTCTGCTTGAGGTCGGCGGCGAGGTGGCGGTGCATGTCGCCGGTCAGTACGACGGGGTTGCTCACGTCGCGAGCGGCAATCTCCTCGAACAGCCGTTGCCGCGCATGCGCGTAGCCGTCCCAGAAGTCCATGACGAAGGACTGTCCCGGTCCGGGGTCGGTGTCGACCTGGTTCACGGGAATCTGCTGGGGGATCAGGTTCCATGTCGCGTCGGAACGCCCGAGGCCGTTGTACAGCCACCGTTCCTGCTCCGGGCCGAGGATGCTGCGGCCGGGTAACAGCCGTTCTTCGCAGCCGCTCTTGATGCCGTCGCCGCACGGCTGGTCGTCACGGAACCGACGGGTGTCAAGGATGTGGAACGTGGCCATCCGGCCGTAGCGCAGACTGCGGTACATGCGGGTGTCGAAGCCCTTCGGCTTGTTCGACAGGCGCAGCGGGAGATGTTCGTAGTGGGCCTGGAACGCCGCGGCGGCGCGTTCCCGGAAGACCGCCGGGTCCTGGTCGGGTTCGCTGTCCACCTTGGAGATGTCGCGCGCCCAGTTGTCCTCGACCTCGTGGTCGTCCCATACGACGGCCCAGGGGTGGGCCTGGTGGGCGGCGATGAGGTCGGGGTCCCAGCGGTGCAGGGCGTGCCGGTTCCGGTACTGGGCGAGGTTCATCGGCTCGGGTCGCAGCTCGGCGGCCACGGGGACCTTGCGCACGCCGCCCATCGCGTCGATGGGGTTCTCGTAGATGTAGTCGCCCAGGTGCAGGACGAGATCGACATCCTCCTCGGAGAGATGCCGGTGCGCGGTGTAGAAACCTTCGAACCAGGCCTGGCAGGACGCGAAGGCGAAGTTCAGGGCCCTGGGGCGGCTGTGCGGCGAGGGCGCGGTGCGCGTACGGCCGACGGGGCTGATCACGCCGCCGGCGCGGAAGCGGTAGAAGTACTGCCGGCCGGGGCGCAGTCCCGACACCTCCACATGGACCGAGTGGGCGAGTCCGGCCACCGCGTGGGTCCACCCGCGGCGCACGACGTGGCGGAAGCGTTCGTCGCCGGCGACCTCCCAGAGGACCGTGACCGGGTGGGGCGGCATACCGCCGCTGCCGTCGGGGGCAAGGGGCTGTGGTGCGAGGCGGGTCCACAGCACGAAGCCGTCCGGCCACGGATCGCCGGACGCGACTCCCAGGGTGAAGGGGTCCTCGTGGAAGCGCTCGTCGGCTCCGGCCCTGCCCGCCGACAGGCCGCCCGCGGCGAGTGCCAGCGCGACCGTCCCGCCGAGCATGGCCCGCCGCCCCAGCTGTCCGTCCCGCCCGTCCCGTCTGTCTCGTCCGTCTGTGCCGATCCCACTGTTCATTCGCATGGATGCTGGTCCGTTCGTCGTGCGGGATCCCGTCTCGCACGAGGTGGGATCGACGCGTGATTTCACGTCCGTCCTTGTGGTAATCACACGGTGAATATCACAGAGGAATCACGCGCCACAAGGGCGCCTGTCGTCGAGGCGCCACGCGTACCGCTGGTGCACGTGAGGGCAGTTCGGCCATCCGGCAGGGCGGAGCGAGGTGGTGAATTGACGTCTCTGTAACCCTCTTGACACTCCCTGTAGGGGGCTCATAGTCTCCACGTCACAGATTTAACGTTAGATTTCACACTCGACGAAGGGTCGTCTTCACGCCGACTGAGTGGCGGCGAACAGCCGATGGAACGCGCCGTTCCCGGTGCGAAGGAAGGACGTGCTCATGTCCGGCGCGCCGACCCTGCGGCCCTACGCCCTGCGATGTGACCACCGCACCACCCCGCTGGGGATCGACGAGCCCGCGCCGCTGCTCTCGTGGCGCCTGGCCTCCGACCGTCGCGGCGACGATCCCGTCGCCTATCGGGCGCGCGTCGCCGAACGACCCGAGGACCTGGACGAGGACAGCCAACCCCTCTGGGACTCCGGCCGGGTGGAGGATCCCGGCGCGATCGGCGTCGTCTACGCCGGACCTGCGCTCAAGCCCCGTACGCGCTACCACTGGCGGGTCGCCGTGTGGCCGCGCGACCGGGTGGATCCGGCCGAGGCCTCGTCCTGGTTCGAGACCGCGCTGTGCGAGACCGCGCCGGCCGACACCGGCACGAGGACGGCCACGGCAACAGCAACTCGAGGGTGGACTGCCTCGTGGATCACCCACGACCCGCGCCCCATCGACGTCGTGGACGCGCCCATCGAGGGCGAGTTCGCCCTCGACGACCACGGGCTCGCCCCCTGTCCCACCCTGCGCCGCGCCTTCACCGGCTCGCCCGGCGCACACGCCCGCCTCTATGTCAGCGCGCGCGGTCTGTACGAGGTCCGTCTCAACGGCGTACGGGTCGGGGACGCGGAACTCACGCCGGGCTGGACCGACTACACCCACCGCGTGCAGTACCAGACGTACGACGTGACCGAGCTGGTCCGCGACGGCGAGAACGTCCTCGCGGCGACCGTCGCCGACGGGTGGTGGAGCGGATTCGTCGGCTTCGAACCCCGCAGGGCCGGCGCCCACTACGGCTCGTTCCCCCAGCTCCTGGCCGAACTTCACCTCACCGGTGCAGACGGCCGCACCACCACGATCGTCACCGACGGCACATGGCGCACCCACACCGGGGCGATCCGCCACGCGGACCTGCTCATGGGTGAATGCCACGACCTGCGGCGCGCGCACAACGGCTGGGATCTGCCCGGCTTCGACGACACCGACTGGTCGCCGGCCCTGATCACGGACGCCGACCATCGGCTGCTCGTGGCATCCGTCGACGAGCCCGTGCGGGCGACGGCCGAACTGCGACCGCGCTCGGTCACCCGCGTCTCCCACGACGTCCATATCGTCGACTTCGGCCAGAACCTCGCCGGCCGAATACGGCTCCGCGTCGACAGACTCGCCCCCGGCGCACGTGTGGTCGTCCGCCACGCCGAAGTGCTGGACGCCAAGCAGCGCCTGTACACGGCCAATCTGCGGACCGCGGCCGCGACCGACGTGCTGATCGGTGACGGGAGCGAACACATCGTGTTCGAGCCGCGCTTCACCTACCACGGGTTCCGATACGCGGAGATCCGCGGAGTCCCGCAGGTGTACGAATCCGATGTCGTCGCCGTGGCCCTGCACAGCGACACCCCGTGGGCCGGTGAGTTCGACTGCTCGGACCCCGGCGTCCGACGGCTCCACGACTGTGTCGGGTGGGGACAGCGCTCCAACTTCGTCAGCGTGCCCACCGACTGCCCGCAGCGCGACGAGCGGCTGGGGTGGCTCGCCGACGCCCAGGTCTTCCTGCCCACGGCCGCGCTCAATGCCGATGTCGCGGCGTTCTTCACCAAGTGGCTGCGCGATGTCGACGACGCCCGCACCCCCGACGGCGGCTTCGGCAACATCGCCCCACGCCTGGTGGGTGTCGACGGTGAAGGGGCTCCCGGCTGGGGCGACGCGGGCGTGATCATCCCCTGGCACCTGTACCGCACCTACGACGACCCACGCTTCCTCGCCCGCGCGCTGGACGGCATGTGCGCCTGGGTCGACCTGATCCGCCGCCATAATCCCGACCTGATCTGGCGCCGTCGCGTGGGACCGCACTTCGCCGACTGGCTCGCGCCCGGCACCCCGACGCCGCGCGACGTCATCGCCACCGCCTACTTCGCGCACAGCGCCGACCTTACCGGCAAGGCCGCAGATGTCCTGGGACACGGCGACGTCGCGCGCGCCCACCACCGGCTGGCCGCCGACATCCGCAGCGCGTTCGCCCAACGATTCGTCAGCGTCCTCGACGGCGCCGCCCCGTACGACCCCACCACAGGCACCGCCCCGTACGACTTCACCGCCGACACCGCCTCGTACGGCAGCGGCGTCAACGAGCCCACCGTGCGCATCGCGGGCGACACCCAGACCGGCTATCTCCTCGCCCTCGCCTTCGACCTGCTGCCCGCGGGCCGCGCCGACGCCGCCGCACGCCGTCTCGCCCAACTGATCGAGAAGGCCGGTCCCGCTCTCCAGACCGGTTTCCTGGGTGTCGCACTCGCCGCGCCCGTCCTGGACGCGTACGGGCGTGCCGACCTCGCGCACGCTCTGCTGCACCGCACCGAAGTGCCGTCGTGGCTGTTTCCGCTGCGCCACGGCGCCACCACCATCTGGGAACGCTGGGACGGCTGGACCCCCGAGGCGGGGTTCCGCGCACCGTCGATGAACTCGTTCAACCACTACGCGCTCGGCTCGATCGGCGAATGGCTCTACCGCGGTGTCGCCGGCCTCGACCAGCACGCGGACTCCACCGGATACCGGCACCTGAGTGTGCGTCCCCGCCCCGGCGACCTCACCCACGCGAGCGCCCGCCATGAATCGGTCCGCGGCACCGTGTCGGTGCGCTGGCAACGTCACGGCGACAGCATCGACCTGCGCGTGCGAGTGCCACCCGGCGCCACCGCCGACGTGTCGGTGCCCACCACGGACCCGCGCTCGATCCGTGAATCGGGTGCAGCGCCGACGGGCGGCGACCACATCACGCTGCTCGCGACCGCCCCCGACCACGTCGTCTACCGCGTGGCCTCGGGGAACTACCGCTTCACCGCGGCCTTTTCCCCAGCACCGTCGTTCGCCGGCCCCCACGAGGAGGACACACCATGACCACGGGTTCCCGCAGCCTGCCCGGCCGGGGCACGGTCGGCCGCCGAGGGTTCTTCCGCGTCGCCGGTGGGGCCGTGGCCCTCGCCGCGCTTCCTCCGGTTCTCACGGCATGCTCGGAGTCGAGCCGCTCCGGCAAGGTGCGCATCGTCGGCGTCGCCGACCAGCAGAAGCCCATCGAGGAACTCCTGGCGGCGTACCGCAAGAGCCACCCCGACGACGACTTCACCACCTCCTTCGCGCCCACCGACCAGGTGCAGACCGTCGTCCGCACCCAACTCGCCGGCGGCAACGCCCCCGACCTGCATGTGCTGTATCCCGGCAGCGGCAGCGCGATGTCGATGGTCGAGCTCGCCAGGGCCGGGCTCCTCTCCGACCTCGGCGCGCAGGCATGGACCCGGGACATACCGGCGAACTTCGACGCCGCGTACCGCAGCGAGGGCAAGACGTATCTGTACTCGGCGGGCAGCAGCGCCATCGGTGCCATCTACAACAAGAAGGCCTTCGCCAAGGCCGGAGCACAGCCGCCCAGGACATGGGGCGAACTCCTCGACGTCTGCGCCAAACTGAAGGCCAAGGGCATCGTGCCGATCGCCCTCGGCGCGCAGACCCCCTGGGTCACCCAAATGATCACGTACGCGCTGGTCCCCAACGCCGTCTACGCCAAGAACCCCGACTTCGACGAAGAGATGGCCGCCGGGCGCGCCACGTTCCGCGACTCGGGCTGGGCCGACGCCATGGGTAAATACCAGGAGCTGCAGCGCCGGGGCTTCTTCAACGACAACCCCAACGGCACCACCTACGAACAGCAGACCTCGCTGGTCGCCGGCGGAAAGGCTGCCATGGCCGTCCAGGTCTCCGCTGTTCTCTCCGCTTTCCGTCAGGCCACCCGGACCCCCGACGACCTGGGCATGTTCCCCTTCCCCGGCGGCGACGACGCCGCGAAACTGTGGATTCCGGCAGGTATCGTCGTCGGTCTCGGCGTCGCCGCCAAGGCCAGGAACAAGGCCAAAGCCATGGCCTTCGTCGAGTTCCTGGGCAAGCAGGAGAACCTCAACCGCTGGGCGGCGGCCGTCTCGGCCATCCCGTTCAAACGCGACGCGTCCTCCACCATCGACCCCGTACTGACCGACTTCCTGCCCATCATCGACGACAACCGTGCCGTCCCCTTCATGGACCAGAGCTGGCCCAACGCCGAGGTGCAGCCCGCCCACTTCGCGGCCGTACAGAACCTGCTCGCGGGCAAGACGGACGTGAAGGGCGCACTGGGACAGATGGACAAGGCCTACGGGAAGAAGTCGTGACGTCGCAGCACCTCACCGGCTCACGACGCCGTCGCGATCCCACCGTCCCGCCGTGGATCTTCGTCGTTCCCGCACTCGCCGTGTACGCCCTCGTCGTCCTCTATCCGAGCCTTGCGGGGGTGATGTACGCCTTCACCGACTGGTCCGGCATCGGCGGTTTCGCCTTCGTGGGCCTGGACAACTTCCGCACCCTGCTCGACGACGACCGCGCCCTGGAATCCGTCAGCAACACGCTCCTGCTCACCATCGCCGTGGTCGTCGTCCAGAACGGCATCGGACTGCTGCTCGCGCTCGGCGTCCATGCCACCATCAGATCCCGGTCGCTGCTGACCGTGATCTTCTTCGCGCCCGCTGTCGTCAGCCCGGTCATGGTCGCGATCCTGTGGAAGTACGTCTACAACCCCGACAACGGCGCCGGCCTCAATGGCGTCCTCGGCGCTGTCGGCCTCGGCAGTCTGCGCCAGGACTGGCTCGGCGACCCCTCGCTCGCCGTGTGGTCCGTTGCCGCGATGGTCATATGGCAGTACGCCGGCTACTCGATGGTCGTCTTCCTCGCCGGCCTCCAGGGCGTACCCGACGAACTCCACGAGGCCGCCAGAATCGACGGCGCCGGACCGTGGCAGCGCTTCCGCTACGTCACCTGGCCGCTCCTGGCCCCGGCACTGACCATCAACCTCATGCTGTCGACCATCGGCGGCCTCAAACTCTTCGACCAGGTGTACGCCGCCACCAACGGCGGCCCCGGTACCTCCAGCGAGACGCTGTCGACGGTGCTGTACAAGGAAGCCTTCGTGTTCGGCAAATTCGGCTACAGCACCGCGGTCGCCCTCGTCCTCGCGTTGTTCGTCGCCGCCGTCTCCCTGGTCCAACTCCGCTATCTGCGCGCCCGGGAGGTGACCGCGTGAGCACCGGGCGGAAGGCGAGGCTCGGGAGCTACGGCCTCGAACTGGTCATGATCGCCGCTGCGGTCATGTTTCTGTTCCCCGTGTACGCCCTGGTCACCCTGGCGATGAAGGACCCGCAACAGATCGCCGACTCGCCGCTGTCACCACCCTCCCCGCCCACTCTGGGCAACTTCGGCGACGCCTGGACCTCCGCCTCCCTGGGGCCCGCACTGCTCAACAGCACGGTCATCACCGTCGTCAGCCTGCTGCTGCTCATCGTCCTCGGCTCCACCGGCGCCTACTACCTCGCGCGCCGGGCCCGCGGACTCGGTTACGGGCTGTACATCCTGTTCCTGCTGGGCATCGTGCTGCCGTTCCAGCTCGGGATGATCCCGCTGTACAAACTGGTCGACGACCTCGGCTGGCTCGGCACCTACCACGGCATGGTCTTCTTCTACACGGGCATCCAACTGCCGTTCACCGTGTTCCTCTACACCGGATTCATCCGCGCGCTGCCGCCGGACTACGCGCAGGCCGCGCTCATCGACGGCTGCAACCACCGCCAGGCGTTCACCCGGATCGTCTTCCCCCTGCTGCGGCCGATCACCGGCACCGTGATCATCCTGAACGCGGTCTTCATCTGGAACGACTTCTTCACCCCGCTGCTGTACCTGGGCGGATCGGAGAAGGAGACCGTCCCGGTGGGCGTGTTCTCGTTCGTGGGCCAGTACGTCTCCGACTACGGCCTGGTCTTCGCCGGCCTGGTCCTGGCGGCCCTGCCCATCCTCGTGGTCTTCCTGCTGCTCCAGCGTTACGTGATCAAGGGCTTCGCCGGCGGTCTCAAGGGATGAGCGTGGACCCGTGTCCGCTCCCCGCGAGCATCGCGGCGATCCTGGCAGAACCGCCGCACGCGTTCTCGCCCACCGCCATCTGGTGGTGGAGCGGGGAACGACTCGGCCGCGCACGCCTGCGGGCCCAGCTCGAACGCTTCGTGGACGGCGGGGTGTACAACCTCGTCCTTCTCAACCTGGCTCCGTCAGGGCCGCTGTTCGGGTCCGACGCCGACGACCCCGCGTTTCTCAGCGACACTTGGTGGGCCCTGCTCCATGGTGTCTGCGACGATGCGCGCGAGCTCGGCGTGAGCCTCTGGTTCTACGACCAGCTCGGATTCTCCGGAGCCGACCTCCAGGCACGCCTCGTCGACCAACAGCCCGCCCACGCCGGCCGTCGGCTCGAACGCGTACGCACGGTCGTGGACAGCCGGGGAGAGCTGCGCTGCCCCGAGCAGGGGCAACCCCTCGCGGCCCACGCCGAACCGGTCGACCGGGACGACCGGCCCGTCGGACCCGCGGTTCCGCTCGTCGCGGACGACCCGGTGGTCCGGACGCCGGGCCCGGGACGGTGGCGTCTGACGCTCCATCATCATGTGCCCCTCGGGTTCGACTATCTCGGCGCGGACGCGTGCGAGGCTCTGCTGGACCGGGTGCACGGGGAGTTCGAGCGGCGGCTCGGCGACCGGCTCGGGTCTGTCGTCGTCGGGTCGTTCCAGGACGAGTTGCCGGCCCTGCCCACCTGGTCGAACCGGTTCGCCGAAGCCTTTCTGCGGCGGCGCGGCTACGACCTCACCGGCTGTCTCGGCGCCCTGTACGACGACAGCACGCACCCGGACACCCACCGGATTCGGCGCGACTACCACCTGACGCGCGCCGAACTCGCCGAGGAGGCGTTCTTCCGGCCCCTCGCCGCCTGGCACGACCGGCACGGGCTGATCGTCGGCTGCGACCAGCAGGACCCCGCCCGCGCCGGACACCCCGTCGCGGGCGTCGAGTTGTACGCCGACTACGCCCGTACGCACCGCTGGTTCTCCGCACCCGGATCCGACCACCACGGCGACGCCCGTATCCACTCCTCGCTCGCCCATCTGTACGGCCGGCCCCGCACCTGGATCGAGGCCTTCCACTCGACCGGCTGGGGCGGCACGCTGGAGGAGACGTTCGACTGGCTGCTGCCGTGGCTTCGCGCCGGCGCGACCCTCTACAACCCGCATGCCGTCTACTACACGACCAAGGGCGGCTGGTGGGAATGGGCACCACCCGCAACCGACTGGCGTCAGCCGTACTGGCGGCACCATCGCGTCTTCGCCGACGCCGTGACCCGGCTGTGCGCGATCCTGAGTCTCGGCCGCCATCTGTGCGACATCGCGATACTGCTGCCCACCACCACGGTGCAGTCCGGCGCCGCGCTCGACGGTGTCACGGCAGCGGCGGCGAGAGCTCAGGCGACGTACCTCGAACTCGTCGGGGACATGGCCTGGTTCCGTACCCGCCCCGGCGTCGTGGACCGGCTCGGTCTCGACGCCGACGTGATCGACGACGCCTCCCTGTCCCGCGCCCACGTCCGCGGCGCCGACGCCGGCGGCGATGTGCGTCTGTGTGTCGCGGACGAGGGCTACGCGACGATCGTGCTGCCCGCGTGCACGGTCCTCGAGCAGGACACCGCGCGCAGTCTCGTCGCGTTCGCGTCGGCCGGCGGACACGTGATCGCGCTCGGTGTCCTCCCCGAACTCGTGGTCGGCCCGGACGGGGCCGCCACTCTGGACGAGCTTCGCGCGTGTTTCGGCGACGGCCGAGCGCTGTTCGTACCGGCCACGGACGCTTCGGCCGAGGCTCTGTCCGAGGCCTTGTCCGACGCCCTGTCCGAGCCGCACCCGGCCGTGCGGGCGTCGGTCCCCGCGCTCGCACGCCGCGTGGACGACGCCACGGTGGTATTCCTGACCGCGGCCTCCCCCCGCGCCACCCGAGCGTCCGTCGCCGCCCCCGACGAGCGCGGCGCCGCACTGGGCTGGCTCGACGTCCGCTACGACTTCGACCCCGACCGCTACGCGCGCACGGCACGCGTGCGGGTACGCGACGTCGCGGGCCCGGCCGTGCTCCTCGACCCCTTCGGCGGCGAACCGCGCACCGTGGCGGTCAGGCCCGCGAAGGACGACTCCCGGGCCGTGGAAGTCGACGTGCCCTTCGACACCGGACCCGCCGCGGTGCTGGTCTTTCCCGGGGGAAGGGGGGAGGCGCCGATCGAGGCAGCCGCGGAGCCGGCCGTCGCCGTGGTCGTGATTCCCGCGGACGCGGAGTGGGACATGACACTGGTGCCGACCCTCGATGATACCTGGGGCGACTTCGCCCGCCCCGCGACCGGCCCGCCCGCCGGTCCCCACGCTCCGGTGGAAACCGAGTGCCGTACGTTCCGGCACCGGGTGGAGGAACCGGGGGAGGACGGCGTACGCGACGGATGGGCCGAGCCGGGCCGTGCCGCCGAGCCGTCCGGGGCAACGGTCCACGCGACGTTCGGCCCCCGTGCGATCGTCCTCGGCGCAGGCGCAGGCGACGACATCCGGTCGACGCTCGAATGGTCCGAAACCCGGGGTGTCCACAAGGATCCCGTCCACCGGGCCGTGCTGGGCCCCAAGGGCCATGTGCCGGAAGAGTTCCTGCACATCGGGCCCACGGGTGCCGGCGAGGTCGCGCGCGTACGCGTCGAACTGCTGCTGGACGAGGCCTTCGAGGGCCACCTCGCGGTCGGGGCCGCGGCGGCGAAGACGGCCCGCATCGGAGGCGTACCCGTCGCCCTGGACGACGGCGGGCACCTCGCCATGGGTCCCGTACGCGCGGAGGCCGGCCGTCACCTCCTGGAACTTGATCTGATAGTCCATCAAAAAGTCGATCTGCGCGCGCACTTGGCGCTGGTCCGGCGGCCGGAGCGCTACCGGCGTCCGGAATGGATCCTCCCGGCCGGCCGGGACGGGACCGTGGGTACGACTCTGACGCTGGCCGAGCTCCCCGCTCGGGCCGTCGTCCAGATCGCCGCGCGCGGATCGTGCGTCCTGCGCGTCAACGGGCGGGTGGTCGGCAGGCAGGGCGGATTCGATCCGTACGTCGCGCACGCGGTGCCCCGCGTGCGACGACACGACGTGACGGCCGCCCTCCGTACCGGGGAGAACGACATCACGGTGGAGACGGTCCCCGGCGACGATCCCGCCGTGCTGGTGGATGCGATCCTCTACGACGGCAAGGGCGGCCACGTCGCGACCGTGCACAGCGATGCCCTGTGGTGGACCGAACGCGCCGGCGGGCGGGCGCCGGTCGTGGTGCGTCGCGAGCAGGCGGGGGACCCGGCTGCCCTGTATCTGCGCCGCAGGCCGCATCCCCTGCCCGGCGCCGCCTGGCTCGACCCCGACGCCGACGACGGCACGGTGGTACCGGTCGGGTTCGCGGTCCCGGGAGGCCGGGCCGCCGTGGAGTGGCTCTGGTGCGAACTACCGCCAGGTACAAGGCAGTTGACGCTGGATGTGCACGGCGACACGACCGTGTTCGTCGACGGCCATGAGCGCCCCGCGACGACCGGCACCGTCTGCGGCGGCGTACGCACCCTGACCGTGGACGTGTCGGCCGACGGCCCGTGCGGGACACGAACCGCCGCCCTGCGGATGCAGACCCGTCCGGGCCACCAGGGCGGAGCCGCCCTGGCCGGCCCGCTGCGCTGCGTGGTCGGCCCGGGCCGGATACGGGTCGGGAGCTGGGAGAAACGCGGCCTTGCCGAGTACAGCGGCGGCGTGCGGTACAGCCGCGTGGTGACGCTGCCCGCAGATGTCGCCACGGGACGGCTGTCCCTCGACCTCGGACGGGTCCGTGGCACCGCGGAGGTGCGGGTCGGTGGCCTCGCCGCCGGTGTGCGTGTCTGCTCCCCGTATGTGTTCGACGTGACGGGACTGGCCGTGCCCGGGGCGAACACCGTCGAGATCACTGTGTTCGGGACGCTCGCGCCGCATCTGGACGCCTCGAGTCCGACCCACTTCGTCTTCCCGGGGCAGCGCGTCACCGGCCTGATGGGCCCTGTCCGGCTGTGGGCTCAGGTCGGGGCGACCTCATAGCCGACGCCGCTCTCGTCGAGGGACCGCAGGACGTCCGGTGGTGTGCGGTCGTCGACCAGCACCAGGTCGAACGTGCTGAGCGGAGCGAGCCGGTACAGCGCGGTACGGCCGAGTTTGGAGTGGTCGACCATGAGCACATTACGGCGGGCGGCCTTGAGCATCGCGCGCTTGACGGCGACGATGCGCTGTTCCTGGTGGAAGGCGAAGCCGCCGCTCACCGACGATGTGGAGACGAAGCACAGGTCGACCCGCAGGGCCTCGACGGCTTCCACGCACGGCACTCCGAGGAACGAGCCGTGCAACGGGTCGTATTCGCCGCCCAGGGCCATCAGATGGAGTCCGCGTTCGTCCGCGAGCAGGTTCAGGGCCTCGAGGAAATTGGTGATGACGGTCAGCGGTTCGATGCCCGGGAGGAGACGGGCCAGCTCAAACGCGGTGGTCGAGTCGTCGATCATCACGGACATGCCCGGTTCGATCATCGTCACTGCCTTGGCGGCGAGGGCCTCCTTCTCCCTCCGCATGGACTTCTTGCGGTAGGCGACATTGCTCTCGAACACCCCGGAGGGCTGCGCGGTGACACCTCCGCGGAACTTGCGCAGGACGCCCTCGCGTTCGAGTTCGTCGATGTCGCGGTAGATCGTCATCGGACTCACACCGAATCGCTCGGCCAGGTCCGCCGCCGACGCCGATCCCTCGCTCAGCACGTGATCGGAAATCTCCCGGCGGCGCTGGAGGGGGCCCCGCTGGTCCTTGTCCTGTGACATTCCTCGGTCCTGTTCCGATCCGTCGTCCGCGGACAGGTGAGGACGCACCTGCTCCTCCGCCCGAGACCTCTCGCCATTCACATTCGAGGATGAGGATATAACATCGATTGTTGATGCAGAATGTGAAAATCGTCGTGGAGAACACCGAACGCCGAGGAGAAGGCGGGAACCTGTGACGGACACACGCCACCAGGACGTGTGGTTGGGAGTCGACCTGGGAACGCAGAGCGTACGCGCCGTGGCCGTCACCGGCGACGGGCATGTGCTCGGCCGCGGCTCCGCCCCACTCGCCGGCCACCGCGACCGGGACCGTCACGAACAACTCCCCTCGGACTGGTGGGAGAGCGCCGGCGCCGCGATGCGCCGGACTCTGCGTCACCTCTCCGCCTCGTCCGTTCGGGGAGTGGCGGTGTGCAGCACATCCGGCACCGTACTGCTGACCGACTCGCGCGGTACGCCCCTGACACCCGCGCTCATGTACGACGACGGGCGTGCCGCGGCCGAGGCGCGGTACGCCCAGGAAACCGGCGCCGATGTGTGGCGGTCGCTCGGACACCGTATCCAGCCGAGCTGGGCGCTCGCCAAGCTGCTGTGGCTCACCCAACCCGGGCCAGACGGCGTCGCACCCGGTCTCAGGGGCGCCCGTGTGTGCCACCAGGCGGACTTCATCACTTCCCGGCTCGTCGGGCGGCCGGTGCCGACCGACTCCAGCCACGCCCTCAAGACCGGCTACGACGTGGACACCCGCACATGGCCCACCGCCGTCCACGACCGGCTCGGACTGTCCGGCCTCGACTTCCCCGCCGTGGTGGCCCCCGGCACCGTGCTCGGCACGGTGTGCCGCACGGCGGCGGACGACACCGGCCTCGCCGAAGGCACTCCGGTCGTCGCGGGCATGACCGACGGCTGCGCAGCCCAACTCGGCTCCGGGGCCTGGGACGTCGGGCAGTGGAACACCGTCCTCGGCACCACCCTCGTCCTCAAGGGCGTCACCGCCACCCCGCTCCGCGACCCGGCCGGAGTGCTCTACAACCACCGCTCCCCGGACGGGTACTGGCTCCCCGGCGGCGCCTCCAGCGTCGGCGCCGGCGCGCTGACACTGGCGTTCCCCGGGGCCGACCTGGCGCGCCTCGATCGCCTCGCCGCCCACCGGGAGCCGGCGAGCGTCGTCGCCTACCCCCTGGTCTCGCGCGGGGAACGCTTCCCGTTCCTGGCCGCCGACGCCGAAGCCTTCGTGCTCGGCCGGCCGGCCGACGACGCCGATCACCATGCCGCGCTGCTCCAGGGCATCGCACTCGTGGAACGACTGTGTCTGGCCTATGTCCGCCTCCTCGGCGCCCCGGTCGACGGGCCGGTCACCCTCACCGGCGGCGCCACCCGCAGCCCCTACTGGAACCAGCTCCGGGCCGATGTCCTGGGCCGGACCGTCGCGATCCCCGCACACGCGGACTCCGCTCTCGGCATGGCGGTCCTGGCAGCCCACGGAGTGACACGCACGCCGCTGTCCGCGGCCCGCGCCATGGTGGGTGACCGTACGGTTCTTGACCCGCGGCCCCAGGCCGGCCGGTGCTTCGCCGAGCCGTTCCTGACCCTGGTCGACGCACTCGAAGGACGCGGCTGGCTCCCCTCGAAGACCGCCGCCTACGCACGGGAGCACGGCTGACCGTCTCACTCACTGCGTCGCGGTGACCTCTCCGCTGCCGTGCGGGGAGAGGTGGACGGCCATCCGGCACAGTTCTTGGGGTGGGGGTCGGTTGTGTCCCGCATGCGCGTCAGCGGACTCTCGCCGCCGGCCCGGCGAGCGCGGGCCGGGCGAGGGACGACCCCCGTACGACCAACTCCGGCTGCAGGACGATCTGTTCATGGCGGTGCGCCACTGTTTCCGCGCCGGTCTCGCCGGTCTCGTCGATCAGCAGCTCTGCCGCCAGCCGCCCCATCCGGGCGGCCGGCTGGCGTACGGAGGTGAGGGGCACTGTGGCGGCCGCGGCGAACTCGATGTCGTCGTACCCGACCAGGGCGATGTCGTCCGGAACGCTCGCACCGGCGGCGAACAGCGCCTGGAGCACGCCGAGGGCCAGCAGGTCGTTGGCGCAGAACACCGCGGTAGGGCGTGGCGACATGCCCAGCAACCGGGCGGCGGCGTCCCGTCCGGCCGCGACATCGAGCCGCTGCGCCTCCAGCACCCGCAGCCGGTCCTCGGGCAGCCCCGCCCTGGCGAGGGCCTGAAGGACGCCCGTACGCCGGTCCTGGCACTGGGCGAGTTGCAGCGGACCGCTGACGTACACGATGTGGCCGTGGCCCTGCTCCAGCAGATGGCGTCCCGCGAGTGCGCCCCCGGTGACATCGTCGACCGACACCGAACAGGCGTCGGCGCGGGGCACCAGCCGGTCAACGAAGACGAAGGGGATCCCCTGACGGCGGAAGGCGTCCAGATTGCGGCCGGTGGTGTCGGCCGGAGTGACCAGTACCCCGCGCACCCGCTGCTCGCTGAACAGCCCGAGGTACTCGGCCTCTTCCTCGCTGCTCTGCGCGCTGTTGCAGAGCATCACGCCGAGCCCGGCCTCACGGGCCACCCGTTCGGCGCCCGACGCGACATCCACGAAAAAGGGGTTGGCCATGTCGAGGACGAGCAGCGCGATGATGCGGCTGCGGCCCGCCCGCAGCTGGCGTGCGGACTCGCTGCGTACATAACCCAGCCGGTGGATGGTGGACAGGACGCGCACCCGGGTTGCCTCGCCCACCGAATCGGGCCGGTTGATGACGTTCGACACGGTGCCGACCGACACCCCGGCCTCGCGGGCGACGTCCTTGATCCCCACCGGCTGCCCCATCAGGCCGAGACCTCCACGAGTTCCAGTTGGCCGAGATCGGCCACCGCGCGGAGGTCCGGCAACAGGCTGCCGGTCGCAAGTGCCCAGTGGTGGCCGACACCACTGGCACTCCACGCGTCGGTCCACTCACCGGGGTCGCAGCCGAAATCGACTCGCGAGGTGGTGTTGCCGATCTCCAGATGCGGGCCACCGACCACGTTGCCCTCGGCCGCGATCAGCTGGTACGTCCCCCGGCGGGTCTGCCCGAGGCCGAGCACGGTCACCGGACCGTGCCGTACGTCGAACTCCACCGACACGCCCCAGCCGCGCTTGCCGTGGTAGACGCCGAGGCCGCGCAGCAGCGGCTTGCGCTCACTGATCACCGTGTGACCGGGGCCGTCGTGGCCCATCTCGACCACGCCCGCCCGGAAGTCGAGAGCCTGGAGTTCGGTGAAGGAGCCGCCGGCGCCGAGCCGGTCGGCGATCAGCATCGCCAGCGAGGTACGCAGTTCGTACTCGCCGCAGGCCGGGACTCCGCGAGCGGTCAGCAGCGAGGCGCCGAGGATCATGCCGGCGCCGAGCCGTTCGTGGATCTCGCCCTCCAGCCCCCGGTGGTAGTAGGCGAGGGTGTCCAGGTCGAAGTCGTGGACCAGGCTGTCCAGGGCGACCGAGACCCTGGCCGCCCAGGCCAGATCGTCCCCGACGACCGTGTCGGCGAGGTCGAAGACCTCCCGGGTCTCGGCGAGTTTGAGCTCGGCCTCCTTGTCCGTGACCTGCTGGACCCGGACCCGCAGATCGTCGAACTCCAGGACCTCCACATGGCCGCCCAGTTGGCCCGGCACCATCGTCAGATCGGTCGAGACGTCGTACATGCCGGGATAAAGATGGCCCATCAGCCCGTGCCGGCCGTTGCGGAGCACCGAGCGCACCCCCGCGGCCCGGATCCAGCGGCCGATCCTGGCCCAGGCCCGTTCGTCCTCCAGATGCCCGGACACGGAGCGGAAGGCGACCCCGACCCGCTCGAAGGTGTTGGCCATCTCCGGCAGTGGGCAGGCGCCGCAGTACGCCAGCCAGTCACCTGTGCCGAAGGAGGCGTGGTCCATGGCCTCGGTGGGCTGGAGATTGATGAGCAGCACGGGTGCACCGCTGCGCTGCGCGATCGGCACCAGCATGGTGGCGGTCATATAGGTGGTCAGGAAGCCGACGATCAGATCGCAGTCGGCGGCGCGCAGCCGCTCGGCCGCTGCTGCCCCGTCCTCGGCGTCCGAGATGAAGCCGACGTCGACGACGTCGGCGTCGTACTGCCCCATCCGCTCGGCGACCCGGGCCGCGGAACACCGCAGCGTCGGCAGGAGCTCCGGGAACTGGGGCCAGTACGCCCCGAGTCCGCCGGCGACGAGACCGATCCTGGGCCTTCGGGCGACGGCGGGAATACGGGCGGACCGTGCGGTGCCTGTGCTCATGGGGATCCTCTCCTGGGCCGGGGACGAACCGTCGGGCCGGCGGGCGTGGACGCCGTGAAAGGTTTCAAATGAGTTGCACGGAAGCTAGACGCGCCCACCGTGCACAGTCAATGGGTCTGCGCGTCCGGTTTCCGCAGCTGACTCAAAGGATCACCTCCAGATCAACTCCCCTGCAGATACGGCCACTTGCCTTCTTGACAGCCCTTGGCGGGCTGCTTAGCTTCACTCTGATGAATCGATTCATGGCGCTGTCTGTCACACGGGAGTGGTGACCATGCCGAGCCGAACCGACATCCAGGCCGTCAAGGCCGCCCTCAGGACCCAGACCGTGGAGACGGCTTCCTGGGCGTACGCGAACTCGGGCACCCGCTTCAAGGTCTTCGCCCAGCGCGGCGTCCCCCGCACCCCCCAGGAGAAGCTGGACGATGCCGCCCAGGTGCACCGCCACACGGGCGCGGCGCCGACGGTCGCCCTGCACATCCCGTGGGACAGGGCGGACGACTACGCGGCCCTGGCGAAGTACGCCGAGCAGCGCGGGCTGCGGCTCGGCGCGATCAACGCCAATGTGTTCCAGGACGACGCCTACAAGCTCGGCAGCGTGTGCCATCCCGAGGCCGCGGTCCGCCGCAAGGCGCTGGACCATCTGCTGGAGTGCGTCGACATCATGGACGCCACCGGCTCGCGCGATCTCAAGCTGTGGTTCTCGGACGGCACCAACTACCCGGGCCAGGACGACATCCGGGCCCGTCAGAACCGGCTCGCCGAAGCCCTGGCCGCGGTGTACGAACGGCTCGGCAACGACCAGCGGATGCTGCTGGAGTACAAGCTCTTCGAGCCCGCCTTCTACACCATGGACGTGCCCGACTGGGGCACGGCGTACGCGCACTGCCTCACCCTGGGAGAGAAGGCGCAGGTCGTCGTGGACACCGGCCACCACGCACCGGGGACGAACATCGAGTTCATCGTCGCCCTGCTCCTGCGGGAGGGGAAGCTCGGGGGTTTCGATTTCAACTCCCGCTTCTACGCGGACGACGACCTCATGGTCGGTGCCGCGGACCCGTTCCAGCTCTTCCGGATCATGTACGAAGTGATCCGCGGCGGCGGCTTCACTCCGGAAGTCGCCTTCATGCTCGACCAGTGCCACAACATCGAGGCGAAGATCCCGGCGATCATCCGCTCCGTCATGAACGTCCAGGAGGCCACGGCCAAGGCGCTGCTCGTCGACCGTACGGCGCTTCAGGCCGCGCAGCGCTCCGGGGATGTCCTGGCAGCCAACGCGGCCCTGATGGACGCCTATGCCACTGATGTCCGCCCGCTGCTCGCCGAGGTGCGCGAGGAACGGGGCATCGATCCCGACCCGGTCGCCGCGTACCACCGCTCCGGCTGGGCCCAGAAGATCATCGACGAACGGGTGGGCGGCACCCAGGCCGGATGGGGAGCGTGAAGACGATGGCCGAGAACCCCGCGGCAGAGGCGCTGTTGGAGCGCTCGCACCGGCTCGGAGCCGACCCGCGCAACACCAACTTCGCCGGTGGCAACACCTCCGCCAAGGGCACCGCCACCGATCCGGTCAGCGGCACGGACGTCGCGCTGATGTGGGTCAAGGGCTCCGGCGGTGACCTCGGCACGCTGACGGCCGGCGGACTGGCGGCCCTGCGGCTGGACCGGCTGCGCGCGCTCACCGCCGTGTACCCGGGTGTGGAGCGCGAGGACGAGATGGTCGCCGCCTTCGACTACTGCCTGCACGGCCGGGGCGGAGCCGCTCCCTCGATCGACACGGCCATGCACGCTCTGGTGGACGCCGCGCATGTCGACCATCTCCACCCGGACTCCGGGATCGCGCTGGCATGCGCGGCCGACGGCGAGGCGCTGACCGAGGAGTGCTTCGGCGACCGAGTGGTATGGGTGCCCTGGCGGCGGCCCGGTTTCCAGCTGGGACTGGACATCGCGGCCGTGAAGCGGGCCCACCCCGAGGCGACCGGCTGTGTGCTGGGCGGCCACGGCATCACCGCGTGGGGAGCGACCTCCGAGGAGTGCGAGCGCAACTCACTGCACATCATCCGTACCGCCGAGGCGTTCCTTTCAGAGCGCGGCAAACCCGAGCCCTTCGGTCCGGTGCTCGACGGGTACGAGCCGCTTCCGCCTGCCGAGCGGCGTGCGCGGGCCGCCGCGCTCGCCCCCGTGATCCGGGGGCTCGCCTCCCAGGACCGGCCGCAGGTGGGGCACTTCACCGATGCCGACGGGGTGCTGGACTTCCTGTCCCGTACGGAGCATCCACGGCTGGCGGCGCTCGGCACCTCGTGCCCCGACCACTTCCTGCGGACGAAGGTGCGGCCGCTGGTCCTCGACCTGGCCCCGACGGCCCCGCCGGAGCAGGCGTTCGCCCGTCTGAAGGAGCTTCATCAGGAGTACCGCGCGCAGTACCGGGCGTACTACGAGCGGCACGCCGACGACCGGTCCCCGGCCATGCGCGGCGCCGACCCGGCGATCGTCCTGGTTCCGGGCGTGGGGATGTTCTCCTTCGGCAGGGACAAGCAGACCGCGCGGGTCGCGGGCGAGTTCTACGTCAACGCCGTCAAGGTGATGCGCGGCGCCGAGGCGGTCTCCTCGTACGCGCCGATCGAGGAGTCCGAGAAGTTCCGCATCGAGTACTGGGAGTTGGAGGAGGCCAAACTCCGGCGGATGCCGAAGCCCAGGGCACTTGCTGCCCGGGTCGCCCTGGTGACGGGCGCCGGGTCCGGCATCGGCCGGGCCATTGCGCACCGGCTGGTCGCCGAGGGGGCGTGTGTCGTCGTCGCGGATCGCTCCGGGGACAGTGCGCGGAGTGTGGCCGAGGAACTGGGCGGCCCCGACGTGGCGGTCCCCGTGATCGTCGATGTGACGAGCGAGCGGCAGATCGCCGCCGCGTTCGCCGCCGCCCATCTCGCCTTCGGCGGCGTCGATCTGGTGGTGAACAACGCGGGGATCTCCATCTCCAAGCCGCTTCTGGAGACCTCGGCCGAGGACTGGGACCTCCAGCACGACATCATGGCGCGGGGATCGTTCCTGGTCTCGCGCGAGGCGGCGCGGACGATGACCGCCCAGGGGCGGGGTGGTGACATCGTCTACATCGCGTCGAAGAACGGCGTCTTCGCGGGCCCCAACAACATCGCGTACGGGGCCACGAAGGCAGATCAGGCGCATCAGGTGCGCCTGTTGGCAGCCGAGTTGGGTGAGCACGGAATCCGTGTCAACGGCGTGAACCCGGACGGTGTGGTGCGCGGCTCGGGCATCTTCTCGGGCGGCTGGGGCGCTCAGCGCGCCGCCCTGTACGGAGTCGAGGAGGACAAGCTCGGTGAGTTCTACGCCCAGCGCACCCTCCTCAAGCGGGAGGTGCTCCCCGAGCATGTCGCGAACGCGGTCTTCGCACTGACCGGCGGCGACCTGTCGCACACCACCGGCCTGCACATCCCGGTCGACGCGGGTGTCGCGGCCGCCTTCCTCCGCTGACCCCTGGCCACCCACCCCTGGCCACTGACTCTGCGAGGTGTACGTGCCCAGAACCGGTCCCCTCTCCTTCGCCGCGGTCGACCTCGGCGCGTCCAGCGGGCGTGTGATGCTGGGCCGCGTCGGCCCCGGCGTAGTGGAGCTGACCGAAGTGCACCGGTTCCCGAACCGCCCGGTCAGGATCTGCACCACTCTGCACTGGGACATCCTCGCCCTCTACCGTGGCGTACTCGACGGGCTGCGCGCCGCGGCCGCCGCGACGGGCGGGCGGCTCGCGGGCGTCGGCGTCGACAGCTGGGCCGTCGACTACGGACTGCTGGACTCCGGCGGCGAGCTCCTCGGCAATCCGGTGCACTACCGGGACGGGCGGACCCACGGGATGGCGGAGAAGGCAGCCGCCGTACTGCCGCCGGACGACCTGTACGCCGCGACCGGGGTGCAGTATCTGCCGTTCAACACGGTCTATCAGCTGGTCGCGGCTCGGGGCAGCCCTCAACTGGCCGCCGCCGAACAGCTGTTGCTGATCCCCGATCTCATCACCTACTGGCTCACCGGCCGGGCGGGGACGGAGATCACCAATGCCTCCACGACCCAGCTGATCGACCCCCGTACCCGGGACTGGTCCGGTGTCGTCGCCGAACGGCTGGGGATCGATCTCTCCCTGTTCCCTCCGCTCTGCGGGCCCGGCGACCGGGCGGGCACGCTCCTGCCGGAGGTACTGGCCGAGACCGGGCTCACCGGGCCGGTGCCGGTGACCGTGGTCGGCTCGCACGACACCGCGTCGGCCGTCGTCGGCGTCCCTGCCCAGGGCGACGACTTCGCGTACATCTGCACCGGCACCTGGTCGCTCGCCGGACTCGAACTGCCCGCCCCGCTCATCGGAGAGGAGAGCCGGCGCGCCAACTTCACCAATGAACTCGGCGTCGACGGAACGGTCCGCTATCTGCGCAACATCATGGGGCTGTGGCTGCTCCAGGAGTGCCTGCGCACCTGGGAGGCGGCAGGCCGGCCACGGGATCTCGGTGCCCTGCTCGACGAAGCGTCCTCGGTGCGGGCACTGCGTTCGGTGGTGGACGCGAATGACCCGGCGTTCCTCGCCCCTGGAGACATGCCGCGCCGGATCGCCGACGCCTGCGTACGGACGGGGCAGCCCGCTCCCCGCACCGAGGCCGAGACCGCGCGCTGCGTGCTGGACTCGCTCGCGCTGGCCCACCGGCGGGCGGTCGACGACGCCCGCCGGCTGTCCGGACGTACGGTCACAACCGTGCACATCGTCGGTGGCGGTGCACTCAGCCCGCTGCTGTGCCGGCTGACGGCCGACGCGACCGGCCTGCCGGTGGTCGCCGGACCGGCGGAAGCGGCGGCGCTCGGTAACGTCCTGGTGCAGGCGCGCGCGGCGGGTGCCGTGACCGGCGGGCTCGCCGAGCTGCGCGCCTTGCTGCGCGCCACCCAGGAGCTACGGAGATATGAGCCGGGAACCGGCGCCGGGAAGGAGCGGGAGGAGTGGAACGCCGCGGCATCCCGGATCACCGGGGCCGGGCAGTATTCCCTCGATGCGTAGCCCTTCCAGCCGTTGCGCGCCGGTGTTCGCTCGCTAACGTGTCCCTTGTGACAGGTGTAATCGGGACAGAAGCCGCATTGGTCGTCCGGTTCAACGACAGCATCAACGGCCGGGACATCGACGGTCTCGCATGCCTGATGTCGGACGACCACATCTTCATCGACATGGAGGGAGGGGTTTTCGCGGGGAAGCAGAACTGTCTCCATGCGTGGCGGGATTTCTTCTCCGCGTTCCCCGACTACCGCAACGTCTTCGTCTCCCTCACACTGCAGGGCAACGTCGTCACCGTCGTCGGGCACTCCATGTGCTCGGAACCGGCCCTTGCCGGACCGGCTCTGTGGACCGCCACGATCCGGGACGGCGAGGTCGCCGAGTGGCGTGTCTTCGCGGACTCGACGGAGATCCGCGAGCAACTGGGGGTCTAGCGAACCGGATCCGGTCCCACGGCTTCGGCCTTGTCCAGTTCTTCGTCCAGCGCCATGGCTGCCGTGATGAGGGACAGATGGGTGAATGCCTGAGGGAAGTTGCCCAGTTGCTCTCCCGCCGGGCCGATCTCCTCGGCGAAAAGACCGACATGGTTGGCGTAGGTGAGCATCTTCTCGAAGGCGTAGCGTGCCTCGTCGACCCGCCCCGCGCGGGCGAGAGCCTCCACGAAGTGGAAGGTGCACAGGGTGAAGGTGCCCTCGGAGCCCTGCAGGCCGTCGGGGGAGGCGGACGGGTCGTAGCGGTAGACGAGACTGTCGGAGACCAGCTCGCGTTCGATGGCGTCGAGAGTGGAGAGCCAGCGCGGGTCCTTGGGCGAGAGGAACCCGACGAGCGGCATGAGCAGCAGTGAGGCATCCAGGACGTCGGCATCGTAGTGCTGGACGAAGGCCTGCTGCTTCTCACTCCAGCCGCGCTCCATCACCTGCATGAAGATCGCGTCGCGGGTGGCGGTCCAGCGGTCCAGGTTGGCGGGGCGCGCGTGCTCCCTGGCGAGGCGGATGACGCGGTCGAAGGCCACCCAGGACATCAGCCGGCTGTAGGTGAAGTTTTTGCGGCCGCCGCGGGTCTCCCAGATGCCTTCGTCGGGCCGGTCCCAGTGGTCGGCCAGCCAGTCCATGACGCCCCTGATGGCCTGCCAGCCCTGATAGCCGGCGGTCTCCGCGATGTCGGTTCCGTGAGCGATGGCGAACGCCGCCTCGCCGTAGATGTCCAACTGGAGCTGGTCGGCGGCTCCGTTGCCGATGCGTACGGGGAAGGATCCGCGGTAACCCTCGAAGTGGTCGAGCAGTTTCTCGTCGAGGCAGGGGTCACCGTCCACCCGGTACATGATCTGCAGTGGCTCGCCGGTCACGGTCGCGTCGGCGGCCACCCGCAGGCCGAGCCACCGGCGGAAGGCGTTGGCCTCTTCGGTGAAACCCAGTTCGGTCAGGGACCGTACGGACAGCGAGGCGTCCCGGATCCAGGTGTAGCGGTAGTCCCAGTTGCGCTCGCCGCCGATCTGTTCGGGCAGTCCCGCGGTGGCTGCGGCGATCGGTGCACCACTGGGTGCGTAGGTGAGCAGTTTGAGTGTGATGGCCGAGCGGTTGACGGTCTGCCGCCAGCGGCCTCGGTACCGGGACGTGCGCAGCCATCGGTGCCAGAACTGGACGGTCGCCAGCAAAGTGGCCTTGGCTGTCTCGGCGGTGAGGGGTTCGGGCGGCTCTCCGCCGGCGGCGCAGGCGGTCAGTACGACGGCGGCGGCTTCTCCCGCCCCGAGTGTGACGGTGCCCAGGACGTCGTTGCCGTTGGCGTGGTCGGTGCTCAGTGGTGTCGTGCTCTGCAGGTGCACATCGAGGCCCGCACCGGTGAAGACGGCGGCGTCGCCCGACTCGGTCAGGGTGAGTGTGTGCGGGGCACGGCCGTAGTCGAAGCGAGGTCTGCACTCCACGGTGAACCGCACGCTGCCCCGCATCACTCGCATCAGCCGGAAGATACGGTGCCGGTCCGTCGCGGTTTCGGGGGTGTCCACCGGCATGAAGTCGACGATCTCGCCCACTCCTTCGGTGGTGAGGAAGCGAGTGATCAGGACTGCGGTGTCGGGGGAGTAGAGCTGGGTGACCCGGGCGTCCGGATGGTCGGCCGTGATCCGGAAAGTGCCGCCGCGCTCTTGGTCGAGCAGGGCGGCGAAGATGCTGGGCGAGTCGAATCGCGGCGCGCAGAACCAGTCGATGGCCCCGTCGGAAGACACCAGGGCGGCGGTCTGCAGGTCGCCGATCATCCCGTGGTCGGCGATGGGCGGGTAGTCGCGCATCGGGGTTCTCCCTCCTCCTGAGCCGATGCCCGTCGGCGGACCACCGGCTCGAGAACGCATCACTGGCCATGACTATTGGCACTCATTTATGCACATACCGTCATGTATGTGTGCACGCTATGACCGTGGACGCCGATGTGCAACGCATGCGTCGCCCTTCGTGAGCCTCGCTCTCGCGAGCGTCCCCTTTCGTGAGCCTCCTTTCGGGAACCGCCGGTCCGGTCCGGGCGGGCTACTGGGCATCCGGGCCCTGTGCGCGCACCTCCTGTACATGCTGGAGGGAGTCACGCAGATCGCTCAGCCAGGTGTCCGTGTTGCGCTGCACCAGTCGGACGCACCACGCCAGAGCGTCGCTGCGGCTTCGGGCGACGCCGCCGGCAATCAGGGTGTCGAGCACCTGGCGTTCGGGCTGGCGCAGTCGTGTCATCACGGGTGCGGACACGGTGGTGTAGAGCGCTCGCCTGCCGCCGCATTCCACGCCCCACGAAACCTTGCGCCCGAACCGCTGCTCGGCGTCGCGGGCCACCGCGATGCGGTCGTCGCGCGTACGTTCCCGGAACTCCGCAATGCGCCCGTCCAGAGAAGCGTCGCGTTCCGCCTGGGACACCTGGGATGCCTCGGAAGTCGGGGATGCCTCTGCGTCGAGGTCGGGCTCCGGGATCCGGCCGATGACGGTGATCTCCTCACGGTCCACCGTCACCTCCAGGAGCTCGACGAACAGTCCGTCCGGCAGCCGCCCGGCGAACCAGTCGCGCAGCACCTTTTCCTGCTCGTTCGTAATCATGTAATCAAACTTACGCCGCCAGGCGAGAGATGGAAGGGGGAAGGAAGAGGAAAAGGTCAGCCCACGGCGTAATGGCCAAGGACTCCTATCCGTGACCGGGATCCCGGCAGTGTCCACTTGCGGTTGCTTCGCTCCAGCGGACAGGAGCCCCGGGTCTGATGCCGGCGGAACCGCTCGTGCTGCTGCTTCTGGTCAGCATCCCTCGGGGGTGGGGTAGCGGTAGCAGTACCTGGCCGATGGCGGTTGGGGGGGGCGAGAGCTGCCGGCCACACGCTGATCAGCCCCCGCGAACTGCTCGGCCTGGCCGCTCTCGACCCGCACACCCCGCGCCGCCCACCGGTCCAGGACGGCTCGATGGGTGAGGTCATCGAGTGGGCGGACGTGGCCGCCGATAGTGATGTGCCGGTTACCGAGGTCGACGTCGTCCAGTTGCATCATGCGGATCATCTTCGGTCGTGCTGCATGGGCGGCGGCCAGAGCCGTGATCAGCCGGACGTCGGGGCTTGTGGCGGTGGCGATCGCCTCGTCAATATCCGCTTGCCCGGCTCCGCGCCCCGGACGGCCGGCCCGGCTGTGCCGCCGAGTCCGTCAGCGGCTACCAGGAGAGCAGCCGGTCCTGCTGTCCCAGGCGTTCGACCTGATGGTCCAGCAGACGGGTCTGGGCGTACGGGAGCTGGCCCAGGAACTCGCCCAGGAACTGGCCTGGACGCCGACGCGGGTCAGGGAATTGCTGGGGATGCCGGACACCGGGCCGGTGCTACGGCTGGTGTGAGAGACGTGCAGTCGGCGTTTCCGGCACGCCGGGGGCACCTCACTCATCGCGTCATGCATGGTCCTGCCCCGCTGCCTCATCCCACGCGCGTGCCCATGGTGATCCACCAGCGTGATGAGAACTGACACGGCCTGATCCAGCAGGCCCTACACGGCACCGTGTGGCCGGTCCCTCGACGGGACCGGCCCACGTTGTCTCTGTGCCGGGGCATCGGGTGCCCAGCTCCTGGGGCCGCTGTGCACCCGGTCCGGAGTTCTACTGGACCCGGCCGCAGCCGTCGTCGTCGCCGTCGACGATGTTGCAGAGCCGGAAGCGGACATCCAGCACATATTAGAAGTTCAGTGAGCGGGTGAGCGTTTGACCGCGAAGCACAGTCGCGAGGGGACCGACGACGGGGGGCCTGCTGCCTCTGCGCGACCTGCGGTGGACGCGGCCGCGGGACGGCGGGACGATGGAAGCCCACTGCTGTCCGCTCAGCCCCTTCCCGCTAGCCCACGAGGCGATTTGCGAGGTGTGGTGATGAGGCTACGACGCGCCGCCGCCGCGGCGGTTCTACCGATCCCCCTGATGTGCGTGTGGATGGCTCCGCCGGCCGCCGCGGCCAGTACGCACACCATCTCCCTGACGGGTCGGTTGTTCGTGACGAACGGGCCCGGAATCGGGTCAAGTAGATCCTCCCGGACACTCCCGCTGAACATGACGACCGCCCTGAGCCACGACAGACCGCAAAGCACGCTGACCACGTCGACGTGCGCGGGCGACGAGAGCCGGGGCGTCCTGACCGTCCACTTCCAGCTCAGGTCCAACGAATCGGTCGTGGTATCACCCAAGCTCCAGCTCTTCGAGGGGTCGAGCTGCAGCTCCAACGACCTCGACGCAGAGGACGAGGGCATTCAGACAGCCTTCGCCCCCCGCAAGTCCCTGACATGGAGCCTGAAGGCCAGCAACGACGAGTTCGGGTCCAGCGACTTCACCACGGCGAGCCTCACCCTGAAACACGCCGGCGGCTCAGGCACCGGGATCGGTCGACCGGCTGAACCGTCGGCCGTGGTCGCCACCAGGTCCGCCGAGGACCCCACTGCCGTGCGTGTGGAGTGGGAGAACCCCGCGACCGACGAGACGAGTGTGCAGATCCGCAACACCACCATCAACCAGACCAAGGGCCTGCCCCGGGACGCCACGGCCTTCACCTGGTCCGGCCTGCAGCCGGTCAAACAGTGCTTCCAGGTGCGGGCGGTCAACAACGTCGGCGAGTCGGACTGGACACCGGTGAACCCCAAGGGCGAGTGCGCCTGACGATGCGGCGGGGAAACCCCGGAGGTCTGGGCTCGGGGAAACGGTCGCCCGCTGTTGTTCCCCACCAGGCCCCAGTCGCCGTCCACCAGCGTCCAGTTCGTCAACAGCTCTTCTGGCGACCACTCTTGCCGCACGCCCGCCCCTTTGGCCTCGATCACTCGATCAGACCAACGACGGCTCCCAGGGCAGGGAAACGGGGCCCGCCCGGCTACCCGCGACCTACTTTGCGGCTGGTGTCCGGTCAGGACTCCGGGGCCGTAATGCGCGCGCACGACCCTGGTGCAGGGCGGTGCCGGCCGGGCGCTCGCGCGCCCCCGGGGTGCCGCCTAGAGTTGCGTACATCGGACCAGGACGGTGGCTACCCCTGCCCGTGCCCCTGGGAGGGCCCCATGACCCGCATCTCACTGACGGTCGACGGCACGACGTACGACCGCACGACGTACGAGAACGAGGCGGAACCTCGTCTTCTCCTTGTCCACCACCTGCGCGATCGCCTGGGTCTCACCGGCACCCCCATCGGATGCGACACCACCGTCTGCGGGACCTGCGCGGCCCAACGGGACGGTGAGAGCGTCGAGAGCTGCTCAGTCCCGGCCGTCCAGGCCGACGGGGGCAGAGTGACGGCCATCCAGGGCGGCCCGGCCTCCGGCGCCTCGCACAGCAGCCGCATCCGCGCGACCGGGTTCCCCCCGCCCAGGCCCCCAAGCCGGTGCTTCGCCCGGTGACCGCCGAGCACCTGCGTCACCGTGACAGGGAGCGCCCGGCGGCGGTGGTGGGAGGCGTGGCCGATGCGTGAGATTCTTCCTGCGCTGAGCCGCTGGTACGCATCGGGAAGCCCCTTCGGGCTCGCCACGGTCGTCGCGGTCAGCCGCAGTGCGCCGCGCGGCCCCGGGGCGGCGATGGCGGTGGGCCCGGGCGACCAGGTCGTGGGCAGCGTCTCCGGCGGCTGCGTCGAGGGCGCCGTTTTCGAACTGGCCAAGGAAGTCGTGGAGAGCGGTCGGGCACAGTTGCGGACCTTCGGCTACAGCGACGAGGACGCGTTCGCCGTCGGCCTCACCTGCGGCGGCGAAATCACGCTCCTCGTACGCTCCGTGTCGGCCGCGGCCGACGTCTCCTTCGGCGAGGTCGCCGCGTCGGTCGCCGAGCACCGTCCCGTGGTGGTGGCGACCGTGATCGACGGCCCTGCCCCGTGCGGTGCGACGCTGGCCGTATGGCCGGACGCGGTGTCCGGCTCACTGGGATCGAGCGGCCTCGACGCGGCGGTCACCGCCGACGCGCGCGGCGAGTTGGAGCAAGGGGCGACGGGCCTGCGTCACTACGGGCCGCACGGCGAGCGGCGCGAGGACGACGTCACGGTGTTCCTGGAATCCTTCGCCCCGCCGCCGCGGATGCTGGTCTTCGGCGCGATCGACTTCGCCGCGGCGGTGGCCCGGATCGGCGCGTTCCTCGGCTACCGGGTGACCGTGTGCGACGCGCGCCCGGTCTTCGCCGACCCGCGGCGCTTCCCGGACGGGGCCGAGGTGGTGGTCGACTGGCCGCACCGGTACCTGCGCGGCACGGAGGTCGACGGGAAGACCGTGATGTGCGTGCTCACCCACGATCCGAAGTTCGACGTTCCGCTGCTCGAGGTCGCCCTGCGTTCCCCGGCGGCGTACATCGGTGTGATGGGCAGCCGCCGCACGCACGAGGACCGGCTCGAGCGGCTGCGGGAGAGAGGACTCGACGAGGCGGAGCTGGCGCGGTTGCGGTCCCCCATCGGCCTCGACCTCGGCGCCCGCACCCCCGAGGAGGTGGCCGTCTCGATCGCGGCGGAAATCGTCGCGCTGCGCTGGGGCGGCAGCGGCAGCCCGCTGGCGGACACCTCCGGGGCGATCCATCCACCGCGACTCAGGCCCGTGTGAGCCGTACTGACCGGCCCGGTCCGGCCGCGACGACAGCATCACGCCGATCATGTTCGTGTTCCTGTTCACGTATGTCTTCGGCGGGCAGATGGCGGGCTCTCCCCAGCAATACCTCCAGTACGCCCTCGCCGGAATCATCGTCCAGAACGCGCTTTTCATGAGCATGTACACCGCCATGTCGCTGAACACCGACCTCACCAAGGGCGTCTTCGACCGACTGCGGAGTCTGCCCATCGCCCGGTCGGCTCCACTGTTCGGGCGGATCACTGCCGACCTTGCCAAGCAGCTCTGGGCGATGCTCCTGATGATCGGACTCGGCCTTCTGCTGGGGTTCCGGGTCACCGGCGGTCTTGCCGGCTTCCTCGGCGGGATCCTGCTGATGCTGACCTTCGCCGCCGCCGTGTCGTGGACGGCGGTGCTGATCGGAATGCTGGCGGGCGACGCCGAGAAGGTGCAGGTCTTCGCGTTCACGCTGATCTTCCCGATCACCTTCACCAGCAGCGCCTTCGTCCAGGTCGACACCATGCCGGGCTGGCTGCAGGCATGGGTCGGCGTCAACCCCGTCACGCATCCGTCGGACGCCTTCCGCGGGCTTCTGCTCGGCACTCCCGCGGGCGAGCCGATTGTGTGGTCCCTGGTGTGGGCGGCGGGTATCGCGGTGGTCTTCATACCGCCGGCGATGCGGGCGTACCGCTCCAGGGGCTGACGGGGCGCGGGGACCGAGGACGTCGGTTGTCGCCGACCGACACCGGCCACTGGGAGCCCCTGTGGTGGCCACCGGGTGGCCGCACCCCACCGCAGCGGCAGTGCACACACCGCGACCGGGCAGCTGAACGGGCTGCCCGCGGGCCGGAGTTCACGGCGCGCCTGGTCGACCTTGAACACGGTCACCGGACCCGGCCGCTGATTCGCCGCGAAGAGTCCGACTTTCCTGCGCGGCGGACGTGCCCGCCGGGTGCCCGCCGTGGGAGCGCGGGAGAAGTTGCGGGCACAGAAACAGGTGCAGAAATGGGCGGAAACGTGTGGTGAAGCATCTCCGGACCAGGCACGAAGCGAAAAATACATGCCGTGCACATCCGTTCGCATTGTGCTACTGTCGATCTCAGTTGCAGTTGTGGTTCCCAAAACTTCAAGTGCTCTCGCTGGTTCTGTGTATCCGGTGGGCGCACTTTTTTATTTCCGGTGCAGTTTTCCGGATGGGGCAATCATTACGGCGACGCGGGGGTTCGCACAGTGCGGACTCCCCGGGCTCTGCCCCGAAGGAGATATGACATGGCTACTGGCACCGTGAAGTGGTTCAACGCGGAAAAGGGTTTCGGCTTCATCGAGCAGGAGGGTGGCGGTCCTGACGTGTTCGCCCACTACTCGAACATCGCCGCCCAGGGCTTCCGTGAGCTGCAGGAAGGCCAGAAGGTGAACTTCGACGTCACGCAGGGCCAGAAGGGCCCGCAGGCGGAGAACATCACCCCCGCCTGACGCTGAGGCGTACGGCGCAGCTGGGGCCCGCACCATCGCGTGCGGGCCCCAGCTCGTTGCTTTTCTTGTTCAGTTTTCCTGATCCGGTATCTCAGCCGCCGCCGTTGTCTGCCGCAGCCCGGATTCGTTTTCGTCTTTTCTTCGGCTCGTTCCTGCGATTCTCTGCGCTGTTCAGTGCTGCCGGGAATTCCTCGATACGTGCCGCATCGAGGAAGGTTCTGCATGAACCGTAATGCCCGCACGAACGACCGCTACTCCCGCTCCCGTACGGGCGGTTCCGCCGGCTCTGCAGGCTCTGGGGGTTCCGGCCGGGACGGCCGCTTCCGCTCGCAGGCGACGGGCCGGCCGGCCGGTTCGGGCCGTTCCGGCGGCTACGGGCGCCGTCCCGCCGCGGTGCAGGGCGAGTTCGCGCTCCCCAAGACGATCACTCCGGGCCTGCCCGCCGTCGAGGCGTTCGCCGATCTCGACATGCCCGCCCCGCTGCTGGCGGCGCTCAGCGCCGAGGGTGTGACCGTGCCGTTCCCGATCCAGGCGGCGACTCTGCCGAACTCGCTGGCCGGCCGTGACGTCCTGGGCCGCGGACGCACCGGATCGGGCAAGACCCTCGCCTTCGGCCTGGCGCTGCTGGCCCGCACCGCCGGACAGCGCGCCGAGCCCCGCCAGCCGCTGGCGCTGGTCCTTGTCCCCACCCGGGAGCTGGCCCAGCAGGTCACCGACGCACTCACCCCCTACGCCCGGTCGCTGAGGCTGCGGCTTGCCACCGTCGTCGGCGGGATGTCCATCGGCCGGCAGGCCGGCGCCCTGCGCGGCGGCGCCGAAGTCGTCGTGGCCACCCCCGGACGGCTCAAGGACCTCATCGAGCGCGGCGACTGCCGCCTGGACCGGGTCGCGATCACCGTCCTGGACGAGGCCGACCAGATGGCCGACATGGGCTTCATGCCCCAGGTCACCGCGCTCCTGGACCAGGTACGCCCCGAGGGCCAGCGGATGCTGTTCTCCGCCACCCTGGACCGCAACGTCGACCTCCTGGTCCGCCGCTACCTGCACGACCCCGTCGTCCACTCCGTCGACCCCTCCGCCGGCGCGGTCACCACGATGGAACACCACGTACTGCACGTCCACGGCGCCGACAAGCACGCCACCACCACCGAGATCGCCGCCCGCGACGGCCGCGTGATCATGTTCCTGGACACCAAGCACGCCGTCGACCGGCTCACCCAGGACCTGCTCAACAGCGGCGTACGCGCCGCCGCACTGCACGGCGGCAAGTCCCAGCCCCAGCGCACCCGCACCCTGGCCCAGTTCAAGACCGGCCACGTCACCGTCCTGGTCGCCACCAACGTCGCCGCCCGCGGCATCCACGTCGACAACCTCGACCTCGTCGTCAACGTCGACCCGCCCAGCGACCACAAGGACTACCTCCACCGCGGCGGCCGCACCGCCCGCGCCGGCGAGTCCGGCAGCGTCGTCACCCTGGTCCTGCCCAACCAGCGCCGCGACATGGCACGCCTGATGGCCGACGCCGGCATCACCCCGCAGACCACCCAGGTCCGCTCCGGCGAGGCCGAACTCAACCGCATCACCGGCGCCCAGGCACCCACCGGCATCCCCGTCACCATCACCGCACCCGTCACCGAACGCCCCAAGCGCAGCACCACCTCAACCCGCGGCCGACGCAGCCGCCCCGCCCAGGCCCGACGCAACAACGCCGCACCCCAGACACGCACCGCCACCTCACAGCGGTCCTCGTCGATGGGCAGCGCCGCCTAACCGCCCACACCGTGCTCACCCGTGATCGAGTTCTCGCTCTCCACCCAACCCTGCTGAGGTCACCATGCGTTGCGTCATTGCCCGCTTCCCCTTCGACCTCGTCAAGGCTGACGTGGAGCAGTCGATGAAGGGCATCAAGCCCGAACCCGTCACGGGTGAGTCCGTGATCATCGGCCGCCGTACCTTTCCCGTCAAGCAGGTGGGAGAAGCCATCACCAGGCAGGACCGCCGCGACTTCTCCGCCGGTGAGGTGACCAGGGCACTGACGCGCCTCGGCTTTACGTGCCGGGACGGGCAGTGAGCCGGTCCTCGGCAGCCCAGGGCGAATAACCGCTGAACGCCCCATTGCTGTACGCCCCCGCGAAACGCCGCAGTTGGTACGGCTCCGAGTTCGTCCGACGACAGCCCAGGACGAGCCCCGCATTACCTTCTATAGTGGAAGTAATGCCTCCAACCGGCCTGCTGATGCACGTGGCCGGTGCGTGCGCAAGCGGGAGGATCAATGGCCGGTTTCACGATCCACCTCGATGAGAGTGCCGGCCCTCCCTGCACCCACGCAATGATCATTGGGGTGGGCAAGTACCCCCATCTTGCCGGGGGAGAGGCGCCCGCGGCCAACCCCGACGGGATGAAGCAACTCTCCTCGCCGCCCCTCTCGGCCCGCGCGTTCGCGACGTGGCTGCTGGCCGAATACGACCACCCGCAGAAGCCGTTGGGCAGCCTCGCCCTGCTGCTCAGTGAGAACGAGCCTGTTCCGTTTCTGAATCCGAAGACGGGGACCGCTCACCACGTCGAAGTTGCCACCATCGACAACATCTTCACGGCGGTCAAGGAGTGGAGGCGTCGCGGCCACAGTCACGACGACAACCGGCTCGTCTTCTACTTCTGCGGCCACGGCGTCTCACAGGGAGACGACATGTCGCTCCTCGCTGCCGACGTCTTCGCCGACGAGGACAACCCGCTCAACGGCGCACTGGATTTCAGGGAGCTGATGAATGGGCTGAAGAAATGCAGAGCCGTCGAGCAGGTGTTCTTCGTGGATGCCTGCCGGGCGAACTCCGACGTTCTCATCGAGGAGTTCGGCAGCTTCGCGGGCCAGGTACCGCTCGCGGCGGGGAACCGCCCGAAGGAGTTCCCCAGACGGCTGCACATTCCCTACTACGCCACGTTGGACGGGGAACGGTCCCATGCGCGTCACGGCCAGGTCAGCCTGTTCACGGAGGCACTGCTCAAGAGTCTGAGAGGACCCGGCAGCGAGAACACCGGTCGTGGCTGGCGGATCATCACATCCCGTCTGCACGAGGCGATCGATCACTTCATGAAGCAGCCTCGGTTCGCCGGTGCGATGTCCGGCGTCCAGGTGCCCACGGTGGGCGAGTTGCCCGTTTTCGACCTTCATCACCTGCCGGGCCTTCCCGTCGTCCCTGTCCATGTGGGCTGCTCGCCGCCCGAGGACAACGCGGTCGCCGAATTCACCTGTCGACAGCCGTGGCGCGAAGAACTACGGCGCACGGCGGCCGAAGTCGATGACGAGGATCCGAACCGCGAGTGGTCTCTCGAGCTGACGTTCGGGGACTACGACTTCGAGGCGAAGGTCGGCGCTCAGGATGTGCGGACCGCCGCGTCGGCCGAGGTGCGCCCTCCCTTCCGCTTCATCGAACTGGGCAAGCCATGAGCGCGACTCTCGGTGTGAGCGTCATTGTGTCCACCTTCGAGGACGACCTGGCCGGTGGCGCCATGATCGTCGGCCATATCTACCCGGCCGGTGCCACCGGGGTGGCCAGGCGCAGCATCCTGATTCCCTGCGGGACTTCGGTCACGCCGGAGCGCTACGACGTCACACCGGGGCGCTATGTCGTGTCGGCGACGCTGCCGTCCGGGGCCGTGCTGATGGAGGACGTCGAAGCGCGGGACGGCCAGGAAACTCTCGTCGCCCTCGACGCGTCGGACTCGCCGTACGAGACACATTCGTGGCAGTACCTCATGGGCAATATCGAGCCCTCTCGCGTCTATCACGATCCCTCGACAGTGCCGGTCCCGCGCTCGAGGGGCTCGCGGATCACGGCCAGGCCCGGTGGCGCCGACGGTGTGGACCCCGCCGGGGACGCGGAGCCCCCTGCGACCGGGCGGCCGGTGGCCACCTGGGTCGGCAGCTCGAAGACCATGAGCTGGTCCTTCGCATCGATGAACGCGCTGGCCACAGAGGCCGCGGATGCCCCGATCGCGGACCTGATCGCGGACTCGCCTCCGCGCATCGTCCCTGAACCCGACGCGACCGACGGGACATCCCACCTGTTCCGCTTCGGCGCGGACGGACCGGTGAGCGCGCCGGGCGGACCCCAGGGGACCCGGCAGTTCCTGGTCGTCGGGACGGCCGATACCTCCTACCTCGTCACGCTGCCGGTGCCGTGGGGCTCCGCGCAGGTCGAGGTCCTGGTCAACGCCCGCCAGAGCCCGACCGGCAGCGCCGTTGCCGTGACCGTCCGCGACCCTGCCGTGGGCGCGGGCCTGGCCTACATGGCCCGGGGGGCTCTCGACACGGCGGCCGAGCTCTTCACCGACGTCGAGTCGATGCTCTACTCCAAGAACCAGAACCCGCTCTCGGCGGCGGCCGGGGGGTACGTGCTGGTGGGATCCGACCTCACGGACGAGCCCAGGCAGTGGGACTCGTGGCTGGAGCACCTGCGGGACTGGTTCGGCTGGATGAGCGACGGGTCCGTGCTCTGTGCGACGCGGCGGCTTCGCCGGGCGAGGACCGAGGCGGATCTGCGGCAGGCGCGGGACGGGCTGATCGAGGCGTACGACCGTGGCGTGCCGTTCTACACCCTCGGTCTGAGCCGGCTCGTGGACGGGCTGTCCGAATTCCCGGACGACCCGGAGTGCGTATCGAGGCTCGAGCAGGTGCGCCGGCTTTCGTGGCGCGTCGACATGCGCGAGCCGTTCGTGATTGTCAACCTCCGCGGGAGGGCGCAATGATTCGGCTCAGGATGCTGCCCGGCGAGGACGGCGACTGCCTGCTTCTGGAGTACGGCAACGGCGAGTTCATCAGGCGCGTTCTCATAGACGGCGGGCGGGCGGGTACCTACCCGCGGATCACATCCACGCTCGCCGGCCTCGACGGTCTGATCGATGTCCTCGTTGTCACCCACGTCGACCAGGACCACATTCTGGGCGTGCTGGCCCTGTTGAACGACCCGCAGCGGTCGGTGCAGTTCTCCGACGTGTGGTTCAACGGCTTTGACCAGCTACTCGATGCGGAGGGGTTCGGCGCACAGGACGGCGAGCTGCTCACCACCGCCCTCATGGAGCAGGAGATTCCGTGGAATGCCGCCTTCGACGGGCGAAGCATAGAAGTCGGGCGTCCGGTCGACTGGTTCGCTGACGGGTCAACGATGGAGGTGTTGTCGCCGGACCGTACGCAGCTGGAGAAGCTGGCACCGGCCTGGATGGCGGAGTGTGCCAGGCATGGCCTGATACCGGGAGTGGATCCGGAGCCCGACGTGCCTGGCTTCGAGCGGTTCGGGACGGTTGACGTCGAGGAGCTGGCCGCGTCGCCGTTCACACCGGACACCTCCAGGACGAACCGGAGCAGCATAGGGCTGCTGTTCGAGTTCGAGGGCAAGCGCATCGTCCTCACCGGTGACGCGGACGATCGCCGACTGGTTTCCTCGCTTCGGCCCCGCGCTCTCGAGGAGGGCGGCAGGCTGCACATCGACGCGCTCAAGGTCGCCCACCACGGCAGCGGGCACAACCTCTCGAACGACCTGCTCGATCTGGTCGACTGCGACCGCTATCTGATCTCCACCAGCGGTGCCCGGCACGCGCATCCGGACGACATCGCCATGGCGCGGATCCTCACGCACGGAGGCCCGGAGAAGGAGATCGTCTTCAACTACCGTGAGCGGGCGGAGTTGTGGGACGTCGACGATCTGAAGACCAGGTTCGGCTACAGCGTTACCGCGCCGCCGGAGGAGGACGGCTTCGTCACCCTGGACTTCTGACGGTGGTGCCCTCGGTCTCCCTCGTTGTCGGAGCCGGTCCGGAGCCGGTCCGGAGCCGGTCCGGAGCCGGTCCGGAGCCGGCGAGTGCCGGTGAAGGTGCCGTCGCGGAAGGCCGACGGGAAGTACCGGTCGCCGCGTCAGGCGGACGGCAGTGCGGCGGGGTCGACCACGCGCAGCCTCGTGACGCCCGGGTCGACAGCGCCGCGGACATGGCCGCTCGGCGCGGTCGCGGTGAGCTGCAGAAAGCGGACCGTCTCGGCCGTGATGACCTCGCCGGGCAGCACATTGGGGATGCCCGGCGGGTACGCGGCCAGAGTGTCCGCGGAGACGAGACCGACGGCCTCCGCCGCGGGCACCACACGGGTGGGGCTCATGAAGGCCGCACGGGCGGTGAGCCGCGACGGGCCGGGCTGCGGCAGCGACAACCGCAGCCGCTCGTCGGCACCCCGGAGAGCGGCACCCCGGAGAGGGGACGGCAGGGTGTGCAGGGCCTCGACGAACCGGTCCGTGTCGGGGGCCGAACCGGCGCCCACCACCGCGACGACGGCCGAGTCGGTGGCGACCTCGACCATGATCTGGTGGTCGCGCGACAGCCGGCGGCGGGCCTCGTGCCCGGAGATTCCCCCGGCACGGGTGTCGATGGCGATCCGCAGCGGATCGGCCGCCACGATGTCGGGGAACCGTCCGAAGTCGTCGCTGACCACGGCAAACCGGCCGAGGGAGCGGATCACTCCACGTACCTTGCCCGCCGCCTCGACGGAGGCTCCAAGGGCATCGCGGCCACTGACCAGTGTCATCCGGGCCAGGTCCAGAGAGGCCAGCAGCAGCGCGCTCGCGCTGGTCGACTGCACCAGGCGGAACGCCCGGTCGATCATGGGCTCGAGCACGTCGGCGAACGGCCCGTGCCCCAGATGCAGCATGGCGGACTGGGTAAGGCTGCCGGCGAGCTTGTGCGTACTGGAGGTCACCAGGTCCGCTCCCTGAGAGAGCGCGTTGGCCGGAAGGAGCGGATGGAAGCCGAAGTGTGCGCCCCAGGCCTCGTCCACGATCAGCGGGATGCCCCTGGCGTGGGCGACATCGGCCAGGGAGCGTATGTCCGCGACCGCGCCGAAGTAGCTCGGGGAGACGACGTAGGCGGCCGCGGCATCGGGATGCTGGGCTATGGCCAGGGCGAGATCCTCGTCCGTCACCCCGTGGGCGATTCCCTGCTCCGCGTCGACGGACGGCTGGACGAACGCGGCCTTCAGCCCGGACAGCACCAGACCGTCGATCACGCTGGAGTGCACGCTGCGCTGTACGACGAGAGTGTGTCCCAGGGCCGGGGCCACGAGAGACGCGATGTGGTTGCCCTGGGAAGCGCCGTTGGTCAGGAACCAGGTACGCCGGGCTCCCCATGCTTCCGCGGCCAGGGACAGCGCCTCGTCCATGGGCGTCGCCGTACCGAGGTCGAGGCCCTCGAGCAGCGGAGGGAAGTCCAGGCGGAGGGGCTCGGGCCCGAAGGTCTCGGCAAGCGGGCCGTAGCTCTCGGCCTCGGCCGCGTGACCTGGGACATTGAGGCGGAGCCAGTCCCGGCCCGAGTGGTCTTTGAGCGCCTCGGCGTAGGGGGCACGGCACTGTGCGGTCGCCGGCGGTGAGAGGTCCGGTATCCCGGTGAGTCTGGTGTCCACGCCGGTCAGAGTGCCAGCGGGCGAGCCATAGAGGAACACTGCATTTATCTGGATGCCTCTATAGGTTGTCTATATGCTCGAGCTGCGCCACTTCCAGGTACTCAAGGCCATCGCCCAAGAAGGCTCGCTCGCGGGCGCCGCCCGCGCACTGCACTACGCACAGCCCACCATCACCCACCATCTGACCGTCCTCGAAGCCCACTTCGACGCCCCGCTGGTGCAGCGCGGCCCCCGGGGCGCGGCCCTGACCGAACTCGGCGAGACTCTGCTGCCCCACGCGGAAGCGGTCCTGGAACGAGTCCAGCTCGCCGAACGGGAAGTCCGGGGTCTGGCCGAGCGCGGCGCCCGCACCCTGCGCATCGGCACCTTTCCCACCGCCGGGGCGCTGCTGCTGCCACCCGCCGTAAAAGCCTTGCACCAGAAGGGAGTTCACATCTCCCTCGCCGAGGGAGAACTGCCCACTCTGCTGCGCGGACTGCGATCCCGTGAACTGCAGGCCGCGCTCGTCTTCTCCCAGCCGGGAGACCGCCTCGATCTGGACGAGGACTTCGAACTGCATCCCCTGCTGACCGACCCGCTGCTCCTGGTCATGCCCGAGGACCACAGGTGCTCCGCGATGGAGCGGGTGCCGCTGCACGAGCTGCGCGACGACGACTGGGTCGGCGCCGCCGATCCCCGCGATCCGTGCGACCGTGTCCTGTCCTGGGCCTGCGCGCGGCACGGCTTCGAGCCGGTGCATGTGATGCGGACCGACGACTACGCCATGGTGCAGGGCTTCGTCGCGGCAGGCACCGGCGTGGCCCTGGTTCCCCGGCTCGCGCTCGGCGCCCCGCGCGAGGACATAGTCGTCAGACCCCTGGAAGGACCGCCGCTGGCCCGCGAGATCAGCGTCGCCGTCCTCCGCTCGACTGTCGCCCCCAGCGCGCAGGATCTGGTGACCGCACTGACCCGACAGGCCGGGCACATCACCAGGCAGTGGGAGCGACGCCGCAAGGAAGCCGGCTGACCCGAGGCCCCGCCCGCAGCCGTCGACCTGCCGGATCCAGGCCCGGATCACGGTCCATTGAGATGCGCGGCACGGCCGCCGGGGAGCATCCTGGCTGTGTGACCTGGTACGGCGCGGCCGGGCGCGGGCCGCTGAGTGAGAGCGGGGCGCTGCCCGGGAGACCGAACAGCGATGGCCGAGTTCCGGACGAGCTGGCCCTGGTTCTCGCCCAAGCCGCGGTAAGCGCGATCGGATCCGTCGGCGGGTACGCCGGCGGCGTCTATCTGCGCTCCGGGACACAGGGGCTGCTCCGGCTGGCCATACTTTCCGGACTGCCCGGTCAGCTGATGCGACCCTGGTGGCGCATGCATGTGAACCGACCGTTCCCGGTGGCCGAGGCCTACCGGTCGGGCCGGGCCGTCCTCCTCGCCGACGCCGAGGAGGCCATGCGCCGGTTCCCGCAGCTCATGGCGGGTCTGCCGTTCCCCTTCGGCTCGCTGTACGAGCCCGTCGTCAGCGGCCGCGAGAAGTTCGGGGTGCTGGTGGTGCTGCGCGCGGCCACCCCCGGGTCCTCGGTCGACGAGAGCGACCGCCGCCGCTTGCGCACCGCCGCCCAGCGGCTCGGCACCGCCCTCGCGGAGCTGGACGCGGGCGGAACGCTCGTCGAGTGGGAGGGCGAACCGGTCTGCGTCCAGCTGCCCACGGTCACCGCGCCGCCGGTGCGGGTCGGCTACTTCGACTGGGACCTCGACAGCGGTGCCGTAACCGCCGACGAGGAGCTGTGTGCCATCCTCGGCACCGACCCGGCGGGCTTCCCCGGCAGCATCGAGGTACTGGCGGCGCGACTGGCGCCGGAGGACGTGTACGGACTGTGGGCCGTCGCCCGCCAGGCGGTCCAGTCGGGCCGGCCGACAGCGCGCAGGATGCGGCTGCGAGGACCGGACGGCCGGCAGCATCTGCTCGAGCTCTCGGCCCGCGCGCAACCGTCCGGTGACGGTCCAGGAAGCCATCTGACCGGATTCCTGGTGGACCTCGGCACCGGGCCGATCGTCGAGGAGGCGACCGACCGGCTGCCGCGAGCCATCTTCTCGCTCGACCGGCTCGGGCGGATCACCTACGTCAACCACAGCGCGGAGACTCTTCTCGGCCACGGACGGACCGAACTGGTCGGGCGCGTTCTGTGGGAGGCCCTGCCGTGGTTCGGGCACCCCGCCTACGAGGATCACTTCCGGGCCGTGCTGCTCTCCCACGACCCCGTCCATTTCATGGCCCGCCGGGGGCCGGAGGAATGGCTGTCGGTCTCCCTCTACCCCGGCCACGACGGCCTGACGGTCACGCTCACCGACGCGGAGCAACCGCCGTACGCGCCGGGGTCCATCGACATGCCGGGCGCCGGACTCGGCTCCCCGGCCGACCGGGCGTCGGCGCTGTACCGCCCGGTCGCCCTGGCCATCGCACTGACGGAGGCCGTCACGGCCCGCCAGGTGTCCGCCGTGGTCACGGAGGAGCTGTTGCCCGCCTTTCGGCCGGCAGCTGGCGATCTACCTGCTCAGCGAGAGGCATCTCTACCTGGCCTGGGAGACCGGTTTCCCGCAGGGCTTCCTCAACCGCTTCGACGGCGTCGGGCTCGACGCCCGGCTGCCCGGCGTCGAGACGCTCACCTCGGGCCGCCCCATCTTCTTCGAGTCCATGGAACGCCTGGCCACCGCCTACCCGGGCATCCCCATGGACGCCAACGTCGGCGCCAGGGCGTTCCTGCCCCTGATCGCCTCCGGCCGCCCCGTCGGCTCCTGCATCCTCGGCTTCGACCAGCCGCGCGGCTTCAGTCCCGAGGAGCGCACCGTCCTCACCGCCCTCGCCGGACTCATCGCGCAGGCCCTGCAACGCGCCCAGCGCTACGACACCGAAGCCGCCCTCGCCAGCGGCCTGCAGGAGGCACTGCTGCCGCACCGGCTGCCCGTACGCGAACACGTCGACACCGTCGGGCGGTATCTCCCCGGCACCCAGGGCATGGACGTCGGAGGCGACTGGTTCGACGTCATCGAGACCGGCCCGGGGCTGCTTGCCCTGGTCATCGGCGACGTACAGGGACACGGCGTTGCGGCCGCCGCCACCATGGGTCAACTGCGCAGCGCCGTACGCGCCTTCGCCCTCAGCGGGCATGAGCCGCAGGAGGTGATGAGCGGCACCAACCGGCTGCTGATCGACCTCGATCCCGGCCAGTTCGCCAGCTGCTGCTACATCGTCCTCGACCCGGCTTCCGGGGACACCCAGGCGGTGCGGGCCGGGCATCCGCAGCCGCTGCTGCGCCACCCCGACGGCCGGACGGAGGTCCTGGATCTCCCCGGCGGCGTGGTGCTCGGCGTCGACGCCGAGGCGTCGTATCCCGTCACCGACCTGAAACTCGCACCCGGCGCCGTCCTTGCCCTGTTCACCGACGGACTGGTGGAGCAGCCGGGAATCGACATCGACCGCGGCATCGAGCGGCTGGGCAACTCACTGTCCGAATTCGGCTCGGCCTCACTCGCCGAGACGGCGGACCGTCTGATCCGCGAGGCCACAGCGGCAACCGACCGGCCCGATGACATCGCGTTGCTGCTCGCCGCCCGCTGGGCGGAGGTGAGCTGAGCGCTGTCGGCACGGCGTGCACCGAGATGGATCCGGCCGGCCGGCCGGCGCGGTTGTGCCGTCGGGACCGCTGACTGATCATGAGGAGACGGACAAGGCAGGTGTCATGAGCGCGGTCAACGCAGCCGAGGATGCCGACTTCCGTGGCCCCCTCGACGTCTCGAGAGCGGCCACGGCCGTGCTGGATGCCGAGGGGACGGTCGTCGGCTGGAGTCCGGCTGCGCGGGCACTGCTGGGATATGCGCCGCAGGAAGTGCTCGGGAGCCCGATCGGCACCCTCGTGGTGGAGCACACGGCTCAGGACCACTCGGCTGCGGACGTGGGTGCGCCACCTTCTCGCCGCCGGGTGCTGCGGATGCGTCACGGGGACGGCCGTGTCGTCCGCGTGGCCGCGACCGTGGTTTCGCTGTCCCACGCGGGTGCCGACGGGCCCGCCCGGCTTCTGTCGATGGCCGACGCGGAGGAGATGGCCCAGTGGGAGGCCCAGCAGTCGATGGTCCGGGGGCTGGCCACCGACTCACCCGTCGGTCTGGCCATCTACGACGCGGACCTGCGGGTGGTGTGGACGAACGCCGCTCTGTCGAAGGAGATGGGCCCCTCGGAGTACGTCGGCGTGGGCCCGGACGACATGGTGACCCACGGTGAGGTCCTGTCCGCGGGGTATCCGGCGACATTGGAAGAGCTCATGCGGCAGGTGCTCACCACCGGTGAGCCCGTCACCGAGGTTCACTACCGTGGCCGCCCGCCCGTGGACCCGGAACACGAGCACGTCTGGTCGTGCTCCTACTACCGGCTGCAGGATGCCGCGCGCACCGTGCTGGGGGTGTGCGAGGAGACGGTGGACATCACCGAGCGCTACCTCGCGCAGCAGCGACTCGACCTTCTGGTGCGGGCGGGCGTACGCGTGGGCACGACCTTGGACATCACCCGCACGGCGCAGGAGCTGTCCGCGGTCACCGTCCTGCAGTTCGCCGACCGCGTCACGGTCGACCTGCTGGAAGCGGCACTGGAAGGCGATCAGCCCACGCCCGGTACAGCGTCCGCCGAGCACGTGGTCCGGGTATGGGGAGGGCCGGGAAGGGGGGTGACGACCCCCGGAGACGCCCGCGCCGGGCGCGAGCGGATCGACTACGCCCCGGATTCGCCCCAGGCACGCAGCCTGGCCTCGGGCCGGTCCGTACAGGACCGCCCCGGTAACCGGGAAGGTCCGGGGGACACGGGGGGCGGCGAGGGGCGACCGCCTCTGCGCGCGCGGCTGGCCGTGCCGCTGC